>JAGBFX010000025.1 GCA_017936265.1 Bacteroidaceae bacterium | reverse complement strand
GTTTTCCAACTCCTGTTCTAACTCTCCCTCTTATTGAAGAGGGAGTCCCGCAAGGGGAGGGAGTTCAATTCTTTATTGCAGTTGTTTTTCCAACTCCTCTGTCACTGCGCTTCGCTTGTGCCACCTCCTCTTGCTCAAGAGGAGGAGCTTTTATTTTTGTTGTTGTTTTCCAACTCCTGTTCTAACTCTCCCTCTTATTGAAGAGGGAGTCCCGCAAGGGGAGGGAGTTCAATTCTTTATTGCAGTTGTTTTTCCAACTCCTCCGTCACTGCGCTTCGCTTGTGCCACCTCCTCTTGCTCAAGAGGAGGAGCTCCCACACTTCACATATTTATTTTATCACAATCTCATCTGTGAAGAGCCAGCCGCGCTGTGGGCCGCGGTTTGCCTGGTACTTGACGTAACGTGCCTTGGCATTGCCGCTCCAACCGAAATTCTTGAACGACAGCCCTTCATCGCGCACTACCTCGTGCGCTATTCTCGCAACCTCGGTAAACGCCTCTCCGTCGCTTGACAACGAGATGATTACCTCGGCGGGCATCCATACGTCGGGGATGCACATCTGCATGAAGTCGGCTGCCACGCTGTTTATCTCCTTCTCGCTACCCAGGTCAATGACTACGTCGACACCGCTGCGGATGAATCCCTGCCACTTCTCATCGGTATATGTCCAGCCGCCATGGACACCGTCGGTAAGCGCTGTCTCGCCTCCGGCATTGTACTTCTCGTTGAATGGCGCATTCTCGGCATACGCCACAGGGCATCCCTTGGCAAGATGCTCGTTGGTCTGCTGTGCCTCCTTGCGCTGGCCGAACTCATTCTCGAGGTCGAATGCGTTATACCCGTTGTCACGCAGTCTGTTAACTGCTGTTATGGCTCTCTGCCTGAACTCATCATAGTCGCGCCCGGCGGGGTTGCGCCAACCGATTTCGGCAATGGCGAGGATGCGCGGGTATATCATGTACTCTACCATCTCCTCGGTGGGGATGTACTCTACCCACAGGTTACCCTGTATGCCGTAGATGAGTTTTGCCTGCTCTTCGTTGAGCCCCTCGCGCGGGTCGTATGAGTAGACCTTCTGCAATGGCATGTAGGGACCGAATGCCATGGGCTGTGTGTGAGGAGCATCCTGATATGAGTCCAGATAGCAGTATCCGCCGGGGGTCATCACAGCCTTGTGGCCGCTGTTGACTGCTGCAAGTCCGCCCTCGGTGCCGCGCCATGACATGACTGTGGCGTTGGGGGCAAGACCGCCTTCAAGAATCTCGTCCCAGCCGATAATCTGACGTCCCTTGCTGTTCAGGAACTTCTCGATGCGCTCGATGAGGTAGCTCTGCAGCTCGTTGACGTCGCTGAGTCCCTCCTCCTTCATGCGCTTCTGGCACAATGGGCAAGAGGGCCATGATGACTTGCCTGCCTCGTCGCCGCCGATGTGTATGTACTCTGACGGGAACAGTTCGATGACTTCGGCAAGCACGTTCTCAAGGAATTCATAAACCTTTTCGTTGCCTACGCAGAAATCGGCCTGCTTGTATGGCTCGTGGGTGCATGAGAGCTCAGGGTATGCTGTGAGTACCTCCTCGCTGTGGGCGGGCATCTCAATCTCGGGGATGATTGTCACGTAACGGTCGGCTGCGTACTTCACAAGCTCGCGTATGTCATCCTGGGTGTAGTAGCCGCCATGAGCCTCGGGACTTCCCTCTTCGGCATAAAGACGGTCGCCGAACCACCACTCCTTCCACAGTGCCTGGCTGCGCCATGCGGCGAACTTGGTAAGGCGCGGGTACTTCTTTATCTCGATGCGCCATCCGGCTGCGTCGGTGAGGTGCAGATGCAGACGGTTCATCTTGAAGTGTGCAATGGCGTCAATCTGCTTCTTCACGAACTCCTTGCCGAAGAAATGGCGGCTGACGTCGAGCATGAGACCACGGTAGGCGAACTCGGGCTCATCGGTGATTGTTCCGGTGGGGATTGTGCCCTCGGCGTCAAGCAGCTGTATGACTGTCTGCAAACCATAGAAGAGCCCCGCGCCGCTGCCTGCCGTTATAGTTACCTTGTCGGCGGTAGCCTCTATGCGGTAGCCCTCGGGCGATGTGATGCCCTCGATGGGGGCAACCTCAAGATGGAGGCTCTTGTTGCCTTCTTGTGCAATCTCCAATGGAGATTCTGCAATGAAACCGGTAAGGATTCTTGTGTCCTCATCACCGGCATTGATGCTCAACGCCACGTCTCCGTCAAAGGCAAAACGCTTGCTCTTGAACTCGGCACTCTTGATCATGGGGAGTACGTCGCAAGTGGTGATTGTTTCCTCCACGTGCGCGCACGCGCAGACAAAGAAGATGACAAATGCGCTGTAAACAATTCTTTTCATGATAATATGATTCGCAGTGATTATGTATTTGCTGTTTATCGCAAATATACAGATATTTCTAAATATAAATTAAAGTTATGATACAAATTAAAGTGAAATGTTGCTGTGTTTGCTGTTTTACGTACTTATATGAGTGTATGAACTGCAGTTTTTTTGAAAAAATTATTCTGTTCCACGAAATTTTGATAATTTTAACGCCATTATAAAAACACACATCTGCGACCTTTGCAAGGTCCAGTCATTGCATAAACATAGAATATTATGGCAGACAGTAACACAGGATTCAACGATATTGTCAAGGGAGCTGACAATATCGGCCGTTCAAAAGAGACAATGATAGGGAGACTCGATACACTCCTTTCCAAATACAATAAAGATAATATCGGTTTCAGCCCGGAACTGCTTTCGATACTTACGAGGCTGGCAAGAAAACGTAAGGAGTTTGATGCGACAAGGTTCTTTGTGCTTGTTGTCGGACCGGTTAAATCGGGAAAGTCTACACTTGTGAATATATTCGCAAGGAGATATGTGAGCCCTACTGCGTACAAAGAGTGTACGGCTTTGCCTACGATAATCGGCAAGTCTACAGGCGAACATCTTGACAGGATTGTGCAGTATCTTCCTACTGAGAAGTACTGCTCGGATGAAGACAAGATAGAGACTTTTGATTACATTGTCGATGTGATAAGGAACGTCGAGGAGCATGATGTGCTGGATGGGCGTGTAAATAAGGTGGTGTCGGACCTGAACAATGAGAATATCAAGAAGATAATCACGCTGTTCCACGATGATGACCGCGAAAAGAATGAGCTGGTGGTATCTGTCGGAATTAAAGGCGGCGGCTTCATTGATGATGACATTATGCTCATTGATATGCCAGGACTGGACGGAAGCAAAAAGAACAAGGATAACACTCTTGTATACAGCAGCATGGCCGAGAGAGCCGATGTCGTCTTCTTTGTGCAGAGCACGACAACGGCAATAAACAAGGCTTCTATTGAGTTCCTGAACAAACTGTTCCATAACAAGAAAGGGAAAGTGCCTGTATGGCTCATACATAATGTGCATGACTCACAGTACTTCCTGACTGATGATGACAAGAAACAGGCTGATGTAAATGAACAGATTGCCCTGGGCAGGGAGAGAGTGAAGAACGGCTTCGGAATTGAAATGTTTGAGGACAAGATCCTGAACCTTGGCAAGATATATGCAGCAATAAACGAGAAGGAAAGGGTTAAGCATGAGTGTGAAGGGATGATTGATGAGGCCTATGCAGAGTATGTCAAGGTTGAAAAGGAGATTATCGACAAACTGAAAAGTGAACGTCAGAAAATCAAGGATACAATCAATGTCGGCAAGGCGGCTGATACTGTCAATGATGCGATAGCTGTCGTAGAAAGAATCATCGGTGAGAAAAACAGTGAAAAGGAGATTCTCTGCAAGAAGGTCAGAAGAATAAAGGAACTCCCTGCCAAAACAGATGCAATCCAGTTCGTTGACGCGCTGTTTATGAATGAACTAGACAATCTGTTTGTGAAGGAGGAGATTGCGGAGCTCTGGAAAACGTCCATTGAAACCATTGTTGACAGGTTCCGTCCTGTGGGTTCTGCAAAAATCAAAGGAAGTGATCTCAAGGTGAAAATTGACAGGATAACACAGGAATGCTCCGATGTAATTCCTGTTGGCAGTGATACGCAGTTCAGAAGCCTGCTCTGTTCAGCATTAAGCAACTATATTCAGAGCACATGCTCTCTTGTGACAGAAGACGTGAAAGAAACGGCCATGGAAGTGGCAGGAGAACAGGTTACTTTTGCGCTGGATGTCGATACCTCGGTGCTGAGCATGAAAGTTACAGCAATGCAGCCTTTCTATTCCGACATAAGTGAGCGACACGAATTCTTTGGTGTGGAACTATGGAGCAAGAAATATGATTACTCTGAGCAGAATGACTATCTGAATATTGTAAGAGACTATCTGAAGTCGAAGGTAGAACCGAAGTTGCAGGAGTATAAGAAGATACTGAAAAATGATTTCAAGACAGTATGCAATGCAACTCTTGTCAAGCTGAAGAATAGCATTGTGGAGTATAGTGAGGATTATGATGTGCGCCAGAAGAAGAATATCGAGCGGCTTGAATGTGAAATCTCACTGATGAATGAAATGTTGAATGACCTTAGAAATTAATTGACACATGGCTGAAAAGAACAAAGGTAGGAACCTGATGATTGGAGGTGGCGTCGCGGGCTTGATGCTTATCGTACTCCTGGTGATAATTGGAAATGTCATAAGCATCGGCGACAAGATTGCGAATGTGCATCCTGCGCTGTCTGTCCTGTTCTATCTGCTTGTGACCGCAGCGTTGGCATGGCTGGTGGTGCTGCCTGTAGTTAAAGTGCTTATGGCGAAACCGCTGAAAGGACTGAACGCAGAAAGGCTGGATTGCTGTACGCCAACGGAATTGTCGGAGCATATCAAGGAGTTCAGGCGTGATGTGAAGCTGAGCAGAGAAGAGGAACTGGAACTGACGGCAGGAAGTGACAGGAAGTCTGCGCTGCAGGGAATAATCGCTGACCGCATTGGCAGAATGGAAGGTGTTGTGAAAGAATCGGCTGTCACAAGTTTTGTGGTTACAGCGATATCACAGAACGGCAGCTTTGACTTCATTTCGAATGTGGCAATAAACTTCAGGATGATTAACAATGTAGTAGCCCAGTTAGGCAGGCGTCCCTCGATGAGTCAGATGTTCAAGTTGTATGTCTCTGTCGTTTCTTCATCATTGGTCATCACAGCCTTGGATGATGTCGTCGATGATCTTGATTTCGGGGCTTTGCTGGGTAATCTGGGTATTGCCGGTAAGGCGTTGAACGTGGTTCTGCCATCGGCCCTGAACGGACTTATGAATGCTTTTGTAACCCTGAAAGTCGGATATGCTACAATAAGGTATATTGAAAAGGGAGAAAAGCAGTGTGACAAGTCCGAAATGAGAAAATATGCCATCAAGTCGGCACGCAGCAAGATTCTGCCGGTTGGAAAGGATGGAGTCGTTGTGGTTGCCAAGAAGGCAGGCGGCGCCCTCAAGAGCCTTGTAGACTGATTGCCGCAAATTGCTGGTTCATGCATGCAGGCAGCACTGTTATAGTGCTGCCTGCATGCATGAATAATCTATGGCTTACATATTTTTTTGAAAAAAGTTGCAGTTTTGTTTGGAAAGTGTAAAATATGTGTTTTATATTTGCGGTGTACTAATAAACTAATACACTATGATTGAAATTAAGAATCTCTCGTTTGCCTATTCGAATGTGAAAGTGCTTGACAACATAAGCACTACCTTTGAGCAGGGCAGGATATATGGTCTGCTGGGTGCCAACGGAGTCGGCAAGAGTACGATGTTCAAGCTGTTGTGCGGCCTGCTTACATCCAAAGAGGGAACTGTTGAGATTGACGGCGTGTCACCTGCAGGCCGCAAGCCGGGTTTCCTTTCAAAGATTTTCTATGTGCCCGAGGATTTCGAAGGTCCTGACATGTCAATTGAGAACTATGCTGCCGGGGTGTCGCAGTTCTATCCCAACTACGATGCTGCGCTCTTTGCCCGTTTGCTTGGTGAGTTCGAGATTGATGTCACACGCAAGTTCACTTCGCTCTCGCTTGGTCAGCGCAAGAGGGCTATCCTTGCTCTCGCCCTTGCCCTGAGAACGGATTATCTGTTCCTTGATGAACCTACGAACGGACTCGACATCCCGAGCAAGGCCGAATTCCGTCGCATGGTGGCTGCTGCCATGGATGAGAACCGCACCATAATAATATCGACACATCAGGTAAGGGACGTGGAGAACCTGCTCGACCATATCATGATTCTCGATAAACAGGCGGTGCTGCTCGACAAGAGTGTCAGCGATATACAGAAAGAGTATCTCTTTGAGGTGTCGGCCGCTGCTCCTGCCGATGCGCTTTACGTTGAGTCGGGTCTCGGCGGCTGCTGCTCGATAAGCAGGAACATCACAGGCGAGGAGAGCCGCATAAATATTGAACTGCTGTTTAACTACATTAACTCGATAAAGTAAAGGATTATGAACGATATATTTGATTTCGGCCGTTTCGGCAAACTGTTCGTATATGAGTGCAGGAACTACCTGCCGCGTTACATCAAAGGAATGGTGGTGTTTGCCAGCTTCCTGGTGGCTGCGTGGCTGTTCACGATAGCATCGGAGTATCCTTTTGATAGCCGCACCAATTTCATTACTGCCCTCTTTTTCTTTGCGATTTTCCTCTCTCCTTATTTCGTGTACAAGGAGATGAACAACCGCAAGAAAGGGTACTTCTATGCGATGCTGCCTGCAAGTACGTTCGAGAAACTGCTCTCGATGACATTGGTCAGCGTAGTAGTGGTACCTGCGGTGGTATATCTTTCCCTGTCGGTAACCGATGTGTTGCTCTACGCTCTTTCCTGTGCCGGAGCGGGATATTTTACGGGACTTGAATTCTGTAACCCGTTCAATCTGCTGACGGATGTCGATATTGTGAATCTCAAGTGGAATTTCGGTGATGAACTTGCGGCACTCTTAAGTGGCAAACATATTGTGCTCTGGTGCGTGATGAACATATCGGTGGTAATGATGTTCAACTCCATTTTCCGCAAGCATAAGATTATCAAGACTCTGCTTTTCAATATGGCAGTGCAGTTCCTGTTCCAGATTGCAATGATATTCTTTGCAGTGTGGTTCCCCGAAGCAGCCGAGAGATTCGCTGATTGGGTGGAGCATTTCTTGACGGACTATACCCCGGGTGAGCTGCTTGCAATGATAGACAATACCGCACTGCTGGTAAATACGCTCGTGACGGTTGTGGCATTGACAATTACATATTTCCGCATCAAGCGGGTAAACTATTGATATTAACGAGTAAACTATTGATGTATGGAGTATAACGAACACAAACCCATATACCTGCAGAACGTGGACCTGATGCAGGAGAAGATAGTGCGTGGCGAGTGGGCCGAGGAGGAACGTATACCATCGGTACGCGAGATGGGTGCGATGGTTGGTGTCAACCCCAATACCATTGTACGCTCCTATCAGCTGCTCGAGTCGCAGGATATAATATACAACAAGCGTGGCATGGGCTACTACGTGAAGGACGGGGCCGTTGCACGCATAAAGGAGAATATAAAGAAAGAGTTCATAAACAATGAACTGCCGCTGTTCAAGGCAAAAGCCGAGATGTTGGGCATTTCAAAGGATGAACTTACAAAATTGCTATAAAGTATAATTGATGAATTACCATAAATATATTACTATGAAAAACATTTTTGTGTTTAGTGCATTGTGCGCTTGTATGATGCTTGCATCGTGTACGGTTGTTGCTCCCGAGGCCGGTGAGGAGGGTGTAAAGGTTCACAAGCCATGGGTGTTCGGCTCGGGTGGCGTGGATATGACCCCGGTTGAGACCGGTCTGCAATATACATGGCTCTCTACCGACTATGTCATTGTGAATATGCTTCCCCAGGCCTACGATGAGGACCTTGATGATGCTACATCGAACGACAATACCTTGCTCGACTTCAATACTCAGATTCAGTTGCAGGTAAAGGATAACATGTCGCCTGTGCTCATAAAGAACTATGGCGCAAACTGGTATAGCTCTGTAATAAAGGAGGTGTACCGCAACACGGTGCGTGGTTACATCTCAAAGTATGGCCCGTTTGACCTGATGAGCAACCGCGAGGTGCTTGACTCTATCAACCTTTTTGTGAAGAATGACATCCAGAACTACATAAAGGTACTCAGCTCAAAGCAAGGCGAGCTGCCTATCGATGTGGTGAATGTGGTTGTGGGACGTGCTATCCCCAACGAGCGCCAGAAGGCCGAAATGGATGCCACAGCTGCTGCCACACAGGCAAAGCGCACCGAGGAGTCACGTCGCGACATGCTTGTGGCACGCGAGGCTGCCGAGCGTCAGCGCGCTATCGCCGACAAGGCTTACCAGGAGGAGTTGGGGCTTACTACCGACCAGTTCATACAGTTGCGTGCATGGGAAATCATCAAGGACAAGAACGGCGCGAACATTGATGTGCTGTTCAATGCCGAAGGTGCCACCAAGATGTGGAACGTGAGAAGGTAATAAAAAAGAAAAAAGGACAAACCATGAAATGTAGATATATTTTCTTGCTGTCTGTGCTGTTCTCTCTGGTGTCATGTACATTCTCCTTTAAAAAGGAAGTGCATGGCGAAGGCAAGGTGTATTCAGTATCTGTTGAGGCTTTTGCCGATTCATTATCAAAGCCGGGCGTACAGCTTGTTGACGTGCGCACTCCTCAGGAATTTGAGGAGGGCAATATACCCGGCAGCGTCAATATTGATGTGATGACTGGCTGTTTTGGAGAAACCGCATTGGAACAGCTGGATAAGGGGTACCCTGTAGCGGTCTATTGCCGCAGCGGTAACCGGAGCAAGGACGCAGCGAAGATGCTCTCTATGATGGGCTATAATGTTGTTGAGCTTGATGAGGGGTATAATGCCTGGGTCGAGTCAGGAAGATAATTTTTATAAATTCAAACTGTTTCTTAAGATGAAATCTTTTTTTAAGACAATGCTGGCATGTCTGGCGGGTATAATCATTGCCGGCGCTTTATCTGTATTCGCACTGGTCTCGTTGATTGGCGCAGTAACCTCAATGGGAAATGAAGATGAAGGAATCAAGGAGAATTCGGTTCTGATGCTGGACTTCGACGGTACATTCGGCGAGCGTGCCGATGAGAATCCTTTCTCTTCGTTGATGAATGACGGTAAGAACTCATATGGCCTTGAGGATATAATAGCCTCAATCAAGGAGGCCAAGAAGAACCCTGACATCAAGGGTATTTACCTGCAGGCAGGTACTATGGAGATTGAGTTTGCTTCACTTGAGGAAATCCGTGGCGAACTTGAATCGTTCAAGGAGAGCGGAAAATTCGTGGTGGCTTACGGTGACCAGTATTCGCAGTGGCTCTACTACCTGGCCTCAGTTGCAGACAAAGTTGTTGTGAACCCAGAGGGCAGTATCTCATGGCACGGCCTGGCATCCCAGCCGATATTCTTCAAGGACCTTCTTGAAAAAGTGGGCGTTGAAATGCAGATATTCAAGGTGGGAACATACAAGTCGGCAGTGGAGCCGTTCATCGCAACAGAGATGAGCGACGCCAACCGCGAGCAGGTTTCCGAGTATATAGCTTCTATATGGAATGATGTAGTAAATGCAGTATCGCAGTCGCGTGGCATTGAGGCCGGTAAATTGAATGAGTATGCCGACAGGTTCATGGACTTCTGTCAGGCCGAGGAGTATGTGGAGTGCGGACTGGCCGATACCCTGCTTTACAAGGATGGTGTACTGGATTATCTGAAAACTCTTGCCGGTGCAGGAAATGACGGTAAATTGGCGATTACTGCATTGGAGGATGTAAAGGGGAAGATTGAGATTGATAATCTGGTGGCAGATGCCGGTAAAGCAAAGATTGCCGTATATTATGCAGTAGGAGATATTGACGGCTCTTCTTCGCCGGATGAGGGCATAAACTCGAAGAAGGTCATAAAGGAACTGCGCGAATTGCGTGAGGATGAGGATGTGAAGGCTGTCGTTCTACGTGTGAACTCTCCGGGTGGCAGTGCATACGGCTCGGAACAGATTTGGCGCGAGGTTGTCATGCTGAAGGCTGCCAAGCCTGTGATCGTCTCAATGGGTGACTATGCTGCTTCCGGCGGCTATTACATCTCATGCGCGGCGGACTGTATTGTAGCCAACAGCACGACCCTTACAGGCTCTATCGGTATTTTTGGTATGATCCCTGTTGCGGAGAATCTTTTGAAAGAGAAGATTGGCCTTGACTTCGATGTCGTGAAGACCAACAGACTGGCCGATTTGGGCTCTTTGTCGCGTTCTTTCAACTCCGAAGAGAGTGCCATACTGCAGAACTACGTCAATGACGGTTATGACCTCTTCCTGAAACGTTGTGCCGATGGCCGAAACATGAGCGTTGAGGAGATTGACAAGATTGGTCAGGGACGTGTGTGGACAGGCAACAAGGCGAAGGAACTGGGTCTTGTGGATGAGATTGGCGACCTTGACAAGGCTGTCGGGATTGCTGCGCAGAAGGCCGGTCTGGGTGAGTATGTCGTGAAATCTTATCCCGAAGCAACGGACTTCATGACTGAGCTGCTCGAAGGCGATGAAAAGGACTACATGGAGAGTGCGCTCCGCACGGCAATGGGCGAATACTACGATTGTATCAGGTTTGTCCGCAATATAAAGAATGCTGCTCCCATTCAGGCGCGTATGCCTTTTGAATTGAATATAAGATAAAAGTAAATGTTATTGCAAATAGAGAATGGCGACCCGCAAGGTCGCCATTCTCTATTTGCAATAGTACTTCAGCCAGTTGCCGAACAGCCTCTGCGCTGTGTGCTGCCACAGGTTGACGGGTTCGTTGGCAGGGTTGTCATCGCGGTAGTAGTTCAACGGTAATTCAATGGGCAAGCCCTTTGATACATCGCGCTTGTATTCGCCGTCGAGCGTGTAGAGCGCATATTCGGAGTGCCCTGTAATGAAAAAGTCGCGTGTTCCCTTCTCCTGCATTATATATACTCCCGAGACGTCACTCTCTGACAGCAACTCCACCTTGTCGCATGCAACGACATCCTCGCGGTGTATCGCGGTGTGGCGGCTGTGCGGAACGTAGATAGTACTGCCAAGCCCTGTAAAGAGCGGGTGCTCAGGACGGGCTATGCTGTGCGGGAATATGCCGAACATTTTTGCCGGGAGCAGATGTTTATGTATGCCGAACTTCCGGTAAAGTCCTGCCTGTGCAGCCCAGCAGATAAAGAGGGTAGAGGTTACGTTTCTCTTTGCCCATGCGAATATCTCGCACAACTCGGGCCAGTAGGTAACCTCCTCGAACTCTATCTTCTCAATGGGTGCGCCTGTTATTATAAGCCCGTCGAAATGCTCGTTCCTTAGCTCGCAGAACGACTTATAATAGCGGTTCATGTGCTCGGGGCTGGCGTGTTTCGGTGTGTGGGTGTCGAGTTTCATGAGTGTGAGCTCTAACTCCTCGCCTGTGGCGGCAAGCAGACGTATGAAGTCGGCCTCGGTGGTCTCCTTCATGGGCATTATGTTGAGCAGTGCCACACGACGGGTGTGCACGGTAGGCTCTTCAAAGAGCTCTACCGCGTTCCCCTCGTCAATGACTGCTTGCAGGGCCGGCAGTCCGGCAGGTACTTTTATCGGCATTGTATAAACGGAAATGTGAAAACTGAAAAGTTGAAAGTTGCTCCTTTATTATTTTACCAAATCTTCAGACGCTCCTCTGCGGGTACGAACATGGGGCTCTCCTCTGTTATGCCGAATGCGGTGTACCAGTCGTCGATGTGGGGGAGTGTAGCGTTCACTCTCCAACGTGAGAGTGAGTGTACATCGCTCTTAGTGAGGTTACGAATCTCTTCATCGCGCACATGTCCTGCCCATACACCGGCATATGAGAGGTAGAAACGCTGCTCGGGGGTGAAGCCGCCGATTACAGGCAGAGGATTATCCTTTGTGGCGTTCTTGAATGCCTGCATTGAGATTGTTAGACCGCCATGGTCGGCTATGTTCTCGCCGAGTGTGAGCTTGCCGTTGGCGTAGAGGCCCGGGAGGACTTCGATCTTGTCGAAAAAGTCTACAATGACCTGTGTACGCTCGTTGAATTTCTGTGCATCCTCATCGGTCCACCAGTTGGCGAAGTTACCGTCCTTGTCGAACTGACGGCCCTGGTCATCGAAGCCGTGTGTCATCTCGTGACCGATGACAACGCCGATAGCGCCATAGTTGAACGCGTCATCCTCGGCCATGTCGAAGAACGGGTACTGCAGGATACCTGCGGGGAAACAGATCTCGTTTGTGGTGGGGTTGTAGTATGCGTTCACTGTCTGCGGCGTCATGTGCCACTCCTCGCGGTCAACGGGCTTGCCCCACTTCTCATCGATGTGTTTCTTCCAACCGAACTCTGACATCCTGCGACAGTTCTCGGAATATGTGAGTGAAGGGTCAACGATGAGGCCGCTGTAGTCATCCCACTTGTCGGGGTAGCCAATCTTCACGGTAAAGGTGTTCAGCTTCTCATGAGCCGCCTTCTTTGTCTCCTGGCTCATCCACTCCTGTGCGTCGATGCGCTCGCCGAGTGCAATCTGCAGGTTCTTTACAAGCTGTGTCATGCGCTCCTTTGCTGCAGGCGGGAAATGCTTTGCTACATAAAGCTCGCCGATGATGTCGCCCAGTGCGCCGTCAACGGTAGATACCGCACGTTTCCAGCGTGGCTGCTGTACCTTCTTGCCGCTGAGCACTGTACCGTAGAACGCGAATGTCTCCTCCTCGAGGGCGTCGGTAAGCTCGTTGCATGTCGAGCGGATGATTCTCCACTCGAGGTATGCCTTGATGTCGTTGAGGTCGGTGTCGTTGATGATGGCTGCAACCTCCTTGATTGCCTCGGGATGAGCGAGGTTCAACTGCTCGATGCCGTTGATACCGAGGATTGAGTAGTATGCGTCCCAGTCGATTCCCGGAATCTCCTTCTTGAGGTCGGCATATGACATCTTGTGGTAGCTGTTGAGCGGGTTGCGGCGCTCAACGCGGCTCAGGTGCTTTGCAGCGATGCGTGTCTCGATAGCGAGTACGGCATCTTTCTTTTTCATTGCCTCCTCCTCGCTGAAACCGTGTAGCTTGAACATGTTGACAACGTAGTCGTTGAATTTCGCACGAATGTACAGAGTGTTGTCATCGTTGTCGCTGTAGTACTCCTTCTCGGGGAGCGAGAGACCGCCCTGGTATATACCCAGCTGGTTGACGTTGCTGTTCATGATGTCGGTTCCGATGCCTGTACCGAAGAAACCGCCTATGCCTACGCGGTAGTTCCTTGCCATGAGAGGGATTATTTCGCTTTTCTCCTTGATTGCCGCAACCTCATCCATCAGTGGCTTCACGGCTGCAGTACCCTCGGCATTGCGGCGTGTGCTGTCCATGACCATGTTGTAGAGGTCGCCTACCTTCTGGGCATTGCTGCCTGGCTCGCTCTGCTTGGCTGCCTGTTCAAGGACAAGCTCCTTGAGCTGCTCGCGGTTATTCTCGCGCAGCGCATCGAACTGGCCGTAGCGTGCATACTCATCAGTCATAGGGTTGGCTTTCTGCCATCCGCCGGTAGCATACTGGAAAAAGTCGGTACCCGGCTCCTGGGTGGTGTCCAGGTTTGACATCAATTTTGTCTCCATAGTTTCGTTTGTTGTGCAAGCACCAAAGCTTAATGCCATGGCCATGCAGATAAATATTTTTTTCATATGTTTATAATTGGTTGTTTAATGTTTAGTGTTTAGTGTTGGGTACTATTCGCCCTTGGCGTCATTGTAGGCTTTCAAATTCTTCCATGCTTTTCTCCCACTCGCTGACTGCATCATCGAGCTGTTTCTTTAGCGTGGCATACTTCGTGAAATTCTCGGGAGTACTGCCCTCGGCAGTGCTCATCAGTGCCTCGAGTGCCGATATTGCACCTTCGAGCTCGTTTATGCTCTTCTCGTTCTCTTCGACCTGCTTCTCGAGTTTGCGGCGCTGCTTCTGCAGTTGTTTCTCGGCTTCATAGCTCAGCCTGTTCTCGTTTGCGGGCTTTGGTGCCTCGCTTGCCTGTGTAGGGCTTTTTGTGAGCGAGAGTGCCTCGTTGATGTTGCTCGCGTTCTTGCGTGCAAGGTAGTCATATATGCCTCCGAGGTGCTCGCGTACCTTGCCCTCGCCGAACTCATAGACCTTTGTCACAAGCCCGTCAAGGAACTCGCGGTCGTGGCTTACGATGATGACTGTACCGTCAAAGTCACGTATTGCCTCCTTGAGCACATCTTTTGACTGCATGTCGAGGTGGTTGGTGGGCTCGTCAAGTATGAGAAGGTTCATCTGGCGCAGCAGAAGACGTATCATTGCAAGACGGCTCCTCTCGCCTCCCGACAGCACTTTCACTGGCTTGTCCGATGCCTCTCCGCCGAACATGAATGCACCCAGGATATCGCGTATGCGCAGACGGATGTCGCCTGTCGCCACGTTGTCTATTGTCTGGAACACTGTCAGGCTCTCATCGAGCAACTGTGCTTCGTGCTGTGCAAAGTATGCTGTCTCAACGTTGTGTCCGATAGTTATCTTGCCGTCGTAGTCAAGTTCCCCGAGTATGCAGCGCACAAGCGTTGTCTTTCCCTCGCCGTTGCGTCCCACGAAGGCTACCTTCTCTCCGCGGTTGATAGTGAAGTTGACACCGCTGAAGACTGTGTGGCTTCCGAAACTCTTGGCTGCGTCCTCGCATATGACGGGGTAGTTACCGCTGCGTGTGGCCGGGGCGAACTTCAGCCTCAGACGGCTTGTGTCTTCCTCGTCAATCTCAATGGGAACCATCTTCTCGAGCTGCTTGATGCGGCTCTGTACCTGCACGGCCTTGGTGGGCTTGTAGCGGAAGCGCTCGATGAACTCCTTGGTGTCGGCAATCTCCTTCTGCTGGTTCTCATATGCCCTTAACTGCTGTTCGCGGCGCTCCTTGCGTGCCTCCATGAACTTGTCATATGGTAGTCTGTAGTCATAGATCCTGCCGCATGAGATTTCTATGGTGCGGTTGGTTACGGCGTTCAGGAATGCACGGTCGTGGCTCACAAGCAGCACTGCATTGCCGCTGCGGGCAAGGAACTGCTCAAGCCACTGAATGCTCTCAATGTCGAGGTGGTTGGTGGGCTCATCAAGCAATAGTATGTCGGGGTGCTGCAGCAACAGCTTGGCAAGCTCGATGCGCATGCGCCAGCCACCGCTGAACTCTCTTGTGGGGCGTGTGAAGTCGGTGCGCGAGAATCCCAGTCCCTGCAGGGTGCGCTCAATCTCTGCCTCATAGTGGCTGCCGCCCATCATGGTGTACTGCTCGTTCAGGTGGGTATAGTCTTCTATGAGCTGGTGGTACTCCTCGCTGTCGTAGTCGGTGCGCTCGGCCAGTTCGTTGTTCATCCTCTCGAGACGTGTCTCCATCTCGTGTATATGTACGAATGCCTGTTCGGCCTCTTCGTAGACGGTGCGCCCGTCAGTATGGTGCATCACCTGTGGCAAGTATCCTATGGTAAAATTCTTGGGCTTGGAGATACTTCCCGATGTCGGAGCCTGTGAGCCAGCTATAATCTTCAGCAGGGTACTCTTGCCTGCACCGTTCTTGCCTACAAGTGCAATCCTGTCGCGCTTGTTGATAATGAAACTGACATCGTGGAAGAGGTTTGTTCCTCCAAAATCGACCTGTATGTTGTCTACTGAAAGCAAAATTCTAATTATTTATATAATGTGTAAATGGGGTGGTGGTTTAATGTTTAATGTTTAGTGTTTAATGTTTAAAGTTTAATGTTTAAAGTTGCCTGCCGGAAACTTTCCCATAGACCATTCCATCTTAAACAGCAAACTCCAAATTCCCTTTTCTGCGACCTTGGGTCGCAAAGGTACTCTTTTGCAGCGAAAAATGCAAGCATCCTCAAACCGCCATTCTGCCAATATTATGCGGTAGTAATTTTTTTCAAAAAAAGTATTAAAAAATTTGCACGAAATATAAACTGTTTGTATATTTGCAATGATTTCAAAAATGAAATATAAAACAGACACTAATATGAAGGTATCAAGAGCAGAGCTCAAACAGGAACTTATAGATGCGGGTATACGCCCTTCAGTGCAGCGTCTGGCAATATTTGAATATGTGCGCCAAAGCTGTCAACATCCGACTGCTGAGGTCGTGTATGAGGCGCTTCGTGATGAACTCGGTTCTCTGTCGCTTACGACAGTGTACAATACACTCAAGCTTTTTGTCGACGCCGGGCTGATTTCAATGCTTACCATTGATGACACGTTCCGCTGCTTTGACGGTAACCGTAGCTGTCACGCACATTTCCGCTGCAATAACTGTGGTAAGATTGTTGACCTGAAGATGAAAGAGGATTTCATTTCTCTTGTCGAGGGTGGCGATGGCTATGAGATTACCGATGCGCAGCTTTACCTTAAAGGTCTCTGCCCGGATTGCATTAAAAAGTAAACAGATAATACAAAATAATATTAACGGCTTAAAAATTTAAGATTATGAAAAAGTTCATTTGTTCAGTTTGTGGTTATATACATGAAGGTGACTCAGCCCCAGAGCGTTGTCCCATGTGTAAGGTTCCTGCCGAGAAGTTCAATGAGTTGCAGGAGGGTCCCATCCAGTTTGTTCAGGAGCATGTGATTGGTGTTGCCAAGGGTTGCGATGAGGAGATGATTAAGGACCTCAACAACCACTTTATCGGCGAGTGCACCGAGGTGGGTATGTATCTTGCGATGAGCCGTCAGGCCGACCGCGAGGGTTATCCCGAGATTGCTGAGGCTTTCAAGCGTTATGCATGGGAGGAGGCTGAGCATGCTGCAAAGTTCGCAGAGCTTCTTGGTGACTGTGTTTGGGATACAAAGACTAACCTCGAGAAGAGAATGAATGCTGAGGCTGAGGCTAATTCAGACAAGTATCGTATCGCTAAGCGTGCGAAAGAGTTGAACCTCGATGCTATCCACGACACTGTTCATGAGATGGCTAAGGATGAGGCTCGCCACGGTAAGGGTTTCGAGGGTCTGTTCAACCGCTACTTCAAGTAATTTCAGCGACCATTCATTGGTAACATTATAACTAACTAACCACTAAGGGCTACCCGATCGGGTAGCCCTTAGTATTTGTATACGGGAGTGTACCTGTCTGGAAACTGCAGGGTATAATGACTTCTTACATGTATATGACTTCTAACCTTTCGCTGACGGGGAATTCTTCCTTCCAATTATCCCAAGGGGTGTATATTATCTCCATTCCCTGGTAATATGCCGATACTTTTATACAGTCGACCTTGTCCCAAGAGGGTTCTCCATACTCGCTTGAAGCGCCGCTGAGTAGTAGCCTGTGCGACAAGGCATCAAATTCATAGTATCCACCGCCAATGCATGACTCATTGGCCTTGAGCAGCTCAAGGTGTCTCTTTACCATTCCCAGACGCAATGTGCCGTCTTTGGTAAGGATGAATTTTGGCTGTGTGCGGTTCATGAAAACTGAAAACGGGAATGTGAAACGGAAAACTGGGCCGATGGCAAAGTCTATATAATACGGGCTACGACCAATCGCTGCTCGCATTATCTATGCTTGAACTGCGCCATCATCTGTTTTTTGCACATTGACAATGCTCGCTTTTAGCGACCCGCACGGCGTGACCTTGCCACGCTTCGTGCGACCGATCGCTGCTCGCATTATCTATGCTTGAACTGCGCTATCATCTGTTTTTTGCACATTGATAATGCTCGCTTTTAGCGACCCGCACGGCGTGACCTTGCCACGCTTCGTGCGACCAATCGCTGCTCGCATTATCTATGCTTGAACTGCGCTATCATCTGTAGCGCAGTTACTGCGCATTGACAACACTTTCTTTCCGCAACCCGCGCTGCACCACTGGCGCGGTGCTACGCGTGACCTATTGCTGAAAGTGTTGTCTAAGCGCCATCATCTGCAAAGCAGTGATGGCGCATTCATCGCCTTTGTTGCCCAGACGGCCACCGCTACGCTCCTGTGCCTGGAGCAGGTTGTTGGTTGTGATTAGGCCGAATATCACAGGTGTGTCATACTCGACGTTGAGTCTTGAGAGCCCTGCTGTCACGCCTTCGCATATGTAGTCGAAATGCGGGGTGTCACCTCTGATGACGCATCCTATGGCTATGACAGCGTCGTAATTGCCGCTCTTGACCATCTGTGATGCTCCAAAAATAAGCTCGAAACTGCCGGGAACGCTTGCGAGTGTTATGTCGCTCTCTGCAACGCCGTTCTCAACAAGTGTCTTGACTGCTCCGTCGCGCAGTGCGTATGTAATCTCATCGTTCCACTCGGCATATACGATGCCCACCCTGCGCCCCTTGCCGCTCGCGACCTTGCTGGGGTCATATGATGAAAGGTTCTTAAGTTCTGTTGCCATATTGTCAATATCTTTGTATTAAAAAAGGCTGCCTCATTTGCATGGACAGCCTTATCTTTCAAGTTCTTTGCTTGGTTACTTTACTGAGTTCAACTGTCTGTCAATCTCGCGTGTTACAACAAGAACGCAAGCTGGATACTCTGTCTTGATTCTCTCATAGAGCTCTACTGCCTTTGCAGTCTCGCCCTCCTGCTCGTACATTGCAGCAGCGTCTCTCCAGCAGAATGGAGTTACAGCCTCGTTGCTTGCCTCCTCGGCTGCGTCAAGGAGAAGGCTGATAGCCTTCTTGCTGTCGCCTGTATGAGCATAGCAGTTGCCAAGAGTGTGCTTTGCCTTGGGAGCAATGATTGCATCGCTGCCGTCATATGCCTCGAGGTACTCGATAGCCTCTTCGTACTTCTCCTGCTTTGCCAATGCAAGGCCTGCGTAAAGGTTGGCAAGGTTGCCTGCCTTTGTGCCGCTGTACTCCTCGCTTACAGCGATTGTACCCATGTTGACACCGTCACCGTCAAGAGACTCGGCATATTTGCCGTCCTCGAAGTTCTGCATTGCTACAACCAGTGCCTTGTTAGCCTCAGCTTCCTTAGGCTCCTGAATGAAGTGCTGATATCCCAAATATGCTGCGATAAAGATGATTACCGCAAATACTACTCCTGTAATCAGGTTCTTGTGCTTGAGGACAAACTCCTCAGACTTTCCAAGTGCCTCATCTGCAAGGATTGGAGTCTCTGTCTTTTTTTTGCTCATAGTCTTATGTTTTTTGTTTTTTATTCCATTTTGTGTGGCATGTGCCTAATATGCACAATCCGTAACATTGTGCAAAAATAATCAAATTATTCTGTGTTGAAAAATTATAGATGATTTTTTTGACTTTTTGTGGACATATCTTCCATTTTATGGGTATATTTGCGGTAAACCGCGAACATAGCCTGCACTCGCTGTAAGATACATTAAAGTAAACTTTATGTATTTCGCTCGTTTGTTGCTATATTTGCGGTAAAGCGCGAATATAGCCTGCACTCGCTGTAAAATACATTAAAGTAAACTTTATGCATTTCGCTCGTTTGTTGCTATATTTGCACAAAGAACCTGAACCGCGTGAAGTGGAGCGGGATTGTTGAAAAACCATGAGAATAAAGAGTATATCGCTATTGAATTACAGGAATCTGCGTGAGGTAAACATTGCCCTCTCGCCCAAGATAAACTGTCTCATTGGCAGCAATGGTATGGGAAAGACCAATCTGCTCGATGCGGTGTACTATCTCTCGTTCTGCAAGAGCACCGTGACAGTAGCCGACAATTCGAATATTCTGCACGATGAGCCTTTCTTTATGCTTCAGGGCTGTTATGTGAGTGACAGCGGCATTGAAGAGGAGGTCTCCTGTGGACTTAAACGTGGCGAGAAGAAGTCGTTCAAACGCAACGGCAAGGCCTATGAACGTCTCTCCGACCACATCGGCTCAATCCCGCTTGTCATGGTCTCGCCGGCCGACAATGAACTCATTGCCGGTGGCAGTGAGGAGCGTCGCCGTTTCATGGATGTGGTTATCTCGCAGTATGACAAGGAGTATCTTACAGCGCTAATCCGCTATAACAAGGCTCTTCAGCAGCGTAACGTGATGCTGCGTGCTGAATATATGCCCGATTCCGAGATGTTCCAGCTCATTGAAGAGATGATGACCGTCGAGGCTGTGCGTATCCATGAGGGGCGCAAGCGTTTTGTCGAGGAACTGATTCCTATTTTCTCGCAGTTCCATGGTACTATTACCGGTGGCAGTGAGCAGGTAAGTCTGCGCTATCGCTCGCATCTTAATGATACTCCGCTGGATGAACTGTTGGCTGCATCGCGTGCCGATGACCGCTCTTTGGGCTATACTTCTAAGGGAGTGCATCGCGATGAACTCGTGATGCAGTTGGGCGGTTACCCCATTAGGAAAGAGGGCTCTCAGGGGCAGAACAAAAGTTTCCTTGTGTCGCTGAAGCTTGCGCAATTCGATTTTCTCCGTCGTAAGGGTGGGGAGACCCCGTTACTGTTGCTCGATGACATATTCGACAAACTGGACAGCCGAAGGGTGGAGCAGATTGTGAACCTTGTCAGTGGCGAGGGCTTCGGCCAGATATTCATTACTGATGTCAACCGCGAGCATATTGACAGTATCCTTGAGCGCATCGAGAGCGGTTACAGGCTCTTCGAGGTAGCCGGCGGTGAAGTTGAACTTCTTAAGGAGAGGAGTAGATGAAACGTGGCGAGATAAAATCAATTGCAGAGCTCGTGCGCATGACGTGCCGCGAGGAGGGTATTGAAACCCCACTCAATGAGTATAGGCTGATACAGGCGTGGTCGCAGGTGCTGGGTAAGGCGGTGCAGGCATATACAAAGGAACTGAAGATTTATAACCAGGTGCTTTTTGTGAAGGTCACTTCATCGGTGCTCCGTCAGGAGTTGCTCATGAACCGCAAGTCACTGGTAAAGCGACTCAATGACCATGTAAAGGCACAAGTGATAACTGATATCGTTTTCAGATAGAGAGCTGAACCGAATCTCCCGCTGCTTTGTTTATGCTTGGTGGCAGGGTTTTTAAAAAGAAAAACAATAATTTAAGAATATTATGCAGAATTCACATGTTAAGACAAGGCTCATAGTTCTGAGCTTTTTGCAGTTTGCCGTTTGGGGCGCATACCTGACATCTATGGGACGTTACCTCGGTGGTGTAGGAATGGGAAGCAATATCGGTTGGTTCTACTCTGTTCAGGGTATTGTCTCTATCTTTATGCCGGCTCTTATGGGTATTGTTGCCGACCGTTGGGTCCCGGCGCAGCGAGTGCTCGCTTTCTGTCACGCCATGGCTGCACTCTTTATGGGTATAACAGGCTATATCGGCATGACAAAGGGTGCCGATGTGCTTTTCAATGACCTGTTCTGGACATATACCCTTTCCGTAGCGTTCTATATGCCTACACTGGCGCTCTCCAATTCGGTGTCATATACGGCGCTGAACAAGGCGGGACTTGACACCGTAAAGGCCTTTCCGCCTATCCGTGTGTTCGGTACAGTCGGATTCATTGTCTCGATGCTCATAGTTGACTTCACAGGTTTCCAGAATGACTTCAACCAGTTCTTCACGTCGGCTGCATGGGGTGCAGTCATCGCACTCTATTCGTTGTCGCTGCCATCATGTCCTGTAAACAAGGGCGGCGAGAAGAAATCGATAGCTTCGGCTCTCGGTCTTGATGCCTTCAAACTGTTCAATCAGCGTAGAATGGCGATGTTCTTCATCTTCTCGATGTTGCTTGGTGCGGCATTGCAGGTATCCAACGGATATGCCAATACCTTCATCAACGGCTTCGGTGCCATTGAGGAGTATGCAGGGACGTTTGCTGTAGAGCATACCAATATGCTTATCTCGTTGTCGCAGCTCTCCGAGACTCTCTGCATCCTGCTCATTCCTTTCTTCCTCAAGAAATTCGGTATAAAGAAGGTGATGCTCATCGCTATGCTCGGTTGGGTCTTCCGCTTCGGATTCTTCGCTGTCGGTGACCCTGGTATGCCGGGAGTGCTCTTCTTCGTGCTCTCAATGATTGTCTATGGTGTGGCATTTGACTTCTTCAATATCTCGGGTTCTCTGTTCGTGGACAATGAGGTTCCCGAGGCACAGCGTTCAAGCGCGCAGGGCCTTTTCATGCTCATGACCAATGGTCTCGGAGCGTCGGCCGGTGTCATTGCTGCCCAGGAGGTCGTGAATTACTTCACCGCGGACCAGACAAACTTTGCCGGTTGGCAGACAGCATGGTATGTGTTTGCCGGGTATGCGCTTGTGATTGCTCTTCTGTTCGCAGTTGTATTCAAGGAGAAAAAAGCATAAGGGATGTCGCATGGTTGAGCTTTTAGTTGATGATATAATGTCCAAGGTCTCCGACCATCGTGCTCATGTGCTGATGCTCAAGGAGAAGGGTGGCTGGCGCCGCATAATAGTGGCGCTGGGGCTGCTCGAGGCTCAGGCCATTGCCTTCGCCATGCGTGAAGTCAAGACTGAACGCCCTTTGACGCATGATCTTTTCGGGGTGTTTATGGATGAGTTCGGGATAACGATGGAGTATGTGCTTATCAATGACATCTGTGACGGTACATTCCTGGCACGTCTGCATTGTGTGCAGAATGATGAGGCCAGGGATGTCGATGCCCGTACAAGCGATGCGGTAGCTCTTGCCTTGCGTGCGGGAGTACCTATATACATTGAGGAGGAACTCCTGAACCGTATGTGTGTGCGCAGCGAGAACAACGGGGCTATCTCTATCCCCATAACGGCAGCCGATGAGGGCACTTTGCGTGCCGCAATGGAGAACGCTGTCAAAGAAGAGAACTATGAACTGGCAATGAAACTGAAGGAGGAGATTGACTCACGCCATTCAGCCTTGCCTGAACATGATAACACAGAAACAAAATAAGGACTATATGGCACTGTTCTATGTTCCCGATATTGCCGGCAGCTGGGAGCTCTCGGAAGATGAGGCTGCCCATGCGCTGCGCGTGTTGCGTCTTACGGTCGGCAGCAAGCTCGAGATTACAGACGGCAACGGCAATCTGTATGTGACAGAAGTCGCTTCAATCGCTGGCAAACATTGTTATGTGCAGCCGTCTGAGCCTGTGGTGAAACCAAAGAACTGGCAGGGAGCATTCCATCTTGCCATTGCTCCTACAAAGAATATGGACCGCATAGAGTGGCTTGCCGAGAAAGCGACCGAGGTGGGCATTGATTCAATCACATTCCTCAACTGCCGTTTCTCGGAGCGTAAGGTTATAAAGACCGAGCGTGTGGAGCGCATTGTCGTGTCGGCAATGAAGCAGTCGCTAAAGTACAGCAAACCTGTTGTCGGGGAGATGACCGATTTCAACAAGTTTGTCACTGCGGGGCGTCCTGGGGCGAAGTTCATTGCCCATTGCTACGACAGCGAGAGGGTGCTGCTGAAAGATGTGCTTCCGCTGGGCGAGGATGTTACGCTGCTTGTAGGTCCTGAGGGAGATTTCAGCCCCGAGGAGGTTGAATTGGCTGTCAAGGCTGGCTATAGGCCAGTGAGCCTCGGAAGTTCGCGTTTGCGCACCGAGACCGCTGGTCTTGTGGGTTGCCATACATTCATGCTAAAGAATGAACTCTGATGTTCCGCTATTTCATATATTTCTCATATGACGGGGCGGCCTATCATGGTTGGCAGGTGCAACCTAATGCCGTTACGGTCCAGCAGGTGCTTGAAGAGGCTCTTGCGAAGCTTGTGCGGCAGCCTGTGCCGCTTGTCGGCGCGGGGCGTACTGATGCAGGAGTAAATGCTGCATGCATGGTGGCACATGGCGATTTCCCTTCTGAGGTCGATTGTGCCCAGCTTGTATACAAATTGAACAAGATTCTTCCTCCCGACATTGCAGTCAGTGACGTGCGTCGGGTAAAGGGTGACGCCCATGCCCGTTTCGACGCATTGTCGCGCAGGTATAGCTACCGCGTGGTGACGGTAAAGTCTCCGTTTGCCCGCCGTTATGCCTGTCGGGTCCTTCCTGGGGTCGATTTCGAGGCGATGAACCGTGCTGCGGAGATATTGTATGAGTATAGTGATTTTACCAGTTTCAGCAAGCTGCATACTGATGTCAAGACCAACAACTGCAAGGTTACGTATGCCGCATGGCGCAGAGTAGGGGAGCATGAGTGGGTCTTTGAGATTGAGGCAGACCGCTTCCTGCGTAACATGGTGCGTGCCATTGTGGGTACACTGCTGCTTGTCGGTAGGGGCAAGATGACTCTTGACGGCTTCCGTGCGGTAATTGAGAACAAGGCACGTGGTGAGGCCGGTGACTCGGCCATGGGAGAGGCTCTCTTTCTCATGGAGGTAAAATATCCAAGCGGAATATTCCTATGATGTGGGTACTGCTTGCTTTCATGTCGGCGGCGCTGCTTGGCTGCTACGACTTCTTCAAGAAGGTATCGCTGAAGGATAATTCAGTCATAGCTGTACTTTTCCTCAATACCCTTTTTTCGGCACTCCTGTTCGCTCCTTTTATAATCCTGTCGCGTGCGGGTGTAATTTCGGATGGTGCTTTCTATGTGCCGCGTGTGGGTGCCGAGACGCATCTCCTCCTTGTGCTCAAGGCTGTCATTGTCCTCAGTTCGTGGTTATGCGGCTATCTGGGCATAAAGCATCTGCCGATAACCATTGTTTCGCCCATCCAGTCGACGCGCCCTGTGATTGTACTGCTTGGCGCCTTGCTGCTTTTCGGAGAGTCGCTGAACCTTTACCAGTGGATCGGTGTCATAATAGCGATACTTTCGGTCTTTCTGCTGAGCCGTAGCGGCAAGCGTGAGGGTATAGATTTCGTGAGCAACCGTTGGGTGGCTTTCGTGGTTCTTGCAGCAATATTCGGCGCTGTCAGTGCCCTTTATGACAAGTTCCTGATGCGTCGGCTCGAACCTGTGCTGGTGCAGTCGTGGTTCAATCTCTACCAGTGTCTGCTCATGGGATTCATTGCGTTGTTACTCAATGCATTCCTGCCTTCGCAACGTGAACGCAGGTTCCATTGGCGCTGGTCTATTCCCATGATATCGCTTTTCCTTGGAGTTGCCGACTTCTGCTATTTCTCTTCTCTGGCGCAGGAGGGAGCGCTAATTGCAGTTGTCTCCATGATACGTCGCGGCAGTGTCGTTGTCTCTTTTGCGTTCGGCGCGTTCCTGCTGCACGAAAAGAACCTCAAAAGCAAGGCTGTTGACCTAGTTTTGATAATAATCGGATTATTATTCCTATATTTGGGCTCAAGATGAAAAAGTTTCTGTTTATATTGATTGCTGTCGTATGCTGTGCCCTTCAGGGCGCGGCACAGGATATGCGTTCGCTCTTCCTGAATGCTCCCGATGAGATTTTCCCGTTGCTTACGAAGAGTAACCGTGCCGACTGCATTGACTATATTGATGCCGGTATGGAGGCGCGTGTGACAAACCGTCTGGATGGAACAAGTAGCTTGAAGAAGTTGACAGACGATTATTTCTATATGCAGGCCTCTTCTTCATCATGGTGCGAGGCGAAGCTCTTTCCTTTAGCCGGCGATACGCTCATATGCATGATAAAAGGAGTAGAGGCCGAGGCTGCTGACAGCCGTCTGCTGTTCTATGACAGTAGGTGGAACAGGCTTGATGCCGAGGCGTTTTTCGAGGAGCCTGCGATAGCTGATTTCTTTTTGTCGGCAGACAGTGCGGAGCGCTATGCAGAGCGGTGCGATATATACCTTGTAAGGTATTCTTTCTCCCACGATAAAGTAACTCTCAAGGCCGAGTATACGATGTCGGCTTATATGAACGTCGATGACGCAGCGGTGGTTGCTCCGCTGTTGCGTGTGCTCACATATCGTTGGGATGGCAAACGGTTCATTAGGGAGTGAGTGTGACCGAGTCGGTGGTAATCTCTTTTATACTGCCCTTGTTGTGCTTTTCAAGCAATGCGCGGCTGTCTTCTAGGAATTGCTGCAACTTCTGTCTTGCGTGGTTGTTCCCGATAATGGCGGTAGTGGCTGCGGGGTAGATTGTGAAGTCGCGGCTGCCGTTGCTCTTCTTCGGGGCAATCCATGTAAGTATATATCCGAGCGATGATACACGGGTGTAGTTCAGAATCCTTGTCAGTTCCATGCTGACTATCATTCCTCCATCTGTGCGCCTCAACGACATGTTCGACAGCAGGTTGCCTGTGGAGTAGACAACAGTGCTTCTCTTGCACTCTTTCTCATCGAAATGTAGCTCGATGGGTTGAATCACATGCGGGTGGTTGCCGATTATGTGGTCTACTCCCTGCTCGATGAGCCAACGGCTCAACTCCTTTATCCTTTGCGGTGGCAGACTCACATACTCGTCGCCCCAATGCATGCAGGCTATTATGACATCAGCATTCATGCATCTTGCATCGGCGATGTCCTTCGAAATGGTCTCCTTGTCAATGAGGTTCACTACCAATGGCGCCGGCACCTCTCTGCCGTTAGTGCCGTAGGTGTAGTTAAGCAGTGCAATGCGTACTCCTTTTTTCTCTATCAGAAGCGGGTAACGCTTGTTGCGGTCCTCCTTGTTACGGTATACACCGCAGTGGGCTATCCCAAGCGAGTCCATCATGTCGAGCGTGTATAGGGCTGTGCCCTTGCCTTTGTCCAGGCAGTGGTTGTTCGCAAAGAGCAGCACGTCGAAACCGGCATTGACTGTTGCATATAGGAAACTGTCGGGGGCGCAGAACGAAGGATAGCCGCTGAAACCGCTTCTTCCGATGGGCGTCTCAAGGTTGCCGACAGCGATGTCGGCCGCGCTTATCGTACCTTTTATATGGCGCCAGTTGTCGCTGTAGCTGTATACTCCTTTCTCACTTCTTGCGGCTTTCAGTTGTGCCTCGTGCTGCATGATGTCGCCGGCAAAGAGCAGGTTGACCTTCTGTATGGTCGTAGGAATATATTGCGCGACAGCGGATGCTGCCACGCAATATGCAAAAAGTGTAAAAAGAGCTCTTTTCAAGTTACTTGTAGATTTCACGCTTGCCTGCGAGCAATGTGTTTTTCATGAGTGATACGATTGTCATCGGGCCTACACCTCCGGGTACGGGGGTAATGTATGAGCATTTGGGCGCTACATTGTCGTAGTCCACGTCGCCGCATAGACGGAAACCGCTCTTGCGTGTGGCGTCGGGTACGCGTGTGGTGCCCACGTCAATGACAACTGCTCCCTCCTTGACCATGTCGGCCTTTAGGAAATGTGGCTGTCCCAATGCCGCAATGATGATGTCGGCACGGCGGCACTCCTCGGCGATATTCTCGGTGTGACTGTGGCATACCGTTACAGTGGCGTCTCCGGGTATCTGTTTTTGCATCATCAGGTTAGCCATCGGCTTACCAACGATGTTGCTGCGTCCAAGGACAACACATTTTTTGCCTTTGGTATCGATGTTGTAGCGTGCGAGGAGCTCCATTATGCCGTTGGGTGTTGCCGAAAGGAAGCACGGCAATCCTATGGTAAGGCGACCGGCATTCACGGGGTGGAACCCGTCGACATCCTTACGGTAGTCGATAGCCTCTGTAATCTTCTGCTCATCGATATGCTTAGGCAAAGGGAGCTGTACTATGAATCCGTCAACATCGTTGTCGTTGTTCAGCTCGGCCACCTTTGCAAGCAGCTCCTCCTCGGTGACATCGGCCTCGTATCGGATGAGGGTGGATGTAAAGCCGCACTCTTCGCAGGCTTTCACTTTGTTGGCTACATAGGTCTCGCTGCCACCGTCGTGTCCCACGAGTATGGCTGCCAGATGAGGACGCTTGCCTCCGTTGGCGATGATATTCCCAACCTCTGCTGCAATCTCTTTCTTTATTGCTGCCGCAACGGCCTTTCCATCAATAATCTGCATAGTGTATGGCTTTAAAAGGTTAAATGTGAAAGCTGAAATGTGAAATCAGGCGGTTGTGGTTTTGTGTCTTTAACCCCACAGTTTTCCGCTTTCAGTTCAATGTTATCTTCTCATTCCGGGCATTCCGGGGAACTTGCCTCCGGCAACGCTCTTCATTGTCTTGCGAATCTGCTCGAACTGCTTCATGAGCTTGTTGACCTCCTGAAGTGTTGTGCCGCTGCCTCGTGCAATACGCTCCTTGCGTGAGTTGTTTATGATGTCGGGGTTCGCACGCTCCTTGGGGGTCATTGAACGGATGATGGCCTCTACGCTCTTGAACGCGTTGTCATCAATGTCCATGTCCTTGACAGCCTTGCCTACTCCTGGAATCATGCCAAGCAGGTCCTTGATGTTTCCCATCTTCTTTATCTGCTCAATCTGTGCAAGGAAATCATTGAAGTCGAACTGGTTGCGTGCGAGCTTGCGCTGGAGTTTCTTTGCCTGCTCCTCATCGAACTGCTCCTGTGCACGCTCAACAAGCGAAACGACGTCGCCCATGCCCAGAATACGGTCGGCCATACGGCTGGGGTGGAACTGGTCAATGGCTTCCATCTTTTCGCCGGTACCTATAAACTTGATGGGCTTGTTCACGACAGTGCGGATAGAGAGTGCCGCACCACCGCGTGTATCGCCGTCAAGTTTTGTGAGTATGACGCCTGTGAAGTCAAGGCGATCATTGAACTCCTTGGCTGTATTTACGGCGTCCTGACCAGTCATGGAGTCAACCACAAAGAGTGTCTCGGTGGGGTTTACAGCCTCCTTGATTGCAGCAATCTCCTTCATCATCGCCTCGTCGATTGCGAGACGTCCTGCAGTATCGATGATTACAAGGTTGTAGTTCTTTGCCTTCGCCTCTTTGATGGCGTTCAAGGCAATCTGTACAGGGTCCTTGCTCTCGGGCTCGCTGTATACGGGTACCTCGATGCTCTCGCCGAGAACATTCAGCTGGTCGATAGCTGCCGGACGGTATACGTCGCATGCCACAAGCAACGGGTTGCGGTTCTTCTTTTTCTTCAGGTAGTTGGCGAGCTTCGATGAGAACGTTGTCTTACCGCTACCCTGAAGACCTGACATCAGGATGACGGCAGGGTGTCCCTCGTAGTTTATCTCGGCTGTCTCGCCGCCCATGAGCGTCGTGAGTTCATCATGGACAATCTTGACCATCAGCTGGCTAGGGTGGACAGATGTCAACACATTCTGGCCGATGGCCTTGTTCTTTACGGTATCGGTAAAAGTCTTTGCGACCTTGTAGTTCACGTCGGCATCAAGAAGTGCCTTGCGCACGTCTTTAAGGGTCTCTGCAACGTTTACTTCTGTGATACGTCCTTCTCCTTTAAGTATCTTCAATGAGCGTTCTATCCGCTCGCTTAGGTTTTCAAACATCTCAATATCTTTCTTTATTATTATACTTTATTGCTTTTTCTCAATGCTTATGATTCCGCCTGTTGCGGTGTCGAATAACACCTTTGTAGTGTTGCTCTTGTTGAAAAGTGCCTTTGACAGAATTTCTGTGGTTCCCAGTTGTGCCACGGGAATCTCCTCCTTGGCAAGTTTACGTGTTCTCGTGTATATCTCAACCTCGGCCTTGCCGGGAATGTTGTAGCATACGCCTTCCTTCTTTATGGGCTTTGCCTTGGCCGATTCTTCGGCTGTTGGGCGTTTGACGCTCTTGAGGTCGCGGAGGTTGTAGTATACGGGCTCTCCGGCAAGGTTGTCCTTTCCTACAAAGCCGAGCTTGCGTGAGAAACGCAGCAATACGGCTTTTGTGGTATCACGCTCCTCGACAGGCATTATATCAATACGGAACTCCTGCTTTATAGTATCAGTGCGCCCGATGAACATCTCCATTAGGGCGCGTTCCTGCTTGTCAAGCTCGTTCAGTACCAGCTGCATCGCCTGTCCGTCATTGGGCATATTTTCGGCCTGTCCTCTTGTTATTGCCAGCTTGCTCTCGCGTATGGCGTATATTTCCCTTGCTGTAAGTTCAGCCATTTTGGCGGTTGATGTGGCCTGTAGCATCTCCTCTGTCATGTACATGCCTGCGTCAAGGTGACTGTTGCTGATGTATGTCTCTGCAGCCTCCTCTGTATGCTTCTGTGGCACCGTGTTTATTGCCGCGATAACTCCTTGCTCGTCAAGAACGATGTTGCTTGCAGTGCTGTTGTTCAGCTTGATTGTAAACATCTTGTCAGGGTTAGGCACACCGCTCCTTGTTATGGTGGCTCCGTCAAGTTCCCAGTAGCTGTCAGCTTTATTGATTGCATCCTTTATGCGCAGATATCTCTCGGCGTAGCGGCTGAACTCTCCTGGTATATGTTTTATGCAGGTCGCATAGAACCTGATTCCAATCTTGGTGTCCGGCAGATAGTATGTTACCCCTTCGCCAGTGCCGGTAGAGAATGCGCTGACCTCGGTCTGTGCATAGCAACTCATTGTTGCCATCGTTATAAGTAGGAATAGTACTCTTTTCATATGATAAATGTTTTTCTTCGGGGATTGGCGGGCCAACTTTACCCTAATTTATGGTGCGAAGATACAAATTTGTTTCTAAAATTCAGCAAAAATCGGCGGTAACTTATCTATAAGGTGGTTTTTGCTCTCCTGTGCACCTTTCTGTTGCAAAAACTCTTAAAAAATGCTCTCCTCAGTGCTGAATTTTCAGAACTTTGTTCTACTTTTGTAGAAACTATCCTATGTTGGGGTAGTGCGGTGTCAAATCCAATCATTTATGAACACTATAAAACTGCATGATAAGACCTTCTCAAGGTCTATCACAAATGAGGAAATCTGCAAGGAAATCAAAAGGGTGGCGGATGAGATAAACCGTGATTATGCCGGTAAGCGCCCAGTCTTGTTAGGTGTGCTTAATGGTTGTTTCATGTTTGCTGCGGAACTCCTCAAGAATCTCGAGATTGAATGCGAAATCTCTTTTGTCAAGCTCTCATCTTATCAGGGTACCAATTCTACAGGTGTAGTACGCGAGGTGTTGGGTCTGACGGAGTCTATCGCAGGGCGTGATGTTATTATAATTGAGGATATCGTCGATACAGGCTATACAATGCAGAATATGCTTGAGACTCTCGGTACGCGTGAGCCTGCTTCTGTCCAGATTGCGTCACTCTTTGTCAAGCCTGCGCGTCTGAAGGTTCCCGTTGATGTGAAATATGGCGTGTTTACAATTCCCGACAGGTTCATTGTCGGTTTCGGTCTCGATTATGACCGTCTTGGTCGCAATCTGCCCGATATTTATGATGTCGTTGAATAATTTTTAAGAAGATGCTTAATATTGTAATTTTCGGTGCTCCCGGTAGCGGTAAGGGCACACAGAGTGAGAAAATTGTCGAGAAGTACGGTCTTGACCATATCTCAACCGGAGATGTTCTCCGTTCGGAGATTGCTGCAGGCTCGGAGCTCGGCATGGTAGCCAAAGGGCTTATTGACAACGGTCAGCTTATTCCCGATGAACTGATGGTTGAGATTCTGGCAACAAAGCTTGACAAGCTTGTCAGTAGCAAGGGTGTCATCTTTGACGGTTTCCCGCGTACAATTGCTCAGGCAGAGGCATTGAAGGCTCTCCTCAACAGCCGTGGCCAGGATGTCACAGCCATGATTGAGCTTGACGTTCCCGAGGATGAACTCATGGACCGTCTTCTGAAACGTGGTCAGCTTTCAGGCCGTGCCGATGACAATGAGGAGACAATCAAGAAACGCCTTGTCGTGTATAACGAGCAGACATCTCCCCTCAAGGAGTGGTACAAGAATGACGGCAAGCACTGCTATATCAATGGCTCGGGCGAGCTTGACCGTATATTCGCCGATATTGTTGCTGCAATAGACTCCAGAATATAATTGCGTCGGTGCCGTGGTATTTGCCATGTGCGGTGACGCTTGTGTATTGTTGAAACGCATGTGCGTTTCTGCAGGTCTGACAAGGTTGTCGCTACGTTAGGTGCGACAACTTTTTCTATTATTTGTTTTACAGTTTAAAAGCAACATTATGGCAGAATCCAATTTTATAGATTATGTAAAGATTGTGTGCCGCTCGGGTAGGGGCGGTAGAGGCATGGCGCATCTGCACCGTGCAAAATATATTCCCAATGGCGGTCCTGACGGAGGTGACGGTGGCAAGGGCGGTGACATCATCCTGCGCGGAAACAGGAACTACTGGACGCTGTTGCATCTGAAATACCAGCGTCATATATTCGCCGGTAACGGTCAGAATGGCGGAATAAACAAGAGTACAGGCGCCGACGGTGAGAGTAAAATTGTTGATGTTCCATGCGGCACAGTAGCATACAATGCCGAGACAGGCGAGTTCCTGTGCGATGTCATGGAGGATGGTCAGCTTGTAACCCTGCTCAAAGGCGGTCGCGGAGGTCTGGGCAACGTGCATTTTGCTACAGCTACCCGTCAGGCTCCGCGTTTTGCTCAGCCCGGTGAACCTATGCAGGAGATGACGGTGACGCTTGAACTTAAACTTCTTGCCGATGTGGGTCTTGTGGGCTTCCCTAATGCAGGAAAGTCTACGCTGCTATCATCTGTCTCAGCGGCAAAGCCCAAGATCGCGAACTATCCTTTCACGACGCTTGAGCCGAACCTAGGTATTGTGTCATACCGCGACGGGAAGTCCTTTGTCATGGCCGATATTCCGGGTATCATCGAGGGTGCAAGCCAAGGCAAGGGTCTTGGATTGCGTTTCCTGCGCCATATCGAACGTAATTCATTGCTGCTCTTCATGGTGCCGGCCGATGCCGATGATATAAAGAAGGAGTACGAGGTTCTTCTCAATGAGCTTGCAACCTTTAATCCTGAGATGCTCGATAAACAGCGTGTGCTTGCAATCACGAAATGTGATCTCATCGATGAAGAGTTGAAGGAGATGCTTTCGGAGAATCTTCCCGAGGGTATTCCACACGTGTTCATCTCGGCGCCTACAGGCGAGGGTATCCAAGAGCTTAAGGATATTCTCTGGAATGAACTCAATAGTGAGGAGAATCGCTTGGCAGCTGTGAGGCGCGAGGAACTTGTACATAGAAACTATGACCGCAAAATGCTTGCTGCCGATTTTGCCGATTGGGAACCTGATTTCGAGGATGAGGCCTTTGATGCAGAAGATGAAGACCTCGGCTACGATGAGTTTGACTTTGATGAGGAGTGAGACATGTACGAAGGTTGTCGGCGCCTGCTTTCAGTGGTAAAGCGACGTGGCAATATACGAAAGAGGACAAGCGGTCAGCTTGTCCTCTTTCGTATACCTTATATATAATAGCCTGTATGAGTGAAGAAATTCCCTCTAATGCAAGATTTAACATTATTTAACGGGTGGAATCCTCTTTTTGGGAGCCTTGTAATGGCTGTTTTCTTTGAAAATATGCTCTTTTCGTTCAAAAATAGATTAAATCCTTTTTTATTAGAAAAATAATTTTTACCTTTGCAGTCCAAAATGGACTATCGTGTTTAACGGGGTCCACGCGCTTAGAAATATTTAAAAACAATATATAATAATTAAAAATTAAACAAAATGCCTACAATTCAGCAATTAGTTAGAAAAGGCAGAGAGGTGATTGTAGAGAAGAGCAAGTCGCCCGCACTCGACAACTGTCCACAGCGTCGTGGTGTGTGTGTACGTGTTTACACTACTACTCCAAAGAAACCTAACTCTGCTATGAGAAAGGTTGCTCGTGTACGCTTGACCAACCAGAAGGAGGTAAACTCTTACATCCCGGGTGAGGGTCACAACTTGCAGGAGCACTCAATCGTTTTGGTACGTGGCGGTCGTGTTAAGGACCTCCCGGGTGTACGTTATCACATCGTTCGCGGTACACTTGATACTGCCGGTGTCGCTAACCGTACACAGCGCCGTTCAAAGTATGGTGCTAAGCGTCCCAAGGCTAAGAAGTAATTCTTAAACAGAACCAAGCGGCAGCAAAGTGATTCCAGCTTGTAAACAACGGGATATGACTTTAACTTTTACATATTTATAACATAGTTTTGGTTTGTTGGAGTTATAACGGTTGAGTAAATGTCTCGGTGGAGACGTTGAAGAATTAAAGATAACAGCCCACACAAAACATTAAATTTTCGCAAAAGAAAATGAGAAAAGCAAAACCAAAAAAACGCGTGGTCCTTCCGGATCCCGTTTTCAACGATCAGATGGTATCTAAGTTCGTTAACCACCTGATGTATGACGGAAAGAAAAACGTATCGTACACAATCTTCTACGGCGCTCTTGAGCTTGTTGGTAACAAGATGAAGAACGAGGAGAAAACCCCACTTGAAATTTGGAAGCAGGCATTGGAGAACGTTACTCCAAAGATTGAGGTAAAGTCACGCCGTATCGGTGGTGCTACATTCCAGGTTCCTACAGAAATCCGTGCTGACCGTCGTGAGTCAATCTCAATGAAGAACATGATTCTGTTCGCTCGCAAGCGTGGCGGCAAGTCAATGTCAGAGAAACTCTGCAACGAGATTATGGATGCATATAACAACCAGGGTGGTGCTTTCAAGCGTAAGGAGGATATGCACCGCATGGCTGAGGCTAACCGTGCATTTGCACATTTCCGTTTCTAATCCGTAACAGTTAAGAAAATGGCAAACGATCTTAAATTTACCCGTAATATCGGTATTAGTGCTCACATCGATGCTGGTAAGACTACCACTTCAGAGCGTATATTGTTCTACACAGGTCTTTCACACAAGATTGGTGAAGTTCACGACGGTGCTGCAACAATGGACTGGATGGAGCAGGAGCAGGAGCGTGGTATCACCATTACATCTGCTGCTACAACTACATTCTGGAACTGGAACGGTACTCAGTACAAGTTCAATTTGATTGACACTCCGGGACACGTAGACTTTACAGCCGAGGTAGAGCGTTCACTCCGTGTGCTTGACGGTGCTATTGCTGCATTCTGTGCAGTAGGTGGTGTTGAGCCTCAGTCAGAGACAGTATGGCGTCAGGCAGACAAGTACAATGTTCCCCGTATCGCATACGTGAACAAGATGGACCGTTCAGGTGCTGACTACTTCTCGGTAATGCGTCAGATGAAGGACATCCTCGGTGCAAATCCCTGTCCTGTTACAATCCCCATTGGTTCTGAGGAGAAGTTCCTGGGTGTTATAAACCTTATCACAATGAAGGCTCTCGTTTATCGTGACGGCGCTCTTGACTACAGCGTGGAGGAGATTCCTGCGGAGCTCGTTGATGAGGCAAACCAGTGGAGAGAGCATCTTCTTGAGAAGGCTGCTGACTTTGATGAGGAGTTGATGATGAAGGTTCTCGAGGACCCCGATTCAATCACAGAAGAGGAGATTATTGCTGCTATCCGTAAGGGTACACTCGCTCTCGAGATTACTCCTATGACTTGCGGTTCTTCTTTCAAGAACAAGGGCGTACAGCCGCTTCTTGACTTTGTATGTGCATTCCTGCCTTCACCGCTTGACACTCCTGCCATTGAGGGTGTTAATCCTAAGACTGACGAGACAGAGACACGTACTCCGTCTGAGGATGACAAGACATCGGCTCTTGTGTTCAAGATTGCTACAAACCCATTCGTAGGTCGTTTGATTTACGTTCGTGTTTATTCAGGTAAACTCGAGTCAGGTTCATATATCTACGATACACGTTCAGGTCGCAAAGAGCGCATCTCTCGTATGTTCCAGATGCACTCAAACAAGCAGAATCCTATAGAGGTTCTCGGCGCAGGTGATATCGGTGCCGTTATCGGTATGAAGGATGTCCGTACAGGTGATACACTCTGTGCAGAGGACGGTCCTATTGTACTCGAGTCAATGACATTCCCCGATCCTGTGATTTCTATCGCTGTTGAGCCTAAGACTCAGAAGGATCTTGACAAGCTCGCTAACGGTCTTGCCAAGCTCGCAGAGGAGGATCCTACATTTACAGTAAGAACCGATGAGCAGTCTGGCCAGACAATTATCTCCGGTATGGGTGAGCTTCACCTTGAGATTATCATCGACCGTTTGAAGCGTGAGTTCGGCGTTGAGTGTAACCAGGGTCGTCCTCAGGTTAGCTACAAGGAGGCAATCACTGGTACAGTTCAGGTTGATGAGACTTACAAGAAACAGACCGGTGGTAAGGGTAAGTACGCTAAGATTCTCGTTTCTGTAGGTCCTGCTGATGAGGACTTCAAGGAGGGTAACCTTCAGTTTGTCAACGAGGTCAAGGGTGGTAACGTGCCTAAGGAGTTCATTCCTTCAGTTCAGAAGGGCTTCCAGACAGCTATCAAGTCAGGTGTGCTTGCCGGTTATCCTATGGAGTCTTTGAAGGTTGTCCTTCTCGATGGTGGCTATCACCCGGTGGACTCAGACCAGTTGTCATTCGAGGTTTGTGCTATCCAGGCTTATAAGAATGCTTGTCAGAAAGCTAATCCTGTTCTCCTTGAACCGGTGATGAGACTTGAGGTTGTTACTCCAGAGGAGAGCATGGGTGATGTAATCGCCGACCTCAACAAGCGTCGCGGTCAGGTAGAGGGCTTTGAGACAAGCCGTACAGGTGCGCGTATTGTAAAGGCTATGGTCCCACTGTCTGAAATGTTCGGTTACGTGACATCGCTCCGTACCATCACTTCAGGTCGTGCTACATCATCAATGACATACGACCACCACGAGCAGGTAAGTGCTTCTTTGACCAAGCAGATACTCGAGGAACTTCAGAAATAATAAATAAAAGCCTGTCGGTTAGCGAATGACTCTTAACCGACAGGCAATTATCCATTTTATAAACTTTTAAAAGACATGAGTCAAAAAATTAGAATCAAACTTAAATCTTACGACCACAACTTGGTTGACAAGTCGGCTGAAAAGATTGTAAAGACAGTTAAGGCAACAGGCGCAATCGTTAGCGGTCCTATTCCATTGCCAACACACAAGCGTATTTTTACAGTGAACCGCTCTACCTTCGTTAACAAGAAGAGCCGCGAGCAGTTCCAGCTTTCCTCTTTCAAGAGACTTATCGATATCTACAGCTCTACAGCTAAGACAGTCGATGCTCTTATGAAACTTGAGTTGCCTTCAGGTGTTGAGGTCGAGATTAAAGTGTAATTTTAATGTATTTATCAACTTATTTAAATTAAACTGAAATGCCAGGATTATTAGGAAAAAAAATCGGAATGATGTCCGTTTTCAGTGCCGATGGCAAAAATGTTCCATGCACTGTTATCGAAGCAGGTCCTTGCGCAGTTACACAGGTGAAGACAATCGAGAAGGATGGCTATGAGGCTGTTCAGCTTGGTTTCCAGGATCAGAAGGAGAGCCGCGTTAACGCTCCTCTCGCTGGCCACTTCAAGAAGGCTGGTGTAACTCCCAAGCGCCACTTGGCCGAGTTCAAGGGTTATGAGACGGAGCTCAATTTGGGCGATGTGCTCACAGTGGATCTCTTTGCAGATACCTCTTACGTCAGCGTAACAGGTACCTCTAAGGGTAAGGGATTCCAGGGTGTCGTTAAAAGACACAATTTTGGTGGTGTAGGTCAGGCTACTCACGGTCAGCACAACCGCGCCCGCAAGCCGGGTTCTATCGGTGCTTGTTCATATCCGGCAAAGGTCTTCAAGGGTCTGCGCATGGGTGGACAGATGGGTAACGCTCGTGTTACTACACACAATCTTCAAGTGTTAAAGGTTATTCCTGAGCACAACCTGTTGGTTATCAAGGGTTCGGTTCCAGGTTACAATGGTTCAATCGTAATAATTGAAAAGTAATGGAAGTCAACGTATTAAATATTAATGGTGAAAACACCGGAAGAAAGGTTACGTTAGACGAATCTATCTTCGGCATCGAGCCAAACGAGCATGTAGTATATATGGCAGTACGCCAGTACCTTGCTGCTCAGCGTCAGGGAACACATAAGTCTAAGGAGAGAAGCGAGATGTCAGGCTCAACACGTAAGCTCGGCCGTCAGAAGGGCGGTGGTGGTGCACGTCGTGGTGACATCAACTCACCTCTGTTGGTAGGTGGTGCCCGTGTGTTCGGTCCTACTCCACGCGATTATAGCTTCAAGCTCAACAAGAAGGTTAAGCAGCTCGCACGTCGTTCTGCTCTTTCTCAGAAGGCTATCGACAACGCTATCGTTGTAGTTGAGGACTTCAACTTCGAGACACCTAGCACTAAGGAGTTTATCAAGGTGTTAAATAATCTTAAAGTTTCTGAAAGAAAGCAACTGTTCGTTTTGCCATCTAGCAATAAAGCAGTATATTTGTCAGCCAGAAATTTGAAGGGAACTCAGATGGCAATTGCTTCGGACATTAATACCTATGGTATAATGAATGCCGAGGTTTTAGTTGTGACCGAAAGTTCTCTCGAGATTATTAACAATACACTAACAAAAAACTAAGGAGGCACAATAATGGGAGTATTGATTAAACCTATTGTCACTGAGAAGATGACAGCAATCACAGACCGTTTCAACCGTTTCGGTTTTATTGTTCGCCCCGAGGCTAACAAGTTGGTGATTAAGAAAGAGATTGAGGCGTTGTACAATGTAACTGTAGTTGATGTCAACACAATGAACTACTCAGGCAAGAACAAGAGCCGTTACACTAAGGCTGGCTTTGTGAAAGGCCGCACCAACGCTGTAAAGAAGGCTATCGTCACACTTAAGGAGGGCGATACAATTGATTTTTATAGTAACATTTAATAAAGATGGCAGTACGTAAATTTAAGCCTACAACACCGGGCCAAAGACATAAGATTATTGGTACCTTCGAAGAGATCACTGCTGTGGTACCAGAGAAATCGCTTGTAACCGGTAAGCGTTCAACAGGTGGACGTAACAACGACGGTAAGATGACAATGCGCTACAGAGGTGGCGGTCACAAACGTAAATTCCGTTTTATCGACTTCAAGCGTAACAGAGACGGTATTCCAGCTACAGTAAAGACAATCGAGTACGATCCTAACCGTTCGGCTCGTATTGCGCTGCTCTGCTATGCCGATGGTGTTAAAACATACATTATTGCTCCTAATGGTTTGGAGGTTGGCGCAGTTCTGATGTCAGGTGCTGACGCTGCTCCCGAGATCGGTAATACTCTTCCTTTGAAGAATATTCCTATCGGTACAGTCGTTCACAACATCGAGCTCCGTCCTGGACAGGGTGCTATCCTTGTTCGTTCAGCCGGTAACTTCGCGCAGATTGTATCTCGCGACGGTAACTATTGTGTTATCAAGTTGCCTTCAGGTGAGGTTCGCCGTATCCTCGGTACTTGCCGTGCAACTGTAGGTACAGTAGGTAACTCAGACCACGCTCTTGAGTCTTCAGGTAAGGCTGGTCGCACACGCTGGTTGGGTCGTCGTCCTCATAACCGTGGTGTTGTTATGAACCCAGTAGATCACCCGATGGGTGGTGGTGAGGGCCGTGCTTCAGGAGGTCACCCACGTTCACGTAAGGGCTTGTACGCTAAGGGTCTCAAGACTCGTGCGCCTAAGAAGCAGTCTTCAAAGTACATTATTGAGAGAAGAAAGAAGTAATAATAAGGAAATTTTTGAAATAATATGAGTCGTTCATTAAAAAAAGGTCCATATATCAATGTAAAGTTGGAGAGCAAAGTGCTTGCCATGAACGAGAGCGGTAAGAAATCGGTCATCAAGTCTTGGGCTCGTGCTTCTATGATTTCTCCCGATTTTGTGGGACACACTATAGCTGTTCATAACGGTAATAAATTTATCCCTGTTTACATCACTGAGAACATGGTAGGTCACAAGTTGGGCGAGTTCGCTCCTACACGTACTTTCCGTGGTCACTCAGGTAACCGCAAGAAGTAATCAGGTATTTTAACAACAGAATAAAATAAGATAATATAATGGGAGCAAGAAAAAAACTAGCTGCTGACAAGAGAAAAGAGGCACGCAAGAGCCTTTACTTCGCCAGTGCAAAGGATATTCCTTCTTCACCACGCAAGATGCGTCTGGTTGCAGACATGATCCGTGGTATGGAGGTTGGCCGTGCACTCGGTGTCTTGAGATTCTCGACAAAGGCCGCTTCATACAACGTTGAGAAACTGTTGCGTTCTGCTATCGCTAACTGGGAGCAGAAGAATGAGCGTAAGGCTGAGAATGGCGAGTTGTACATCTCACAGATTTTTGTAGATGAGGCACGCACACTCTACCGCATGCGTCCTGCACCACAGGGCCGCGGTTACAGAATACGTAAGCGTTCCAACCACGTTACTATCTACGTGGATACTAAAGTAAGTAATGACAATTAAAAGAAGAAGGAAATGGGACAGAAGGTTAATCCAATCAGTAATAGATTAGGTATCATCAGAGGATGGGATTCCAACTGGTACGGTGGCAAGAACTACGGTGACGAGTTGGTTGAAGATTCAAAGATCAGAAAATACCTTAATGTACGTCTGGCTAAGGCTAGCGTTTCTAAGATTGTCATTGAGCGTACTTTGAAGCTTGTCACAATTACCGTATGTACCGCAAAGCCAGGTATCATCATCGGTAAAGGTGGTCAGGAGGTCGATAAGTTGAAGGAGGAGTTGAAGAAGATCACTGACAAGGAGATACAGATTAATATTTTTGAAGTTAAGAAGCTCGAGCTTGACGCTACTATCGTTGCTAACAGCATCGCACGTCAGGTTGAGGGTAAGATTGCATACCGCCGCGCTATCAAGACAGCTATTGCCAATACAATGCGTATGGGTGCTGAGGGTATCAAAATCCAGATTTCAGGCCGTTTGAACGGTGCCGAGATGGCTCGTTCAGAGATGTACAAGGAGGGTCGTACTCCGTTGCACACTTTCCGTGCCGATATCGACTACTGTCAGGCAGAGGCCTTGACAAAGGTTGGTATCTTGGGTATCAAGGTTTGGATTTGCCGTGGCGAGGTTTATGGTAAGAGAGACTTGGCTCCAAACTTCACACAGAGCAAGGAGAGCGGTTTCAACAACAACCAGGCTGGCGGAAGAAACTTCAAACGTAAGAAAAACAACAATCGCTAACGAATTGAATTTCAAGAATTATGTTACAGCCTAAAAAGACAAAATATAGAAGAGTGCAGCACGGTGTGCAGAAAGGTTTCGCTACTCGCGGTAACCAGCTTGCATTCGGTTCTTTCGGAATCAAGTGTCTGCAGTACAAATGGTTGAATGGCCGCCAGATTGAGGCTGCTCGTATCGCGGTAACACGCTATATGCAGCGTCAGGGTCAGGTTTGGCTCCGTGTTTTCCCCGACAAACCAATCACTCGTAAGCCTGCCGATGTACGTATGGGTAAGGGTAAGGGTGATCCAGAGGGCTTTGTATTCCCCGTTACACCGGGTCGTATCCTTATCGAGATTGAGGGCGTTTCATTCGATGTAGCAAAGGAGGCTTTGCGTCTCGCTGCTCAGAAGCTGCCTGTTACCACTAAGTTTATTGTTAGACGCGATTACGATTATAATAAGGCATAATTATGAAAATAGCAGAAATTAGAGAGCTTTCTACAGCAGAGCTGAAGGAAAGAGTTGAGGCTGAGGTTACTCGTTATGCCCAGATGAAGTTGAATCACGCAATATCACCATTGGAGAACCCTGAGTCGTTGAAGCAGTTGCGCCGTGAAATCGCACGCATGAAGGGTGAGTTGCGCTCTCGCGAATTAAATAAATAAATAAGACTTATGAGAAATTTGAGAAAAGAGCGTACCGGTGTGGTTGTAAGCAATAAAATGGAGAAGACTATCACCGTTGCTGCAAAGTTTAAAGAGAAGCACCCCATCTACGGTAAATTCGTGAGCAGAACCAAGAAGTACCATGTACACGATGAGAAGCAGGAGTGTTCTATCGGCGATACAGTTCGCATAATGGAGACACGCCCCTTGAGCAAGACCAAGAGATGGAGATTAGTTGAAATCATCGAAAAAGTTAAGTAATTATGATACAGGTTGAATCAAGACTTACAGTATGTGACAATAGCGGTGCGAAGGAGGCTCTTTGCATCCGTGTACTCGGTGGTACACGTCGTCGCTATGCTTCTGTTGGGGATGTGATTGTAGTCTCTGTGAAGAGCGTTATCCCCTCAAGCGATTTGAAGAAGGGAGCCGTTTCAAAGGCTCTTATCGTTCGCACTAAGAAAGAGGTTCGTCGTCAGGACGGTTCTTATATCCGTTTCGATGATAATGCCTGCATTCTGCTTAACAACGCCGGTGAAATGCGCGGTAGCCGTATCTTCGGTCCTGTAGCGCGTGAGCTTCGTGCAACTGACTATACAAAGGTTGTGTCACTGGCACCAGAGGTACTTTAATTTTTAAAAGTTTGAAGTAATGAAGAAATTACATATCAAGAAGGGTGACATGGTCATCGTAAATTCCGGCGAGGACAAGGGCAAGACCGGTAAGGTGTTGCAGGTTATCGTTGACAAGGACCGTGCCATCGTAGAGGGCGTAAACATGGTTTCTAAGAGCACGAAGCCAAGCGCTAAGAATCCCCAGGGAGGTATTGTAAAACAGGAAGCTTCAATCCACGTGTCTAACCTGAACTTGATTGATCCCAAGTCAGGTAAGGCAACACGTATCGGCCGCAAGCTGAATGCAGAGGGTAAGAAGGTTCGTTATGCTAAAAAATCAGGAGAGGAGATTTAATAATGAGTAATACAGCTAGCCTTAAAAAAGAATATGCCGAGCGTATTGCTCCGGCTTTGATGAAGCAGTTCAACTATTCATCAGCAATGCAGGTGCCTGTACTCAAGAAGATCGTTATCAACGAGGGTCTTGGTGCAGCTACTCAGGACAAGAAGATTATCGATGTCGCTATCAACGAGGTAACAGCTATCACAGGTCAGAAGGCCGTAGCTACTGTTTCTCGCAAGGATATCTCTAACTTCAAGTTGCGTAAGAAGATGCCTATCGGCGTTATGGTAACTCTGCGTCGCGAGCGCATGTATGAGTTCCTCGAGCGTCTGGTTCGCGTTGCTCTTCCACGTATCCGCGACTTCAAGGGTATCGAGAGCAAGTTCGACGGTAACGGTAACTACTCTTTGGGTATCAAGGAGCAGATTATCTTCCCTGAGATCAACATCGACAACATCATGCGTCTTACAGGTATGAACATCACTTTTGTTACTACCGCTAAGACCGATGAAGAGGGTTATGCTCTTTTGAAGGAGTTTGGTTTGCCTTTTAAAAACGCTAAAAATTCATAAGTAGACTATGGCAAAAGAATCAATGAAAGCACGTGAGGTAAAGCGTGCAAAATTGGCCAAGAAATATGCTGCAAAGCGTGAGGCTCTCAAGAAGATCGTTAACACCGGTACTCCTGAGGAGGCTTACGAGGCGGCTCGCAAGTTGCAGGCGTTGCCTTTGAACTCTAACCCTATCCGCATGCACAACCGTTGCAAGCTGACAGGCCGTCCAAAGGGTTACATCCGCCTTTTCGGCATTTCACGTATTCAGTTCCGTGAGATGGCATCACAGGGTCTCATCCCAGGTGTAAGAAAAGCAAGCTGGTAATTTTTTTGAGTGTTTAATATAAATATTGTCAGGGTAGTCCTGATCAATTTAAAATTAATCTTTATGACAGATCCTATTGCAGATTATTTGACGAGGTTGAGAAATGCCATTCAAGCTAAGCACAGAGTGGTAGAGGTTCCAGCCTCAAACCTCAAGAAGGAGATTACTAAGATCCTTTTTGACAAGGGTTACATCTTGAACTACAAGTTTGTTGAGGATGGCCCACAAGGCACAATCAAGATTGCCTTGAAGTACGACGCTGTAAACAAAGTGAACGCAATCAAGAAACTGATTCGCGTATCTTCACCTGGTTTACGTCGTTATACGGGATACAAAGATATGCCCAGAGTGATCAATGGATTGGGTATCGCTATTTTGTCGACATCCAAAGGTGTAATGACAGACAAGGAGGCTGCTGCCGAGAAGATCGGTGGTGAGGTTCTCTGCTATGTCTACTAATTATGGAGGATTGAGCAATGTCTAGAATTGGTAAATTACCCATTAGTATTCCCGCTGGCGTTACTGTTGCTGTAAGCGACGAGAACGTGGTTACTGTAAAAGGTCCTAAAGGTGAGCTTTCACAGAAGGTAGACCCATCTATCGCTATCGTAGTCGAGGATGGTACTCTGACTGTAAAGTATGCAGACTGCGAGACATACGCAGAGGCTACAAAGCAGCAGCATGCATTCCATGGCCTGTACCGTGCGCTCATCAACAATATGGTTATCGGTGTTTCTGCCGGTTTCCGCAAAGAACTTGAGCTTGTTGGTGTCGGTTATCGTGTGAACGATAAACCAAACAATGCTATCGAGTTGTTGCTTGGTTTTACTCACCCAATCTACATGCAGTTCCCTGCAGAGGTCAAGATTGAGACTAAGTCTGAGAGAAACAAGAATCCTCTTATCATTTTGGAGTCATGCAACAAGGAGTTGCTTGGTTTGATTTGTGCAAAGATCCGCTCATTCCGCAAGCCTGAGCCATATAAGGGTAAGGGTGTCAAGTTTGTTGGCGAGGTTATCCGTCGCAAGTCTGGTAAGTCAGCAGGTGCAAAATAATTTAGTAAAACTGTAAGCATATGACAACGAAAATAGAAAGACGTACCAAGATTAAATATAGAGTGCGCAACAAGATTTCAGGTGTTGCAGAGCGTCCTCGCATGAGCGTTTTCCGCAGCAACAAGCAGATCTATGTTCAGATAATTAATGACCAGACAGGTCGCACATTGGCTGCAGCTTCATCACTCGGTCTTGAGGCAATGCCCAAGAAGGAACAGGCTGCAAAGGTGGGTGAGATGATCGCAAAGAAGGCAATTGAGGCTGGTATCACTTCAGTTGTATTCGACCGTAACGGTTACCTCTATCACGGAAGAGTTAAGGAAGTGGCTGATGCTGCACGTAATGGAGGTCTTAAATTCTAATGAATATGGCAGTTAATAATAGAGTAAAAGTCGCAAACGACGTAGAATTGAAAGATAGATTGGTTGCAATCAACCGTGTAACCAAGGTTACAAAGGGTGGTCGTACATTCAGCTTCTCGGCAATTGTTGTTGTTGGTAACGAGAACGGTATCATCGGTTACGGTCTCGGTAAGGCAAGCGAGGTTACCGCTGCTATCGCCAAGGGCGTTGAGGCAGCTAAGAAGAACCTCGTACGTGTTCCGGTCCTCAAGGGTACTGTTCCTCATGAGCAGTCAGCTCACTTCGGTGGTGCAGAGGTTTTCATCAAGCCTGCTTCACACGGTACAGGAGTGGTTGCCGGTGGTGCTATGCGTGCCGTTCTTGAGAGTGTAGGTATTACTGACGTTTTGGCTAAGTCTAAGGGCTCTTCTAACCCTCACAACTTGGTTAAGGCTACAATAGCAGCCCTGAGCGAGATGCGTGATGCACGCATGGTAGCACAGAATAGAGGTGTTAGTATGAGTAAGGTATTTAACGGATAAGGAGGTTAAACTATGGCTACAATTAAAATCAAACAGGTAAAAAGTCGCATTGGTGCTCCAAAGCCTCAGAAGCTTACTCTTGATGCTCTTGGTCTTACAAAGATGAACAAGGTTGTTGAGCGTCCTGATAACGCATCTATCCGCGGAATGATTAAGAAAGTTCAGCATTTGGTTGCCATTGTTGAAGAGTAATTAATTAAAAAAAGAATTTGGCTATGAAATTAAATAATCTTAAGCCTGCCGAGGGCGCTGTTAAGGCACGCAAGAGAATTGGTCGCGGTACAGGATCAGGTAGAGGCGGTACCTCTACACGTGGTCACAAGGGTGCGAAGTCTCGTTCCGGCTACAGCAAGAAGATCGGTTTCGAGGGCGGTCAGATGCCTTTGCAACGTCGTGTGCCTAAGTATGGCTTCAAAAATATCAATCGTGTAGAGTATAAGGCTGTCAACCTCGCTACTCTTCAGGCTCTTGCAGAGAGCAAGTCTTTGGAAACAATCAACATTCAGGAGCTTGTAGCTGCCGGTTTCGTTTCTCCCAAGCATTTGGTAAAGATTCTTGCTAACGGTACTCTGACTGCAAAGTTGACTGTAGAGGCTCATGCTTTCTCACAGAAGGCTGTAGAGGCTATTGAGGCTGTTGGTGGAACTGTAGTAAAGCTTTAAAAAATGGCAAACAATAAATCAAACCACAAATTCATCCAGACAATTAAAAACATCTGGAAAGTTGAGGACCTTAGAGTCCGTATCGGTATTACATTGCTTTTTGTGGCAATTTACCGTTTCGGTTCATTTGTGGTTCTACCAGGTATCGATACATCGGCACTCAAATCCTTTCAGGATACTACAAGTGAAGGCTTGATGTCACTGCTCGACATGTTCTCGGGTGGCGCATTCTCGAATGCATCAATTTTTGCCCTGGGTGTTATGCCATACATTTCGGCTTCGATTGTTATTCAGCTCCTTTCTTTGGCTGTACCTTATTTCCAGAAGATGCAGCGCGAGGGAGAGAGCGGCCGTCGTAAGATGAACCAGTATACACGTTACTTGACAATTCTGATTCTCCTTATGCAGGCTCCATCATACTTGATTAACCTTAACTACCAGGCTCCAGGTGCAATTATTGTTGATTATACTCTGTTTATGATTTCTTCGACAATAGTACTTGCAGCAGGCAGTATGTTCATCCTCTGGTTGGGTGAGCGCATCACAGACAAGGGTCTCGGAAACGGTATCTCTCTGATAATCATGATCGGTATCATTGCCCGTCTGCCCGAGTCATTCATCCAGGAGTATTCTGCAAGAACTGTAGGTGCTGCCGGTGGTGGTGTAATCGCTCTCCTTGTTGAGGTTGTATTGTTGGTAGTGGTTATCTGTGCGGCTGTTGCGCTCTTGCGCGGCACACGCAGAGTTCCTGTCCAGTATGCCAAGCAGTCTGCAGGCGGTGCTACAGTATCCGGTGCCCGTCAGTATTTGCCTTTGAAGGTCAATGCTGCGAACGTGATGCCTATCATTTTTGCTCAGGCTATCATGTTCATACCTATTGCGATTATGGGTTATACAGGGGATAACCAGTCAACATTCGTTCAGATGTTGTCTAACCCTTCAGGTTGGCTTTACAACCTGGTGTTTGCCCTTCTCATCATCCTCTTCACATATTTCTACACAGCGATTACTATCAATCCTGTACAGATGGCCGAGGATATGAAGCGCAATAACGGATTCATTCCGGGCGTCAAGCCGGGTAAGCCCACGGCTGAATATATTGATACGATAATGTCACGCATTACCCTCCCAGGTTCATTGTTCCTGGCTCTCGTAGCGATACTTCCTGTATTTGCCGGTCTTTTCGGTGTACAGCAGGGATTCGCAAGTTTCTTCGGAGGTACATCGCTTCTTATCCTTGTAGGTGTTGTCCTTGACACACTGCAGCAGATTGAGAGCCACCTCATGATGAGACATTACGATGGCTTGTTGAGCTCTGGTCGCATTAAGGGTCGTGTAGGATAATTTGTAGAGCTTAGAAATGATATTTCTTAAGACTTTAGAGGAAATTGAACTACTTCGGCAGGCAAACCTGCTTGTGGGCAAGACGCTTGCCGAAGTAGCCAAGATAATAGAGCCGGGTGTAACGACAAAGCAGCTCGACAGAGTGGCCGAGGAGTTCATACGCGACAATGGAGCAATCCCCACGTTCAAGGGCTATCCTAACCACGAGGGAACTCCATTCCCGGGTTCTATCTGTGCATCGGTGAACGATGTCGTAGTGCACGGAATCCCCAACGATGTTCCGCTCAGGGACGGAGATATAGTTTCGGTCGACTGCGGAACACTCCTTGAAGGATTTTGTGGTGACTCTTGCTACACATTCTGTGTCGGTGAGGTTGATGAAGAGACAAAGAAACTGCTTCAGGTAACCAAGGAGTCACTTTATAAAGGTATTGAACAGGCAGTTCATGGCAAGCGCCTCGGCGATGTAGGCAATGCGGTACAGACACATTGCGAGCAGAACGGTTTCGGGGTTGTGCGTGAATTTGTTGGGCATGGTATCGGACGCGACATGCATGAGGCTCCCGAGGTTCCCAATTACGGCCGTAGGGGCAACGGTATACAGCTGCGTCAGGGAATGTGTATCGCCATTGAGCCGATGATTACTCTCGGTAAGCGTCAGATTTTCATGGAACGCGATGGCTGGACGGTAAGAACCCGTGACAGAAAGAACGCTGCGCATTTCGAGCATACCATTGCAGTCGGTAAAAACGGTGCCGATATATTATCATCGTTCGAGTTTGTAGAAGAAGTATTAAGAAAGAAAGGTTATTGATATGGCTAAACAAAGTGCTATTGAGCAAGACGGTACAATTGTAGAGGCATTGTCAAATGCGATGTTCAGAGTAGAGCTGCAGAATGGCCACGAGGTCATTGCACACATCTCGGGCAAGATGAGAATGCACTACATCAAGATACTGCCGGGCGACAAAGTAAGAATTGAAATGTCCCCTTATGATTTGACTAAGGGTAGAATCGTATTCCGATATAAATAAAAACAATATATTATGAAAGTTAAAGCATCTATTAAGAAACGCACTCCAGACTGCAAAATCGTTCGCAGAAACGGTCGTTTGTATTTGATTAACAAGAAGAATCCCAAGTTCAAACTGCGTCAGGGGTAATTAAAGTAGTAATTAAAAATATATTCATATATGGCTATAAGAATAGTTGGTGTAGATATTCCTCAGAATAAGAGAGGAGAGATTGCGTTGACATACATCTATGGTATCGGACGCAGCAGTGCAGCCAAGATCCTTGACAAGGCAGGTGTTGACCGTGACATCAAGGTTCAGGATTGGACCGATGATATGGCAGCAAAGGTTCGTGAGGTTATTGGTGCAGAGTACAAGGTAGAGGGTGACCTCCGTTCAGAGATTCAGCTTAATATCAAGCGTCTGATGGATATCGGTTGCTATCGTGGCATTCGTCATCGTAACGGTTTGCCGGTACGTGGTCAGAGCACAAAGAACAACGCTCGTACACGCAAGGGACGTAAGAAGACAGTTGCTAACAAGAAAAAAGCTACAAAATAATAGGTAAGTAATATGGCAAAGAAAACAGTTGCAACAAAGAAAAGAAATGTAAAGGTCGGAGCCAACGGACAACTTCATGTTCATTCGTCATTTAACAATATCATTGTTTGTCTGGCTAATGAGGAGGGTCAAGTTATCTCTTGGTCATCTGCAGGTAAGATGGGTTTCAGAGGTTCTAAGAAGAACACACCGTATGCTGCCCAGATGGCAGCCGAGGCTTGCTCAAAGATCGCTTTTGATCTCGGCTTGCGTAAGGTAAAGGCATATGTAAAGGGCCCGGGTAATGGTCGTGAGTCTGCTATCCGCACAGTACACAATGCAGGTATTGAGGTAACAGAGATTATAGACGTAACACCACTGCCACACAATGGATGCCGTCCTCCTAAGAGAAGAAGAGTATAATATTATTATTTAAGAATTCAGAAATGGCTAGATATACAGGACCTAAAAGTAAGATAGCACGTCGTTTCGGCGAGCCTATCTTTGGCGCAGACAAAGTACTTTCTAAGAAGAACTATGCTCCCGGCCAGCACGGTAACAACCGTCGCCGCAAGACATCAGAGTATGGTGTCATGCTTGCTGAGAAGCAGAAAGCAAAATATACATACGGTGTATTGGAGAAACAGTTCCGTAACACTTTCAAGAAGGCTGATTCAGCTCCTGGTATTACCGGTGAGGTTCTTTTGCAGAACCTTGAGTCACGCTTGGATAACGTTGTTTACCGTCTCGGCATCGCTCCTACTCGTGCTGCTGCACGTCAGTTGGTAAGTCACTGCCACATTGTTGTTGACGGCAAGGTATGTAACATCCCTTCACGTCACATCAAACCAGGACAGGTTGTAGGCGTACGCGAGCGTTCAAAGTCGCTCGAGGTTATCCAGAACTCATTGGCAGGTCTCAACCACAGCAAGTATCCTTGGTTGGAGTGGAACGAGGCTGAGATGTCAGGCAAGTTCTTGAGTGTTCCTGAGCGTTCAGAGATTCCTGAGAATATCAAGGAGCAGTTAATCGTTGAGTTGTATAGCAAAAATTAATATTTGATAATGGCGATATTAACATTTCAAAAACCCGATAAGGTGGTGATGCTGGAGGCAACCGACTTCTATGGTAAGTTCGAGTTCCGTCCTTTGGAGCCAGGTTTTGCAACAACCGTGGGCAACGCACTCCGTCGTATCTTGCTGTCTTCTTTGGAAGGCTTTGCAATCAACTGCATCAAGATCGCAGGTGTTGAGCATGAGTTTGCTACAATCCCAGGTGTCAAGGAGGATGTTACCAACATTATCCTGAACCTTAAGAAGGTAAGATTCAAAAGAATCGTAGAGGAATTCGAAACCGAGAAAGTCTCAATCAATGTAGAGAATACCGAGGTGTTCACTGCAGGAGAGATTGGTAAGTATTTAACTGGATTTGAAGTGTTAAATCCCGAGTTAGTCATTTGCCACCTCGACTCATCGGCTAAAATGCAGATTGAAATCAGCATCAACAAGGGACGTGGATATGTCCCTGCTGATGAGAACCGTGAGTTCTGTACAGAACCTACAATGATTCCAATCGACTCGATATACACTCCTATTCGTAATGTCAACTACCAGCGTGAGCCGTTCCGCGTAGAGCAGAAGACTGACTATGACCGTCTGGTTATTGAGATTACAACAGATGGTTCCATACACCCGAAGGAGGCTTTGAAGGAGGCTGCAAAAATCCTTATCTATCACTTCATGTTGTTCTCTGATGAGAAGATTGCAATAGAGTCAGCTGACATCGACGGCAACGAAGAGTTTGATGAGGAGATCCTGCACATGCGTCAGTTGCTGAAGAGCAAGCTCGTTGACCTCAACCTTTCGGTACGTGCCCTCAACTGTTTGAAGGCTGCCGATGTTGAGACACTTGGCCAGCTCGTACAGTACAACAAGACCGACCTTCTTAAGTTCCGCAACTTCGGTAAGAAATCGCTCACTGAGCTTGATGATTTGCTCGAGAGTCTGAATCTTTCGTTTGGAACAGATATTTCAAAATATAAATTAGACAAAGAATAATTATGAGACATAAGAAATCTTTCAATCATTTGGGCCGTACTGCATCTCACAGAAAGGCTATGCTTTCAAACATGGCAGTTTCTTTGATCATGCACAAAAGAATCACTACGACCCTTGCAAAGGCAAAGGAACTGAAGAAGTTCGTTGAGCCGCTCATTACAAAGTCAAAAGAGGATACAACCAATTCACGTCGCGTGGTATTCAGCTATCTCCAGAGCAAGGAGGCTGTTACAGAACTCTTCAAGGAGATTTCTGTAAAGGTTGCTGAGCGCCCTGGTGGTTACACACGTATCATCAAGTTGGGTACACGTCTGGGTGACGCAGCCGAGATGTGTTTCATCGAGCTCGTTGACTACAATGAGAACATGGCCAAGACACAGGCTAAGAAGACACGCCGTCGCCGTTCTACAAAGAAGGCAGACGCTCCTGTAGCCGAGGCCGCTGTTGCAACAGAAGAATCTACACCAGCAGTTGCAGAATAATAAAAATTACTTACTTAATAGATGTGAGAGGGTGCCGTGAGGTAACCCTCTCATTTTTTTTTTTACGTAAAACGGAAAGGTTGAAACTGAAAAGTGAAAGCGGAAAGCTGAAAAGTGAAAACCAAAGGGTTTCAAATAGAAAACCGATCGTGAAAGGTTAAATGTGAAATAATTATAAAATAAAATGGGCATAACTGTTTAGAAATGCAGAAATTTTTCTTTAAATTTGTGACGGATAATGTACTAACGTAACCCAATTTATATGCACAGAGTCGTAAAAATTTCTAAAGGATTGAATATCAATCTGAAAGGTGCTCCGGTTGCTGAGTTTACTTCAGTTGCTCCGGCAAAGTTTTATGCTTTGATGCCGTCTGATTTTACCCGCATTACTCCAAAGGTTGTCGTAAAACCCGAGGATAAGGTAAAGGCAGGCGACCCTTTGTTCTTTGATAAGGAAAATCCTGAATTGCAATTCGTTTCCCCAGTTAGCGGAACGGTTGTAGCGGTTAACCGCGGTGAGAGAAGACGCGTTCTTAGCGTAGTAGTAGAGTCTGACGGCAAATTTGAGTCTGTGGAGTACAAGGCGAAGGATATCCTTTCGCTCTCTGCTGATGAAGTCAAGGCTGACCTCCTGAAGGCTGGTCTTTTTGCATTTATCCGTCAGCGTCCCTATGATGTCATTGCTGCTCCTGGTGACACTCCACGTGCCATCTATGTTTCGGCATTTGACTCAAAGCCTTTGGCTGTAGATTTCGAGATTGCTCTCAAGGGCAACGAAGAGGACTTCCAGACAGGTCTTGATGCGTTGTCACGCATCGCTCCTGTACATCTTGGCTTGTGTGCCTGCCAGAAGTCGGCAGCTCTGAATGTAGCCAAGAACGTAACGACAACAATCTTCAAAGGCCCTCATCCTGCAGGTAATGTGGGTGTCCAGATCAACAAGACAGCTCCTGTGAACAAGGGCGAGATTGTGTGGACAATAGGTGCTGAGGAGGTAATCTTCATCGGACGTCTCTTCAACAGAGGCAAGATTGACTTCACACGTACAGTGGCTCTCGTAGGTAGCGAGGTAAAGAACCCTTCTTACAGCAAGATGGTTCTCGGTGCCCAGATTTCAGGCCTTATCAACGGCCGTCTCGAGGAGAAATACGAGCTCCGTATCATTGACGGCAATGTTCTTACAGGCAAGAAGACTACTGCTGACGGCTATCTCGGCGCATTCTCTAACGAGATTACAGTCATCCCCGAGATTATGGGCGGTGCCGAGATGCTCGGCTGGATTGCTCCACGTTTCTCAATGCTCAGTACAAGCCGCAGTTACTTCAGCTGGCTCATGCCAAGCCGCAAGTATACTGTCGATGCACGTATCAAGGGTGGCGAGCGTCACATGATCATGTCAAACGAGTATGACAAGGTATTCCCGATGGATATCTATCCCGAGTATCTTATCAAGGCTATCATTACTGGCAATATCGACAAGATGGAGCAGCTCGGTGTCTACGAGGTGGCTCCCGAGGATTTCGCTCTCTGCGAGTTTGTCGATTCATCTAAACTTGAACTGCAACGCATCGTGCGTGAGGGCTTGGACAAGCTGCGCGCCGAGATGTGCTGATAATACTAAGGCCCGGCATTGCGGGTCCGGTTTAATGAAAAATAAATAATAGTCGTATGAAATTTTTGAGAAATTATCTGAATAAGATTAAACCAAACTTCGAGGAGGGTGGCAAGCTCCATGCTTTCCGTTCTTTGTTCGATGGCTTCGAGACATTCCTGTTCGTGCCCGATGACACCTCGAAGAGTGGTGTGAATATCCACGACGCGATTGACAGCAAGCGTATCATGTCACTCGTGGTTATCTCATTGTTGCCAGCTCTTCTTGTCGGTATGTACAATATCGGTCTTCAGAATGCGCTGGCTGCGGGCACTGCCGACACTACAGGCTGGTTCGACATGTTCGTTTTCGGTCTTCTTGTGACACTGCCCAAGATTGTTGTCTCTTATGTAGTAGGTCTCGGCATCGAGTTCACTGTCGCTCAGTGGAAGAACGAGGAGATACATGAGGGATTCCTTGTGTCGGGTATCCTTATCCCGATGATTGTTCCAGTCGGCTGTCCTCTATGGATACTTGCCCTTGCAACAGCGTTCGCTGTAATCTTTGCCAAGGAGGTATTCGGCGGTACAGGTATGAATATCGTTAACGTGGCTCTCATTGCGCGTGCGTTCATCTTCTTCGCATATCCTTCGGTGATATCAGGTGATGGCGTGTGGGTGGCTACTGAGTCAATCCTCGGATTCGGTTCTGACGTTACAGTTGACGGATATACATGTGCTACTGCTCTCCAGCATGTCGCTAACGGTGTAGAGATTATCGGTGCGTCAGGCGCACAGCTTTCTGTAATGGATATGCTCTTCGGCTTTATGCCTGGTTCAATCGGCGAGACAAGTGTCATTGCAATAGCAATCGGTGCTGTAATCCTCCTGTGGACAGGCGTTGCAAGCTGGAAGACAATGTTCAGCGTCTTCGTGGGCGGTATCGCAATGTGCTTCCTGTTCCAGTATACATTGCCCGAGAATGTCGTTGCTCAGGTTCCGTTCTGGCAGCATCTCATCCTTGGCGGTTTCTGTTTCGGTGCGGTGTTCATGGCTACAGACCCTGTCACTTCAGCCCGTACCGAAGTCGGCAAGTACATCTACGGTTTCGGTATCGGTGCGATGGCAATCCTCATCCGTGTGCTCAACCCCGGTTACCCCGAAGGTATGATGCTTGCTATCCTCCTGATGAACGTGGTGGCACCATTTATTGATTATTGCGTTGTGCAGACAAATATCAGTGCTCGCGCTAAACGTCTAACAAAAAAGAACTGATAGGATATGGCAGCAAAGAAATATGTATGCAAAGTGTGCGGATACGTACACGAAGGCAAAGAGGCACCGGCAGTGTGCCCTCTGTGTAAGGCCGCTGCTTCGGAATTCGAGGCTGTTAAGGAGGCCAAGAAAGGTCTTGACACAAACAGCGATGTATATGCCATCCTCTATTCGGCAGTAGTCGTTGTCATTGTAGCGTTCCTTTTGGCTGGCGTATCATCAGCGCTCAAGCCAATGCAGGATGCTAACGTCGAACTTGACAAGAAAAAGCAGATTCTTGCATCTCTTAACGAGAAGAACCTGCCCGATGCGGCAGCAAAGTACGATGCTCTCATCGTTGCAGACCCCATTATCAACGTGAACGGCGAGGTTGTTGCCGAGGAAGGTGGTTTTGAGGTTGCCAACGATGCTGTAAGCGAGGAGAATCTTCCCCTGTACGTAGCCGATATTGATGGTACGAAGAAGTATATCCTTCCGATGACCGGTAACGGACTCTGGGGCGGTATATGGGGCTATCTTGCTCTCAACGATGACTGTAACTCGATATACGGAGTATATTTCTCTCATGCAAGCGAGACTCCGGGTCTTGGTGCAGAGATTGCAGGCGATAAGTTCCAGACACGTTTCCCCGGCAAGAAGGTCTATGGCGAGGACGGTCAGGTTGTCCTGACAGTGGCAAAGGGCGGTGCCAAGGCTTCAGAGGAGTCCGGTGTTGATGCAATTTCAGGTGCAACAATTACCTGTAATGGTGTCAATGGCATGCTCAAGACCAAGCTCGCTCCTTACTACAAGTATCTCATGAGCCAGATTGCTTCAACCCCTATGGTTGAGCTGGTACCCGCAGAGCCTGTAGCGACAGATGCAAATGTTGAACCCGCAGCTACCGACGCTGCACTTTAATAAGAGGAGGAATAATTATGGCATTATTTTCAAAGAAGAATAAGGAGTCTCTTGTTACTCCTCTCTTGAAGGAGAACCCTGTAACCATTCAGGTGTTGGGTATCTGTTCAGCCTTGGCTGTTACAAGCAAACTTGAGCCGGCAGTTGTAATGGGTCTTTCTGTGACAATCATCATTGCAATGGCCAACGTCATCATCTCTCTCATCCGTAACACTATCCCAATGCGTATCCGTATCATCGTTCAGCTGGTGGTCGTTGCAGCGTTGGTGACACTGGTAAGTGAGGTTCTCAAGGCCTTTGCTTATGATGTGAGCGTTCAGCTTTCGGTATATATCGGTCTTATCATTACCAACTGTATCCTCATGGGACGTCTTGAGGCTTTTGCAATGCAGAACAAGCCTTGGCCTTCGTTCCTCGATGGTATCGGTAATGGAGTCGGTTATGCTATGATTCTTGTTATCGTGGCATTCTTCCGTGAACTTTTCGGTTCAGGTACCCTTTTCAACTATCCTATTGTGGAGAAGCTCGGACTTTATGAGTGTGGCTATCTCAATAACGGTCTTATGCTTATGACACCTGCTGCGTTCATCCTTATTGCATGTATCGTATGGTATCAGAGAGCTAAGGACAAAACCTTACAGGAAAAATAATATTAGATACAGTTAAGAATAATAATTATGGAACATTTCATCAGTTTACTTGTCCGCTCGGTATTCGTGGACAATATGGTATTCGCCTTCTTCTTGGGTATGTGTTCATACCTGGCTGTATCTAAGAGCGTGAAGACAGCAATCGGTCTTGGTATAGCAGTCGTGTTCGTGCAGGTGATTACACTCCCTGTAAACTACCTGTTGCAGACAACAGTGCTTGCCAACGGTGCGATAGTTGAAGGCGTTGACCTTACATTCCTTGCATTCATCCTGTTTATTGCGGTAATCGCCGGTATCGTACAGCTGGTAGAGATGATTGTAGAGCGTTTCGCTCCTGCTCTCTACAACCAGCTCGGTATCTTCCTGCCTCTTATTGCAGTAAACTGTGCAATCATGGGTGGTTCACTCTTCATGCAGCAGCGCATCGGTCTCCCGGCCGACAATTCACAGGCTATCACCTGTTTTGCCGATTCTGTGGCTTTTGCTATCGGTTCAGGTCTTGGCTGGATGGTTGCCATTGTGCTCTTTGCAGCTATACGTGAGAAAATGGAGTACTGCAACATTCCTAAGCCCTTGCGTGGTCTTGGCATCGCCTTCATCACTGTAGGTCTTATGGCAATGGCGTTCATGTGCTTCTCTGGTATTAAAATGTAATATATTAAGGATATGAATACAGAGTTGATTATATCTAGTATAGTTGTCTTCCTTGTTGTCATCCTTCTGTTAGTGATTATACTTCTGCTTGCGAAGCGCTTCCTGCTCCCCGGCGGAAATATCAAGGTAAAGATTAACGGAGAGAATGAGGTTGAGGTTGCTGCAGGCGGTGCGCTTCTCGGTACACTTGCCGAGAATGGCATCTTTCTTCCTTCAGCTTGTGGCGGTAAGGGCTCTTGTGGCCAGTGCAAGCTCCAGGTAACAGAGGGCGGCGGCGAGATTCTTCCTTCAGAGACAAGTCACTTCACACGCAAGGAGCAGCAGGCTCACTGGCGTTTGGGCTGTCAGGTAAAGTGTAAGAACGACATGGAAATCAAGGTGCCCGAGTCTGTTATGGGTGTCAAGGAGTGGGAGTGCGAGGTTATCTCTAACAAGAACGTCGCTACCTTCATCAAGGAGTTTATCGTTGCATTGCCTCCGGGCGAGCACATGGACTTCGTTCCGGGTTCTTATGCACAGATCAAAATTCCTACATATGACATGACATATGACAAGGATATCGACAAGTCACTCATTGGCGATGAGTATCTGCCCGCATGGGAGAAGTTCGGTTTGCTTGGCCTCAAGTGCAAGAACACCGAGGAGACAATACGTGCCTACTCTATGGCCAACTATCCTGCAGAGGGTGACCGCATCATGCTGACAGTACGTATCGCTACACCTCCGTTCAAGCCCGACCGTTCAGGCTTCATGGATGTACCTTGCGGTATCGCGTCTTCATACATCTTCACACTCAAGCCTGGCGATAAGGTTATCATGAGCGGTCCTTACGGTGACTTCCACCCCATCTTCGACTCAAAGAAGGAAATGATGTGGGTAGGTGGTGGTGCCGGTATGGCTCCTCTGCGTGCGCAGATCATGCACATGACAAAGACCTTGAAGACTACCGACCGTGTGATGACATACTTCTATGGTGCACGTGCGCTCAACGAGGTGTTCTACCTCGAGGACTTCCTGCAGTTGGAGAAGGATTTCCCCAACTTCACATTCCACCTTGCGCTCGACCGTCCCGACCCTGCAGCCGACGCAGCAGGCGTGAAGTACACCGCTGGTTTCGTACATCAGGTAATCTACGAGACATACCTCAAGGATCATGATGCTCCTGAGGATATCGAGTACTACATGTGTGGTCCTGGCCCGATGTCAAAGGCTGTTGTGAACATGCTTACCGACCTCGGCGTCGAGGAGAAGTCAATTATGTACGATAACTTCGGAGGTTAATACCTCTTATATATATGCAAAGCAGCACCGCTCACAAGGGCGGTGCTGCTTTGTTGTCAATGATTCTGTATGGATAATTATAATATTTCCACCCTGCGTTTGCGCAAGGTGGAAATATGTTGTTATGATATTGCGTTTTTTACTCTTCGGTTGCGGCAAGGTAGTTCTTTACCGGGTTGGCATACATCTCGAGTATCCTTGCACGGCAGAACTCATCATCTCGGTCCGGAAGGTCAATCTTCTCAATCTGTCCCTGGAGATACGCATCCAGCTTTGCCTTCTCCTCAGCAGTGTATCTGTCGGCAAAGCATGTGTCACCGGTCATGAGCTCATAGAAGTAGTAGTTGATGGGCCAGAACTTGTAGTTGCTGTGTATATGCCTGTCAATGATGCGTGCAACGGCCGCAGTCTTCTCGTTCTTGCCGAGTGAGCGGTCAATGGCGTCAATCTCCTCGTTGATGCATGCTGCAACGTGGTAGTGGATGCCTCCCTTGAAACCGAACATGCCGGCTTTCATGTTTACAAGGTCATCCATGGGCGATTTCTTCCATTCAGGGTTATCACGCTTCTGCTGGAACTCCTTTGCCTTGAGGTAATCACATGGGTCATACTCATATGAAATTGTAGTGGGTGCAAGGTTCAGCTCCTTCAATGCGTCTATGATGTCGCCGTTGCTGTACATCGATAGCATCTTTATAAGACCCTCCTGTGTGCGGTCATTGCTGTCCTTGGCACGTCCTTCGCGCTGTGCAAGCCAAATGGGCTGCTTGCGCTCGGTAATGGTGTAGTGTATGTACGATGATAGCCTCTTCGATGAAGCAAGCATCTCTCTGATTGATGCCGAGCGCTGTACGATGAAGCTACGGTTCACGCGTACGAGTTTCTTTATCCATGGACGGATGAGCAGGTTGTCGCCTATGGCAATCTCTACAGTGTTCCCAATGGCCTCCACGTAGAGAATGCAAAGGAATGCCGAGTCCATGATGATGTCGCGGTGGTTCGAGATACAGAGAGCGTTGGCAAGCTGCTCCTTGTTGTCGTAACCCAATGTGAACTCTGTCGACAGTTTCTTGATTATTCCTTTCACGAAAGGATAGACAAGCGCTTTCTGAAAATCGAGGTTGGTCTTTGACGCGCGCATCGCGCCTGCAATCTGCTCGAACGGCATGCCTTGGAATGCATAGGACATTACAGCCTGGAATTCAGGGTCGGCAATAAGCTCCTCGAATACCTGTGGCAGTTCCTCGGGCACGTAAGGACGGATTTCGTCATACTCTGCTGGAATCATCTGCATAATATAAGTGTTTTAATGTTTGATTATTCTTGCTGGTGTGTCTCTTACAACTGCAAGATACGGCAAATTATTTCAAAAACAAAATGGGGCGCTCTTTTTTTGTTCATTGGTGTTCTATGCTTCTTGCTTGCATGTACTTTTATCAAACATCTTCGCATATAGTTGTCATTTTCGGATTTTAAATATAATTTTGCATAATCTGGAGCATTGGCACCTGATGACCTTAAACAGAAATTTAAACAATTCTATAATTATTGCTATGAGAACGACAAAGAACTTTTTAAAGAAAATTTTCGGCTGGTTCCCTGCCGGAGTAATCTGTCTGGTGATATTTTTTGCGCTGTTCGGTTATTTGGGTTACAAGATGGGTGCGGCAAATATGCTTAACACTGTAATGAACACGGCGCACGACCTGCTGCTTAACACTGTGTTCTATCTTATGGCTATTTGCGTGTTGACAGGTGCCATTGGAAAGATCTTTGTCGAGTTCGGTGTTGTCAATCTTCTTGAGAAACTGCTTCGTCCGCTGATGAAGCCTCTTTTCAACCTTCCAGGTGTGGCGTCATTGGGTGCAGTACTTACATTCCTCTCTGATAATCCGGCTATCATTTCTCTTGCACAGGACAAGAAATTTGCATCATACTTCAAGAAGTATCAGTTCATCTCGCTCAATAACTTCGGAACTGCTTTCGGTATGGGCCTGTTGGTTATTGTGTTTATGATAGGTCAGGGCTATTTTATGGAGCCTCTTGTAGGTTTCATTGGTGCTGTCATCGGATGTATTGTCTCAACAAGGCTTATGCAGTACTTTGTTGTAAAGACTTATCCCCGTTATAAGGAGGAGAATGCGGCGGAACTGGACGATATAGAGGAAGAGAAGGATATCCACGGCAGAAGGCCTATGTTCTTGCGTATTCTTGACTCATTGCTCGATGGTGGACGCACCGGAGTAGATGTAGGTATGATGATCATTCCAGGCGTTATCGTAATATCTACTTTTGTGATGATATTGACATTCGGTCCAGAAAAGGCGACTGGTGACTTTACAGGTGCTGCCTATGAGGGTGTACAGCTATTGCCTTGGGTCGGAGAGAAACTCGGTTTCATCTTTGAGTGGCTCTTCGGCTTTACCGATCCACATCTCATTGCATTTCCTATTACAGCTATCGGTGCTGTAGGTGCGGCTCTTGGCCTTGTTCCCAACTTCGCGGCCGAGGGATGGATTGACGGCAATGCTATCGCGGTGTTTACTGCCATCGGTATGTGCTGGAGTGGCTTCCTCAGCACACATACAGCTATGCTCGATGCTCTCGGTTACCGCCGTCTTACTTCAAAGGATATTTTATCACATACGATTGGTGGCTTAGTAGCAGGTATTGCAGCACATTGGATATATGTTCTTGTATCAATGTTGATGGCATAATTGTTATGTAGACAGATATAGACAAAGAACGGTTTTTATGAGAATAGGCGTATTGACGGCAATGACATCCGAGTATGAGCAGCTTGCAAAGCTGCTCTGTGGTGCGGAGGAGTGCGAGAAGGATGGTTTCAAGTATCTGACGGGTACCTTGGGCGAGAATGCGATTGTGCTTCGCCAGTGTGGAATAGGTAAGGTCAATGCTGCATTGGGTGCGGCAGAACTCATCCGCTCATTCTCTCCCGATGCTGTCGTGAGTACCGGTGTCGCTGGTGGCATAGACAAGTGTCTCGGTGTGATGGACGTCGTTGTGAGTTCATCAATAGTCTATCATGACGTGTGGTGCGGAATGGGATGCGAGTATGGTCAGGTGCAGGGTATGCCTGCCGTCTTTCCGGTGCCGTACCGCCTGTGGCAGAAAGCCGAGGCGCTCAATGACTCACCCGAGAACAGTACACATATCCACGCGGGGCTCATATGTACAGGCGACCAGTTCATTACCGACCGCGGGGAACTCGAGAAGATAAAGTCGAACTTCCCAGCCGGTCTTGCCGTTGATATGGAGTCGGCTGCCATTGCGCAGACATGCCATATCTACAATGTGCCTTTTGTCAGTTTCCGCATCATAAGTGACACGCCCGGGGTGGAGAAGCATATCGAGCAGTATGAGAATTTTTGGGGCGAGATGGCCAACCGCTCATTTGACGTTACCCGACGTTTCCTTTCAAGCCTTTAACGATATGGAAAAGATTCCGAGTTTTACAATAGACCACATCCGTCTTAAACGTGGCATATATGTGTCGCGCAAGGACACTGTCGGCGACGAAGTGATAACGACTTTCGATGTGCGCATGAAAGAGCCCAACCGTGAGCCCGCGCTCAGCCCGAGCGCCATACACACTATGGAGCACCTTGCTGCAACCTTCCTGCGTAACCATCCCGTATGGGCGAGCGACATTGTGTATTGGGGGCCTATGGGCTGCCTTACAGGCAACTACTTGATAGTAAAGGGCGATCTCTCTTCGTCCGATATACTCCAGCTGATGAAGGAGACTTTTGCCTTCATCGCTTCATATGAGGGCGACATTCCTGGAGCAACAGCACGCGACTGTGGCAACCATCTGCTGATGAACCTGCCCGAGGCACGTTGGGAGGCCCGCAAATATCTTGCCGAGGTTCTTGAGTGCGCGACAGAAGAAAATCTGAACTATCCCGAGTAAGCGGTATACAACAAAAAAGTCAGTTTCAAACGAAACTGACTTTTTTGTTGTCCTACCCGGATTCGAACCAGGACAAACAGAACCAAAACCTGTTGTGCTACCATTACACCATAGGACAATCCTCATTGTGCTCTCTTTTGAAGAGCGGTGCAAAGGTAATGCAAACGAGCGTAAAAAGCAAATATTTTCCTTCTTTTTGAGTATAAGCCCTTTGGATAACGGTCATTACGCGTTCTGTAATTATGTTGCGCGGATAATGGTTGCGTTCTCTGTGCAATGTTTAGGTGCCGTTAGAGCCGGTCAGGGTCTGAAACTGTTTACCGCCTCAATCACCCTGGTGACCTCCTCTTCACTCATTGCGGGGTTGCACGGAAGGCTCAGTTCCTCTCTGTGAATCTGCTCGGTTATAGGTAGCGACAGGTGACAGAATTGCCTGAGTGCCTCTTGCCTGTGCGGGGGAATGGGGTAGTGTATGAGTGTTTCAATTCCTTCTGTTTTCAGGTGCTCCTGCAGCTTCTCCCTGTACTGGGACATAAGTGCGAATATATGGAATACATGTCTGCTGTAATCCTCTACCTGTGGTAATGTAACATGTGGATTGTCTATCTCTGTGATGTAACGGCGTGCAATGTTTCGACGTCTCCCGTTGTCGCTGTCAAGATATGGTAGCTTTACACCCAATACGGCGGCCTGAAGTTCATCGAGGCGGCTGTTGAATCCCATGTAGCGGTTTACATATCTTTTGTGTGAACCGTAGTTTGCAATGGCTCTCGCAACCTCGGCAAGTTCTCTGTCGTTTGTAGTTATAGCTCCGCCGTCTCCCACTGCGCCGAGGTTCTTTCCCGGGTAGAAACTGAAGCCTGCTGCATCGCCAAGGCTTCCGACGCGTATACCGTTGTACGTGGCTCCGTGTGCTTGTGCTGCATCTTCAATGACTTTCAGTGAGTGTTTCTTGGCTATTGCGTTAATGTGCTCCATTTCGGCGGTCTGCCCGTATAGGTGTACGGGCATTATGGCCCGTGTGCGTTCGGTAATAAATTGCTCAATCTTTGTGGCATCGATGTTGTATGATGATGCCGACGGCTCGCACAATACGGGCTTGAGCCCCGCATGCATTATGGCAAGGATGGTGGCGATGAATGTGTTGGCGGGCACAATGACCTCATTCCCTTCTTCCATTACTCCAAGTTCGCGGTATGCGTGCATTATGATACTGAGCGCGTCCAGCCCGTTTCCTGTACCTATGCAGTGGCTGCATCCGCAATAACCGGCGAATGCCTCCTCGAAACGCGCGTCCTCGTTGCCTCGTATGTACCACCCCGAGCGTACTGCTCTTGTCACAGCTTCTGACAGCTCAGGCTCGTATGCGTCGTTTATCTTCTTAAGGTCATTATATCTAATCATCATACAGGCGTTTTCAGGTCAATGGCATATGTATCATACACAACGGCTCTTCCGCCGAGTCGCTCCTTGTAGGCTATTAGTCCGCTGTTGAGGTATAACCCGCCCTCTTCGACCGAGATGCCGAAGTCAAAGTATTCCTTGTCGGCGAAGCGCTCGTTTATAAGATGCTCGTACAGATAGTCGAGTGCACTCACGCGGCGTCCTTCTTCGGTAGTTGTGCTGTATTGCATGTGTACCACATTCCCGGTTACGAACAGTAATGTGCCGCCGAGAATGTTCCCTGCCTCGTCGGTTACGTATGTCAGTATGATGTTCTCGGGAAAACGGCTCTTCAGTATACGTATTTCCTCTATGCTGTGTACAGGAGATACGCCATACTTGTCCTGTAGCCTCTCCTCAAGAATGCTCCAGAATGCGGCAAGGTCGCCGTCCTCAACTATGTGCAGTCTCTTTCTCATTGCCTCCGTAAGTCTGCGTCTGCCACTTATCGGCAGTGGCATGTTCAGTCGTATTGCAGAGGATACCTTACGCTCGGTCAGTCTGGCATTGTTGCGGAACAGTGCATAGAGGTCCTCTTCGCAGGGATAGCTGTGGTAAATATGCGGGGTGGGCTTATATATGAATGTGGTTGCGTCGGTTTCTTCTGCGATGTGTCTGAGCGTCATGCTGAACATCGCTAGCACTTCCTCGGTAGTGATATCCTTCTTGAGGAGCAAGCCGCCGTATGTGAGACCGTTGTGCGAGCAGAACAGTTCTCCCTTAATATGCGCGGGAAGTATCGCTGCAAGCTCTTCGTCACGGTAGAACAGCAATGAATGGTCTGTAAAACGGTCGGCATGATAATCCATGTAGTCTCGTCTGTGCAGGAATGTGCCATTGCGGCTCTCCTCGACAAACATGTCCCATTCTTTGGCTTTATCGGGGGTGTATCTTGCTATCCTAACTTCTTTCATTTGCCGATATATTGCAGGAATTCCTCGTATGAGTTAATGTAGGCAGTCTCATCGTATGAGTGCGATGCAAGCACCAACAGCACTGCATCCTGTGAGAAATTCCTTATCTCATCCCATGTGTCGGGGGGGATGACCAATCCTTTCTCCTTTGAGTCGAGCAGATATGTCTCTCTGCCGTTCTTGTCCTCGAGTGTTATCTCTACACTGCCGCTGACAGCGACCACATACTCCCACGATACTTTGTTGGAGTGCTTGCCGCGTTCCTCTCCTTCAGGTACACCGTATATCCAGTATACTCGCTTTATGTTGAATGGCACCTCGTGTCCTTCTTCAACAATGGTAAGGTTGCCTCGGCTGTCGGTAAAAGTCTTTAATTTGTCCATCTTCGGGTATACTGTTCTGTTGGCAGTGAACAATTGCAAAAATAGTGAAAGGCGAGTGGAGAATAAAACAAGTTCACTTGTTTTTTTATCCCGAGCCACATCCTGTTTTCGCGGTTTAACGCAAAAATAGGAAATTTTGTCTACCGGGCCAATTATTTGGCGTGAACATTCCTTGCTGTTGCATTAAACGGCAAAATACGGTTAATATTGTTTGAAAATCATGCTGTTTGAATAGGTCTGTGCCGCCAGTTCATCAATGCAAGTACCTCTTGCCGATGCAATGCGGCTGTATATCTCCCCGATAGTCAAAGTGCTCTCATCGCTCTCTATGAAGAGTCTCCCGGCAGGTATCGTTTTTGCACTTTCAGCATTGAAATGCTCACCCAATGAAAGGAACATCCCTGCCTTTGTCAGCTGCTCGGCCAGCTGGGGCTTGCCGCGGAACCCATGGATGATCCATGCCTGTCCAGGGATAATCTCCTTACGTATGGCAAGAATGTCATCAAATGCTTTCACACAATGTATGATCAAAGGTTTATGCTCTCTCTCGGCAAGCAGGGCATGTGCACGGAAGAGCTCTCTCTGCAGCTCTGCCTCGGCTGATGATTTCAGCCTGTCCATCCCGCATTCGCCAATGGCGATGACATTGGTATTGCTTGCGGTCTGCTCAAGAAGCCGGAACTCCTCCTTCCAATCGTTGCTGATGTGCCATGGATGTATACCGAGCGAGATTTTTCTCCCGGTTTCGTACTGCGTGCAGTTCAATATCGCCCGCTCCGGGTCGGCCAGTGTATTGTGGGTGTGTATGTCGAGCAGAATCATTCCTGTAGCTTGTCTTATGGTACGGGGTCATATCCTGAGCCTCCCCATGGGTGGCAACGCAGGATACGTCTTATGGCGAGCCATAGCCCTTTGAACGGTCCGTGCTTGCGCAGGGCCTCAATGGCGTATTGCGAACATGTGGGAGTGAATCGGCACGATGGCGGTGTCAGGGGCGATATGCACTTCTGATAGAACCTTATCGGGAGTATGAGAATATTTGCAAGGAGTCTTTTCATGCAGTCTCGTGCTTCTTTATTATACCCTCGAGCAACCTCTCCATCTTGCGTCTGATGAATGATGTGCTGTTGTGGCGTGTGTCGATATACAGTATTGCAACAGCCATCTTCTTGCCTTTGTTCTCAAGTGCTTCTATGAACGGGTGTTTGCTCGTGCGGTAGGCCTCGCGGATGCGTCTCTTTACCAGATTCCGGTCAACTGCATGACGGAACCTCTTCTTTGCCACGCTGATGAGTATTGCAGCCACGGGTTCCTGCTCCTCCTGGCCCTGCTCAATGAAAACGGCACGCAAGGGGAATGCGGTTACCGATGCTCCTTCGGCATACAGCTTCTCAATTGTCTTTTTGCTTTTGAGGTGCTCTTTTAACGGGAAGGTGTTACGTGGCATGTCGGGTTCTGTTAGAGAAATAGAGGGCGACCGACCGGTCGCCCTCTTATTATATGTTCCTTATTTGTTTGCTGCAAGATAGGCGTCCAAAGCTGCAGGCATGTTGGTTGCTGTTGCAGATGGGGCCTCAAGGTCGAGACGCAGGTTGTGCTCCTTGATATATTTTGCCGTTACATTACCGAAGCATGCGATGAGCTGTTCGCCCTGCACGTAGTCGGGCATGTTTTTCTTGAGCGAGTCGATACCGTGCGGACTGAAGAAGATGAGCATGTCGTATGACTTTATGTACTCGGGTGAGATGTCTGTGCTTACGGTGCGGTACATCTCGGCCTGAGAGTGCATGATTTCGTACTTGTCGAAGATTGCGTTGATTTCGGTGTTGTGTACATTTGATGTAGGCACGAAGTATTTCTCGGTTTTGTGCTTTGCGAACAGAGGCTCAAGGTCCTGTATGTGTCCGTTGCCGAAGAATACCTTGCGCTTGCGATACTGGACATACTTCTGTATGTAAAGCGATACGGTCTCCGATAGACAGAAGTATTTCATGTCATCGGGGATGTTTACCCTCAGCTCCTTGCACAGCGTGAAGAAGTGGTCAATCGCATGACGTGAAAGGAATACTATTGCAGTGTGTCCTGTTATAGATACCTTCTGCTGACGGAACTCCTTTGCGGTCACTCCTTCAACCTTTATGAATGAACAGAAATCAATTTGTACGCTATGCTTCTCCGCAAGTTCAAAATATGGAGATTTACCAGTGGTCGGCTTCGGCTGAGAAACCAAAATCTTACTTACCTTCAATGTCCTAAATTTTTATTGTTATCAATTCGCTTAGTTGTAGTAAGGATTTCCACACCATTGCTATGGGTAAAAATTCAAGTGCGCAAAGATACAAAAAAATCTCCAAATAGTTTCTTTTTTTTGTGAAAATGATTTTGACAGCACCGCCTATTATAGTGTATATAAAGGTTCCTGATGTCAAAATGATATAAAAGTTCACATAATTCAAAGGTAATGACGGAATGAACAGAATTGCTATTGCCGCAGGGGCCAATGCAAAGCCAAGCAGCTTTATTGTAAAGAAATATAAATTTCTCCACTCCAGCATCTCCTTTTTCGAGTAGAGGATGCTGTTTGTCGCGTCGTACATTATGCGTTTGACAATGAAGAAGAACAGGAATAGGGTGGAATATGCGGTGAGGTAGGTCAGCGGGCTCTTTTCAATCGCGACCTCGCTCCTCTCTTTCATTGCGGCCATGGTTATTATCGCCAGATAGAAGATTGTCTGCGCGTACATCAGGGCATTGCATATCCTTGTTATATGGGTCCTGTCGCCGAAAGGCATCGACTTGTGCTGATAGTAGAACAGCCCCTTTGTGCGTTCAATGATGCTTGCGCCGTTCATCAGAATCACATAGGAGATACCTATGATGTTCAGGATGAACAGCAGCATGATGACGCTGTCTGTTGTCATGCTGTACGGAGCTGGAGCATTTGTCATAGCGCGGCGTATTTTCTTACCGACGCATCCCAGCGCGGTGTGTTCCTTATTATCTCAAGAGCCTCTTCGGGAGTTGAGGCCACGCTCCATATCTTGCCATGGATCTCGCCCATGAAGCGCTCTTCGATGGCCTTTCCCAACTGTGCGATAAAGTGGTCATAGTAGCCGTTGATGTTGAGAATGACAATGGGGTTGAAATATAGTCCCAACTGTTTCCACGTAATAATCTCGCTCAGTTCCTCTATGGTGCCGCAGCCGCCGGGCAGTGCAATCACAGCGTCACTAAGGTCTGCCATGGTCTGTTTGCGCTCATGCATGCTCTCCGTTATGCGCAGCTCTGTAAGCCCTGTATGATGCCAGCCCTGCTCGACCATAAACTGCGGAATTACACCGATTGCACTGCCGCCGTTGTCAAGCGCGCCGTCCTCTACCATGCGCATCAGACCGATGCTTCCCGCACCGGTAATGACCGTTATGCCCTCTTTGGCAAGCAGGGCGCCCAATTTATATGCAGTTTCACAGTAGATTTCGGCGGCCTTGTTGCTCGATGCGCAGTATACGCAGATACTCTTTGTCTCCATTGTCTGTAGTTCTATTGTTTACGGGGGTAGCTGCTTTTCACTCCTGCCACTCAATGGTCAGATACTCATCCTCACCGTTCCAGACACAGCCGTCGTGGTCCTCGTAACCTTCGATGTTGTATTCCGCATTGTAGGGCTCACCTTTCTTAAGGTGCAAGGACATGGGAGGGCATTCGCAATCAAGGCATATTTCCGTATCGGAAATACCTTTCACTGTGAATGTGTACCGTTCGGGGAATACCTTGTTCACGACAAGAATTTCGCCTACTTCTTTTACTTCGCTGTCAAGAACGTATGATGTGGTGTCGTCCTTGCCGCCGATGTCCCATTCCGAGACTGTCAATTTGATTTTAATGTGTGGCATATCGGTTATATGTATAATAAGTGGTTTATGTTTTCCTGCTCTGACAGCCATCTGTCTGTACTGCGCCCGACTGTCTGTCATCGGTGTTGTCATTGTTGCACCTCAGCCTTTTGTGAAACCGCTCCTTTCCGGTATATGTTGATGGTGGTTTCTACGACGCTATAGTCATAAATCTTGTAATCATCAATATATTTTATTCTGTCGGATTCCTTGTCCAATTCATCCCATTCTACCAAACAGTTGTGTGTCATTCTGGTCTCATCACACCCTCTCTGCTCATCTGGGATTTCCGTCGGTGTTGTCCTGTAGCCGAGAATTTCGTGCGATGCATTCCAACGCAGGTGTTCAAGCTTTGCAAGATTGTCCATCAGGGCTTGTTGCTTGGGAGTCAACTTTGTATATTTTACGCTCTTGGGATTTGCATCATGATGGTGCTCCCTATTGACGGTAATGATAGTCTGTTCTCCTGTGTTCGTGAACTTGAACAGCGCAGGGACAAGCTCTGATAACCATTTTGGCATAACATGCTCAAGAATCATTATCTTTGTTGTCTCATGCATGGCGTTGGCTTTGTCCTGTGCCTCCTTGCGGCGAAGCTTCTGTATACTGTTCAACGGTGTCGGCCCGGGGTTGCAGATAGACTCCTCTTCGAATATCTTGCAGCCGGTGCAGGGGTCTTTACGGCCGGTCTTGTGGAGTCTTGCAAGTCCCAGCAGTTTCCTCCTACGCTGCTCCCATGTCCCGTCTTCATCGTGTCCTGGGTTCAGTGAACGATATGCCTCATAATACTCTTTGCCACGCTTCTCGAAATTGTCCTCTACAACCATCCCGTAAGAATAGAGTTGCTCCTCGTTGCCGAACAGCACGATTCTTTCTTCATTCTCATTGTAGTGCTTGGCTATCTTTGACATGTGGGAGTACTGTGAAGATTTATATGAACGTACAAATATGCGTAGCTTGTCGAAGTTTCGCCCAAGGCGCATAAGGTATTTCATTATGCGTACCGCCAGTGTCATTCCGGCATCATCATTTCCTATAGTAATGACAATGTAGTTCAGTTTATCGGCCAGTTTCGCAAGCAGGTCGTTGAAGAATGCATCAGAAGTGTAATCTATCATGTGGCGCTTAACCAGAAGAGAGTCATCGGCGGTGTTCCTGCTCTCAAATATTCTGGGGCATGTATTTATGAGTGCTCCTTCTATTGAACCGAGCTGTTTGTCTACAATATGGCAGTTGAATACACTGCGCTTCCCGGTGTTGCTGTCAACGAAAGCACCGAACTCATACAGGAACCTCAATGCATCCCTGCCTGTTTCGCCAAAACCGACGATCAGACTCGTGAAGGGTGAATCTACCGTGCCGTCATCAGGGTTGATGTCTACAAAGCTGACAGGCTGGTATCTGCTTTCACGTTTCAGACATTCGATTGACATGTGGGATGTGTCGATAATCCTGGTCTCAATCATGTTTGTGATATCGATGTCTTCAATCACTCTGTTTATGCTGTTGTATCTTGCGTGGCAGAAGAATTTTACTTGCCTATTCTTGGCAATCTTCTGCAGGGTGCAGTCCTGTTTCAGGTTTGTGACCGATTTTATGTTGGTGGATTCATTGTCTGACAAGAAGAATACAAAGACATCTCCTTTGGTCTTTTTACTTATGACTCTCGAAACGGTCTTCAACCCCAGAGACCTGAGTATGTCGGGGTTCTCTCCTGATGCCTGGAGATTCAGGTCAGAAAGACTTACAAACGTGCTTGTCGTGAGGCAGGCCTTGATGTCCCTTATATAGTCTATCTCTTTGTTGTTTAAAGAGAGGAAGTGGAAAAGCCTTTCAAAACCATTTACTTTCTGCCTGGTCTCATTGTCGTTCCCTGATCTTATGACAATAATCCTGTATGTGCCTCCGTTCTTCTCGTGGTGGGTATTGATGCTTTTGGCCAGATGGTGGGCAGCGTCATTGACTCCCCAGAATACGTATACGTTGTCTTTTGCTCTGGCAATGCATGTTGAACTGAGGAAGCATTTGACAGATGCGACAATGTTGAATCCGAAATGCTCTATTACAAACCACAGACTTATTGCGGCAGCCGAGAAATGGGCCAATGAATAGAAGGACATGAATATCCAATTACTGTGAAAATTTGATTGCACTTCGCTGATATCACTTTCCAGGATGAACATCTTGAATGCATGTATGACAGCCATCGGCATGTTGCTGATCAGTGACCAGTAGTTACCTGTAAACATGCCGACATCATATACGATAAAGCCTGCCAGCCATGTTGACACGAAAGGCACCATAAGGTTCCGGCCTCTGAAACTCTTTTTCCTGCCAAGAAAGTAAAGGATACCGGGAGAGAGAAGTGCTATTAGAAGTCCGATGATAAAACTCTGACCGGCAAAGGCCAATAATTCGCAACCGCCGATGCCTTGTTCTGGAATATCAGGCAACTTGCATATGAATGTCTGTAGTATTGATGTGTGCATTTTTGTTTATGTGTTAGTTCGTACCTCTGAATCATGTTTCCCCGACTTTGACAGTTCTGCCTGTCCGGCATCCCGTGTGGTGCCGATCCTGTCTGTACTTTGCCCGGCTGTCTGCCGTCAGGGGTAATTATTCTCCCCAGGTGGCCCTGTCGAGGTTGCGGTAGCCGATGGCCTCGGCAATATGCTGGAACTGTATGTTCTCGCTCTTGTCAAGGTCGGCGATTGTGCGGGCTACCTTGAGTATGCGGTCATAGGCGCGTGCCGATAGGTCGAACCTTGTCATGGCTGTCTTCAGCATGGCGAGGCTTGTCTCATCGAGCACTGCATATTTTGCAATTAGCTTTGGCGTCATCTGTGCGTTGCAGTAGATGCCTTTCTCATTCTTGAAACGCTCCTCCTGTATCTTGCGTGCGGATATCACGCGCTCGCGTATGGCCGCGCTTGGCTCGCCGGGTGCTGTTTTCGATATCTCCTCGAAGGGTACAGGGACAATCTCTATCTGAAGGTCGATACGGTCGAGCAACGGGCCGCTTATCTTGTTGAGATAACGCTGTACCTGCCCGGGGCTGCATGTGCATGCCTTGGTGGGGTGATTGTAATAACCGCACGGACACGGGTTCATGCTTGCCACAAACATTACGCCTGCAGGGTACTCTACCTTGTAGTTGGCGCGTGCGACACATATCTTGCGGTCCTCGAGCGGTTGACGCATCACTTCGAGTACGTCGCGACTGAACTCAGGCAACTCATCAAGGAACAGCACGCCGTTATGTGCCAGTGATATTTCTCCAGGTTTGGGGTTTGCCCCTCCTCCGCACAGTGCCACAGATGATATTGTATGGTGTGGGCTACGGAACGGGCGTTGTGTTATCAGCGATACTCCGTCAGGCATCATACCGCTTACGGAGTGTATCTTTGTCGTTTCAAGGCTCTCGCTAAGTGTCAGCGGGGGAAGAATCGAGGGAAGTCTCTTTGCCATCATTGATTTTCCGCTGCCTGGGGGGCCCACCATTATGAGGTTGTGTCCGCCTGCAGCGGCTACCTCGAAGGCGCGTTTGATGCTCTCCTGGCCGCGTACCTCGCTGAAATCGAACGGGAAATTGCTCTGCTGCGAGTAGAAATCCCTCTCGATGTCAACATTGAAGGGAGGAATCTCCTCCTCGCCGTTTAGGAATCTTATTACCTGCATTATGTTCTCGGCGGCGTATATCTCTATGCCGTCAACGACAGCCGCCTCGGCAGCGTTGCCTCTCGGCAGAATGATCCCTTCGTAACCAAGCTCCTTTGCTTTTATCGTTATTGGGAGGGCACCTTTTATCGGCACGAGCATTCCGTCAAGACCGAGCTCGCCCATGATGAGGTACTTGCCGAGCTTGTCTGTCGAGATGACTTCGTCGGCGGCAAGTATGCCTACGGCGATAGGAAGGTCATAGGCCGATCCTTCCTTCTTTATGTCGGCAGGCGCCATGTTTACAATAATCTGTTTGCTCGGGAAACGCAACCCGTTGTACTGGAGTGCCGAGTTTATTCGCTGATGGCTCTCCTTGACTGCATTGTCTGGCAACCCTACAAGGTAGAACTTTATACCTCGCAGTGCGTTGACCTCTATTGTGACGAGTGTCGCGTTAATGCCTTGTATGGCTGCTGCAAGAACCTTTACAAGCATGCTTATTTCAGTTTGTTCGTTATCTTCTTGTTCTTCTTTTCCTGCTCCTTGTCATACCTCCTTGTCAAGGAGTCAATGTGTGACACAATGCCGTTCATATCGAGATCATACTTCAGCACTCTCTGGTACGGGCTCACGAGCATGGTGAATGGCAGTGATTTTATGCTGAACTGCTTTGCTATGGCACTGCCGAACATCTTGCTCTCGATGACGTTGTTGCCTGTAATGCTGTCCTCTTCAATGAATTTCCTCCAGGTTGCCGAGTCGTGGTCGAATGAGATGTTGAGCAGCGCGAAACTCTTGCTCTCTATGCTGTCCTGTATTCCTGACAATGCTTTTATCCTCTCGCGGCTTCCTTCATCCCATGAGGCCCAGAATGTTACCAGGGTGTATTTCTTGAGAAGTTCTGTCTGCGTGAGTTCAATGCTGTCAGCGGTAGTGTAGTTGAACGATGGGAAGGAACGGTGCTCGACATTGCTTACCTTGTTGTCGGTTCTCTCCTTCAGCATGGCAAAGAAAGTGTGGTCCTTCATTATACCGCCTAAATTACCTGTACGTGCGCGTATGGCTCTATGGTCGGTCTTTGGCAGTTCGGTCATGTAACGGCGTACAATCTCTACGTTTACATCACAGATGGGGTTCTTCAGTATGAACGAGTCAATTGTCTCGTGAAGCATGTTTGTGCTGTTGCATGCGTCGAGCACTCTTGAAATGCTGTCGTGCAGTGCCTGCACAGCGCCACCCTTTACGCACCAACCGTTATTCATGGTGGTGTCGCGCAGCAGTTCGGCCTTCAGCTTCGGCTCGGCGTACACCGGCACAAGACGCATGTCGGGGGTTATAAGCGCGAGCGGCATGACGGTGTCGGCCGGTATTGTGAATCTGAAGAATCCGTTCTCATCGCACACTGTCGAGTCTCTCTTTTCGTAACGGCCGTCAGTGCCGAAAAGATAGAGACTCCCCTCGGGGGTACCAGTGTTGCCCTCAAGGGTAAAGATGTTCTCCTGCTTCTCATTGCCGCATGAGAACAGGAATAGTATGAGCAGTGTGATTATTCCGTGATTCTTCATTGTCTTACTGTTTGTTCGCACGTTTGCGTTCAAGCTCATCGAGTATTATCTTGCGCATGCGCATTGATTTTGGAGTGACCTCCAGATACTCGTCCTCCTTTATATACTCGAGTGCTTCCTCAAGTGAGAATATTGTCGGTGGTATAATGCGCGCCTTGTCATCGCTGCCGCTTGCACGCATGTTGGTCAACTTCTTGCTCTTTGTGACATTGATTACAAGGTCGTTCTCGTGTATGTGCTCGCCCACTACCTGACCAGCATATACCTCCTCCTGCGGGCTTATGAAGAACTTCCCTCTCTCCTGCAGCTTGTCGATGGCATATGCGAAGGCCGTACCGCTCTCCATGGCTACCATCGAACCGTTGGTGCGGCGCTCGATGTCGCCCTTGAATGGCTGGTACTCCTTGAAACGGTGCGCCATGATAGCCTCGCCGGCCGATGCTGTGAGCACGTTGGTGCGCAAGCCTATGATACCCCTTGACGGGATGTTGAACTCGATGTTCACGCGGTCGGCCTGTGCCTCCATTGAGAGCATCTCGCCCTTGCGGCGGGTAACCATATCTATGATTTTGCTCGAGAAATCCGTGGGTACGTTTATCGTAAGCTCTTCGATAGGCTCGTGGCGCACACCGTCAATCTCCTTGTATATTACCTGCGGCTGTCCCACCTGCAGCTCATATCCCTCGCGGCGCATTGTCTCTATGAGTACCGACAGGTGCAGCACTCCGCGGCCGTATACAGTCCATGCATCCTCCTCGGGGTCTTTCTTTACCTTGAGTGCAAGGTTCTTGTCAAGCTCCTTGTCAAGACGCTCCTGTATGTGACGTGAGGTCACGAACTTGCCCTCCTTGCCGAAGAACGGCGAGTCGTTTATTGTAAAGAGCATGCTCATCGTTGGCTCATCAATGGCTATCGGGGGCAATGCCTCGGGGTTCTCGAAGTCGCAGATGGTGTCTCCGATTTCGAATTTCTCGAGTCCCACTATTGCGCATATGTCGCCTGACGATACACTGTCGGTCTTCTTTCGGCCAAGGCCTTCGAATGTGTGCAGCTCCTTGATTTTCATTTTGCTCTCCTGGCCGTTGCGGTTTACAAGGGTGATGTTAGAACCCTCTGTGAGTGTTCCGCGGTGTACGCGGCCTATTGCGATGCGTCCTGTGTAGGGCGAGTAGTCAAGCGATGTTATGAGCATCTGTGGCGTACCCTCAAGATGCTCGGGTGCCGGTATATGTTCCAGTATGGCATCGAGCAGGGCTGTCAGGTCGGTTGTCTCCTTGCGCCAGTCTGTGCTCATCCAGTTGTTCTTTGCGCTGCCGTAGAGAACCGGGAAATCAAGCTGCTCTTCTGTTGCTTCGAGCGAGAACATAAGGTCGAATACCATTTCGTATACCTCCTCGGGACGGCAGTTGGGCTTGTCCACCTTGTTCACTACAACTATTGGCTTAAGTCCTATCTGCAATGCTTTCTGCAGCACGAAACGTGTCTGCGGCATGGGGCCTTCAAAAGCGTCGACAAGCAGGATGCAGCCGTCGGCCATGTTGAGCACGCGCTCAACCTCGCCTCCGAAGTCGCTGTGACCCGGAGTGTCAATGATGTTGATTTTTGTATCCTTGTACTGTATTGACACGTTCTTCGACAGAATGGTTATGCCTCTCTCGCGCTCAAGCTCATTATTGTCGAGCGTGAGCTTGTCATTATCCTGCTCCTTTAGCAGGTTGCCTGCAAGCATAAGCTTGTCTACGAGGGTAGTCTTTCCATGGTCAACGTGGGCGATTATAGCAATGTTGCGTATGTTCTGCATATGTCGTAAACTGTTTTCTTTAGTGTCCAAAACTGATATGCCCCAATAGGCATATCCATTTGACAAAGGTACAACAAAAACGTAACAATTCTCTAATCTTTACATATAAAAATAGTTCCTTATACCTTCATTATTGCATGTTGCTTTCCCTCTTTCTTCAAAAAAAAACGGAAAAGTGATTGCCGTTAAGAAAAAAGGTTGTATCTTTGCATCCGCGTTGGCAACATAGTGCGCTCCGGTGCATTCATTTGTCGGTCAAAGAATTTATTTTTTAACAACTTAAAACATCGAAATCATGTATTTGGATTCAGAGAAAAAGAAAGAGATCTTTGGCACATACGGAACGTCTAACACTGATACTGGTTCAGCAGAGAGCCAGATTGCTTTGTTCTCATACCGTATTGCCCACTTGACGGAGCACCTCAAGAAGAACCGTAAAGATTATAGCACACAGAGAGCTTTGACAATGCTCGTTGGTAAGCGTCGTTCACTCCTTAACTACCTTAAGGACCGTGATATCAACCGTTACCGTGCGATTGTCGCTAAGCTTGGCTTGCGTAGATAATCTGCGCCAAGAATACTTAAAAGCGAGGTTTTCGAATGAAAACCTCGCTTTTTTTTGTTAAGGGGATTAAGGGATACTAGATGAGACTAAAGGCTTTGATTGAAGTTTGGACAACGTCGGCTGCAATAGGCCTTTGTAGCCCTTTTCGCCTTTTTTGCCTTTGTAGTATTAAGGGGGTGCTTATCTTTTCTCTCTCTTTATCATAATAGAAATCACAACTGCAGCCCCCACGCACATAGGGTAGTACAGGTAGGGGATTATTGCCACAGGCGATACCAGTGCCAGACCCGATGCCATGAGCAGTTGCGCACCATAGGGAATGACTCCCTGTACAAAGCACGATGCCGTGTCCATGAGGCTTGCCGAGCGGCGTGGCGAAATCTTGTATTGCTTTGCTATGTCTCGCGATATGTCACCGACCGATAGTATGGCAATGGTGTTGTTCGCGGTACATACGTTTGCCAGCGCTGTGAGCCCGGTAATGGCAAATTCGGCACCTCTCTTGGAGTTGATTCTTGCTGTCACAACCTGTATCAGGTAGTCTATGCCGCCGTTCAGGCGCACCATTTCAAGCACTCCTCCTGCAAGCATCGTAACGATAATCAGTTCGCCCATACCCATCACTCCGTTGCCGATGTATGTACAGAACTCTATCCCGTTGAAACTGCCGTAGGCGAATCCCAGTATGGCGGCCGACACTATGCCAAGTAGAAGAACGGTGAGCACATTCACTCCCAACAATGCAACGATGATGACTATCACGTATGGCAGGCACTTGAGTACCTCGTTGAAGGTCATGGCCGGTGCCTCGACCGATGATATGCTGTTCCCGCTGAATGCGTATATGAGCAGTGTTATGATAGCTGCAGGTGCCACAAGCAGAATGTTCGTGTAGAATTTGCTGCGCATTGAACAGCCCTGTGTCTGTGTGGCTGCGATGGTCGTGTCCGATATGAATGAGAGGTTGTCGCCGAAGAATGCTCCGCCCACAACTATTGCCACCATCCATGCGACATCGCAACCGATCTGTGCGGCAAGGGTAGTGACGACAGGTGTCAGCGCCACGATGGTTCCCACCGATGTGCCTATCGACAGCGACACGAAACAGCCTGCAATGAATATTCCCGCAGGTAGATAGCTGGCGGGGATAGCGTTTCGCGCAAGCACCACTGTCGCGTCAATGGCTCCCATTGCTTCTGTCGTCTTCGCGAATGCTCCCGCAAGCACGAAAATCCACACCATGTACATTATGCGCGTGTTGGCTGCGCCCCGTGAGAAATTGTCTATGCGCTCGTTGAGGCTGCTGCCCTTTGTTATGATGACTGCATATACAGCAGCGGCAATGAATGCTACGGCTATCGGTATGCGGTAGAAGTCGCCTGCAATTATTGACCCGGCAAGATATACGGTGAGCAGCACCATTATCGGGGATAGGGCATACAGCCCGCGGAGTGTCTTTATTTTCTGCATGGTTATGACGCGCTTTTATTTTACGCGTACAAAGGTACTGAAAAATACGGAGCAAACAAAAGTGGTGCTACTTGGAGAGCTGTGGCGTAGAGTACAGATAACAGAGTACAGAGAACAGGAATGCACGGACTTCAAAATAAAGGAGCTGGCCTCTAATTCACTCAAATACAAAGGCGGTGACTTGGGGTCACCGCCTTTGTATTTATGAAGGATTTAAATTACTTTACAGCCACCTTGGCAGAGCGGATTACATTGCCGTTCTGCATCTTGACGAGGTAAACGCCCTCGGCAACTGCAACCTGTGCCGGGTTCTTCACGAACTCGACGAGCTTGCCGTCAGCAGTGTAGATCCATGCCTTGTCGGCATTGTTGATAACGATAGCACCGTCAACGCCCTCGGCTGTAGAAACCTCTCCGGCTACAACATCCTCAACTGATGTGTTGCCCTCAAGGCACTCAGGCTCATCAGCAACGCCCTGGTCACGTGTGTCAACTGCTGCACGGCCCGGGTTGTTACCTGTAATCTGTACACCGAAGTCAATTGTAAAGCCCTTGTTTGTCAAGCCTGTTGGGTTGAACTGGCCTGCAAACCAAGCGTCAGAGAATACAATACGCAAGCGGCTGTCGCCAGGAGTAGCATCTGTAGGTACATTAAATGTGAATGTGATACCCGGGTCCTGAATTGCAGGTGTGGCAGCCTCGTGTGTACCTACGAAGAATATACGCTCGCCTTCAGGGTCAACCTCTGTTGTACCCTTTGCTATTTCCGATGCTGTTCTCTCTACAGGCAGCGGGTGATCGAAGTCGCCGCTACCGTTGAGGTCGAGCCAGCCACCGGCGAAACACCACTTGAGACCGTCGTCATAGTCTGCGCCCTTAATTGTCATTGTAATCTGCTGTCCTTGCTCAATCTTGAGGACGTGCTCACGCGCATCGGCATACTGTGTGCCGTCTGCAACCGGGCCCCTTGCTGTGTAGTCAAGATCCTGTGCCGCACCAGTTGTTGTAACCTTCTCAACATAACGCTGTGTACGTGCATTTTCAATACCGCTTGAAGCCGGGTCAATCTGGCTTACACCGTATGTGTCCTCCTCGACCTTCTCGGGCAGGTCGGCCTGGTTGCCGCGTGGAATCTCTACCCAAACAATTGGAGAGTAGGTCTTGAGGTCTGTTGAAACAGAACGTACACCAATGAATGGTACATCATTTACACTTGCAAACTCAATGTTGCCGACAAATGTTGCCCACTGTGATGTTGTACCGACCTGCGCAACCTTGCCATCCTCGCCATTCTTGTACATAATCTCGAAGTGGCTGATGTTTGCCTCGTCGTTGTAAACCAGACCCCAGTCAGCACGTGTCTTTGCTTCAGCATTAACGCTCCAGTGGAGTTTGAGGTTCATTGAGCTCTTTGTCTCGTTCTTGACCTCTGCAACAAGATCCTTTACGTTGGCAGGGTCTACTCTGTTTTCATCATTGATTTCAAGTTTTCCTACATAGAGTTGGTAATCATCGTTGTTGCCCTTTACGCGCAAGCCGATACGCTCGATAACGTCACCCTCTGCAATGCCGGTAAGGTCAAACCTCTTCTCTTCCCATGCCTTGCCTGTTACATTGCCTACTGCATACTCCTGCCATGCTTCATTGCCGCTCTTCTTGATAATGAGATAGAGATTAGTTGCCTGCACATCCTTCAATGTCTTTACGGCAACCTTTGCATATGCGCCGCTGCCGGCCTTGAGTGATGTCTTGTAGAGGATAATGTCAGTGCCGGTAGATGTCGCTGCACCGGTAAGTTCAATACATGAACCGCCTGTGTAAGCGTCAAGGTGTGTGTAGTTCACGTCAATATCCTCGGTAACGGTTGTTGTATTGCTCTGGTAGCGCAACCAACGGTATGTAGGAACAATGTCCTGAGCACCCATGTTGTACCACTGGCTCTTATGAGCCATCTTGCCCTTGAAGTAGTAGCGGTCGCCGTTACCCAATGTGAAGTGTGTGCCGAATGGGAGATTGCCCTGAATTGCAGAGCGTTCCGGAATCCAGTGTGCTATACCTGCAAAAGTCTGCAAAGGAAGCTTACCGTTCTCTGCTACCCAGTTGTTGCCTGTGTTGCTGAGTGCAGGAAGTGTTGCCGGGTTGCGGTTACCACCTGACATTGCACGTTCAAGCAGTCTCTGATAGTTGCCCTGGATGTCATATACACCGTCACCGGCGTTGAAGCTGTAGAAGCGGCTCTGGTCGTGCTCGCCCCAAAGACAGATACCGGTTTTGTTGCCTTCAAGGTTTGTCCAGCGACGGTCCATGCTTGCCATCCATACACCGGCATACATATCATCTGCAGTGCCGCCGTTTGCAGCAGCTACAGCTTCGTATGTTAAACCGAGGTTGTAAGCTATGTCATTACCCTGGTAGTTGAGCATAAGGTCGTGTGTCCTTCCGTTTGCTGTTGTGCCATAAAGAGCGTCGATAGCAGCAGAACCGCTGGTAAGCTCTGATGTGCTTGTATAGATAGCGCTGTGGTAGTTGTCAAAACCTACTCTCTCTGCCTCTTTCCAAAGAGCCTTGTGAAATGCTACGATGTCGGCATTGCCCCAGCTGTTGTCCTCCCAGTTGTAGTTGATACCGTCGGCACCAAAGAACATTAGGATGTTGATGAGTGGTTTTACATATCTGTAAGAACCGTCGCTATCTTTCTTTGTAATCATTGCGCTGAATACCTTGTCACCGTCACCGGTCCAGCTCTCGAAGAATGCGATACCGCTCATGATATCTGTACCGTTGCGGTGTGCTGCGTCAACCCATGAGCCAGGAGCCTGAAAGAAACCGTGGTTCCATGAACCGAAGAGGTTGGTATACTGCCACATAGAGAATACGTCGGCATTGAACTTTGCCTCGGGGTGGCCTACAGCACCGTCCTTACCATAGTCCATTGGGATGTTGAGGAAGAGGTTGCGACCCTGGTATGTCTCAGTTCTCAGACGGTCAGCACGGCTCATGATATTTGCACGGCGAACATGTGAACGCACAAATGCAAGGTCTGAAGCCTGGATACCTGCGGCAGCGAACTCCTCCATTGTGGGGTAGTTGCGACCATTCTGGAGTGCATTGTAGAAGAGCTCAAGCATAGATTCAACACCCCAGCCACTGAAATCATAGACCTCCTCGCTTGAGCTACCGCCCTCGCCTTCTGCATCATCAGTAACCTCTTCAATTATATAACTGTTACCGGCGTCAGTCTTTGACCAGCTGTCAATAACAAGTCCTTCGTTTGTCTGGTTGGCCTCTTGAGAGTTCAAGTAAAGAGTTCCAAGGCCAAGTTTCCAGGGATAGGTTGAGTTTCCGGAATTTGTAATTGTCAAAGCAGATAATGCGTTTTCATTGAATGTTCCCTGACCGATTACATACTTCTGTGCACCTACGCTGTAGAGGTAGTAGGTACCATTCTTGTTCTCAATTTTGAACTGCTGGTTCGGGTCCTGCGGGTTGCGTGCAACCGTACCCACGGCCTTACCGTTGCTTGAAGCAAGTTTTGTTACGTTTGCGCTGTACAGCAGGAACGCACGCTCCGAACGGATTGTATAAAGTTTGTCATTGCTCAACTGTGACAGGTCTGTCACAACTGCTGCCTGTGCCGAGAATGCCAAGCATAGGAAGCTGATGAGCATAAAGTAAATCTTCTTCATGGATTTTTTTTTGTTAAATGGTTAGTATAAAATGATTATCTCAATGTCAATTCTTGTGAAAAAATGTATGCTGCATAAAATATTTGCTGTTAAAATTTCAATACGGCAATCAATGTACTTGCAATGTGTTATCTTGTTGTCAATCTATGCAATATATCTCAAAGCAAATATAGCTTTTTTATTGGGAAAAACAGTTATAATCGGATATTTTTCTTATATTTTAACAAGGTTCTTTATATAGGATATGTTGTATTCGTTTGGTGCAAAAAAGAAGAATCCCCACCGTAGCAGGGATTCTTCTTTTTATCTTAGGGACTATCAGATGTTTGGTGCGTCAACATCCCACCACAGGCGTGTTGCCTGCTCATCGGGACCGCCGAGCGCGGGAACACCGCTTGCCTCTACCATGCTTGCTGCAACGGGGTCTGTGGGAACCCAAGGAATACGGCGTATAATGTCGCCCTGCTCTATTGAACCGTCACCGTCGTCTGCATTAAGCACCGCGAACATCTTGGGATATCCAGTACGGCGCATCTCAGTCCAAGCCTCTGTTGAGAGCGGGAAAAGGGCGATGTATTTTTGGGTAATGATTTTCTCAAGTTTTGTCTCGTTGTCATCATTCTCGTTCCACTTTACACCTATCTTTGTAACGCTTGGCCAAGGCTCGCCGTCGCCCATTGGGTCTTCCTGGATGTACTCAACCGGCTCCTCGCGCTGCTTGTAAGCATTTACATAACCGGTGTACTGTGAACCGGACAACGGATCCTCAATGTATGCGTTCTGGATACCGCGATTATAGAACTCTTCTGCGGTGCCGCCCATGTTCCAGCCACGGAGTACGCCCTCGGCACGCAGGAAGTCAACCTCAGCCCATTTTATGAAATATATTGGACAACGCTTGCTCGCGAGAACTTCGGTGCTTATTGTAGAATAAGCCTGACGCTTGTTTAGTGCATACGTCTGTCCGTCGCCGACAAGTGTGCCTGCGCGGATACCGCAGATGCGTGAGCCTGCAGGCAATGTTGTTCCAGCCTTTTCGTTTGGAATGTCATTGCTGTTTGGCAGGAACAGGTATTTCGCGTACGGGTGGTCAAGGCTTATGAGCAGGCTCTCGAATGATGCGCACATACGAAGGTCTCCCCAACCGTTGGCAATGTTGGCAATAGGGTGAGTGAAACTGTTTATCATTGGGAATACGCCATGCTGGTCATAGACTCCTTCAATTACACCGCCGGCCACAGCCTCCTCGGCCCACTTCTTGGCTGTCTCAGGCTCTACCTTTGCAATATGTATAGCCATGCGCAGCTTCAATGAGTTGGCGAACTTGATGTATGAATTGAGGCTCATGTCGCCAGCCAGCAGGTTGTAACCGGTAGTGAAACTCTCAGCAATTATGCCCTGAATCTGCTCCTTGTACCAATCGGGACGTGTCTCAAAGTGATTGAGGCAGGCAACAATGGTATCAATGTTCTCTACGATGCCGTAGTAGATTGTCCTTACATCGTTGTACTCCTCTGGCTCCTGTGAGTTCTTCTTGTCTTCAAGGTATGTGTAAGGTCCTGAAAGGTCAGCCTGCTCCTGTGCTATGAGGCAGTAGTAGAGCAAGCCTATAGCCTTAATCTCGGGAAGAGTGTCGATGAGCGGGTGGTTAAGCATTGGCATGAACGCGTTCTTTGCCATTGTGTATGCTCCAAGAGGACCACCGTTGAACTCTGCCGATACATTATATGTAGATGTCAGGGTGCCGTACATGAAGTCCTTGTGAGGCACGGTAAAATATTGTGCATAGAGGTCGGGACCGAGGCTATACTGGCGCTGGTATGCATGGTCGCCTGGCATCTGTCCCTCTTTGCCGCCACGCATCATGTAGATGCCGCTCAGACACTGCCCGAAATATTTATACTTGCCCTGCAGGGTGTCGATGGCTGCCTGTACATTTTCCTGGATAGGCTCGTTCCAGTATGGAATACTGTCGACATTACCCACGTGTACAGTGGTCTCTGTCTGAATCGTGTTAAGGTTGGCCTCATCTCCCGGGTCATCGTAGTCAAGGCACGATTGCATTGCTGTTGAGGCGAAGAAAAGTGCGCCTGCAAGCAAAATATGTTTCTTGTTCATAGTTTCTGAAATTAGTTTAGTTAGTAATCGTAGCTTAATCTCTTGATTAGAGGTTAACCTTTATGTTAAGACCGAACGAACGTGCCGATGGGTAGTTGAATACATCGATACCTCCGAGACCGTTTGCTGTTGACAAAGATACATCCGGGTCAACTGGAGAGTCCTTGTACAGGAAGAAGAGGTTACGGCACACGAGTGAGATGTTCAGGTTCTTGTACTCACCGAAGAGGTTGCGGAATGTGTAACCGAGAGAGAGCTCACGCAGACGGAAGTTCGTAGCGTCGTAGATGTAGTCACCAACGTAGCTTGTACCTACGAATGTGTAGTAATCCTCTATTGATACAAGGTTGCGGCCCTCATTGATGTACATGCCAAGACGCCCATCTTCGGTGTATATGCTGTTCTTCTCGGCATTAAGACGTGCAGCACCGCTACGCTTTGATGCACCAATCTCATCAAGATAACCCTCGGTCAAAGATACAACCTTACCGCCGATACGGCCGTTGATGAGGAAGTAGAGCGAGAAGTCCTTGTATGTGAATGTGTTTGACCAAGAAAGCTGGTACTTGCTGTTTACATTTCCGGCGAACTTCTGGAACTTCTTGTTTGAGTCACGTACACGCAACATACCGCCATCTGTTACCGATACGTAACCGCCGAGTGAAGGCTTGCCGTTTGTTATGTAGAGATCACCCTTCTTGTTTACAAGCTCGCTGATTACGTTGTCGTTCTCATCTGTTACAGGAGTGCTGCTGTACTTCGTCACAGTAACTTCTGTTGGAATGCGGTCAATGATGACAGTCTCCTTTGTATCATATTTGTATACATCGCTGTTATAGCGTGTGAAATCTGTTATGTAGAGGTCGCCGTATGCACCGCCCTTGCGATAGAGCAACTGGATCTTTCCCTCGGCAAATGAGGTTGCCATATCCTTGTGGTTGCCCCACTTGTCCTTGCTTGTGGCCTCAATCTCATTGTTGTTGTAAGAGAAGTTCGCCGATGTCTTCCAACGCCAATCGCGGTTAATCTTCCAGTCGTAGCCAACTGTAAGCTCGATACCCTGGTTGCGGATGATACCGCTGTTTACAGGCTGTGACTTGCCGTTTGTACCTGCGACCTCAAGATATGACTTGTGCATTGCTGAGTTGTAGTAGGTAATGTCGAAGTTCAGACAGTCGTTGAAGAACTGCATCTCAAGACCGGTCTCGAAAGATTTTGTCTTCTCGGGCTCAGGGATGAAGAAATTTCTTGAAGAAATGCCTGCTGTACCCAGAACGTTGTTCAACGATATGCTGTTGTAGAGTACGTTAGGGATGGAGTTACCCACTTCAGAATAGCTCAAGCGGTATTTTGCATATGTGAACCAATCGGGCAACTTGATAACGTCGCTAAGGATAGCGTTGGCGCCGACACCGAAGTAGCCGTAGCTCTCATCTGTACCCAGATAAGCGAACTGACGGAACGGACGGTACCAGTCCTGACGGTATGATGCGTCTACGAAAAGGAAATCCTTCCAGCCTACCTGTGCTGTAACAAGTGCTGCCTGGTCCCAGTTAGAGCTTGTGCCCTTGTTTGTGACACCGGCGCCGCCATATCGTGGCTCGAACATGTTGACGCTTGTCGGGATGCCTACTGCAACGCCGCCTCTGTGCATATCATCTGTTGCATCTCCGATATATGTGTTGGTGGATGTGCCCTTGATTGTGTGGCCTACATAACCTGCTGTTGCCGAAAGTGTCCACTCCTTGCCGAACTCCTTATTATAAGAGAGCATGTAGTCGGTGTAGATTTCGTTTGTGCGGCTGTTGTCCAAATAGTATGTACCATAGCGATACATCTCGGTGTCATACCATGTCGTTGCATAACGTCCGCCCTCGCTCTGGTATTTAGAGTGGTCGATTGATACACGTGCTTGGAGATTAAGGCCTTCGATAATCTTTACAGTGGCATTGAATGAAGCAGAGAAACGCTCCTCATTGCTTGTTCCGAAGTTCATGTTCTTCAACCAGTATGGGTTATTGATGGCAGGTGACTGGAACGCGTACTGCTGCATAGGACCCTCGAGGAGCGCATGGTCACGATGCTCAAGCCACAGACCGCCGATATCTTCAAACCAGTTCTGTGTACCTTGGCCCTCTGCGTTACCCGATGACCACCACTGACCCTTAGCCGAGTAGTTGTCCTTGTAATATTCCATGTCTACATCGCGTGGCGCTGTGTAAAGGTGGTAGATTGGGTTACCCAGTGTACCGCCGCCGACGCGATTCTTAGTCTTGGCCTGGTTGTAGTTTACGTTAACGCCTAATGTTATACGGTCCCACAACTTGTATGTCTGACGGAACGCGAATGTGTTACGGTTGTAACGGTTGGCGTCAATCATACCGATTGAGTGGGTGTTTGAGTAGGATGCATATGTCTGTATCTTCTCGGTACCACCTGACACTGAAATTGAGTTTGTCGTGTTTATACCAGTGTCGAAGAAGTCTGCAATGTCATCATTTGCATAGTTGCGCAGATAGGCTTTGAGCATGTTAGGCGTGCCGTCGGCATTTGTTGTCTGGAAATACTGCTTGTCGGCAGCATACTCGAATACATGCTTGCCCTCGCCGCTCAGACGGTCACCCCAACTGTTGTTGAGCAGGGTGTTGTTGCCGGCACGGTAACCACCATATGCGTTCTGCAACTCAGGAGTGATGAGAGGTGTGTCGAAAGTCGTGCTAGAGTTGAATGTAACCTCCATCTTTCCTTCCTTACCTTTCTTTGTGGTAATCATGACAACACCATTGGCTGCGCGAGAACCGTAAAGGGCTGCTGCATTGGCGCCCTTGAGGACGTTCATTGACTCGATGTCGTCAGGGTTAATCATAGAAAGCGGGTCGCTACCCTCGGTATTGCTACCCGATGTAAGTGTGGCTGCGTCGCCAATCTGACCACGGATGCTGTTTGTCATAGGCACACCGTCCACAACGATAAGCGGAGCGTTGTCACCCATGATTGACTTGTTACCGCGGAGAGTGATTTTTGATGCACCACCGGCACCACCGGCACTTGGAGTAATGGTAATACCTGAAACCTTACCCTCGAGAGAGTTGATGAGGTTGGCATCGGGAGCCTTGAAAAGGTCATCGGCCTTTACCATCTGTGTTGCATATGTAAGTGATTTCTCCTTGCGCATGATACCCATGGCGGTTACAACAAGCTCCTCGAGCTGGTTGTCTTCCTCAACCATGATGAAGTCCAGGGAACCTCCGTTCCAAATCTTGTCCTCGCAGGTAAAGCCCATGAGGGTAGCGCGGATTGTCGCGCCTTTCTTCACATTGTTGAGGATGTAAGAACCGTCAAAGTCCACGAATGCCGAGTTCTGTGTACCGACAACGTAGACAACGGCTCCGATCATCTCCTCGCCCTTGTCCGATTTTACCGTACCTTTCACTGTTCCGTACTGCGGGTCTTGCTGTACAACAGTTGTACTTGCCCATGTCTCTGTGGGCAGGAAGGAAAGTGGAATTCCCATGATGGTTGCTGCAATGAGCGACCTTCCAACCGATTTGAGTAGTTTCATATTGTTTTTCTTTTATCCGGAACTACTTGCTTTTTGCAAGCAAATACATCCCTTTGGTTAAAGTTTAATAAGTTTTTTCTGTTTTAATTTGAAAATTATGCTTTTTTACAGAATATTATACAGGTTTTACCAAGTTCAAAAGTAGTTAAATATTTCTCTACATAAAATTTTTTCGTGCTTTTTAATATATATTATGAAAAATATTTTATATGCGAAAATGGACCGTTAAAAGGGCTCATGCATATTTCTTGTCCGCAGTAGAACCTATGAAAAGCACAATCAGGTCAGCCAAAATTTTGGCTGACCTGATTGTGCAATGTATTTGGTGAATACTTTACTTTATCTCCCAAATGTCGTTGGTCTCGAGCAGTTCGCTGAAATTATGGTATTTCTTGGCGTTCTTGACCTCTTCGACCTGGGCATGTACAGCGTCGTTGTAGGTCACTGCCTCCACATCGCGAATGACGCCGAGGGCAATGGGGAAATCGGGACCCTCCATGAGCGCCAGTTTAAGGTGCAGGGTGGTGTCCTTGCAGTGTGCATCGTGAACGAGGATGTCGTTCTCGGTAACACCGTTCTCGCCAATCTTCACTACCTTCAGACCGAAGCCTTCCTGCATGAGTCCGTATTCGCGGTTCTCGCCGAAAATCATGGGCTTGCCATGCTCAAGGTATATCGCGTTCTTTGCACGTCCCTCCTTGGTGTAGACGCTCTCATGTGTGCCGTTGTTGAAGATGACGCAGTTCTGCAGAACCTCTGTCACTGATGCACCCTTGTGCTTTGCGGCAGCCTTCAGACACTCCACGGCGGCAGCCATGTCGGTGGCAACGCAGCGTGCGAAGAAGTTTCCGCGTGCGCCGAAGCATAGCTCGGCAGGACGGAACGGGTCCTCGACAGTACCGTATGGCGATGACTTGCTCACGAATCCGCGCACCGATGTGGGCGAATACTGACCCTTGGTAAGGCCGTATATGCGGTTGTTGAGCAGAATCATGTTCAGGTCTATGTTGCGGCGGACTGCATGAATGAAGTGGTTACCGCCGATGGCGAGGCCGTCACCGTCACCCGATACCTGCCATATCGTAAGGTCGGGGTTTGCGACTTTCGCGCCTGTGGCAATGGCTGCAGAGCGGCCATGGATAGTGTGGAAACCGTATGTGTTCATGTAGTAGGGCAGTCGTGATGAACAGCCGATACCCGAAATTACTGCGATGTTGTGCGGGGCGACACCCAGTTCGCTCATCGCCTTGTGCAACGCACCCAAGAATGAGTGGTCGCCACATCCTGGACACCAGCGTGGCTGTCCGAACTTATAATCCTGTGCTTTATAGTCACTCATCTCTTATCCCTCCATGATTTTAGTGAATGCATTTACCTGTGCTTCAACAGTAAAGGGCTGACCCTTTACCTCGTTGTACTGGTGTAACTCGATTCCCTGGAACTTGCTGCGCAGATAGCCTGCGAACTGGCCCATGTTCTGCTCGGCAACGACAATCTTCTTGTAGCTGCGTAGCACGCTCTCTGTGTTGCGTGGCAGTGGGTTGATGAACTCGAAGTGCGCAAGCGCTACCTTCTTGCCCTCGCTCTGCATCTGCTGCATTGCCTCGCACAGGTGGCCGTATGTGCCGCCGAAGCCCACAATCAGCAGGTCGGCATCCTTGTCGCCTTCAACCTGCAGCTCGGGCAGGCTGTCTGCAATCTTCTCGACCTTTCTTGCACGTGTCTCCACCATGCTGTGGTGGTTGGCGGGGTCGTTGCTTATAGCGCCTGTAGCCGCGCTCTTCTCAAGTCCTCCGATGCGGTGCGCAAAGCCCGGTGTGCCGGGAACGGCCCAGTAACGGACATCAGTTTCGGGGTTGCGCTTGTATGGGCTCCAACCCTCCTGCATATCGGGAGTCACGTATGGCGGAACTATTGCGGGGTATGCGTTGATGTCGGGGAGTTTCCATGCTGCCGAACCATTGGCAATGAATGCGTCGGTAAGCAGGATTACCGGTGTCATGTGCTCGACAGCTATCTTGCAGGCTGTGAATGCCGCATCGAAACAGTTTGTCGGCGATGTGGCTGCTATGACAGGAATGGGGCTCTCACCGTTGCGGCCGTAGAGGGCCTGCAGCAGGTCGGTCTGCTCACTCTTTGTGGGGAGTCCTGTAGAGGGGCCTCCGCGCTGAACGTCAATGATGACCAGCGGAAGCTCGGTAATCACGGCAAGGTTGATTGCCTCGCTCTTGAGGCATATGCCGGGGCCTGATGTGGATGTACATGCGAGCGCACCTGCATAGGCTGCACCTACTGCCGATGCACAGCCGGCAATCTCATCCTCGGCCTGCATTGTGACAACGCCCATTGACTTGTGCTTTGCAAGCTCATGCAGTATGTCTGTCGCAGGGGTAATGGGGTATGAGCCCAGGAACAGTCTCATGCCTGCCTTCTCGGCTGCTGCCATAAGTCCGTATGCGGTGGCCTTGTTGCCGTTGATGTCCATGTAGCGGCCCTTCTTCTTTATGGCGTCGCTCTCTATGCTGTATGTGTGCGCGATTGATGTATGGGTGTTGTGTCCCATGTCATATCCTGCATGAAGCACCTTGATGTTTGCCTCGGCAATCTCGGGCTTCTTCGCGAACTTCGTGCGCAACATGTTCTCGGCGAGTGTCAGGTCGCGGTCGTATATCCAGCATACCAGTCCCAATGCAAGCATGTTCTTGCAACGCAGTATGCTCTTGTTGTCCATGCCACTGTCGGCAAGTGTAGCCTGGCAAAGCGATGTTATGGGGCATGGTACCACTTCGCATGTGATTCCCAACTCGGCAATGGGGTCATCGGTCTTGAACTCTGCCTTCTGCAGGTCCTTCTCGGTGAACGAGTCGCTGTCGATGATGATTGCGCCTGTAGGTCTGCAATACTTGTGCTGTGTCTTCAGGGCTGCGGGGTTCATCGCAACCAAGATGTCGCACTTGTCGCCCGGGGTAAGAACCTTGTCGGCGCCTACATGTACCTGGAATCCCGAAACGCCTGTCAGCACTCCTTGCGGGGCACGGATGTCGGCGGGGTAGTCGGGGAAGGTACAGATGTCATTTCCCACTGTCGCTGAGATTGTGGAGAAGATGTTGCCGGCCAGCTGCATGCCGTCGCCCGAGTCTCCCGAGAAACGTACTACAATCTGGTCGAGTTTCTGTGTTTGTCCTTTTTCTGCCATTTTTATGGTCTTTATGGTTGGTTATATATTTTATGGTATATCTACACCATCAGTGCGCCAAATTTCGCAAACATTTATGATATTAAGAAATGTTTTTGAATAAAAATTCATTGATGTCACAACAAAAGGCGCAGATATGTCTATATCCACGCCTTTTGTTGTTGCAATGATTGTCTGTTGTCTCTTACATTTCGCCCATGCCGCCGTCCATGTCATCATAGCCGCTGCTCGGCATCTCCTGCTGCTTGCGCTTGGGCATCTGTGCCTTCATGTTACCGAAACTGTAGGTCACTGTTATGCCGAACTGACGTCCGCCGCGTGAGTTCTCCGATTCGCGCCAGAAACTGTCGTTCTCGGTTACATTGTGCCATCCTCGTGAGTCGAGAAGGTCGCGTGCGTTGACGCTGACACTCCAGTTCTTGTTGAACATCTTGCGCAAGCCAAGGTCGAGCGAGTAGTTGGGCTCACGGAAACCCTGTGCTACAATACGCTTCGCATTGTAACGTCCTGTCAACTGCATGGTTATGCCCCATGGCAGGATGCAGCTTGCTGTCATGCGCGCGTTCCATGAGAAGTTCTCATCGGCCTCGCCTGTTATGGTCTGGTTGTTTATGATGTACTTGAAGGCATCGAGCTTGTAGTAGAAGAGGTTCACGGTTGTCGTAAGGTCGAGGAACCTGAACAGCTTGTTCTTACCCACAATCTCAAGACCTGCCGACTGTGTGCTCGCCACATTCTCGCTTGTGGTGTAGATTACGCGTCCCTCGCTGTAGCTTATGCGCTCTATCACATCATCAGTGGTGCGGTAGTATCCCGAAATTGAGAGTGTGTGGTTCTTCCAGTTCTTCAGGTAGTTCAGCTCGTATGCATTGGAGTACTCCGGTGTAAGGTCAGGGTTACCGAACGATATGTTCGTGGAGTCGCTGATATTCTGGAAGCTGTTGAGCTGTCCACCCCAAGGGCGACGCAGACGGCGGGTATAGTTTATCTGAATCTCCTGTCCCTCGCTGAGCTCGTAGCTGAGGAAAGCGCTCGGGAACAGTTTGAAGAAATCCTTGCTTGTGAATCCTGGCAACTTGCCGCTCTGCTCCTCGGCATATCCGTATGAGCGTGTTCTCACGTTCCAGTACTCTCCGCGCAGACCAACCTGGAAACCGAGCTTTCCGACCCTGCCCGAATATGTCGCGTAGAGTGCATGCGTGTCCTGCTTGTAGCGGAACTTGTTGTAGAGGCCCTTGTCGAGGCTTGCCTCGCTGTGTGTCTCGTCGTTGTATGTCACTACGGGGCTGTTGTCATCGGAGAAGTCGCCCTTGTATCCGGCCTCGACACGGTGGTTGTCATTGATCTTGTACTCATAGTCGAGCTTGATCTCGGTATTGGCGCTCTTGCTCTCGCCGTCCTGGAACTGGTAGCTCTGGTGTGTCACAGGGTTGTCGCCGAGTATCTCTGTCGTCTGACGGTATGTGGCATCGCGCTTCTGGCTCCACTCATGGTGTCCCACAGAGAAATCAATGAAGTGTGTGTCGCTCCAGCGGTGGGTGTATCCCATCTCTACATTATACATACTTGGGCTTCCCTCCTGCGATGTGTTTCGTGTAGTGCGGCGGTTGGGCTCGCCGTATGTGCCGTCAGGGTTCATCTGGCCGCTCTCGGCAATGATGTTGTTCTTGTGCTCTCCCTTGCCGTACATACCCATCAGGTTTACGTATACCTCATCCTTTTCGGTCATGCGCCATGTGAAACCGGCACGTCCGAAGATGTTGTTGGGGCCATGCTCGCCTGTGCTTGTCTGTCTCTGGTAACTGTCACTGCCGAAATAGCGGGTGTTTGTATAACCCTCATTGTCGAAGCTCATGTTGCGGTAGTTGAGTCCGCCGTATGCATCGAACTTGCCGCTGCTGAAGTTCACGTTGGCACCTGCATTGTAGCCGCCTTTGCTGTCGGCGCCCGCCTGTGCGCTGCCGTAGTATCCGGCCTTGCGGTCACGCTTGAGGATGATGTTGATGATGCCGGCAGTGCCTTCGGGCGAGTGCTTCGCCGACGGGTTGGTGATTACCTCAATCTTCTCGATGGAGCCGGCTGGCATCTGCTGAAGGATGTCGCCCTGATTGTCGGCTGTTAGTCCGCTTGACTTGCCGTTAATCCATATTGTCACGCTCTCGCTTCCGCGCAAGGATACGACGCCCTCGTTGCTTACCTCAACCGACGGAATGTCGACAAGCACGTCGCTTGCCGAGCCGCCTGTCGATGCGATGCTCTGGTCTACAGTGAAGACACGTTTGTCAATCTCGAAGCTCATCTGTGAGCGCTGCTCCGTAACGACAACCTCCTTGAGCATCTTCTTGTCGCTCTTCAGGACAATGCGTCCCAGCGATACCTTGCTCTTGCTTGCGCTGATGCTTACCTTGCGTGTGTCGCTCAGGTAACCTACAAAGGAGAGCTGGACGGTGTAGTTGCCCTCCTTGAGCCCTGTCACCGTGAAGTTGCCGTCATCATCCGATGTGCATCCGGCTGTGGGCTGTGATGTTCCTGCCGGGGTCACTGCGACGGTAACGAACCCCAGTGGTTCATCGCTCTCTCCGTCAATAATCTTGCCGCTGATTGTTCCCGAGACCTGCGCCATGAGGGCGAGGGGAAACAGCAGCAACAGTGTAGATAGTGCTTTTCTCATATATTATATATCCTTTTATTCTTCTTTCGTTTTCGGTTTCTGTCTGTCGTAATCAGGGGAATGCTCCGATTTGCGGCCTGCAAAGGTAATAATTAAGGTACTAATGTCCAAAATTTTTATTTCAGATAGTTGGTTACCTCTCCTGTTATCTGCAACAATGAGATTTCGCACAGCTTGGTGTCGTACTCTACCGACAGCAGTCGCTGTTCGGCATCCAGAAGACTCTTCTGTGCCTCTCTCATCTCTATGCCCGATATGTCGCCGAGCATGTATCGCTCTTTTGCTATCTCGTGGTTCTCACGTGCTGTTATAACATTCTGTTTCTCAAGGTTGAGCAACTGTATGTTGTTTCTGTATGCCTGCCACAGGTTACCCAGCTCGGCCTTCAGGGCAAGTTCAATACGGTTGCGTTCCAGCTGGGCGTTCTCTATCTCAATCTTTGCATTGCGTCTCTCGCGCTTTCTGTTGCCGTCCCACAGGTTGAAACCTACAGTGACGCCGGCGCTGCCGCCCCAGTTGCTGCGGCTGGTGTAGCTGTTTGTGTCATATTTGTTGAACGTATAGTCATATCCTGCATTCAGTCTGACATACGGATAGTTTCGCGAGATGACTTTCTTGTAGTCAAGTTCGGCAAGGGTGTTGCTCCTGTTTGCAAGCAACAGGGCCGCATTGTTGGCGAGCATCTTCTCCCAAAGTTGACCGAACTGCAGTGTGGTGTCCGATACAATGGTGCTTTCGTTGGTCTCGATAGGGGTGTATACCTCATCGATAGCCATCATTTCGTTCAGTGCGATGCGTGAGGTCAGCACCACCTCCTGCTGCTTGATGTACTGCGCGCTGTCGGCATTGAAGTCTACTTTTGCCTGCTGGTAGTCAAGGCGGGAGAAGTTACCTATATTATAACGCTCCTCCACAATGCGGAGTCGCTCTTTTGAGAGTTTGACGGCATAGTAGTAGTTTGCCAGACGCAGTTTCTGATGTATGAAATTGTAATATTCGGCGGTAAGCCCTGCGATGAAGTCCTCGAGTGTGATGCGCGTGTTAAGTTCGCCCATACGTTCAAGCTCCTTCAACTGCTTGTAGTTGGTGCTTATCTTGAATCCGTCGAATATTGTCCAGCTGACACCGATGCCTGCGTTCAGTGACTGGTCGAACGAGTTGCGTACTTCTGTGGTCTCGCCTGTGGTGCGCAGTTTGCTGTCACTGTTGGCAAGGTCGGCATTGTATCCTGCGTTCAGGTCAATGCTCGGCAGGTATCCTGCGTTGGCGAGCGTGGCATTGTTGTGTGCAACCTCTTCCTGGTTGCGGCTTATGCGCAATGAGTAATTGTTCTCGAGGCCTTTTTCAAGGCAGTTATGCAGTGTTAGTGTCTGTGCATCTGCCCATGCCGATGCTGTAACCAGCATAGCTAATGTAATAAGAACTCTTTTCATTATTCCTCTGTCTTTTCGCGTTCGGTAGAAATATAACTGTATATTGCAGGTACAATGTACATTGTAAGGAATGTAGATACGAGCATTCCTCCAATTACCGCGGTACCCATCGCTATTCGCTGGTTGGCGCCTTCTCCAGTAGCAATTGCAAGCGGGAGTAGACCGAGGATGGTCGATACGCTTGTCATTAGGATAGGGCGCAAACGCTGCAAAGAGGCGCTCTTGATAGCCTCCATCTTGCTCTCTCCGCTCTCCTGTTTCTGGTTCGCGAACTCAACGATGAGGATACCGTTTTTCGCGACAAGTCCTATGAGCATGATTATACCGATTTGGCTGAATATGTTCATGGTTATGTCGCTGTAGTACATGAATATGAGCGCTCCGGCAATGGCCAACGGCACTGTGAGCATAATGATGAACGGATCCTTGAAACTCTCGAACTGTGCTGCAAGGATAAGGTAAATGAGCACCAGTGCAAGGATAAAGGCGAACATCAGGCTCGAGGAACTCTCGCGGAACTCCTTGGAGTCGCCTGCAAGGGCTGTGCGGAATGTGTCGTCAAGAACCTCCTCGGCAATCTTGTCCATCTCATCGAGTCCGTCACCTATGGTCTTGCCCTCGGCAAGGCCTGCCGATATGGTAGCCGAAAGGAAGCGGTTGTAGTGGTACAGCTTTGGAGGCGCAACGCTCTCGATGAACTCCACAAGGTTGTCGAGCTGCACCATCTCGCCCTGGTCGTTGCGTATGTATATCGACTTCACTCCTGTGGGGGTGTTGCGTTGCTGACGGTTTACCTGACCGATAATCTCGTACTGCTTGCCGTTCATGTAGAAGTAACCCATGCGCTGTCCGCTGAGTCCGTACTGCAATGTCTCGGCAACGCTGCGTACGCTGGTACCCATGCTTCCCGCCTTGTCACGATTGATGTTTACCCTTACCTCGGGGCTGCTGAACTTGAGGTCCACGTCGGCCATTTTGAATGTAGGGTTGTCGTGGACACGGACAAGGAACTCGGGCAGTACCTTCTGCAGCTTCTCGATACTTGTGGCCTGGATAACATACTGTACGGGCATGCTTCCTCTTCGGCCTCCGAACGATGATTGCTGCTGCACGAATGAGCGCGCCTTTGTCTTCTTGCTCACGGCTGCTGTCAGTTTCTCGGCCACCTGCATCTGTGTGTAGTCACGCTCATCGATGTCCTTCAGGGAAATCCTTATGTTTCCGCTGTTGCTCGATACGCGCGCTGTCACCGATTGCGCATCGGGCACGATGGAGTCGACAAGCAGGGCTATCTCTTCGGTGTAGTCGCGCATGTACTCATAGCTTACACCCTCGGCACCGCGTGTGTTTACCGTAATCTGTGAACGGTCCTCCATCGGAGCCATCTCGGCAGGAATCTCGTTCCAAAGGTAGCCGATGGCAACGAGTGTCGCGATAGATACGGGTATCGCAATCCAACGTGCTTTGAAAAAGGCGTTGAGCGACTTCCCGTATATGTTGTTCAGACCCTCGAAGAACGGTTCGGTCTTGCGGTAGAACCATGGCTGCACCTTGCGCCTCTTGAGAATCTTGGTGGCTAACATCGGTGTGAACGTGAGTGCCGCGAACGATGAAATTATTACCGAGCCGGCAACAACGAAACTGAACTCGCGGAACAGGCGTCCGCTGGTTCCCTCCATGAACACAATCGGCAGGAACACCGCCACAAGTGTCACGGTAGTGGAGATTACTGCGAAGAAAATCTCCTTGGAACCTTCTATTCCGGCCTTGAACGGGTTCATTCCGCGCTCTATGCGTATGTATATGTTCTCGGTCATTACAATGGCGTCATCCACCACAAGTCCCACCGAAAGTACTACAGCAAGCATGGTGAGCACGTTGATTGAGAATCCTGCGACGTACATCACGAAAAACGCACCGATGAGCGACACCGGAATGACGATACACGGGATGAGTGTCACGCGCCAGTCGCGCAGGAAAAGGAAGATGATGATGATAACCAGCACGAAAGCCTCGTATACGGTGCTCTTTACCTCGTCGATTGATGCGCGGATGAACTTTGTGTTGTCGAATCCATAGGTGTACTCTACATCATCGGGCAGGTCTTTCTTTATCTGCTCCATACGTGAGTATACGGCATCGGCAATCTCAATATGGTTGGCACCCGGCTGCGGAACCACTACGACACCCACCATGGGTACACCGTTCATCTTCATGTAGCTCTTGAGGTCGGCGGGGCCGAGCTCGGCTATGCCGATGTCCCTGATGCGCACGATGTTGCCGTCCTTCTCCTTGACTATAATGTTGTTGAACTCCTGTGCGGTGTGCATCTGACCCATGGTGCGGAGTGTAAGTTCCATGCTGTTGCCTTCGATGCTTCCCGACGGCAGCTCCACGTTCTCGCTTGTAATGGTATTCTTAATGTCGACGGGCGTGATACCGTATGCAGCCATCTTCACAGGGTCGAGCCATATGCGCATGGAGTAGCGTTTCTCGCCCCATATCTGCACGCTGCTCACGTCGGGGATTGTCTGCAACTGCTCCTTGACGGTGAGGTCGGCAATCTCGCTCAGCTCGAGCAACGTGCGGCTGTCGCTCTGTATCGCCACCATAAGAATGGGCATGGCGTCGGCATCGGCCTTTGATACCGTTGGCGGGTCGCAGTCACGTGGAAGGAACCTCTGTGCACGCGACACCTTGTCTCGCACGTCATTCGCAGCGGTCTCAAGGTCCACGGATAGGTCGAACTCAATGGTTATGCGGCACTGGCCCTGCTGGCTGGTACTCGTGAGCGAGCGTATGCCCGGTATACCGTTGATGTTCTGCTCGAGAGGCTCTGTTATCTGGCTTTCGATTACTTCGGCGTTGGCTCCCGCGTAGCTGCAGGTCACAGATATTATAGGGTTGTCCACCGATGGGTATTCGCGCACTCCCAGAGTGTTGTAGCCAATCATACCGAACAGCAGGATGATGATTGTGAGTACTGTGGCAAGTACCGGCCTGCGTATGCTTAATTCAGAAATATTCATGGTTCACTCCTTTACGCGTTACTTGTATGATACTATCTTTACTGCCGAGCCCTTGCGCAGCTGCAGTGTTCCCGATGTAAGTATGGTGTCGCCGAACTCAAGGCCACTGACAATCTGTATCTCGGAGTCGGTGCGTATGCCGGTCACTACATCAACAGGCTCAGCCTTGCCGTCCCTGTAGACAAATACCTTGTTCTTGCCCATCTCGGGGACAATCGCCTCCGAAGGAATGGCGATAGCGTCGGCAACCTCTTTCTGCTTCAGGCGTATTCCTGCATACTGGCCCGAGAGCAACTCGCCGTTTGCGTTGGGGTAGAGCGCGCGTACAAGCAGAGTGTGTGTCTCGGCATCAAGGCTTGCCTCGGTAGCATATACCTGGGCTTTGAATGCCTCCAGCTTGCCCTCTACGGTAAATTCGAGGTTGGTCCCTCTCTTTACCTCACTTGCGTAGCGCTCGGGAACCGAGAACTCTATCTTGATGGGGGTTACCGATGTCAGCTTGGCTACAACGGTACTCGGCGATGCGTATGAACCGACACTTACCTGGCGCAATCCGATGACTCCGTCAAATGGAGCGCGGAGCTCAGTCTGCTCAATCTGCGCCTTAGTCTTGTCAATGTCGGCATTCAGTGTGGCGAGCTCGGTCTTTACAATCTCGAGCGCCTCCTTGCTCACGGCATCGCGCTGCAGCAATGTGCTCTGGCGGTAGACGCGCTCCTCGGCAAGCGGAACCTGTGCCTCGAGGCGTGCCAGCTGTGCCTGCAGCTGCGCATCGTTGACCTTGGCCAACAGTGTGCCTTTCTTCACGCTGCTGCCCTCCTGGAAATAGATGTCGGTAATCTTGCCCGAGGTCTCGAAAGAGAGCTGTACCTCCTCATCGGGGACAAGGCGTCCGATGACGGGTATCTCGTCCGTGAGCAGACGCGGTGAAATAATCCTTGCACTCACTTCAAGTACCTTCTTGCCTCCTTTCGGCTGTGTGTCGGCAAGGGCAAGTTCCTCATTTTCCTTGGGCATCAGTTGATAAAACCCGAACACTGCTGTTCCTAAGATAATCAGGGCAACAAGTCCCCATTTGAGATATTTTTTCATCTGTTGTATGTTTTTTGTTATTTATCGTGTCTGTCGGTTATTTGCATTTGAATTTGCAAAATTACTCAAATTATTGGAGTCTTTAAAATCCGAAAGGTTTAAATAAAATTTAATTTTTATTGATAAATATATTGTAATCAGTCATGCGGGCAATTAAACTGCAATATGGTTGGTTTTTCATCATTTTTTTACTACCTTTGCGGTCGATTTCGGCTCAACGACAATACTAACAAAAAATATAAGATATTATGATTAATGCTCAAGACATTAAAATCGGTACAGCTATCCGCATGGATGGCAAGTTGTATTTCTGCATTGACTTCCTGCATGTAAAGCCGGGTAAGGGCAATACTTTCATGCGTACAAAGCTGAAGGACGTTGTTGACGGCTACGTGTTGGAGCGCCGTTTCAACATCGGCGAGAAGCTTGAGGATGTCCGCGTGGAGCGCCGTCCTTACCAGTATCTCTATCAGGAGGGTACTGACTATGTATTCATGAATCAGGAGACATATGAGCAGGTAAACATCTCTGCAGAGCAGATCAACGGTGTTGCCTACATGAAGGAGGGTATGACACTCGAGGTTGTTACCGACGCTTCAACCGAGACAATCCTTTTTGCTGATATGCCGGTAAAGGTTGTTCTTGCAATTACTTATACCGAGCCGGGTCTCAAGGGCGATACAGCTACAAACGCTACAAAGCCTGCTACACTGGAGACAGGTGCCGAGATTCGTGTGCCTCTTTTCATCAACGAGGGCGAGCTCGTTGAGGTTGACACACGCGACGGTTCTTACGTAGGTCGCGTCAAGGCTTAACTTTTAAAAGACAAAGAATTGTTGTACTCTATAATTGTCCCTGTCTATAACAGACCCGATGAGGTAAAGGAACTTCTTGAAAGTCTGTCGGCTCAGACGGTAAAGCCATTTGAGCTGGTAATTATAGAGGATGGCTCAAAAGAACGGTGTGACCATTTGCTTGGTCACTATCGTTCTTTTTTTGCTATCCACTACTATTACAAGGAGAATTCAGGCCGCAGCGATACGCGCAACTACGGCATGGCACGCGCAAATGGAGATTATCTGCTCTTCTTTGACTCAGATGTCATTCTGCCGCCGTTCTACTTCGAGAAACTCGAGGAGGCTATGGCTGAGGATTACTGCGACTGCTTCGGCGGTCCCGATGCTGCCGATGATTCGTTCTCGGACATGCAGAAGGCGGTAAGCCATGCGATGACCTCTTTCTGGACCACGGGCGGAATACGTGGCGGCAAGGCGGTAATGGAGAAGTTTTGCCCGCGCACCTTCAATATGGGACTTTCGAAGAGAGTGTATGAGAAGGTGGGCGATTTCAAGGATATGATGGGCGAGGATATCGACCTCAGCATCCGTATACGCAATGCAGGGTTCAAGATACGCCTTATACGCGACGTGTTCGTATATCACAAGCGCCGTGTCGACCTGCGCCGTTTCTACAAGCAGGTAAACAACTTCGGTCAGGCACGCATATGGCTGCAGCTGATACATCCAGGGTCGCTGAAGGCTGTACATGCCGCACCGGCACTGATGCTTATAATGGGGCTGCTGCTGCTTGTAGCATCACTCTTCTGTCCTTGGCTGCTGCTGTTGCCGTTGCTCTATGTATTATTGATTTTCGGCGATTCGCTGCTCAAGAACAGAAGCCTTAAGGTGGCGCTGCTCTCGGTGGCTGCCGCAGCAGTGCAGATAACAGGCTACGGAATGGGATTTCTCAAGGCTTTGTGGTTCAAGATGATACTCAAGCAGCCGCTTGAGACAAAGGAGAGTCTTACAAAACTGTACAATAGAGGATAATGTCCGAAATAAAGCCCAGCATAAAGGAAATGCCTGCCGATGAGCGTCCGCGCGAGAAGGCGATGGCGTATGGTGTGTCGACATTGAGTACGGCTGAATTGCTGGCCTTGCTCATCGGTACAGGCAATGATGAAGAGACAGCAGTGAGCCTTATGAAGAAGGTTCTTGCATCGTGCGGCGACAGCATCGCGGAGTTGGCGCGTCTTACCCTTGATGACCTTTACCAGTTCAAGGGCATAGGTCCGGCAAAAGCAATTGCAATACAGGCGGTGTGCGAACTGTGGAAACGCCGTTCCAGGGATGACCGTTCATCCAAGACACGTGTCCTCTCCTCAAAGGCGCTCTTCGAATATTTCTATCCGTTGGTGTGTGATTCCCCTGTCGAATGCTGTTACGTGCTGCTGCTCAACAACATGAACAGGGTAATAGACCATGTGCAGATAGGGCAGGGCGGTCTTACAGCCACTGTCGTCGACGTGCGTCTGGTCATGCGCGAAGCTCTGCTCAAACGTGCTACAGCCGTCGCACTCTGTCACAACCATCCGTCGGGCAGCACCAAGCCAAGCCGCGAAGATGACAGGCTCACGGTGAACCTTGCCGAGGCCTGCAAGGTTATGAATGTACGTATGCTCGACCATATAATAATTGCTGATACAAAATATTACAGCTATAATGATGAGGGCCGCCTATGATGCGGTAACATATATGAACAAGATTGAACTTGAAGAGAAGATAGTAGAGATGATAAAGACGGTCTATGACCCCGAGATACCCGTCAACGTGTATGACCTCGGCCTCATATACCGTATCGAGCTCAAGGAGGACAACTCGGTAGACATAGACATGACATTGACCGCTCCCAACTGTCCTGCTGCCGACTTCATGATGGAGGATGTGAGGATGAGGGTAGCCTCCATTGAAGGTATCACGGCTGTGAACCTTAATCTTGTCTTTGAGCCCGAGTGGAGCCAGGACCTAATGACCGAGGAGGCAAAGCTCGAATTGGGCCTTCTATAATATGCTTACCGCAATACTTGCCGGAACAATAATATACAGAAAGCAAAAGGACGCAATGTTTAATGAGAGACGTTCTATGTTTAAACTCATCAAAAACATTAAACAACAAAACATTAAACATTAAACAACAAAGACAGTTGCTATGAAGAAAATCTATTTCCTTTCCGATGCGCACCTTGGCTCCTGGGCCATTGAGCACAGCCGTACCCATGAGCGCCGTCTGGTATCCTTTCTCGACAAAATCAAGGATGAGGCTGCTGCCGTGTATATGCTCGGGGACATGTTCGACTTCTGGTACGAGTACCGCTATGCCGTTCCCAAGGGCTATACCCGTTTCCTCGGCAAGGTAGCCGAGCTTACCGACAGGGGAGTAGAGGTACACTTCTTCACAGGCAACCACGACATGTGGTGTCTCGACTATTTCGAGAAAGAGTGCGGTATGATTATCCACCGCGAGCCCTGCCTTGTCGAACTCCATAGCAAGGAGTTCTATCTTGCCCATGGCGATGAGTTCTCTACCGAGAGGGGCTTCCGCATTCTGCGTTCGATATTCCACAACCGTTTCCTGCAGTGGATGTTCTCTATGGTTCATCCGCGCTGGAGCCTATGGATGGGGCATAGCTGGGCGCGCCACAGCATGCTGCAGCATAAGGTAAAGGGAGACACTCCTTTCAAAGGTGCCGAGAACGAGGATTGTGTAAAGTTCGCGAAGAACTATCTCAAGGCGCACCCGTCGGTCGACTGCTTCATCTTCGGGCACAGGCACATCGATGAGGACTTCCCACTGGGTGACTCCTCGCGATGCATCTTCCTTGGCGACTGGATAGGTACATTCGCCTATGTTGTCTTCGACGGCAAGACAATCTCTCATGAGAGGTACGTCGAGGGCGACGTTGCGCAGATAATGTCGCAAAGCGAATAAAGAGTCAGACTCTGTGGTGTAAAGCATGCGTTGTACCACTACCACCCCTCAATAATTTTCTTTGCTTCTTCATTGCCGGCAGCTGCAGCCTCGCTGTAGAGTTCCTTGGCAAGGCTCTTGTCACGGCTTACTCCCTTGCCCTTACGGTAGCAGTCGTCCATGAACTTTGTGCCGCACCCACAGGATAGCAAGAAATTGCAATAGTTTCATCAGTTCAATCAGATGAATTTAACCGTTGCTTGAAATCCTAAAAGCAGGCAATAATATTCTGCATCTATTTCAGATACACTTGGTTTATCCTATCCTTATTCTCGGCAATAAATCCATCGATTTCAACACGATATGTTTCCAGGAAATTCTTTTCGACAAACATCTCTCCATCCCAGTCGATTCCCAGTTCTGAGTAAATCTCCCTTATTGCGTTCTCGTTCTCAACAAACAACGCAGGATTAACATGTTCTCTATGATTGTTTACATTTGAACTTGAATTAGCGGAAAATCCGTTCTGAACAGCAAAGCATATCAATGATCCGGTAACAAACAAAAAATTAAATACGTATGATTTCATTGTTCTTAGGTTTTTGCTCCAAATAATTAGAACTGGTTAAATACTGTTTTCCCGATATCACAATCTACTGTTTGAACTCTCAAAACTGTTTGAATGTCAAACAGTTTATAAAAAGTTTCCAGGTTTATAAACTAATTACTATGTTATAATTACTAGAAATTACAACAAAATAGGCCTTTGCATCATTCTCTACGTTGATAAAGCGTTCGGAGGAGACAAACACTCCTCCGAACAGAATTAACGACAATAAAATTGTTGTTGCTATCATCAACATTTAATACTAAAACCTTAAAGAATTTATCAGAAGTTGCTAAACCTTAAATCCTTACAAGTCCCCTACTTCCTTGAACTCCACGTTCGGAAACCATTTTTTCGCCTTTCTGCGTTCCTTTAGAGGAATCTTTCCCCTCAATACAAGACGGTCTATACGGATTTCACTCAACCATTCGGGAAGGAATGCCTTACCGTTAAAACTTACATCCAACTTATAAATGTGACCGAACTCCTTTAGTACCGGCGGTATGCTGTCAACAGCAATCCTTATACCATAGAAGCTATCGGGTGTATTGGCTTTGGTAAATATACTCTTTTCAATGGCCGCACTGTCAAACATCCTTGCCAGCCACCCTGTCACAGGCTTGATGGCAAAGTTCTCTTCGTTCTGCTCCAAACCGAAAATACCCGCCCAGACCTCGACATCAGGGCCGGATTCTAAGCTTAAACCATTGTTGTATATTGTACGGATTCTCACTTTTGATATTTCACCAGGCAATTTATCCGTATCCGTTATTTTACCTTCATTCATACGTTTGCCGTCACGGTCATATGGATAGAGGTCTGTTATCCAACCATCTATCACTCGGGGATTGCCACAGCTCCCCGGTTCTGTTATATGAACCATCTCTTTCCAGAATGCTATATTGGCATTACCTTTGGAAGCAGCAATGAACTCATCAAGAATAGGTACGAGCCTGTCTGTCCACCAGCCAAGGTCATATTTTTCAAGTGCAAGGGTCTTTTCCTTGACTCTTTCCCAATCCTCAACAGTTCCTTCAAGCGTGATGGATGGGATTCCACATACTAAATATATGACAATAAAATCATAGTATGATTCTACAGTCTCCATAATAGTCGCTTGTGACACGAGTCTGTCTATGTTGGTAGATGTTGAGAAGTCACAAAGCAAAGTCTCGGCAAGATTATCTTTAACATCGTGCGACAACCTCGAATAGAACGATTCAAAGACATTATACCAGTCTGTCTTTTCCGGTTCACTCCCTACCTCGATTTTCAGCTCTTTTCTGTCATCAAAATCTACTATCTGATTACGGAACTGCCCGCTGTTGCTGTTGATATGATTGGCAAAGCCCTGACTGATAAGGACCCAGATGACATCGGGTGACAACACCACCGGTCTGTGGTTAGCATAAGCCTCGCACAAGCCAAAGAAGAACGGGTTGTATCCGTACTTGCCGACGATTTGCCTGTCACCGAGACTGTTGGCAATGATTTTGCTTTGGGAAGCAATCTCATCAACAGAACCTATATACGATTTATAATCTTTGCAAAGCAGGTGCTTATAGATATCATCCACAGTTCTTGTCTTCAATAACCCGGCCGGAGCATCAAGTTCTTCTAATGTAAAAGAGACTTTGTTGCATGATTGAGCATACAAGGAATTTGTTGTAAAGATTGCCGCAAGCAGTGTTATCAGTATCTTTTTAATCATACTATAATTGAGCCTTATTTGATAATAAAAAGAACATGAGCTTGTGAAGCGGCCACCCATCCATTTTTATTCGTTTGGTAGTCATTATAAAATATTTTGTTAAAGATTAAGCCACTTCCATCATATTTATATGCACATACTGCATGATATTGCGGCGTTCCACCTGTTTCTGTTATCAACATTCTGCTGGATGCACTGTTCTGCTTTAACAAGCTTCTTGTTTGTATCATGGTTATAGTTGCATGCAGTGTAAAAGAGTATGATAAAAAGTATGTATAAGTATTTTGTTTGTCTAATCATATCTACTGCTGTTCTTCAACATCGTTTTTTCTCACTCTGCTATCGGCATTGTACTGAACTCGAGGCTGAAACCTGTCGCGCGTTGCAGCTCGACCCAGGCGGCTGCCTTGCCGAAGAGTGCCTCGATATACTCGCGGCGCATCTCGCTTTCATCGCGCTCTACAATAAGGTACTCTATGAAAGGTATCTCACCGAGTTCATAGGCTTTCTTCTTGCCTTCGACGACTCTTCTCATGTCGCTGAGCATCTTGCCCGTGAAGGTCTCGGTCTGCTTTACGGCGTAGAGGAAACTGTTGTATGCCTGCATCACGTCGGCCTGAACGAGAAGACGTGCCTCTTCGACTTCTATGTTCGCCTGCTGTACAAGAATCTCATCGGCTATACGGGCACCCTTGTTCAGGTTCGAGAATTTGAGCGGTACGGCAATACCTGCCTTCAGTGTGGTGAAGTCGGGGCGTGCGATGTTGTAAGTGGCACCCAATACGGCATTCAGCTCCGGACGGCGCTGTGCCTTGTTGAATCTCTTTACCGCTTCTGCCACATCGGCACGGCTGAGTGCCACTACAATGTCGGCGCGGTGGGCAAGGGCATTGTTGATATAATGTTCTATGGGTGCAGCCTCTTCGCTCATCTCCAACGTGCCGTTGCCACGAAGGCTCTCTGCCCCGTTGAGGCTACCCATGAAATAGCCCATCTTGATAGCGGTGTTGTTGCACCCTGCTTCCGTCTCGAGCATGGCATTACGGGCAATGCCCATTGCCATGCGGCTCTCGAGCCAACCGCTTTCGGCTATGTCGCCGCGTATGAAACGCATGCTGTCGTTCGATGCTATCTCTTCAAGGTCATTCAGTATCTCCTTTGCCTCGGCAAGCAGCATATTGGCTTTCAGGTGCTCAAGATAGGCAAGGGTGGCATCGGCACGGAAGTTACGCATGTACTCCTCGAACAGGGCGGCGGTGAGACGGCGCTCGCTGTCTGCCATGTTGATGCGGTTCTTGCGCACGCCGAACATGAATGTACGGCTCAGCTCCACCTCTATGCCCTGGCCGAGTTTCTTGCTCCAGTCTTCGTTGTTGGTGTATGTGACTGCAAGAGTGGGGTCGTTGAATGTCTTTGAACCCTTGAGATGCGCATCGGCAATATCAATGTCGAGCCTTTTCGCTGTAAGTGCGATGTTGCCTTCCATGACCCTCTGCATGTATTCTCCGTATGATATCTCCTGTGCCGTGGCTGTTGTCGCTATTAATATCAGAATGAATAGTAGCTTTCTCATAACTCTTTTTGTTGCAAATCTATTTGCATTTATGTTGTCGTGCAATAGTTCTTTTTGTGATTTTACTGCTTGCTCCACTCATCGGTTGTTACCCGCAGCATGGGGTAAGGCCCATCTTGGCGGCCTGCTCAATGATGAATGCCTTGGCTGCATCGTGCTCGTTGGGGATGATGCCGTCGAGGATGGCATCCTTTACGGCGCTCTTCAGACGGCCTACCTCGGCGCAAGGGCCCAGATTGAACAGCTGCATTATCTCCTCGCCGTTGACGGGTGGCTGGAAATTGCGTATGCGGTCCTTCTCCTCGATGTCCTTGAGCTTCTGCCTTACAATCTGGAAATTGTTCAGGAACTGTTTCTTGCGTACCTCGTTCTTGGATGTTATGTCGGCCTCGCACAGTGTCATCAGGTCATCGATGTCATCGCCGGCGTCGAAGAGCAGGCGTCGTACGGCTGAGTCTGTCACCTCATCATCGGCAATGGCTATGGGGCGCATGTGCAGCGATACCAGCTTCGCTACGTACTTCATCTTCTCGTTCTGTGGCATCTTGTAGTCGCGGAACAGTTTCATGGTCATCTTCTCGCCCACAATGTTATGGTTGTGGAAGGTCCACTTCATCACTGGGTCCCAGCGCTTTGTCTTGGGTTTGCCGATGTCATGCAGCAGGGCTGCCCAACGCAACCACAGGTTGTCGGTCTTCTGTGCTATGTTGTCAAGCACCTCAAGGGTGTGGTAGAACATCTCCTTGTGGCTGTAGCCGTTCTTGGTCTCCACACCCTGCAAGGCTGTCAGCTGCGGGAAGATGATTTCGAGCAGTCCGCAGCGGTCAAGCTCGATGAAACCTTTCGACGGGGTGGGCGAGAGCAGTATCTTGTTTAGCTCCTCGTTTATTCTCTCGCGTGAGATTATTCTTATCCTCTCCTTGTTGTCGCACAGTGCCTGGAATGTCTCATCCTCGATGTAGAAGTTGAGCTGTGTGGCAAAGCGTATGCAGCGCATCATGCGCAGCGGGTCATCGCTGAACGTTATTCCCGGTTCAAGTGGGGTGCTTATTATGCGGTCCTCAAGGTCGAGCATGCCGTCGAAGGGGTCGACAAGCTCTCCGAACCTCTCGCTGTTCAGGCATATCGCCATTGCGTTAATGGTAAAGTCGCGGCGGTTCTGGTCATCTTCCAGCGTGCCGTCCTCGACAATGGGGTTGCGCGAGTCATGGCTGTAGCTCTCCTTGCGGGCTCCGACAAACTCAATCTCGTGCTCTCCGTATTTTACCTGTGCTGTGCCGAAGTTCGCGTATACCGAAAGGTGCGCTCCCTTGCCCAGCCTCTTGCTGAAAGCACGTGCCATCTCGATGCCTTTGCCCACAACGACAACGTCAATGTCGGTCGATGGACGCTCAAGGAATATGTCACGCACGAATCCGCCGACAACATAGCACTCCATGCCAAGGCTGTCGGCCGTTTCGGTAATCTTGCGGAAGATTGGTGTATCAAGTATCTTGCAGAGTTCTTCTCTTGTGGGTCTGTACATTTTTTTGCGCTTTAGCGCAAAGATAGCCAATAATATTCTATTAATAAAAACGGAGTAGTTAAAAACTATTCAATAATCCCTCCGACGGCAAAAAAACATCTTTTACAAGGAGTGCGTAACGATAATATGTTGTATTTTTGCATTGTACACAAACGGATACATGACTATGAAAAAGATATTCTCAATTCTCCTCTCGACGCTTTCAGCCGTTATGATGCTCTCATGCGAGGGCAAGATTGAACAGCCTGCACGTGACATCCTCTCCGAGGTGCGCAACGAGTTCAAGGCGGGTAACTACAACAGGGCGAAGATGCTCATTGACAGTGTGAAACTTGCACATCCCAAAGCTTACAAGACCTTGCGCGAGGCCGAGGCTCTGCGTCATGAGGTGCTCATCAGGGAAAAGGAGCGCGACATTGCCTATTTCAACAGCGAGATGCAGCGTCTGGTGGAACTGCGTGATACCATGCTCAAGGAGTTCGACTACAGCAGGAATGCAAAATATCAGGATATGGGTGTCTACTCGGTACCTTCTCAGGCCATATCCAAGAATGCTTTCAACAACTTCCTGCGTGCAACGGTAAAGGAGAACGGCGAGGCTGTGCTCACATCATACTATCGCGGTGCCCGCATCGGTTATAAGGCCGTGACGGTAAAGTGCGGCGAGTTGTATGTCTCTGCCGAGAACTCCATCTATTCGTGGAGTGGCAAGGAGCATGGCGTATATATCGAGCGTCGTGACTACAGGCGTGGCGATGATGGCGGTATAATGGATTTTGTGGCGTCATCAAGCGGCAAGGTGGTAGTGGAACTATCCGGCGGTTCACGTGATTTCGGGTATGAACTGCGTCAGGAGGATGTCAAGGCAATAACAATGGTAAAGGAACTCTCCGATGTGCTCCTTTCGATTGCCGAGTGCCGCGAGATGTTCGATGCTGCACAGTACTCTCTCGATTTCCTTATGAAAGGCAATGATAGGTTCAAGAAGGACACTTTGCAAACTGAAAATGGGATAGTGGAAAGTGAAAACTGAAGGTTTGTGCGGGAAAATTAACGGCTCAGTAGAAATTTCGTGTGGACGAAATAACTCAACTAAATAAAACTGTTATTCCTTGGTTTGTTTTACCCTTAATCTGTTGTCGTTTATTCTTCTTGTTGTCGTTCTATCACATACTTTTCATGACTGAAAAGTACGC
>JAGBFX010000024.1 GCA_017936265.1 Bacteroidaceae bacterium | reverse complement strand
TACAAAATTAGTTATCAGCGAGTTGTACATTGTTATGCAGAATGTTGCAGAGAGTAGAAATAAACTCCAACGACCTATAAACCGACCTTTCTATCAGGTAATGATTTGAAAACCGTTTGCCCTCATTACCTTTCATTTCCTAGCACTTTTGCATCGGCGAGGCTTTCATCTAAAGTCCTCATAAGTCATTGAACACCAGTGCCGCCATCATTATTTTCCCTCTTTCGTTATATTTTTCCAGAGATATTTAGTAACTTTGCGCAACTTATGACAGAGGCATTTTCTCTTGTTAATGAGGACGTAGCGCAACTTGATGATATACAATATTATAAACAATGGACAAGAAAAAGATTGTTGATTTTCATCCTAAGTTCTTCAGTGCAATGAAGAGCTATTCCCGCGAAAAGTTCAGTGCCGATGTGATGGCAGGAATAATCGTAGGTATCGTTGCCATTCCTTTGGCAATTGCATTTGGTATTGCAAGTGGTGTGGGTCCTGCCGAGGGACTTGTCACAGCAATCCTTGCGGGTCTTCTCATCTCGCTGTTCGGCGGTTCAAAGGTGCAGATAGGTGGTCCCACAGGTGCTTTCATCGTTATAGTGTATGGTGTTATACAGCAGTTCGGGGTCGGAGGCCTTGCCATTGCTACTGTCATGGCAGGTATCATACTCATAATCATGGGTCTCTGTCATTTGGGTGCTGTAATCAAGTTTATGCCTTATCCGATTATTGTCGGTTTTACAGGCGGTATTGCAATCACAATCTTCTCGACACAGATGAATGACCTCTTCGGTCTCGGTATCGAGAATGTGCCTGCAAACTTCATTGACAAGTGGCTATGTTACTTCGACCATGCATCCGACATCGACCCTTGGAGCACAGGCATGGGTATACTCAGCGTGCTGCTCATTGCGCTCACTCCCAAGTTCTCGAAAAAGATTCCGGGTTCGCTCCTTGCCATTGTGGTGATGACTGTCGCTGCTTTCCTGCTCAAGGAGTATGCAGGGGTGACCTCTATAAAGACTATCGGCGACCTCTATGAACTCCCTTCCGGTCTGCCTCCATTTGTCATTCCTTCTCTTCAGGAGGGTGTCTCCTTGTGGGCTACAGTGCAGGCTCTTGCCCCTGTGGCATTTACCATAGCAATGTTGGGTGCCATCGAGTCACTGCTCTCGGCAATGGTTGCAGACGGTGTTATCGGCGACCGTCATAATTCGAACACAGAGCTCATCGGCCAGGGTATTGCCAATGTCGTAGTGCCTTTCTTCGGCGGTATCCCTGCAACCGGTGCAATAGCTCGTACAATGGCGAACATCAACAATGGCGGCAAGACTCCCGTCGCTGGTGTAGTGCATACATTTGTGCTGTTGCTTGTGCTTCTTTTCCTCGGCGGACTCGTGGAGCTCATCCCCATGCCATGCCTTGCAGGTGTGCTTGTCATGGTGTCGTACAACATGAGCGGCTGGAGAACAATCGTGTCAATGTGCAAGAGCTCTATGTCGGGTACCGGCGTGCTTTTCGTGACACTGCTGCTTACCGTCTTCTTCGACCTTACACTTGCTATCGAGGTAGGTCTTGTCATGGCAATCGTTCTCTTCATGAAACGTGCCATGGAGAGTGCCCACATATCAGTGATGCGTGATGAGATGGAGGTACACCGTGACGGCGAGAACGATGAGGTGCTTGCGATTCCTGCAGGAACCGAGGTTTATGAGATTGAAGGCCCGTTCTTCTTCGGTATCGCCAACAAGTTCGATGAACTTACACGTAACACTGATGCAATGCCTATCCGTGTTGTCCGTATGCGTAAGGTTACCTTCATCGACGCGACAGGCCTGCATAACCTCGAGATATTCATCAATGCATCCAAGAAAGAGGGCAGGGTAGTCATCCTTTCAGGTGTACATGACAATGTGGAGAAGTCGCTCCAGAAGGCCGGTATCGTTGAACTTGTCGGCAAGGAGAACGTATGCAATAACATACATCTTGCCCTGGAACGTGCTACGGAACTCTCTGCTGCAATGGGACTCAAGAAATAATCAAGAGCCGATAAGCAATCCGTCACCGAAGTGAGTGACTGACATGATGCGTTATATAAGTTCCCCAAAAACTGCCGTTTATTCAAGTAAATGGGTTTTTGGGGAATTCATTGGATTGATATTATGAAAAAAGAGACTCCCGGAATCATCGTTTATGTTACGGCATTTATCATTGTTGTAATATGGGGCTGTACCTTCGTGCAGACCAAACTGCTCATAAATGCCGGTCTGCGCCCCGATGAGATATTCCTTTTCCGTTTCGTGCTTGCCTATCTGCTTATACTGCCTTTGGCAGAAAAGAAGCTGTGGCTCGGCAACTGTAGGGATGAACTTATGGCCGTTGCGCTTGGGCTTACCGGCGGTTCGCTCTATTTCATTACCGAGAACTATGCTCTGGCATACGGTTACTGCTCGAATGTATCGCTCATTGTCTGCCTTACTCCATTGATTACCGCTCTTGTCGTAGGCCGCTTCTATCCGAACGAGCGCATGGACAGGAAAGGGGTGTTCGCCTCTCTGCTCGCCTTTGCGGGTATGGCGCTGGTGGTGTTCAATGGGAATTTCATTCTCAAACTCTCGCCTCTGGGCGATATCCTGGCTCTTGCGGCATGCCTCTGCTGGGCGCTTTATACGCTTATAATAAAAAGGTTGCAGGGCAAGTACAGCAACATGCTCATAACCCGCAAGGTATTCGGGTACGGGCTTCTGACAATCTTGCCATTGCTCTTTGTCAATGGGGTAAATGCAGAACTGCTTGTAGATGGCGGTGCAAGGGTATGGGGCAATATACTCTTCCTCGGTTGCGTGGCGTCCATGCTCTGTTTCCTCGGCTGGAACTGGTGCCTCGGGAAGATAGGCTCCGTCAGTGCAACCAATCTGCTTTATCTTAATCCTGTGGTTGCCATAACAACTTCGGCGCTTGTACTTGGGGAGCGTGTCACATGGGTCGCAATCATCGGTGCGCTGCTCATACTCTCCGGGCTATATATGCTCGGACGCAAGTGATGTTGCGCTTTGGGCGGTTCCCCGGTATTGCCGTTATCCCTCTTCTTCCAGTAATTCCTCAAGCGCATGGCGCCAGTCGGCACCGTTCTCTACCTTCAGGGTCTTGATTCCGACCTTGGCTGCAGCGTCGATGTTCTTCTGACCGTCATCGACAAAGAGTGTCTCTTCGGCCTTCATCTTGCCTTGCCCGAGCATCTTGCGGTATATCTCCTCGCTCGGCTTGGAACAGTGCATGCGGTAACTGAAGAATTGGGCGTCAAAGTAGTCGGCAAGGGACTTGCCGCAAGAGGTGAACCCCTTTGTCTGTGCCCAGCCCTGTATGAACGGGTTCGTGTTGCTCAAGACGGACAGACGGTATTTGCCACGTAGGGACTGAAGCCATTCGAGCCACTCCTCGTGTATTTCTACAAGAAATCCCAACCAAGCCTCCTGGGCCTGCTTGTAGGTAATCTCTCTGCCGCATATCTCGCTCAGTTTGTGACAGAACAGCCCTGCATCGATATCGCCGTTTTCAACCTCAAAGAAAGGTCCTTTCTGGCAGTATGAGTTTATATATTGCTCGGGCTGCTCCACACCGAGCTCCCGGAACCTTGCAAGTGCTCTTTCCGTATCAATGGTGGTCAGTACTCCTCCAAAATCAAAAACTATATCCTTTATCATTGTAATCTCTCTTTGTGTACGAAGGTAGTCAAAAATATTCATCTTGCCCTCTCTTTCTTTCCCGGCTGCAATAATTTTAACCGTTTTTATTGATAAATGTACATTATTGCGCTAATTTTGCAGAATTGCACAGAATTATAGGTTGAACAATATTTTTTTTGATATATAATGGAGAATCTGGACGGACGTCTGGTCATCGGTGTCTCTTCGCGTGCGCTTTTTGACCTTGAGGCTGAGAATGAGATTTTTGAGAAATATGGTGTCGCTAAATACCGCAAGTATCAGGAGGAACATGAGGATGAGCCTCTTGAGCGTGGTACGGCATTCTATCTTGTAAAGAGCCTTCTTGAACTTAACAAACAGGCAAACCGGCCCATTGTTGAGGTCGTGGTAATGTCGCGCAACAGCCCCGAGACAGGCATGCGCATGCTCAAGTCGCTCGACATGTATGGCCTTGACATTACCCGCGTGGCCCTGTCGGGTGGCGAGTCATTGTCGAAATATCTCAAGGCGTTCTCCATTGACCTTTTCCTCTCCAAGGATGAAGGTGATGTGCAGCGTGTGATGGATTCGGGCATCTGTGCCTCTGCGCTCATCTATGCACCTCCTACGGACTTCAACCCCGAGGACAGCCGTGTGAAGATTGCTTTTGATGCCGATGCGGTCATTTTCTCCGATGAATCGGAGTGCCGTTTCAAGGAAGAGGGTATCGACGCGTTCTACAAGTACGAGAAGGAGAATGCCGATGTCCCTTTGAAGGAGGGCCCGTTTGCCAATCTGCTAAAGAAACTGTCACAGATACAGGAGTGTCTGCCCACATCCATCGAGCTCTCACCACTGCGTCTGGCTATTGTCACTTCGCGGAGCCTTCCTTCGCATTTCCGTGTTATCAAGACCTTGCGCAAGTGGGGCGTTTATGTCGATGAGGCCTATTTCCTCGGAGGGTTGCGCAAGGATGAACTGCTCAAGGCCTTCGGCGCACACATCTTCTTCGATGACCAGGATACCCATCTCTCGTCATCGAGCAAGTATGTGCCGTCGGGCAAGGTTCCTTACTATTCCGACTCGCAGATAAACGAGGTAATCAAGGAACGCGAAAAGAGAAAAGCCGAAGAGAGCGAGGCTGAATGATATATATTACGTGATTTCATGCTGTTGGATATTATACTGCTCTCTTTGGCGCTTGTGATGTGCCTTGTCGGCGTGATAGGCGCCGTAGCTCCGGGGCTCCCTGGCCCGCCGGTAAGTTTTGTCGGGCTTCTGCTTCTTGTGCTATGCCCGGGGCTGGCTCCGTCATTTCCGGTGTTCTCTTTCCTGCTGGTCTCCTTGCTGCTTGCTGTCGTGGTTACGGTGCTTGATTTGGTAGCTCCCGTATGGTTCACAAAGCATTCCGGAGGCAGCAAGGCCGGTGTCAGGGGTGCGACAATAGGAATGATTGTAGGTCTTGTCATCAGTTTCTTCGGTCTCTTCCTTGCTGTAATCATTGGCCCGTTCATCGGGGCATATGTGGGCGAGAAAATGGCGGGTACTCCGTCGGACAGTGCCTTCAGGGTGGCCTGTTACTCTTTTCTTTCGTTCATACTGACCACGGGAATAAAGCTGATATATGGTTTTGCGGCTTTGGGTATTGTGGTGTACGAGGGCGCAGGAATCCTCTTCTCCTGATTTCCCACGAACATAATCCATTCAGCAGTGTTTGTATATATGACCGCGTGGCCCGCCATGCGGGGTGTCTTATATAAAAATAACTGTCATGAAACGTTTTCTTCCGATACTGTCGTTTGTGGTGATATCATTCGCTGTCGGCTACCTCTCGAGTGTCATCCAGGGACCCTCCATGCAAGAGTGGTATCCCTCCCTTGTCAAGTCATCGCTGAATCCGCCCGGCATAGTCTTTGCCATAGTGTGGCCGGTGCTTTATCTGCTCATGGGTATATCGGCTGGCATTATATGGAACATGCGCTCCATATACACCTGGCTCACGATATTCCTCTTTTTCGTGCAGTTGGGGCTTAACCTGTTGTGGAGCGTGACGTTCTTCGGCATGCAGGCTCCTGTGGTCGCCCTTGTGGTGCTTACCCTGCTTTTTGTGGCTGTGCTCATGTATATGGCCATTGCCTACATGCAGAGGCATCTTGTGGCCTACCTGAATATCCCTTATCTGCTCTGGCTGCTTTTCGCTCTCTATCTCAATGGCTTTGTAGTGCTTTATAATTGAGAATAGCTAACTTTCCTCTTTTATCCTGCGCAGCATCTCCTTCTGTTTCTCGTTGAGTGAGGGCAGTTCAACCTTTAACGTTACAAAGAGGTCTCCAAACGAGCCCTCTTTCTTGTATACGGGGAATCCCTTGCCACGCAGACGCAGCGTGCTGTCGGGCTGTGTGCCTGGTCTGATGCTCATCTTTACATTGCCCTGGAGCGTAGGCAATACAATATCTCCGCCAAGAATCATCGTGTACATGTCGCTCCTGACGGTAACATACAGGTCATTGCCTCTGCGTGTGAATGTCGGGTCGGGCTCAATGCGGAACGTGATGTAGAGGTCTCCTCGCTCTCCATTGCCCATAGACGCGTTCCCGCGTCCCTTGAGACGTATCTTCTGCCCGTCGGCTATGCCCGCGGGTACGGTTATGCGTATGCTCTCCCCGTTTATACTGAAAGTCTGTTTGTGGGTCGTTGCCGCATCGCGGAGGGAAATGCTCATCGTTGCCTGAATGTCCTCTCCTTTTCTTTCTCTGCCGGAACGGAATGCCCTGCCTCCGAAAAGTTCCTCGAAGAAATCGCTGAAACCGCTGCTGTTGCCGCTGCCATGGCTGAAGTCGCCGAATCCGCCGAACCCTCCGAAGTCGAACCCTCCGTCAGCGTTTCTGTATTCGCGGCGTTGCGCCTCGAACTCATCGGCGTTCCTCCAATGCTCGCCATAGGTATCATATTTCTTGCGCTTCTCGGGGTCGTTGAGCACATGGTATGCCTCGTTGATCTCCTGATATCTCTCGTTGGCCTCGGCAGAGTTCCTGTTCTTGTCGGGGTGGTAGAGTTTCGTGAGCTTGTGGTATGCCTTCTTGATTTCGCTCTGTGTCGCGTTGTTGCCGACACCTAATACCTTGTAATAATCTATGAATGCCATGGCTGTTGTTGTTTGTTCGCATAGAGAATAACAAAAACATGGCTGTATGGGTTGTGGAGTACGACCGCGAATTGTGCAGTTCCTAATTAACATAAAAATTTTGTGTATGCAGATTTTTTACTCTATCTTCGCAAAAACATGAAAACCCAGTAATATGAAAAACGCACTGAAACTTATACTTTTTGCATTTATGGCTGTAGCTTTCTCGGCCTGCAGCGATAGCGATGACTATAATCCCGATACAGCAGTGACTCCTTATGAGCCTGTGCCGGGGCGCAGAATGGTATCGCAGGTGAAGACAACAAATACCATTGACGGACGTAGCTATTCATGGGAGCATAATTTCAGCTATGACGCTCAGGGACGCATTAAAGAAATCAACTCGAATATAGTTCATTACCGTCCGGTGTCGTTTGAGAACAGAATGCTTTTTTACAAGTGCTATATAACATCTAAGGCGAACTATTACTTTGAAGGTAAATCGTTCTGTGTCGAGTATAGTATTTCAAAGGAGTACCCTGATTATCCGAGCTGGAATGGAGTTGAAAGCGGCAGGGATCGCGGACGTTTCAACAGCAACGGAACTTTGGCGAAGATGGGCTCAATGGACTTTCAATATTCTGCTACTCAATTGCAGTCTGCATATTCCGATGGCGGGTACATATATAAACCTGTGCGTGATTCTTTCGGAAACGTCACGGGGTATGCTGTGCTTGGTATGATGAACACCGAATCAGATACTATTGTGCTTGACCGCAGCAAGGATTTCCTATATTCCGGTATAAGGAATAAGACCAACTTCGATTTTTCGGGCTATTTTGGCTATTGGGGTGTTGAGAAAGGGCTCATGACGCTTGCAACAGAGTATTATGCTCCTTACCAGTTGACTGCGTTCGGTATGTTGGGTGCCACAAGCAGCTATCTGCCTCTAAGAATGATTGTCAGGGATAGTAAAGGTAATGTGGTCAATGATGCTAACGGCAACAGCTACCATAATGGAATGTGGGAGTTCGATGAAAAAGAGTGCCCTGTTTCGTTTGTTGACGGCTCGGGCAGAAAGACCGAAATCAAGTATGTGAATTGATAAAAGCAAAAAAGAAGAGCCCGGCTCTTCTTTTTTGCTTTTATGGCATTATTATTTGCATATGTAGTCAAGGTATCTTGTTATCGCATCCTGGCACACAGGGCAGAAGTCGGTGAGTGCCTTCATCATGCACTCGGGCCATCCGCGGAAAACGCCTTTCTCAAGGTAACCTCCGCCCTCATATGCACCAATTTTCCACTCCTTCTCGGTTGAGCCTTCAATGCGCGGTGTCGGGATAGGGGTATCCTCGGCAATCATCTTCTCCCACTTGCCGTTGAAGTCGACAAAGCGTGTAAGATTGGCCTCCCATGGCTCGACGCCTTCGGGGTAGAGGGCGCTGACGGTATTGCCAATCTCGATGTACTCATCGCCAAGTCCCATCAGTGAGTGACCGAACTCATGTACATATACCTCGCCGGTGCGGCCGGTCTTTCCTGCCGAGCCAAGGCCGTAGAAATTGTATATTCCGCCGCCGCCATACTTGTCGGTGTTCGTGAGGATGTATATGCACTCATATGGCGCAGAGGCCGCCACGTCGCGTACCTTCTGGAACTCCTCGGTCATCTGGTAGCGTTCGCTGTTGAAGGTAAAGAACCTGCATCCGAGCAATGTGTTCTTCCATTCGCCTGTTCCTGGCTTGCTGATACCGCTCTCCTGTGAGGGTGCCCACACGGCGCGTACGTTTATGCGGTGCCTGTTCTGTGTGAACGGCGCGTATGAGAAGAGTGCGTCGCTCCACATCTTGCATGCGGCAATGAACTTCTCCTTTTCGGTGGCTGTGAATCCGTCAGGCAGCAGCACTATGTCAAGGCTGTGTGCAATGTCGCCGCCGATGTGTATCTCTATGTTCTCATAGCCGCTGTGCCCTGGGTAGATGTTGTAGTCGTTTACGCTAATCTTGTGCGACTCCTTTTTCTCCCACACCTTGCTCTTCTTGTTGCGGGCATAGAACTCTATTATGAAATCGTTCTTTGGTTCGGGGAATATCACGCTCTCGGGGAAGGCTCGGGCTGTAACTGCGGCCTCTGGCGTGGTCTGCCATTCGTTGAACAGCGTGCAGTAGTTGTTCTTGTATATTGTATTGCCGCTTGCTGCATCGATGAGCCTGAAGTGCTGCTCTCCGTAGTCGAACGGGTTTATGAGCGATACTCGTGAGCCTGCCCACTCGCCCTCTCTTATGAGCTTGTCGAAATAGTAGTACTCGTTTTCGCTGTTGCCTGCATGATGGAAATCGTAGCGCATTGTCTTGTCTGTGAAATAGTCGCTGTAGTTTACATCGTGTTGTGCTATCGCTTCGGCTCTTTCGGCCTTTCTTGTGGTGGAGCAGGAGGTTATTGCCGCCGCCATTGCCAATATCAGAAATAGTCGTCTCATTTTTTGTGTTTTTAGTTTGTGTGTTTAAAGTGTTTCCGGTTCTATGTGCATCGCCCGCTTTGGTGGCAAAGATAAACCATTAAATTGTTTAAACTTGCAAATGCATGACTTTTTGAGGATATGATTCCGGACTTTTTGTTAAAAAGCATTGTAAAAGTTGAAGTTGTGGCGCTTTATTACTATCTTTGCACTAGCGTGCGAAAATAGAATGCACTCGCTGTGATATATATGAAGTGAACTTCATATATCTCGCTCGTTTTTACTATTTTTGCGCTCAATATTAAACAACATGGGTTTGATATAACAATTAGTACTGTAGTTTAGCGTGTTTGTCATCTCGAGCGAATGTGAGAGATCTCTTATTCCGCAATATTTTTGAGATCCCTCGTCGCTACGCTCTGTCGGGATGACAAGTTCACGGTTTGGTGGAACTTATATCGACTCGGGTTAAATGAGAAAATCAAATAAAGAATTATATTAGCGACTATGAGAAAAATGTTTTTTGTTGCCGTTGCTTTCTGCTCGGCTTTAGTGTTGGTGTCTTGTAAATCAAAGGATAACCTGTATAAGACCGCTTATGATGAGGCTCGCATGGAGCAGAGCAATGAGGGTCAGAGCCAGCAGAGCGATGCTGTAGAGATTGCTCCGGTTGTATCTTCAACATCAAAGGCTCAGGATGTTGATGACAGCTATCGTACCGAGAAGGTTGTCCTTGCGTCAGGCGACGCTTCTTCTCTCAAGGAGTACAGCGTAGTTTGCGGAAGCTATGGCAAGAAAGATGGTGCAGAGAAAATCCGCACCGAGCTCATCGGCGAGGGTTATGATGCAATCATCGTTCAGAGCCCCAAGGGTCTCTATCGTGTAATCTGTGCTTCGTATGACAGCCGCAGCGAGGCTGCCGAGGCTCGTGCACGCTTCAAGGCTGCACACCCTAACAATGCTGATTATCAGAAGGCTTGGTTGCTCTATAACAAGTAATAAGAATAGCGGTAAAAGCGGCTTCACTTTTGCGGTGGAGCCTCTTTTGCTGTCTATACTTGGCTGTGAATGAATAGGTTCTCTATGGAATATATCTTATGGTACAGTAAGGAAAACCGGATAGTATGGCGCGTTTGCTTGCAATAGATTACGGAAAGAAAAGGACAGGTCTTGCCGTCTCGGATGAGATGCAGATAATAGCCGGCGGGCTTACGACGGTACCGACAACGGAACTGCTGGATTTCCTGCTCGGCTATGTGTCACGCGAGCCCGTGGAACGTATCATTGTCGGGCTTCCCAAACAGATGAACAACGAACCGTCAGAGAACATGCGTCGCATAACCCCGTTCGTGAACCGTCTGCGTAAGGTGTTGCCCGATATCCCTGTCGAGTTCCACGATGAGCGCTTCACTTCGGTGCTCGCACAGAGGACAATCATCGAGGCGGGCATAAAGAAGATGGCGCGTCGCAACAAGGAACTTGTCGATGAGGTAAGCGCGACAATCATACTGCAGTCATATATGGAGAGCAAGAGAATGTAACAAAGAAATAAAAAACAATATAATATGATACTACCGATTTATCTTTACGGACAGCCGGTGCTCCGCAAGGTCGCCGAGGATATAACACCCGATTATCCCGAATTGAAGTCTCTCATCGAGAGCATGTTCGATACCATGCACCAGGCTGAGGGTATCGGCCTTGCCGCACCGCAGGTGGGCTTGGCGATACGTCTTGTCGTGGTGGACCTTGATGTCCTCTCCGAGGATTTTCCCGAGTTCAAGGATTTCAGACGTGTATATATCAATGCTCACATCATTGAGACTTCCGATGAGACAGATACCATGGAAGAGGGCTGCCTGAGCCTGCCCGGTATCCACGAGAAGGTAACACGCCCGTCACGCATACATGTGCAGTATCTTGACGAGAACTTTGTCGAGCATGATGAGTGGGTCGAGGGTTATCTCGCGCGCGTTATGCAGCATGAGTTCGACCACCTCGAGGGTAAGGTCTTCTCCGACAGGATTTCAATGCTGCGCCGTCAGATGAACAAGACCAAGCTCGGCAATCTTGCCAAGGGCAGGGTCGCTTGCGGGTACAAGACAAAGAGAGTTCTCCGATGAGAATGCGGGGAGCCATAGTTGCTCTCGTGTTGCTGTTCCAGACAATGCTGTGCTCTGCTCAGCTGAACACGACGCGAGTGATGGAAATAGGGCGCAATGCGCTCTATTTCGAGGATTATGTGCTCTCTATCCAATATTTCAACCAGGTCATCGATGCAAAGCCCTATCTGCACGAGCCTTATTTCTTCCGCGCCCTTGCGAAGTTCTACCTTGAGGATTACGCAGGTGCCGAACAGGACCTTGACGTTGCGATAGCCAAGAATCCATATATTTCGCGCTGCTATCAGCTGCGTGGTCTATGCCGTGCCAATCTCGACAGCCTGTCGCTTGCCGAGCAGGATTTCAGGAAGGCGCTGCGCTTCAACCCGCAGAACACGGAAGTGTGGCAGAACCTCGGCGCTGTGGCCATGCAGCAGGATGACTGGGAGAAAGCAGCTGGCATACTTGACTCCTTACTCCTTTTCTCTCCGCGTAACAGCCATGCCTATCTCATGCGCACGCAGGTGGCATTGAACGCCAATGACACCGTTACGGCGCAGAGAATGGTGGAGCTGGCCGTGCAGAACGACAGGTACTCCTCATCGGTATATGATGCCCGAGCCGTGGTCTATTCCGTTACAGGCGATTATGATGCAGCTGAGAAGGACCTTGACAGGGCTATCGACCTTATGCCGAACAATGCGGGGAGCTATGTCAACCGTGCCCTTGTACGCTACCATAAGAATGACTTCAGGGGCGCGATGAAGGACTATGACATGGCGCTGTATGTCGAGCCGGCGAGCTTTGTGGCTCATTACAACAGGGGTATCCTCCGCATGGAGGTTGGCGATGACAACCGCGCCATAGAGGATTTTGACTGGGTGCTGAATGTCGACCCCGACAATACTCTGGCGCGTTTCAACAGAGCGTTGCTGCGCGATAAGGTCGGCGACAGCAAAGGCGCAGTGAATGACCTTACCGTGGTGCTCGAGAGTTATCCGAACTTTGAATATGCCTATCAGTGCCGCGCCGCAGCGCGTCGCAAGTGTGGGGATATACGCGGGGCCAATGCCGATGAGGAGTGGCTCAGGAAAAGGCAATACGATATCTATTTCAATGGCAGTCAGGCGGTTGCCGATGAGTATGCCCCCGATGAAGACAAGACACGCAAGCGCTCCGACGATAATGTCCGCAACTACAACAAGATGATATCGTCCGATGTGGCCGATGACAAGCAGTATACGACGGACTATCGCGGAAGGGTGCAGAACAGGAATGTCTATGTGGAACTTGAGCCCATCTTTGTCCTGACATACTATAAGGCTATGTCCGAGCTTGAGAGCGAGGGTCACTACTATAAGCCGATAGAGGATATGAACGAGGCGAGTGCAGGGACACCATTGCTGCTTACCAATGATGAGCGTGCCCTTTCCGAGAATGAGGTCTCAAGACATTTCAAGAACATCGATGCCGTTTCAAGCAGCATATCTGCCTCGCCCGAGGACTATTGTCTGCGTCTTGAGCGTGCCATAGACTATTATCTGGTGCAGGACCCTGGAGAGGCAATGCGTGACCTTGATGCCGCTGTCGCTGTGGCTCCCGATTCATGGGTGCTCTACTTCGTACGCTCCTTCGTACGTTATAAACTGCTTGAGACGGAGCAGGTAAACGAGGATAATGCCGAGGCGGAACTGCTGCCCAAGCATGGAGAGAGGCTTCCTGATATCAATTACAGCCTTGTGAAAGATGACCTCGACAAGGTAGTGGAGTGTGTCCCTGATTTTGCCCATGCCTACTTCAACCGTGCTAACGTGCTGGCCAAACTGAGTGACTTCAAGTCGGCCATTGTGGATTACGGTAGGGCCATTGAGATTGATGACCGCTTTGCCGAGGCCTATTTCAATCGCGGACTGGCAAGGATTTATACCGGTAACTCCGAGGCAGGTCTCGCCGACCTGAGCAAGGCCGGGGAACTTGGGCTCTTCCATGCCTACAGCCTTATCAAACGCTTCAAGATGAGCGGCAAGTGAGCAAGGGGGTGGGGTTTAATGTTTAATGTTTAGTGTTTAATGTTTGATGTTGCTGCAACATTCTACATTAAACATTGCTAACGCAAACAATAATAAACGCAAGAATTTTCCATTTTTCTTGTTTTTTTCTTATCTTCGCACACTCTATTGAAAATAACCCATAAGTACGAATTTAAAGGATAAAGTTATGATAAAGATTTCATTTGGTGGCGAGATTAGCGAGTTTGCCCATGAGGGCAAGTCCTATATCGAGATTCTCTCATCGGTAGACCCTAAACTGCTCAGCAGTTATGTTGCTGTCAAGGTGGGCGAGCAGGTCATCGACCTCCGTGACATTCCTGCCGACGGCGTGTGTGCAGAACTTGTCGGCCTTGATTCAAAAGAGGCCCTTTCAGTGCTCCGTCATACTACAACACACATTATGGCAGAGGCTGTAAAACACCTCTTCCCCGAGGCGAAGCTCACTATCGGCCCTGCTACCGAGACAGGCTTCTTCTATGATTTCGAGTGTACTCCATTTACCAAGGAGAACCTTGAGGCAATAGAGAAGGAGATGAAGAAAATCATCAAGTCAAGCCCCCGCATCGAGCGCAAGGAACTGAGCCGCGAAGAGGCTATCGAACTGATGAGGGCAAAGAACGAGCCATATAAGCTTGAACTCATTGACGCAATCCCTGAGGGTGAGCGCATAACTGTATATTCACAGGATGACTTCGTTGACCTCTGCATGGGACCGCACCTGCTCAATACACGCCTCATCAAAGGCTTCAAGCTGCTCTCGGCATCTACCACATATTGGCGTGGCGACAAGAACAATCCGTCTCTGTCACGTATCTATGGTACAGCGTTCTTCACGAAAGAGGACCTCGAGGCATATCTTGCACATCTTGAGCACATCAAGAACATCGACCACAACAAGATCGGCCGTGAGATGGAGCTTTTCACTACCGTTGACGTTATCGGTCAGGGATTGCCGTTGCTCATGCCCAAGGGTGCGAAGATAGTACAGACTCTCCAGCGCTGGATTGAGGACCTCGAGGACAACGAGTGGGGTTACATCCGCACAAAGACACCTCTCATGGCAAAGAGTGACCTTTACAAGATTTCAGGCCACTGGGACCACTATAAGGATGGTATGTTCGTGCTCGGCGATGAGGAGACCGACAAGGAGGTGTTCGCATTGCGTCCTATGACATGTCCGTTCCAGTATTATGTATACAAGGCGACACACCACTCGTACCGCGACCTGCCGTTGCGCTACAGCGAGACATCGACACTGTTCCGTAATGAGGATTCAGGCGAGATGCATGGCTTGACACGTGTGCGCCAGTTCACTATCAGCGAGGGACACCTTATCGTGCGCCCCGACCAGATGGTCGAGGAGTTCAAGAACTGTCTTGCTCTTGCAAAGCATGTCATGGTAACTCTCGGCTTGCAGGATGATGTTACGTATGTCCTTGCAAAGTGGGACCCCGAGAACCGCGCCAAGTATATCGGCGAGGCCGAGGTTTGGGAAGAGACACAACAGCATATACGCGAAATGCTCACCGAACTCGAGATTCCTTTTGTAGAGGAAGTCGGCGGAGCTGCATTCTATGGCCCCAAGGTCGATATCAATGCCAAGAACGTCTACGGCAAGGAGGATACAATGATTACCGTGCAGTGGGATGCCCTGCTGGCTGCACAGTTCGACATGTATTATATCGACCAGAACGGCGAGAAAGTACGTCCTTATATCATCCACCGTACAAGTATGGGTTGCTACGAGCGTACACTCGCATGGCTCATAGAGAAGTATGAGGGTAAGTTCCCTACATGGCTTGCCCCCGAGCAGGTACGCATCCTTCCAATCTCGGAGAAGTACGGCGACTATGCCCATGAGGTGGCTGCTGAACTCAGGAAGAACGGAGTCCTCGTGCATGTGGACAACCGTTCCGAGAAAATCGGCTACAAGATTCGTGAAGCACGCAACAACCGCGTACCTTACATGCTCGTGCTCGGTCAGCAGGAAGAGGCCGACCGCACCGTTGCAGTACGTAGCCGTTTCGCAGGCGACGAGGGCGTGAAGCCTATCGCAGAGTTCGTTTCGGCAATATGCGAGGAAATCCGCACCAGGACAATCCGCAAGGAAGCGGTTGTTGAAGGTTAACCCTACACAGTGGATAAACAAAAAAACAGTCGAGGCTGCCTGGGCAGCCTCGACTGTTTTAATAGGCCTTAATAGACCTTAGTGGACCTCAGTAATTCTTAATGTCCTTTAATCTTCTTTTTGGCTCGGCAGCAAAAGGTGTTGGTTCAGTATCAAGTAATGTAGAATAGCATTGTCTCAATGGGCTATGATTAGCACTGGTAATTTTCTATTGACCGGCACCGTTAAATTCCACAGCTTGAACAACCGTTCAGGCATCGAAACAGGATAAAAGCAGTTTGAGCAGTGCTAAAGATTAGCAAAAGTAATCCGTCGCTGAAAGCGAAACGGCACCGTTAAAAAATCCAATGCAAGGCCGCTTGTTTGCAGGCCATTGTGCGGCAGTGCGGAGCCACAGCACTGCTTGCGACGACGTGACCTTTAGGTCACCAAAGGAGTATGTTAACCTTTAAAAACAGAAAGACGTTGATAATAAATATACACTTGACAAATCAAGTTGATAATGCTTGCTTTTTAGCAACCCGCGCGGCACAAACTATGTCTGTGCTACGCGCGACCATTTGCTGCAAGCATTATCGATTAATAAAATTAATTCCGCAGCACCCTGCAAACAAGCGAAAGCCTGGAGTGGCACCATTGCGGGCGAGCAATGTTTGCGACGACGGGAACTTTAGTTCCCCAAAGGAGTGTGCTTTAGCACCGG
>JAGBFX010000003.1 GCA_017936265.1 Bacteroidaceae bacterium | reverse complement strand
TCAAAAATATCGTGGAATAAGAGATTTTTTCGGGCAAAGCCCTCAACAACACGTCTCACATTCGTTATTCGCTAAAGCTCATCGAAAAACCTCTTTTGATTTTTTTATTAAGGTATGGTCGAAATGACAGAATACAATAAACATGAGTACGAATTGTTATATCGAACTCACGTTGTATTAATAATTATGTGGTTGTGCTTAAAAGCGCGATAACTGTGTTGTTGTGGCTGATTGGGTGGTCTGTATGGTTCAGGCTTGCTTTTTCAATGTAAAATCGAATCTGAGGCCTCCTCCGGGGCGCTTGGTGACGGTTATGTTGCCTCCATGGAACTGGACGGCATGTTTTACTATGGCAAGTCCAAGTCCGGTACCGCCTTTTTGGCGGGAGCGGCCTTTATCTACACGGTAGAACCGCTCAAAGAGATGGGGCAGCTGTTCATCCTTAACACCCTTTCCGTCATCCTCGAACCGGATACGGCACACTCTTTCATTGTTTTCAAGTAACGATATATAGATATTCTTGCCTTCTGAGTAGGCTATGGAATTTTCGGTCAGGTTACGGAAGATGGAGCCAATCAGCGAGGGGTTGCCATCAATGATTATTTCTTCACTGAAATTCGTGTGGAGCATCATACGTTCCTCTTCGGGCATTATATCCAACTCCCCGGCAACCTCATCTATTATTTCGTTTATAGCAACTCTCTCCCTGCTAATAAAGGCACCCCCGTCTTCCATCCGTGTAATGAGTGATACATCGTTGAGCAGTCGGCGAAGACGCTCATTTTGGGTGTAGCATCGCTCAATAAGTTCCTGTCGTTTCTCCTCGCTCAATGTGATTCCCGATAATAATGTCTCAAGGCAGACTTGAATTGATGCTACAGGAGTTTTAAGCTCATGGTTGATATTGTTCGTGAGCTGTCGTTTGAGGCGGTTCTTCTCCCGTTCTGCCTCGTAGCGATTGACACGCTCAATGTCTTTGCCGAGTTTCCTGGTTGTGAAATAGGCTACAACGCTCATTGCAAGAGTAATGGAAATCATTGTAATGAGGAAAGACCAATCGGCCGAGAGAAGGTCATTTAGTGTACTTGAATAGGGTATGGCTGTGCGGACAATGACTCTCTCGCCGCATGTTGCCGAATAGAAATATTCCCGTCCGTCGCTTGCCGATTGACGCCCTATGTGGTATCCTGAACCATTTTCAAGGGCATCTTTGATTTCAGGGCGTTTTACATGGTTGTCAAGGGAGTTCGCCTCAATGGTGTTGTCGTAGACTACTGCACCCTGAATGGTCATGAGCGTTATGCGAAGGTCATCAAACGGCTTTTCGTGTGATGCAATGTATTCTTCATAAGACTCTCCGTCCTCTACTGCTACAAGCAGATGGCGGTTGTATTGTTGGAGTTGTGCATCCAGGAACTCCGATTTATACTCCTTCTCACGCAGATATTGGAACCCGATGAAGCATAGCACAATTGCCCACGAGAAGAATATGAGCTGCAGAAACAGTTGCTTGTGAAAAGATAGACTAATCGCGGAAGCCATAACCGAAACCTGAACGGGTTACTATGTATGAACCGTATGCTCCTATCTTTGAGCGCAATCGGGTTATATTCACATCGATGGTACGTTCTAACACAACCACTTCATCGCTCCACACTCGGCTCAGAATCTGTTCACGCGAACATATCTTGCCACGATGTTGAATCAGGTATGCAAGTAACTCAAACTCTTTTCGTGCCAATTTAATCTCCTTGCCATCCACTGTACAACGCTTGAATTCCAAATCAAGACACAAACCATCTATTGATAATTGGTTTGGCTTCTTGACCGGGATGACGGTGTTGCTTTTATGGGATGTCGCGCGGCGCAGAACGCTCTTGACACGCGCTATGACGTTACGGACGGTGTATGGTTTCATTATATAATCATCGGCACCGAGGTTCAGCCCCATAACCATATCATCCTCGGTATCGCGTGCTGTACAGAATATGATGGGGATATTGGCTGTGGCAACATCGGCTTTAAGAATCTTGGCCATCTTTATTCCGCTGATTTCGCCCATCATGATATCGAGTAGGATAAGCGAATACTCTTTCAGATTGTATCCAAGAGCCTCTTCTGCACTAAAAGCAATGTCTACATCATATCCCTCATTTTCAAGGTTGAGTTTCAGCACCTCGCACAAGGTCTCTTCATCATCCACTATCAATATGCGCTCTGTTGTCATATACTAAAATCGTTTAATGCAAAAATAAAGAGATTTGCCGAATAGAGAAATGCATTAAACAAGATTTAATGAAAATGTAATATTTTGCCCGATATCGCAGGATTTAACCAAAGGCTAATCATTATGAAATATTTATGAAACAATATTTTAATTCCTTTGTGACCGAAAAGTTATATAAGTTTTATGGGTATATTACAAATCTTTACATTGTTGGGAGCATTGGGAATGTTCCTGTATGGAATGAACCTGATGAGCTCCGGACTGCAAAAGGCTGCGGGTGAGAAGCTAAGAGGTTTTTTGTCGGCAATGACTTCAAACCCGTTAAAGGGGGTCATGACCGGATTGGGTATAACGACTGTTATTCAATCTTCATCAGCCACTACTGTAATGGTAGTAAGTTTTGTGAATGCCGGTCTTTTGACCCTGGCGCAGGCCATCGGAGTTATTATGGGTGCCAATATCGGTACGACGGTGACTGCGTGGATGGTATCGTGGTTAGGTTTCAAGGCCGACATATCAGTTCTTGCCGTACCTTTGATGTTGTTCGGGTTTCTCTACTCTAACTCTAAAAAAGACAAACGGAAAAATATCGGAGAGTTGATTGTGGGCTTCAGCCTCTTGTTTCTCGGTCTTTCGTTCATGAAGGACTCGGTACCCGATCTCAGGGAAACACCGGAGGTGTTGGAGTTTGTCACGACTTGGTCATCGTATGGATTCGGTTCTGTGCTTCTGTTCCTTACATTCGGAACAATATTGACACTTGTGTTGCAATCCTCATCTGCAACTATGGCTATTACGCTTATTATGCTAAGTATGGGCTGGATTCCGTTTGACATGGCATGCGCTATGGTGCTTGGAGAGAATATTGGAACTACCATTACGGCGAACATTGCCGCTTCGGTAGGTAACACACCTGCAAAACGTGCAGCAATGTCGCATACCATATTTAATGTGTTTGGTGTTATATGGGCTTTGATTCTCTTCAAGCCTTTCCTGCAGTTGGTAGGTGTAATTACCGAGAATCTGTTTGGCTTGCCTAATCCCGCAACTGATGGTTTCGTGGTAACGGACTCGGCGTCTGCAACTGGCACAGCTGCATTGTATGGCCTATCAATGCTGCATACGCTATTCAATTTGACTAATACTTTATTATTGATATGGTTCACAAAATGGATTGCCAGGGCGGTTAGTTGGATTATACCGGTTCCAAAGAATCAAGATAAAGAGGTTTATCGTCTCCAATACATCTCTGCGGGTCCTCTTGCAACTCCGGAACTGTCAGTCGAGCAGGCATTCAACGAGATTATCCAGTTTGCGAGAATTTCAAAGAAGGGTGTTGATTATGCACAGAGCGCAATCAAGAAGGCCGATACCAATGAATTCGAGGAGTTTAGAAAGAAACTCGTGAAATATGAAGAGATTTCTGACCGTATCGAATATGAGATAGCTACATTCCTCAATGGCGTGTCTGCCGAGGAAATCAGCGAGAGCACTTCCATAAAGATAAAGGCCATGTATAAGATTATCGGTGAATTGGAGTCGTTGGGAGATTCGGGTGAGGCTATCAGCCGCATTCTGTCAAGAAAGAATATACATAATAAGCATTTTGATGAAGAGACGATAAGGAATCTTACCCTAATGGCCGATGCTGTAAGTATGGCATATGATGTCATGATTGAGAATCTGACGATGGCTCATAAGAATGAACTTGTTGATATTGCGAATGCTTATAGTGCCGAGGAACATCTCAATGTTCTGCGTAACAATCTTCGTGATGCGGTTATTGAGAATATTGAAAACGACGGCAAAAACTACCAGACAAGTGTTTACTATATGGATATTGTCAATGAGTTTGAGCATATGGGCGACTTTATAATTAATGTGTCACAAGACCTCGAACGGGCATTTGTCCATAAATAAGCATCTTGGATGAATATAATAAGGATTGTGTTGCTCTTTGTATGCAAAGGGCAACACATCTTTTTTGTATCTGTCATTTAATGAATCTCTAATTCTTTTGAAACGTTTATGAAATGTATAGCCGATACTTTTGCAGTGTCAAATTTTTAAATGATAAAAGACTATGAAAACAAAAGTAATCTTGGCAGGTCTTTTAGCCTGCATCGGTATCGGCGCGCAGGCGCAGAATGCCAAGACAGAGGAACCTAAGGGCAAAGCGATTGTTCAGGTGTTCGGTAATTTCCACACTGGTTTTGGAGCTGATAATGATGACCGTGGCTTTGAGTTGGAGCGTAGCTATCTGGGCTATGAATACAACCTCGGCAAGGGACTGTCGGTTAAAGGTGTTATGGATATCGGCAAATCAAGCGATGTGTCAGACTATCAGCGTATCGCCTACATCAAGAATGCGATGGTATCCTGGAGAAAGGGAAGATTGACGCTCAATGGAGGTCTTATCTCCACTACCCAATTCAACTTTCAGGAGAAATTCTGGGGATACCGCTACATAATGAAGTCGTTCCAGGATGAGTACAAATTCGGTAACAGTGCCGATTTGGGTCTCTCTGTAGCTTACAAATTTGCCGATTGGTTATCAGCCGATGCAATCATCGTGAATGGAGAGGGCTACAAGAAGATTCAGAAGAATGATGGACTCAATTATGGCTTGGGTCTGACTCTTACACCTGTCAAAGGCCTTCAGATTCGCGTGTATGGTGGTTTGAACGAGAGCGATGAAGATGGCAAGAAGGATATCACAAACTTGGCTGCATTTGTCGGATACAAGCATGAGAAGTTTACGCTTGGAGCTGAATACAATCAGATGTGGAATGCCTCAAACAAGGAGGATGCCGGCCTGAACGGTTATTCACTCTTTGGTTCGGTCAAATTATCTGATGTTACAGAACTCTATGCCCGTTTCGATGACTTGTATGCTAAAGACGATTGGAATATCGCAAAAGATGAGTCGACGGCTATTCTCGGTGCACAGTTCAGATTGGGGAAATATGTCAAGATAGCTCCGAACTTCAGATTTACAGCACCAAAGGCTGACGGAGCAAAGGAGGGATATTATGCCTATGTGAATTGTTATTTCGGATTCTGATAAAACAAACATTTAATACATGAATATTATGAGAAAGATTTTTTCATCAGTTGTGACACTGGCTGTAGCCCTTGCAATGGTTGCTTGTGGCGGTAATTCCAACAAGGTCGGTCGTGAATCCCAGGAGCTTTCCGGTGCCGGTGCGACATTCCCTCTGCCGTTCTATAATGTGGTGTTCGAGCAGTTTGGGCAAGTGAATGGCGACCAGGTAGCATACGGCGGAATCGGCTCTGGCGGTGGAGTGCGTAACCTGCGTGACAAGATTGTTGACTTTGCGGGTAGTGATGCCTTTCTTTCGGATAAGGAGATGGACGAGATGGCTCCCGTAGTACATGTTCCTACCTGTATGGGTGCAGTTGTCCTTGCCTATAATCTCGATGGCGTCAATGAGTTGAAGCTGTCAGGAGATATTATCGCAGATATCTTTGCCGGTAAGATTAAGATGTGGAACGATGAGCGTCTGGCAGTGCTCAATCCCGATGTGGAACTTCCATCTGAGGCTATTATCCCTGTTTACCGTTCCGACGGCTCGGGAACAACGTTTGTATTTACCGATTACCTTACGAAGGTCAGCCCGATGTGGGCTTCGGAATATGGCGCAGGCAAGTCCGTTAATTTCCCATCGGGGCAGGCTGCAAAGGGTAATCCTGGCGTGGCAGGTGTCATCAAGCAGACAAAGAATACAATCGGCTATGTTGGTTCGGAGTATGCCTTTGCACAGAAAATACCTTATGCACATATTGAGAACCGACGAGGCGAGTTTGTCCTGCCGTCATCGGAAACAATCTCGGCAGCAGCGTCGGGCGAAATTCCAACCGATACCCGCTGTTCGATTACAAACTCGGATGCAGTAGGGGCATATCCAATATCAACCTTTACCTGGATGATTATCTACAAGGAGCAGAACTACTCTGACCGTACAAAAGAGCAGGCTGAGGCTACACTCGACCTTCTGAAATATATCCTCTCGGACGAGGCGCAACATATTACATCCGAGGTGCATTATGCTCCGCTGCCTGCAAAGGCCAAAGAGTTGAGTATGGAGAATCTGAAGAGCGTTACATATGACGGAATTGCAATACTGCAATAACAGGACATCATGAGCGATAAATTATACAAAATCCTGTTGTTAGCAGCAGCATTGATAATGCCGATAGTGTGCGGGGGCGTAGTCTACGCCCTCGTCACTGACGCATACGATGCGTTCGAGCATTTCGGGTTCTTTAAGTTTCTGACCTCATCGGAGTGGAGCTACACTGAGGGCGCTGAGCAGTATGGTGCGTTACCGTTCATTACAGGCACGTTGATGACAACCTTGTTGGCCCTTCTCTTTTGCATACCGTTCTCACTGCCCGTGGCACTGTTTGTCGGGGAATACTTCAAAGGAACAAAGGTGGCATCGGTGTTAAGTACCGTAACCGACCTTTTGGCGGGTATTCCTTCAATCATCTATGGCCTTTGGGGCTTCTACACTTTGCGTCCTCTGATTATGGCACTTGATATTTCGCCGCAGGGCTCGGGCGTATTGACCGCTTCGTTGGTGCTGGCTATTATGATTGTGCCGTACGCAGCATCGCTCAGCTCAGAGTTCATAAAGATGGTTCCCAATGACTTGAAGGAGGGTGCATATAGTTTGGGGGCAACCCGTGCCGAGGTTATCCGTAGGGTGGTATTCCCTGTTGCCGGTTCGGGTATCTTCTCGTCGTATGTCTTGGCGATTGGTCGTGCGTTGGGAGAGACAATGACCGTTACGATGCTTATCGGTAATACGAATAACATTCCCGATTCAATTACATCGACGGGTAACTCAATGGCATCAATTATCGCCAATCAGTTCGGCGAGGCTGATGATTTGAGACTCTCGTCACTGATTGCCATAGGCCTGATACTGTTCCTTATTACGGCATTTATCAATATGATAGGCAAAATAATGATTAAACGAGCAAGAATAGCATAACTATGGATAAATTGAAAATCAGAAATCGTTTGGCAAAAGACAAGGCGTTGTTGTGGGCTGTGTGCCTATTGGCAGCCCTTACGGCTGTACCGCTGTTTGCCATTTTGGGAGAGGTGTTTCTGCGTGGCTATGACCAGCTCTCGTGGTCGTTCTTTACAGAATCTACACCTACTGCATACAAGGCAATGAAAGCGATAGAGGCAGGCGAACCGATTCCCGGAGGTATCGCAAACGGAATTGTAGGAACATTACTTATGCTTGGTATGGCTGCTGTTGTGGCAATTCCGGTAGGCATCTTATGCGGGGCTTTTCTGGCAGAGAACTCCAAAAACAGATTCGCCCAGACAGTAAGTTATCTTACAGACCTGCTGCAAGGAACACCCTCGGTCATTATCGGTATCGTAGTCTATATATGGGTGGTTGTCCCGATGAAAGGTTACTCGGCAATCGCCGGCAGCGTGGCGCTATTCATTATGATGTTACCGCTTATTATCCGTTCAACCGAGGAGACATTGAAGATTCTGCCTGCTTCACTCAAGGAGGCGGGCTTGGCTCTTGGCGGTAACCGTGCCCGCGTAATGCTTAAAGTACAGCTCCCCGCTGCATTCGGTGGCATCTTTACGGGTGTTCTGCTGGCTATCTCGCGTGTAATCGGCGAGACAGCTCCGCTCATGTTTACCGCACTCGGCTGTTCGTTCATCCGCTTTGCGGTTGACAAGCCGATATCGGCGGTGCCTCTGCTTATATGGGAGTTCTTCAACGACCCCAACCTGCAGGAACTCATTTGGGGAGCCTCACTCTTCCTCTTGTTGTTTGTTTTAACATTGAATCTTTTATCTAAGTATCTTGCAAAGAAATGGAACCAGTAACACCAATACTTGAATTCAATAAGACTTGTGTATCATATACCAAGCAGACAATGGCTGTAAAGTATGTATCGGCTGCCATTGACAGAAACAGTATAACCGCCATAATGGGACCTTCGGGCTGTGGCAAATCCACACTCTTGAGGGCTGTGAACCTGATGCATAGCCTCTATCCGAACATCCGTGTGGATGGCGAAATATTGTTGAATGGCGAGAATATCCTCTCCATGGAACCAATAGATGTGCGTCGCAGGGTGGGTATGGTCTTTCAGCGCCCTGCACCTTTCCCCACTATGAGCATCTACGATAATGTACTCTCGGGCTATGCACTTAACGGTATCCGTTTGTCGAAAACCGAAAAAGATGAAACCGTTGAGCGATGCTTGAAGAGTGTTGCGCTATGGGATGAGGTCAAGGATGTTCTGAACAAGAAAGGCACGTTCCTTTCGGGTGGTCAGCAGCAACGTCTCTGTATCGCCCGTGCATTGGCAATGAAACCCGACATATTGCTGATGGATGAACCGACCTCCGCACTTGACCCGATAGCAACGGCACATATCGAGGAACTGATGAAGGAATTGCAGAAAGATGTGACGATACTTATTGTTACCCATAATATGGGGCAGGCAATGCGTATATCCTCAAAATCGATGTTCATGTATCTGGGCGAACTGGTTGAGTATGGTGATACCGCGATGATGTTCTCTAACCCCTCGGACGAACGAACCAAAGCCTACCTCACAGGCAAGATGGGATAGGTCTCGTCTCCTCTTTCTCACGCGTAGCTGTGCATGCCGCCAAGGATGAAGTTCACGCCGAAGTACGTCATTAGCACTGTCAGGAACGCCACAATGCAGTATATGTGGAAGAACATCGGGCGGCGCATTGCCTTTATTGACCCGCTGTGCAGTGTGGCGCTGTAGACAAGCATTGTTATGAGAGCCCACACCTCCTTGGGGTCCCAGCCCCAGTAACGGCCCCACGATACGTTTGCCCATACGGCACCGATGAATATTCCGGCAGTGAGCAGGAACACGGCAGGGTAGAGCATCAGAATGCTTGTCCGTTGCAGTGCGGCAATCTCCTCTTCTGTGTTCTTGCGAGTTAACTTTATTGTCACTGCCGTAATGCCGTTGAGCATAGTAAATGCCAGCAGAGTGTATGAAATCATTATCACCACAACGTGTATGCTCAGCAGTGGTGACCGCAGTACAGGTGCAAGGGGTGCTATTTGCTCTGTACTGTCGCCAAAGGTTGATACAAGCAGGGCAAGGCCGCATACAATATATCCGAAAGGTAACATCTCCTTCACTCTATTGCCGGCTATGGGGGTCATCAGTATGCTGAGCCATGCCATAAAAACCATTGTTTCATAACCGTTTGACAATGGTATATGTCCGCCTATTTGCCAGCGCAGGGCTATCTGCAACGAAAGGTATGCGGCTGTTATCCAAGCTATAATCTTAATCCAGGAAGCAAGTATTTGCCGTGTTCTGTTCTCCTTTCTGTTTATGCAGAACAAAACAAAAAGTATTGTGCCTGTCGCAAGGCATGTTATTGCCAATGGACGATTGTCGCTCATGCTGTTGTAAAGAGCCTCGGCGCCGTAATTTGTCCCCAGCAAGGCAATTGCATTTTCCTTTGCGGGTATCTGCTGCGTATTTCTTGCACTAGATGTCGTTGAGACAAAGAGCATTAATAATATTATGGCAATATTCCTGCCTTTTCGTAATGCGGTACGGAAACGGCTGTCCGGCTGAACAAAAAACAGTATCATCGATAGCAACAGCAGCGAATATCCTGCGTATGTGATTCCTATTCCCCAAGGGTCGTGCGATACGGTAAGGAACGTGCCCCGCTCGTCATTGTCATATCCCGACTGGTAAAAGCGATAGCCTCTGTGCTTGAATATGTTGTTCATGGATACTGTTCCCTCAATTCGCTCATTGTCATATATTACAATGGTGCTCACAAAGTCCATGGGAGTATCTGTGCCTGCATAGCGTGTTACCTCGAATCCGTGCAGTGATATGCTGAACGGGAATTTCTCTATGGTACTGTCGGGCAGCAGATATTGGTTACTGTATTCGCCAACACGCAGATGCATCTGTCCCTGCCTGCCTGTCGTGCGCGTCACGAATGCGCCAAGGAGAATTACCGCGAATGCCAGGTGCAGGCATAGTGTCACAGGCTGTCGCTGCATCCTGCGCTGCAGTATGTATACAATGCCCGAGAGCGTCGCCGTTCCCCATAATGCAATCATCCAATCGGCACGGTAGATATTCTGCAATGCGTACTCTGTGCCATGAATCTTTTCCATTATGGTAGCAACCATGAGAATGGCAGTTATCAGGGCAAACTGGCCTATTGACAGGTGTTTGAACAGTTTATCGTGTTTCATTGTATATTTGCTGGTGCGCAAATATAGTTACAAAGCAGCAAAAAATAATAAACAGCTTCTTATATTTCTCGCTTGTTATAACTATCTTCGCAAAACAATATTGCAAATTGTATGAAGAAGATACTTGTTATTAACGGCCCGAACCTCAATCTGCTGGGGTTGCGCGAGCCCACTCTCTATGGTGCAAAGGATTTCAAGGCTCTCCAGGAGTTTATACTTACGGTTGCGGCTGAGCTTTCGCTCGATGTCGAGCTGTTCCAGTCGAATCATGAGGGTGCTATCGTAGACAAGATTCAGGCTGCATACGGGATGTTTGACGGCATCCTTATCAATCCTGCGGCGTATACGCACACAAGTGTGGCAATACTTGATGCGCTAAAGGCTGTGGCCTTGCCTACTGCCGAGGTTCATCTTACCGATATCTCCACACGTGAGGAGTTCCGCCGTTTCTCATATGTGTCGCTCTATGCGCAGAAAACTGTCTGTGGAAAGGGCTTTGACGGTTATAAAGAGGGTCTGGAATATCTGGCACAGTTATGAAATTCTTCTGCACATCGGCTGTAAGGGAGCTCGATGCCTACACAATCGAGCATGAGCCCATCAGCTCCATAGACCTTATGGAACGGGCTGCACGCGCGCTTACGGCTGCTATCCTTGAACGCTATGCGGGCTGTCGCTTTGCCGTATTTGCGGGACCCGGCAATAATGGTGGCGATGGCCTTGCCGTCGCACGCATGCTCCACGATGCAGGTTGCTGCGTAGCAGTGTGGCTCATAAACCCCAAAGGCAAGCTTTCCTCCGACTGCGCCGTGAACCTTGAACGTCTGCAAATGATTGATGTTGCGGTTAATGAGGTGCGCGGTGCCTTTGAAATGCCTGTGCTCGGCAATGATACGGTAATTATAGATGCCCTCTTCGGCAGCGGGCTCAGGACACATGTAAGCGGCTCGCTTTTTGTCGATGTTATAGAAAGAATAAACGCGTCAGGCTGCCGTGTCGTGGCTGTCGACATACCGTCGGGGCTGCTTGGCGAGAACAACAGTCCGCTCTGCGGTGTGGTTGTATGCGCCGATGTTACGCTGACGTTGCAGTTCCCTAAGTTATCGCTTCTGATGCCTGAGAACTCAAGGTTTGTGGGCATGATGAAGATACTTGACATAGGGCTTTCAAGGGAGGGTATGGATAGTATCTCCTCTGACCTTTTTTTTACTGATGAAGATGATATAAAGGCGTTGTTGAGGCCTCGTGCAAGGCATGCGCACAAAGGCTGTTTCGGGCGCGCATTGCTTGTCGCAGGCTCAAAGGGCATGGCAGGAGCCTCGGTGCTCTCGGCACGTGCTGCGCTACGTTCAGGAGTGGGGCTGTTGACGGTGCACCTTCCCGCGTGCAACAACATCATAATGCAGACAGCACTCCCCGAGGCAATGACAAGCATTGACAGCAGTCACTGCTGTTTCAGTGATTATATTGACACCGGCAAGTACAGCGCGGTGGCAGTTGGCCCGGGTCTTGGACAGAGCAATGAGAGCAAAGAGGCACTGCTTAATCTTATATCAGGATGCAATGTGCCGTTGCTGCTCGACGCCGATGCACTGAACATCCTCTCGCAATGTGATGACTGGATGAGCCTCGTTCCTGTGGGTAGTGTGCTTACTCCCCACCCGGGAGAGTTTGCGAGGCTATTCGGCGCGGCACAGAGCCGCTATCAGGCAATAGAGTCCGTGCGTGGCATTGCGTGTGATTATGGTTTTACCATTGTTCTTAAAGGCGCATACACCACAATCATAGCTCCCGACGGCAACCTCTATTTCAACAGTACGGGTAATCCCGGTATGGCGACCGGTGGTAGTGGCGATGTGCTTACTGGTATCGTCCTGTCGCTATTGGCACAGGGCTATGACAGTATAGATGCTGCGCGTATTGCAGTATATGTGCATGGCCTTGCAGGTGATTTGGCAGCCGGTGTCAAAGGGGAAACAGCACTTGTGGCAGGTGACATAATTGACTATTTGCCGCTTGCATGGCGTTCGCTTGAGAGAAAGGAGACGCGGCCATGAGAGTCCCTCAGTTCCTGCGCGACTGGTCTCTGCCCATAGCAATGGGCAGCGGAGCTGCGTCATACCTTATGTGCAGGGCATTACCCTTACCCACTGGCTGTAATGAATTTGTATCATCTGTCATTTCTGTAGTCCAGCCTATGCTAATCTTTGCCATGCTTTTTGTGACATTCTGCAAGGTGCGTGTCAAGGAACTGAAACCATCGAGGTGGCACTTGTGGCTGCTGGCGTGTCAGTTGGTTCCGTTCATCGTGCTGTCGCTGTCGATAACTTTCTTTGATAATATGCCGCAAAGTGCAAAGGTACTTTTTGAATCTGCGATGATGTGCTTTGTGTGTCCTACCGCAACCGCTGCAGCCGTTATTACTTCAAGGCTCGGCGGAAACTCAGCCTCGCTGGTCTCATATACCATGCAGATAAATATGGCGGTGGCTGTTGTGGCTCCCATTTTCCTCTCATTCTCGCATCCTGTCGAGGGCATGTCATTGGGTGGCTCGTTCCTTGTAATAATAGCTAAGGTCTTCCCATTGCTCCTCTTTCCGTTGGTCTGTGCTTCGTTGGTGCGTAGATTTGTACCCGCGCTACATAGCTGGTTAGTGACAAAAGGACTCAACTTGCCGTTCTATCTGTGGTTGGTTGCGCTTACCCTCGCAATCGCCGTCTCCACGAAGGCTATCGTACATGCCCGCATGTCGCTGCTTGTGCTTGCGGGTATAGCATTGGTGTCGCTCATCTGTTGTCTGCTGCAGTTCTACGTGGGACGTCGCATAGGTGCACGCTACGGCGAGATAATAACAGGCGGACAGGCTCTCGGGCAGAAGAACACCGTCTTTGCCATCTGGCTCGCCTATACTTTCATGACACCTGTAACAGCCATAGCCGGCGGCTTCTATTCAGTATGGCACAATATCGTGAACACGTGGCAACTGTACAGGAAAAACCATTGTAAGTAGTACATAAAAAGAGCGTTGCTACGGCAACGCTCTTTTTATGTACTGGTTTTTTCGGCTTATCTTCTGATGAAGCGGAAGTTCTTGAAGAATACCTTCAGCTCTTCGCCACTGATATTTGTGATGCGGAGCTTGTTCGCTGTCATGCCGCCAAGTTCGTTGCCTGTGTGGATGACTGGGTCGGTGTCACTGTAGTGGAGCAGGCCTACCTCGCGCCATGCACCGTTGACAAACAGTTCAAGACGGAAATGTTTTGCCACATTGTTAACACCGAAGTTGAATTCCATGCCTTGGAAGGTTACGTTTGTCTCGCTCTCAAGGAGAAGCTCGCCACCTGCCTGCCAATTGATTACCTCAAGTGCAGGGGTAATCTCTACCACGTCGCCGTTAATCTTCACAGGGAGCAGTGCAAGCTGTGTGACTGTTGAAGTGAGCTTGTATGGGTTATACTCGGCTGTTGTGTCAAGGTTGGTGCCGTTTATTGCATTGTACTTCTCTGTTGCCAATGTGAAGAGCTTGTTCAGCGTGGGGAGCATAACCTTTGTTCCCACCTTCGTGCCAATCTGATAGGGGTGACGCATTGCTTTGTTGTTCTCAAGGTCGAACATCTGCTTCTGCAGTGATCGTGCCTGCTTGTAGAGGTTCTCAAAGGTAAGGAATTTGCTTGCTGCACTTACGTTGTCCTTCATCTCGGCGAACATAAGCATTGTGCACACTGCGCTTCCGTATGTCGCAAGGTGCTTGCCTTGAATGAGCCAGGGGCGCAGTTCGTGTATAAGTTCCGGGTTGCTGTTGTCGTTGAGCAAAATGTCACAGGCAATGTTCAACTCGAAGCAAGCGTTGTTAATCATTGCTGTTGCGTACATATCTCCTGTCAATGCTTTATCGGCTGTTTCGCGAAGTTCCTCGCCCTCTTCGCGGCGGAAACCGTGTCCGTTGGGGCCGAGGTCCTTATTGTAGAGCGCGAATGTACGCAATGCCTGTGGGTTGCTTGGGAGTATGTTCTCGATACTCTTTTCCCAGTTGCTCTGGTAGTCATATGCTTCCATGTTCCAGCAGTAGTCTGCAATACCGTAGAGAGAAATCTTCGATGTCTCGGCATACTCCATTGGGTTGCTTACGAAACCTGATACGTCACCTGCAATGTCAAGACCGTTGCCATATGCGGGACCCATGAGGATGTGGTCGCGTACGAAGTCGTTTACAGGGAAGTTCAACCATATATAACCTTTGCGCTGAATGCGCTCGTTAATCCACTCCATTGTAGGCTTGTCGATGCATGCTACTACTGAATTTCCTGTCCACATTACCTCGATACCTTCGTTCAGTTCCTTGCCCAGTGTGCGCAGGTATCCTTTCTCCTCGTTGGCCCAACCCTTGTTGTACTCTGTGGGGCAGAGGATAAGAGGAGCAACATCCTTCTTTGCCTGTACAAAGTTATCGTCGATGTAGTTTAGCAGTGCAGCCTGTTTGTCGGCCTGTGCACCCTCGCCCCAGATGTCATCGAAGAATACTGCAAACGAGCGCACGCCCAATTGGTACATAACCTCCAGCTTTGCCATGAGTTTGTCGCGGTCCTCGTCGTTCCATTTGATGTCAACGCCAGGGTGTATTGCCCAGTAGAAGTTCACACCGTTCTTCTTGGCTACCTCGACGAGCTCGGCAATGCGGTTTGCCTCTACCTCGGGGTATGGCTCGCGCCACTTGTCGCGGTGCCAGGGGTCATCCTTCGGACCATAGATATATACGTTCATCTTGTTGCGGCCATAGAACTCGAGCTGGCTCTTGCGTGCCTCATGGCTCCATGGTGTACCGTAGAAACCCTCTACTGTTCCGCGGAACGGCACGTCGGGCCAGTCGGTAATTGTACATGCCTCGAGCTTGCCCTGCTGCATCATGCCGAGGAGTGTCTGCACGCCGTAGAAGAGACCTTTCTCATCGTTGCCGGCAATGACAATCTCCTTCTCGGTTACCTTCATGAAGTAACCCTCGCTCTTTGCTGGGATGTTCTTCCTGTACTTGCTCACTTTGCCCTCGCCACGTACACCGAGTGTTACCTTGAAAGGTGCCTTCTTCACTGCTTCGGGCGATGCAGTCATCAGCGCATCGTAGATGTAGCCTGTGAGGTGTTTCTTGTCGGCATTGATCTGCCACTGTGCAGGAGCCTCGAACAGCGCTGTTTGTGCTGTCACCTCCTGTGGAACGGGATTTACAAGGCTTACCTGTGCGGTAGCGCCCAATCCGGCCATAAGCATGAGGCCTAATGTAAGAATTTTCTTGTTCATCATATTATAGTTTAGAAATTATACTTCAGCATTGCGCAGATGCGGTGGTTTGTCACGTTGTGCGTGTCGCTCATCTTGTACTGGCTGTCGGGTGTACCATAGGCAACGGTAGTCGGGTTGTACTCGATACCGATCTGCATAGCGTTGTGTGTGTAGAGCACGCTTGGAGCTACGCGCCACATGTTGTCCATGTTCTTCTCGCCGCGCATGTAGATGGGACCGGTGAACTCATCCTTGCATCCGAGATTTTTTGTATATCCTGCAAAACAGCAGAAAGTGAGGAATCCCTTCTTCAGTGTCTTCTTGTAAGTCACGTCTACCCAGCCGCTGGCGCTGTTGATTGAGCCGTACTCCTGTTCGCCGTTCTCGTTCACGGCTGTTACGCCATAACCGCTTATCATGCTCAGGTGGGCTGCATTCTGCGCGTATGTGAAACGTCCCTTGACGCCCCAGTTGCCCTTCTTGTACGAAGCGAATATCGTGGGGCTGATGCTTACGACAGGGTCTTCCTTGCACTTGTATGTGGCGGTCACTGTCGCGCCGTTCTCATCAGTGCTCTCCATTGTGTAGCTCTGGCGTGGCTTGAGTGTGAGCAGGTCCACTCCGGCACCAATCATGAAGCCGCCGTTCTTGTACATCGCCTGGAAGTAGAGCTCAGGAACAATTGCGTTACGTGCGTAGTTGAATGACGCACCGTCGGGGCCGTATGATGTGTACTGGTACTGATAGAGTGCTGTTGCCGTGAGTGTGAATCCCTTGTTCTTGTAGTCGTATCTTACCTGTGGTGTACGGCTGAACGGAGTGAACGGTGCACCTGTCTCGAGCGAGAACACGTCGGGCATCATGTCGCCCATCATAGGGTGCCATGCCTGTCCTGCGAGGATTGAGTTCTTCTCCCACTCCATCTTGGCATATGCCTGACGTATGCGCAGTACTGTGTTGCTCGTTCCGAAACCGGCAAAGTCAGATTCAATTTTTGCCGATGTCTTTGCGCCCAGGAACTCAAGCCCTGTGATGTTGAGGCCCAAGCGTGTGGTAATGCTCAGGAGCATCATGTTGGGCTGTTCGTTGATATCCTCGCCGTTGGCGTCGAGCTTCTCATCCTTAGGCATGTAGTAGAACTGCTCGCTGTTCGATGTCATGCTCTCGCGTGTGTCGAAGCATGCGTAGTTACGGATGAATCCGTAAAGCTTTACGCTTGGCTTCTCCTGTGCCTTTGCGCCGCTGATGAACATTGCCATCAACGCTGCCATAAATAGTGTCTTTTTCATGTCTTATATGTTTGTTCGTTTATCCAAAGTATCCCATTCTGCCTACTGCAATGATGAGGATGTAGCCAATGATAAGTGATATGACTCCCACAATCATACCGGTCGTGAACATCTGCTTTGTCTTTATCAGTCCTGTAGAGTATGCAATTGCGTTAGGAGGTGTACTGATAGGCAGTGACATGGCGAACGATGCAGCCATTGCCACACCCACAAGCAGTGTGCCTATGCCGCCGTATTCGCCTAATGGACCCTCAATGCCCTTGCCCACGGCAACCATAATGGGCACCATGAGTGCTGTTGCGGCAGAGTTCGAGATGAACTGCGACAGGGTCCAGCAGATGAGGCCGCCGCCAAGGAGAACAACAATCGCCGGCCAGCTGTCAAAAGGAATGGCCTGTACAAGGTTGTCGGCAAGTCCGGTCTTTGACATACCCTCGCCCAGGGCGAAACCTCCTGCAACCATCCACAGACATGCCCAGTCGATATCCTTGAGGTCGCTTGACTTGATGATTCGTGTTATGGCAAAGACACCGATAGGGAACAGTGCAACAACGTATGAGTTGATACCGGTTATCTTCTCGAACATCCACAGTAGGATTGTGACAGCCAGTGTTCCGTAGATTACGTATGTACGCCAACCTTTCTTTGCTCCACCGACAATGTGCATGTTCACTTTCTTTGCAGTGAATGGGTACATAAAACGCAGGAGTATCCATGATATTACCAGTATGGCAAGCATCAGTGGAGTCATCACCATCATCCATTCACTGAAGTCAACGCCTAATCCAAGCTCACCGTTGATGTATTGCAGTGCAATACCGTTAGGCGGTGTGCCGATAGGTGTGGCAAGGCCTCCGATGTTGGCGCCTATGGGGATTGCAAGAGCAAGCGCCGATGTGCCTCTCTCAGTCGGAGGCAGCTGACGCAGCACAGGGGCAAGGAATGTAAGCATCATGGCAGCAGTGGCAGTGTTGCTCACGAACATCGAGAAGATTGCTGTCACGAGCATGAAACCGAAAAGCACTACGCTGGGTCTTGAACCGAAAGGTTTGAGCATCGCACGTGCCATACTCACATCGACACCGCTCTTCGACGCCACAAGAGCAAGGATGAATCCTCCCATGAAGAGCATCACGGTGGGGTTGGCAAATGTGTTCATTATTGTCTTGTAGCTCATCAGTTCGCTTTTGTCGAATCCGCTGATGAGCGGGGTAATGGCGCTGTCCGATACCGTAAGCAACATTATCACTATTATGAGCAGTGATGTGGTCCACGCAGGGACGGCCTCGACAATCCACATGCAGGCAGCCCATACGAAGATGGCTATGACACGTTGTTGGATGGCGTTAAGCCCCTCGATGCCGAACGCTTCGGTGGGCAGCATTGCAATGATGAGTGCAATGAGCGAAATGAGAATGACCTTGATATAGCGGTTGTATCGGCGAATGAACCGCAATACTTTATCAAGTGTGGTACGTTGTTCCATGTCCTTTAAATGATATTTCCCCAAATTAAAATAATTTGCGCTAATTTACTCTAAACTATTCAAACAATCAAAAAAAGTCTCTTTAAATTACATCATACGGCGACATATTTGTGCTGTTGTTTTGTTGTTTCATCAAGGTGTCAGGCACAGCATGCAATCGATAGGTTTCAATTAACCTTTTTTATTAAAAATAATGTACGATAACTATGTGTTAACGCTTATTTTTGTGCATACTTATATCAAAACTAAACAACAGAAAAGATTATGGCAACAGTACATTTGACAAAAGAGCAGTTCCTAAGGAGAATTGCCGATTATGAGAAAAATCCTGACAGTTTCCGGTTCCTGGGCAGCAGACCTGCACTCATAGATTTCTATGCCGGATGGTGTGGCCCATGCAAGATGCTTGCTCCTGTACTCGAAGAGCTCTCCGATGAGTACGCGGGCAGGGTCGATATCTATAAGGTGGATGTGGAACAAGAGGAGGAGCTTGCAGCGCTCTTCAGAGTGCGCTCGATTCCAACTCTAGTATATATTCCCATGGACGGGAAGATAAGGGTGACACAGGGCGCGGTAGGAAAACCGCAACTGAAAGAGGCGATAGAGAATATTCTTTTATAATGAGAGGGAGCACATGCTCCCTCTCATTATAAAAGAATATATGGATAACGTCACGTCATTTATCAGCAGTCCTTGCGTCTTCCGCCCATTTATGCCCTCCTCAGTTTACCGTCCTTTAGAATGACCTTGTAGCTCTTACCCTTCTTGGTGCCGAACGACAGAGTGCTTTCTCCGTAGCGCAGGTCGCAGCGCTCGCCACTTTTCGATGTTATGACAGCCTCTACAAGCTTGCCCTCTTTCCATGTTATCTCAACGTCGAAGCCGCCCTTTGCGCAGATGCCCTTTATTGAACCCTCTTCCCATGCGTCGGGGAGTGCGGGCAGCAGATGGATGAATCCCATGTGGCTCTGCATGAGCATCTCGGTGATTCCGGCAGTACCGCCGAAGTTGCCGTCAATCTGGAACGGAGCGTGTGTGTCCCAAAGGTTGTCGAGTGTGCCGTTCTTCAGCAGGTTACCGAAAAGGGTGTATGCATGGTTGCCGTCGTGCAGACGTGCCCACTGGTTGAGCTTCCAGCCCATGCTCCAGCCTGTAGCGCCGTCACCGCGGTGGGTAAGCACCACTTTCGACGCCTTGGCAAGCTCGGGTGTCGTTACAGGAGAGATTGTGCGTCCCGGGTGTAGACCGAACAGGTGGTTCACGTGGCGGTGCTGGTCGTTGGGGTCATCAATATCCTTGCTCCACTCCATGAGCTGCCCGTAGCGTCCAATCTCGTATGGAGCGAGCTTGGCAAGCACGTTCTTCCACTCTTTGCGCAGCTTTGTGTCAACGCCGAGCTCCTCGCTGGCGGCGATTGCATCGAGCAGGATTTCGCGTACTACACCATGAACGAATGTCGCGCCCTGGTCAATGGGGCCATGCTCGGGCGATGTTGAAGGTGCTGCAGTGTATGTGCCGTCGGGCTTCTTCCAAAGGTAGTCGACAGCGAATATTGCGCTGCTCTTTATAATTTCGTATCCTGTCTCCTTGAGGAACTTCTTGTCACGCGTGTAGTCATAATAGTCCCACACGTGTGTGGCGAGCCATGGGCCAGCCATCGGGTTGAAATTCCATGACATGTCCTGGCTTATGAGCGGTGCCGTGAAACCGAAAATGTTGCCCGAGATGCTTGCAGTCCAGCCTCTTGCACCGAAGTATGACTTGGCTGTTACAGCACCCGGCTTAATGAGTGTGCGTATGAAATCAACCAGCGGCAGCACACACTCATCGAGGTTGGTTGCACATGCAGGCCAGTAGTTCATCTGCAGGTTTATGTTGTTGTGGTAGTCCACGCGCCAGGGACCGTCGACATTGTTGTGCCATATTCCCTGCAGGTTCGCGGGCAGGTTGCCCGGGCGTGAACTTGCTATGAGCAGATAGCGTCCGAACTGGAAATAGAGGCGCTCAAGCCCGTAGTCAGGCTTGCCTGTGCGGTAGCTTTTCAAACGCTTGGGGGTAGGCAGGCTCGCTACACCAGGGTACTCCAGCGTCATTGGCGCGTTGGGGTTTATGTCCAGCTGTACGCGGTTGAAGAGTGCCGAGTAATCGGCATAATGCTCCTTGAAGAGTTCATCGTATCCCTTTTTAACGGCATTTTTCATCCACTGGGCTGTTGTCTCGTCCGGGTCAACGCCGACGTATGTCTTCGGGTCGCTGAAATCAGGGTCAAAATTGATTTTGTAGTCGGTGTCGGCTGTAACGTAGAGACATACCTCATCGGCGCCGCTGATATGAATCTTGCCGTTGTCCAACGAATACGTACACTTATCCGGAGCGGCTTTCACAACAGTCTTGATGCGCACGGTGTGTTGCATGCCGTTGTTGTCGAGCTTTGCCTTCCATATAAATCCGTCGTAACTGTCGTGATGCAATGTACCTTCGGACACCGGATTCGGGGCATAACTGAATGTGAGGTTCTGCATCCCCGGCTTGCTTGCGCTGAACTTCATTACCAGCACGTTGGCGGGATATGAAACAAAAGATTTACGTTCATATTCGACTCCGTCCTTTGTGTATTGTACCACGGCGAGTGCCGAGTCGAGCGAGAGAATGCGCTTGTAGTCGCCAAGGCCCACCATGCTGTGCCCTGTCTCGATGTAAATCTCGCCCATTGTGGTGAAGTTTCCGAAACGGAAAGGTTTCTCACCGTAATATTCATACGATGCTGTACTGTTGAAGTTCTCGCGTGTGAGCTTTGCCGCCTTCTCGTCATCGCCGTCAAGGAATGCCTGGCGTATGTCATCGAGCAGATGTGCCGACTCCTTGTTCACGTTCCAGTAGTATTCGGCGCCTTTCTCGGTGTTGGGGCCACCGCGCCACAGGGTCTTCTCATTGAGCGTGATGCGCTCGGCCTCAAGCGAACCCATGATATTTGCTCCAATGCTGCCGTTACCTATGGGCAATGACTGCGATTCCCACTCCTGGTCGGGATTGTATGCACCCTCTCCTGCCCATTCGGGCTTGTCGCGTCCCACCCACAGGTCAGGGCGTCCGCCGTACCATACACAGCGGCCGTTTAGAGTCGTGGGTTGATCGAACCATACCGATAGGCCATGGATGTAGTTACTCTGCGCCTGTAGTCCAAGCGTACATAGCAGTAATGCGATAAATGTGTTTGTTCTTTTCATGATATCACTCTTTTTTGTTCTCTTCGTTGTTGATATGTTGTATGAGCCTTGCGACATGCTGCCTGAAGCTCTGGTTGTAGTCGCGTTCCAAGCCTGCCTGTTCAGTGAGCATGCGTATTGTTCCCTGCATATCATCCACACGTTTGAGGGCTCCGCTGCCGTCGGTGGCGATGCTGTATATCTCAATCTCCTTGCTGCCGAGCTCAATGAAATATCCTCCTGCAATGGCTGTCCTCTTTACCGTTGCCATGGTTCCTTACACAAAGAACATTATTACCAGCTGTATTATCACTACTCTCAGGAACATGCACACGGGATATACCGTTGCGTATGCTACTGAAGGGTTGTCGCCCTCGATTGTCTCGTTGGCATAGTTCAGTGCCATGGGATTTGCCATTGAGCCGCAGAGCACGCCTGTCACGGATCCGAAGTCAAGTTTCATTCTCCTCATGGAGAATATTCCTACAAGGATGACCGGCACGAATGTTATCGCAATTCCAAGAACAAGCCACAATATGCCTTCGGGGCGCATGATTGTTTCAAAGAACTGCTTCCCGGCATCGAGGCCCAGGCATGCTAGGTAGAGGTTGAGACCCAGTGCACGCAGCATCATGTTCGCACTCTGTGTGGTATATGTCACCATGTGCAGTCGTGGGCCGAATGTACCGATGAGTATTCCTACAATGATGGGTCCGCCTGCAAGGCCAAGTTTTACAGGCAACGATATCCCGGGGATTGCAAGCGGGATGGAACCTACTATGAGTCCCAGAATCATGCCTATGAATACCGAAACGAGATTTGGCTCATTTAGGCTCTGTACTGCGTTGCCGAGTATTCCTTCGACACGTTTTATGTCGGCAGCCTCGCCCACAACAGTGAGCCTGTCGCCCAGTTGCAGCACAAGGTCGGGGGTTGCCAGCAGCTGTACTCCTGAGCGGTATACGCGGCTTATGTTTATTCCATAGTTGTTTCTCAGACGTAGCGATGCGAGTTTCTTGCCGTTGATTTCGGGGCGGGTTACAAGGATGCGCTGCGATATGAGTTCACTGTCAATCTTGTTCCAGTCTATCTCGCTGCTGTTCCAGTCCTTCTGCTCCTGCTCGCCGAAGACAAGGCTCAGTTCTGTCGCCTCATTGGGCTTGGTGATTACAAGCAGGATATCATTCTCCTGAAGTCTTCTGTCCGACATCGGTATGAGTACATGCCCGTCATGCCACATGCGTGAGATTACAAAATGGTTGTGGCTCAGGCTTGCCACCTCCCCTATGCTCTTCCCGAATATGCCGGGGTTGGTTACGCGGTAGCTTGCGATGAATACATTCTTCTTGTGCTTGCTGTCGGGCATAGGAATATCTTTGTCGCGTACAAAGAACTTGCGCAGTACGACAATAGCAAGAATCACTCCTACAACGCCAAGTGGGTAGGTAAGCGCACAGCCCAAGGCGGCACCACTGCCGTCGATGCCCATCTGCTCCAGTGTCTGTTGTGCGGCGGCAAGCGCCGGGGTATTGGTCGTGGCTCCGCATAGTATTCCCGACATCTCGGGCATTGATACTCCGCACAAATAGCTCAGCGCAATGGCTGCAACGGTTCCTGTCAGCAGCACTCCCAGCGCCGGAGCGATGAGCTTTACACCCTCGGTACGCATTGAACTGAAGAATCCCGGGCCTACCTGCAGGCCGAGTGCATATACGAAGAGTACCAGACCGAATGTCTCGGCATAGAAGAGCATCTGACTGTCGATGCTCAGGCCGAAGTGTCCTGCTATGATGCCGATGAAGAACACGAATGTTATTCCCAGCGATATCCCCGACACACGTATCCTGCCAAGCATGAGTCCTATGGCTGAAATGAGCGACAGCACTACAATGGCCTGTAGTGCTGAATGCTCAATAAAAAGTGATTCAAAGAAGTTCATCTTAAAGCTTAAAACTGAAAGCGGAAAACTGAAAACTGTGGGTAGGTGGAATTTCCGTACTCTATTCCTGCTCTTGTCGAACTCCCTCCCCCTACGGGTACTCCCTCTTTTGAAAGAGGGAGAGTCGGTTTCACGTATTGCCGGCGGAGTTTACGGAAGAGGGATACTGCATCATCTATTCCACTCCCATCTCCTTGAGCAGGTAACCTGCTCCGCCTACGCGGTCCATAACAAACAGCACGTAACGTATGTCTACCGATATGTTGCGACAGATAGCAGGGTCGAATTCAATGTCACTCATCGTAGAGCGCCATGTGCGGTCGAAATTTATGCCTATTAGCTCGCCCTTGCCGTTGAGGACTGGAGAACCTGAGTTGCCGCCGGTCGTGTGGTTCGACGCAAGGAAGCATACGGGAACGCTTGTCTTGCCGTTCAACTCAATAGCCCAACGGCCGTAATCCTTGTTCTTGTATATGTCGCGCAATGCCTGCGGAATGTCATAGTCATAAATTTCAGGGTTGTCCTTTGCTATTATACCGTCAAGGGTTGTCAGGTGTGTGTGGTACTCGCCGTCAGCATTCTCGTAGCCTGTCACGGTGCCGTATGCCACACGCAACGTGAAGTTTGCATCGGGGTAGAAGGCACGCTCCTCATCCCACTCGCGCAGTGCTTGCATGTATGTGCGGTACCACTTCTCTATGGCAGGCACGTTGCTCAGGTTGCGGTAGGCATATTTGCGGTTCTGTGCAAGTGCGTCGGCAAACCAGCCTGCGAACTGCACCATTGGGTCAGCAAGGTATTTCTCGCGTGTGAGCGGGTACTCCTCGAGCAGACGTGTGTCTGCGAACAGGTGGTCTACAAATGCCTCGGGTGTACCATGCTTCTCTATTGCTGTGGCAAGTGGTGCCGGGACATTCTCCTTTGGCATGCGTGCAATGTATTCGCTGAGCATACGGCGCGAGATTGCGTGGTCAATCTCCTTCCTGTAGTCGTTGAGGTATGTCCTGCGCGCCTCGGCCTGCTTGTCTGCTGTCAGTTTATGCCCGTTGGCGTCGTATGTGTGGAACCAGTATGCGTAGTTGAAGAACTCCATGCCCAGGATTGTCTCGTTGAAGAGTTCGCGTGCGAAGTAGTGTGGAATGACCTCATCGTATGCGGCGTGCATTGAGTCGAGCAGGTTCGCGTACTGTGGCTTGTCGGCAGCCCATGCTGCAAAAGCCTTTTCATACTCCTTTTTCTTCTCTATTGTGCCCAACTTGCCGAGTCCAAGGCTCTCGCCCTGCCACTTCTTCCATGCGTTTGCTATGTTGGCATGTTTAGCAGCATAGGCGATGCGTGTAGCCACGTCCTTTGACTGTGCTTCGCTGATGATGTCAAGTCGTATGGTGCGCAAGGCTATTTTCATAGGATTCGACACCTCGGCTACGTATTCAACGGCATCGGCTGTCACGTACTCCTGTGTGTTGCCCGGGAAACCGTAAATCATGGTGAAGTCACCCTCCTCGACACCCTTTACCGACACCTTGAAATGGCGTGCCGGGCGGTAGGGCATGTTCTCCTCGGAATATTCGGCAGGTTCGTTGTCGGCGTTTGCATATACGCGGAAGATTGAGAAATCGCCGGTGTGACGTGGCCATACCCAGTTGTCGGTGTCGCCGCCGAACTTTCCTATTGATGATGGTGGTGCTCCCACAAGACGCACGTCGCGGAACGTGCGGTAGACATAAAGTACCTTCTGGTTGCCGTAATATATGGGCTCGATATTCGCTTTGTCGGCATTGTGTTTCTTCTTTGCCTCCTTGATTATTTCAGCTTCGCTCTCGCCTGCTGCAATTCGCGACGTTACGTCCTCCATCTTTACAAGCAATGTTACAGTGAGTCCCGGAACAGGCAGTTCCTCGGCGCGTGACATCGCCCAGAAACCGTCGGTAAGGTAGTCATGCTCCACCGATGAGAGTTTCTGTATCGAACTGTATCCGCAATGGTGGTTGGTCAGCAGCAGTCCCTCGGGCGAAATGAACTCGCCTGTACAGCCACCGCCGAACTGCACGACGGCATCCTTCAGCGAAGCCTTGTCATCGGAATATATGTCATCGGCCTTCAGCTTGAAGCCCATCTTGCGCATTGCCTTTATGCGCCCTTTTATACTGTTTGGCAGCCACATACCCTCATCGGCAGCGGCAGTTGCGAATGTTATGCACGCAAGCGCGCAGAGGAATAATTTCTTTATCATAGCAGTCTTTCTTTTGTTTTCAATATATTTTGCGAATATACACAATCTTGGCGAATTGTCGGTATAAAAAACAGACAATCACCGGCCGGATGCCGATAATTGTCTGTAATATCGTGTACTTGCTTTGTTTTACTTTACCACTTTCCCTTTCAATACCACCCGTTCAATGACCGGTGTCTGGTGAGCGTATGGCATGAAGGCCAATGACGGCAAAGGCTTTGTGATGTAAAAATTCGCCATTTTACCGCGGGTTATTGAACCGAACTCCTTACTCTCGCCCATGGCGCATGCGCTGTTGAGCGTGGCGGCGTTGAGAGCCTCGGCAGGGGTCATCTTCATCTTTATGCTTGCAAGCGAGGTAACAAACCTCATGTTGCCCGACGGCGCTGTGCCCGGGTTGAAGTCCGATGCCAGTGCAACGGCAAGCCCGGCGTCAATCATCTTGCGTGCAGGTGGGTATGTGATACCGAGGAAGAATGCGCATCCTGGGAGCATGGTGGGCATTGTCTCACTGCCGCGCAGTACCTCAATCTGTTCATCGCCCATTGACTCAAGATGGTCGACCGACAAGGCATCATGCGCAACACCGACCTCCACACCGCCCGAGACGGCAAGCTCGTTGGCATGGATTTTCGCACGCAGTCCATAGTGCGCTCCTGTCTCAATGATTCTTGCAGTCTCTTCAGGGGTAAAGAATCCGCGGTCGCAGAACACATCCACATAGTCGGCAAGGCTTTCCTTTGCGACAGCAGGAATCATGTCATTGCATACATGTTCCACATATTCGCTCTGTCTACCTTTGTATGCACGTCCTACAGCATGTGCACCAAGGAATGTTGCGCGTACCTCAAGCGGTGCGGTCTCCCTAATGCGACGTATGACGCGCAGAATCTTCAGCTCGTCCTCTAGTGTCAGGCCGTAGCCCGACTTTATCTCAACAAGGCCTGTGCCCATTGCTACAATCTCATCGATGCGCTCCATTGCCTGACGGTATAACTCATCCTCGGTGGTGTCGTGCAGACGGTCGGCGGAATTGAGTATACCGCCGCCACGCTTGGCAATCTCCTCATATGAGAGACCGTTTATTTTGTCAAGGAACTCCTGCTCGCGGCTGCCGGCATATACAATATGCGTGTGAGAGTCGCAGAACGATGGGAACAGCCAGCCGCTCCGGGCATCAATGACCTCGTATCTTCCCTCGGCAGGAACGCTGTCCATTGTGCCGTAATCCTTTATGCGTGTACCGTCGGTGAGCAGCCATGCGTTCTCGAGCATGGTTATTTCACCCATTGCCTTGCCGCTGACACGGGTGCGTCCGCTCTCGTCAATGCCGACAATGCAGCCTATGTTCTTAACGAGCAAGTTCATAGTCATTCAGGAACTTGACCGATGATGCGATATGCGGGAACATCACAGTGTCGTTGTCGACGAACGGAACCACCTTGCGGTATGCCTCAAATATGTTCTCGATTGTGTCCGATGAGCGCATGGGGCGGCGGAACTCCAATGCCTGTGCGGCATTCATCAGCTCAATGGCAAGTACGCGCTCGCTGTTCTGTACCACCTTCCACAGCTTGGTAGCGGCGTTTGAGCCCATGCTCACATGGTCCTCCTGACCCTGTGACGAGGGGATGGAGTCGCAAGACGCGGGCCAACAGAGCCCTTTTGACTGGCTCACGATAGAGGCCGCCGTGTACTGTGGAATCATAAAGCCGCTGTTGAGGCCCGGGTTGGCAACAAGGAAATGCGGCAACTCGCGTGCTCCCGATATAATCTTGTATATGCGGCGCTCCGAGATGTTTCCGAGCTCTGCAACAGCTATGGCAAGGAAATCCATTGCCAAAGCAATGGGCTGTCCATGGAAGTTGCCTGCCGAGATGACCTCATCGGTGTCGGGGAACACTGTCGGGTTGTCTGTCGCCGAATTTATTTCGGTCTCGAGCACGCTCCATACATAATCAATGGTATCCTTCGATGCACCGTGCACCTGTGGTATGCAGCGGAAAGAGTAGGGGTCCTGTACATGTTTCTTGGGCTGCCTGATGATTTCGCTACCCTCAAGGATTGTGCGTATGTTCCTTGCGGTCTCAATCTGTCCGTTGTGCGGACGTATGGCATGTACGTTATGCTCGAACGGCTCTATGCGGCCGTCAAAGGCATCCAGCGACATTGCGCCTATGTGGTCGGCCCAACGGCTCAGGCGCTTCGCGTTTATGATTGAATATACGCCGTATGCCGACATGAACTGCGTGCCGTTGAGCAGTGCAAGACCCTCTTTTGAACACAATGTGATAGGCTGCCAACCCATTCTCTGCATCAGCTCTCCGCCGCTTATAATCTCGCCGTAAACCTCTACCTCGCCCAGTCCGAGCAATGGCAGGCACATGTGTGCAAGAGGCGACAGGTCGCCCGATGCTCCGAGCGAGCCCTGTTCGTATACAACGGGGATTATGTTGTTGTTGAACATATCCACCAGACGCTGCACGGTAATGAGCTGTACTCCTGAATGTCCGTATGAGAGGGACTGTACCTTCAGGAGCAGCATCAGTCGTGCAATCTCCTTGGGAACGCGTGCTCCGGTTCCGCATGCGTGTGACATCATCAGGTTCTTCTGCAACTGAGACAGGTTCTCCTTATCGACCGAAATGTTGCACAGAGAGCCGAATCCTGTCGTTACGCCGTATATTGGACGTCCGGCATTCTCCATTTTCTTGTCAAGATACTCGCGGCAATGGTTTATGCGGTTTACCGCGTCGTCGCTTAGGGCGATTGTATAGCCGTTGACCAATATTTCTTCCACCCGGTCAATGGTAAGGTGTTCTGAATTTATGTAATGTATCATGGTTATTTATCTGTTCTCGTTGAATACTCTTTCAATCAAATCCCTGTCGGCAATGTTCGGCAAGGTTACCTTCAGCAGCGGCGTGCGCTCCATCTGGCGCTTGATGGCGAACATCGCACCCTCGTTGCGAGCCCAGCTGCGGCGTGCTATGCCGTTGTTCACGTCCCACAGAAGCATCTCTTCGATGTGGCGTGCCGAATCATCACTGCCGTCAATAACCATGCCGAAGCCGCCGTTCATGACCTCGCCCCAGCCTACGCCGCCACCATTGTGGATTGATACCCATGTGGCACCGCGGAACGAGTCGCCTATGACGTTGTGTACGGCCATGTCGGCACAGAACTGCGAGCCGTCGTATATGTTCGAGGTCTCGCGGTATGGGGAGTCTGTTCCCGAAACATCGTGGTGGTCGCGTCCGAGTACCACAGGTGCCGAAATCTCGCCTCGTGCAATGGCTTCGTTGAAGGCGAGAGCAATGCGTGTGCGGCCCTCGGAGTCGGCATAGAGGATACGCGCCTGTGAACCTACGACAAGCCTGTTCTGTTTTGCCTCACGTATCCAGTGAAGGTTGTCGGCAAGCTGTCCGTGTATCTCCTCGGGAGCCTCGGCGAGCATCTGCTCAAGCACCTCGGCAGCAAGGCGGTCGGTTGTCTCAAGGTCCTTCTCGTTACCCGATGTACATACCCAACGGAACGGGCCGAAGCCATAGTCAAAGAACATAGGTCCCATTATATCCTGTACATACGACGGGTAGCGGAACTTGCCGTCTGCGGCAAGGATGTCCGCTCCTGCGCGTGATGATTCAAGCAGGAAAGCATTGCCGTAGTCAAAGAAGTACATGCCGCGTGCCGTGAGTCTGTTGATTGCTGCAACGTGGCGGCGCAACGACTCCTGTACGCACTCGCGGAAACGCTCGGGCTCTTCGGCCATCATGCGGTTGCTCTCCTCGTAGCTGTAGCCCACAGGGTAATAGCCACCCGCCCATGGATTGTGCAATGATGTCTGGTCGCTGCCCAGGTCTACATTCATCTCCTCATCGGCAAGGCGCTCCCACAGGTCGACCACGTTGCCGACGTATGCGAACGATACGACCTCCTTCTTTTCAACCGCCTCTTTTATGCGTGGAATAAGTTCATCGAGCGATGAGTGCAGCTCATCCACCCAACCCTGCTTGTAACGCTTCTCGGCAGCAGCGATGTTTATCTCTGCCGTCACACTGACAACGCCCGAGATGTTACCCGCCTTTGGCTGTGCTCCTGACATACCGCCCAATCCGGCTGTCACGAAGAGCATGCCCTTGAGGTCGCTCTGTCCCGGCTTCATGCGCTTGCGTGCGGCATTCATCACGGTAATTGTGGTTCCATGTACAATGCCCTGCGGGCCAATGTACATGTATGAGCCGGCAGTCATCTGTCCATATTGCGACACACCCATTGCGTTGAAACGCTCCCAGTCATCCTGCGATGAGTGGTTGGGGATTACCATGCCGTTGGTCACGATGACACGCGGTGCATCCTTGTGCGAGGGGAACAGTCCCAGAGGGTGTCCCGAGTACATCACGAGTGTCTGCTCATCGGTCATCTCGGCAAGATACTTCATTGCCAGACGGTACTGCGCCCAGTTCTGGAACACAGCGCCGTTGCCGCCATATGTTATGAGTTCATGCGGATGCTGTGCCACGGCCTTGTCAAGGTTGTTCTGAATCATGAGCATTATTGCCGCTGCCTGACGCGAGCGTGCAGGGTACTCATCGATAGAGCGTGCATACATCTCATAGTCGGGGCGCAGACGGTACATGTATATGCGTCCGTATAGCTTAAGCTCCTCGAGGAACTCGGGTGCAAGTTCTGCATGATGTTTCTCGGGGAAGTAGCGCAGCGCGTTGGCAAGCGCAAGTTTCTTCTCCTCATCGGTAAGGATATCCTTGCGCTTGGGCGCATGGTTCGCTCTCTTGTCGTACTCTTTCTTTGCAGGCAACACATCGGGTATTCCTGCAAGTATCTCCTTTTGAAAGTTGGTCATGGTATTATGGTTTTATCTGTTTTTCTGTTTCACGCTTATTGAACTTTCTTCCTTCAATTCGGAAAGGAATGGTTTGCTGTTGGTTTTTGCATTCCCTTCTCATAGTACTGTCATCCTGAACGTATGTGAAGGATCTCCTTTCTTGCTGTTTTAGATGCTTCGCTTCGCGGTACCGACGTGTCCGCCCTAAAACCGCGGACTTGTCATTCCGAGCGAGCGAAGCGACGAGGAATCTCAAAAACTGCGAATAAAAGAGATTTCTCCCTTCGGTTCGAAATGACAAAACTGCGGACTTGTCATGCTGGAGCCCCTACAGCCGCAATGACAATCTGGTTATGCGTTTATCTTGCTTTCCACAATCTCCAGAATCTCTTTCTCGGCCTGCTGTGCGAGTGCCTGTATCTCGTTGGCCTCGTTTATCAGGCGCTCGGCAACCTCGTGGTCCTTGAGCCCGGCGGCATTGATCTTCACGTTGAGGCATGCGCCCATGACAGCCGAGCGTGCAGCCAATGCACCTACACCTGCGTCGGACACGGAATTGGGGTTGCCCTCCGTTGCCATTGCGCGTACAACATCGAATGCCTTGTAAGCGGCCTTCATGGTGCGCAAGGGAACCTCGGTCGCATACAACGTAGCCACCTGCATTGCAGCGGCACGTGCCTCCTTCTCCTCGGGGGTGTTCTTCGGCATTCCGAACACATCCATAATCTTGTTGAACGCAGCGGTGTCCTCATCCACAAGCGCAAGCAGCTCGTTCATCACTGACATACCGTTCTCGGCCCAGTCCGAGAAGAACTCCCAACGCTCATCCCATCCTGCCTTGTGCGATGACAGGTTCGCTACCATTGTGCCCAATGCTGCTGCCAGTGCGCCCATGTATGCCGATATTGAGCCTCCGCCGGGTGCGGGCGATTCGCTTGCCGTCTCCTCGGCAAAGGCAGCGCATGTCATGTCGACAAGCTTTTTCACGCCTTTACTCTCCTCGGCCTCGAGCATGTATTCGATAACCTTTTCCTCGGGCTTGAACTCCTTGAGGGTCGACAGCCCCATGCTCTCTATCGCTATGCGAACCAGTTCCCTCTCGGGTACGCCTGTCGAGCGGCTCTGCTTGCGCAGGAAATAGCGGCCGGCGTCAACAAGCACCTTCTTTGGCACAAGTCCCACAATCTCGGTACCTGTCACACGCACACCGCGTGCATCGGCGGCTCGGCACACCTCATCGAAGGCCACGTGCAGCGGGGTTACCGACAGGTCGGTCATGTTCATCGAAACCTGTGCAATGCCATATTCGTCGATGAACCAGCCAATGGCCTTGCATGCCTTTAGGGTTCCGGGCTTCATCACGGGTTCGCCGTTCTCATCCTTTATTATCTTGCCCACAATGGGGTTGCCTTCGCGCATGGGACGTCCCTTCTCGCGCACGTCAAACGCAATGGCATTGGCGCGGCGTGTGGATGTGGTGTTCAGGTTATAGTTTACCGCAACAAGAAAATCGCGTGCTCCCACCGCTGTGGCTCCTGTGCGGGCTATGCCCTCATCAAAGGCACGTGCTCCGAAGTCGGGGCGCTCCTCGGCGTTTGTCATCCTTTCGGGCAACGCCTCATATTCGCCCTTGCGGCATACGGCAAGGTTGCGTCGCTCGGGTTTGAATGCCGCAGCCTCGTAGCAGTAGGTCGGTACTCCAAGCTCATCGGCAATGCGCTTCGCGAGTGTGCGTGCAAGCTCGGCACACTCATCCATAGTGATACCCGCAACGGGAATCAGCGGACACACGTCGCATGCTCCCATGCGTGGGTGTGCTCCCTTGTGCTGGCGCATGTCAATAAGCTCTGTCGCGCGCTTTATTGATGCCACGGCGGCATTCATTACGTCCTCGGGTTCTCCTACAAAGGTCACTACTGTGCGGTTGGTTGCCTCTCCCGGGTCAACATCCAATAGCTTGACACCCTTTACACTCTCGATGGCATCTGTTATCTGCTTTATTGTCTCCATGTTGCGCCCCTCTGAAAAGTTAGGCACGCACTCAATGATTCTCTTCTGCATAATAAATAATATATGTATACTTAATTAATATTATCTTTTCACAAATGTAGGTATATTTTTTGTAAAAGGGTGTTTTGTATACAAAAAAAAGAATGGCAGCCTATGACTGCCATTCTTTATGTAGGTTCCCTTATTCCCTCCCATTACGGGGAGGGTTAGGGTGGGGCTTTACTTTACCAAAACCTTTTTGCCATTGACAATGTAGATACCGCCTTCGGTTGCCTTCTCAATCTTGCGGCCCTGGAGGTCGTAGATGCTCTCGATAGCCTCGCCGTTTGTAACTACGTTCTCAACGCCTGTAGCCTTTGTACCGTAGAATGTCGGGAGTACCATGCCGTCAGAAACAGACTCTGTAACCTTGAATGCGCCTGCAGCAGTGTCGTATACAAGGGTCAATCCCTCACTTACGATAGTTGCTGTACTGTTCTCATCCTCGGCGATAGTGATTGTCCAGCTGCTCATTGGAGTGTATGCGCCATTTGAGCTGAGCTTTGGACCGGAAGTACCATACATTGAAGATGTGTAGATATAGTTACCGTTTACATCCTTAATGTAGTATGTTCCGCCTTCTGCAGTCTCTTCCAAGGTAATAGCATAGTAAGCAGCCTCGGTCAAATCGTCGCCATCGATTGTTGTCTCAACACCAGGCAGTACGCCATTTGCAAGAGGTGCTGCCACATGGCCGTTTGCAGCAAGGAAGTAGTTGCCGCTCTCAACTGCAACAGCTCTGTGGTATGTAACAGCCTCAGAGATGATGTACTCGGCCGATGTAGATGCACTCACGTATGTCTTGTCGCCGTATGTGAGCTCTACAATAACCTTGAGAGTGCAGCTGTTCTCGATAGTGATTTCACCGTCGGTCTCCTCGTCCTCAACTGTAGGCTCGTTGCCGTCAGTTGTGTAGTAGTATGTAACGTTTGTCACGCCCTCGATGCCTGCTGTTGCAGAGTGTACATTTACAGTCTGTGCACCAACGTATACACCGCTTGCAAGGTCGATTACCGGAGCCTCGAGCTTGTTCTCGGCAGGATATACCTTAATATATGTGATGTACATTACACTTGAGTAGTTGCCGCCGTTAGAACCGATAACGAGTTCGTAAACATTGCCGGCAGCCTGGTTTTCGGCTGCAATCTCGAATGTAGATGTTGCGGCAGTTCCGACGCAAGCTGTACTTACAGCGTCCTCGCCAACATATACGTTCATATCAACATTAGCATAGCTTGTTCCGCTTGAGTGACCGACAACCTCAATCTTCTCAACTGCAAAACCGAATGCAGGGAGAATAATCTTAGTGCCTGGCTTAGAGATGTTCAGGAAGCCCTTGCTGTCATAGATGTAGCTACCGCCGTTTGCTGTCGGGTCAATCTTGATGGTTTTTGTGCCATCAGTGTACTCACCGGCTGTCTTAATGCTGCTGAAGTTGTTCTCCTCCATAGTCGGGATATTCCATCCACCGTTTACGAAGTCGAAGATTACAGTCTCGTTAAGCGTTGGTTTAGCTGGCTCTGGAGCAACATTGCCTGTGAGCTCACCATGTGTAAGATTCTTGACACCTGCTGCGCCACAATACTTCTCCAGGCTACCTGTTACAACAACCTCTGCGCGATAGTTTGCCGGGTTGTCAACAATGTTGAGCTTGTTGCGCAAATCGCCTGAAGGCAACTGGATAACAAGACACTCGGTAACATCGGTTGTGTATGGGTTGTCCGAGATGAGCATATTTGTCTTTATAGTAGCGTCCGCACCAAATGCAGCGTTAGTTACTTTGCTGTCAACAGAACCTACGATATAGCCTGTTACTGTAACCTGAGCTGGTGACCCCTCGACATAAGCTGCAAGTGCCTCGGTAACATTGTACTCCGGAATTTCAACATCAGGAGCTTCCTCAACAACCTCAACCGCTACAGCCATTGTGTTGACATATTTGCTGCTGCTTACGCCAATTGTGTAGCCGGTAACCTTTACAACATCACCTGTAGATGCTGTAACAAGTCCAGTGTTAGGATACTGGATGCTACCCATTGCTGTAGTTGCGCCTTCAACTGCCACGTTGTAGTAGCTGCCGTTGATTGTTAGTGTACCTGTGTACTCAACATACTGTATTACCGGTGCAGTCAGGAATGCATCCAGTGCAGCGCCGTCCATAACAGTAGCTGTAGGATATTCTACAGTTACAGTCTCTCCGGTCTTCTCGACAACAGATGTCTTGGGGAACTGGAGCAAGCCGCCATAAGTTGTAACAACGCCGTTAACAGTAACGACATCGCCTGCAACATATTCATGTGCTGCATTCAAGTAAACAAGAACCATACCTGTTTCGTCCTGTACAAGGAAACCCTTAGAGTATGTTGCAATTACAGTACCCTTGATTGTTGATTCAACGTCCTCGGCAATGTCTGCTATGTTGTCATATTCAATAGCAGCAGGCTCCTCAACCTGGAATGTGAAAGTCTGTCCAGCAAACTCCTCGCCGTCCACGCTCTTGATTACACCTGCCGGAATCTCGAATGTGTAAGTACCTGTCTTTGTTGCAGCAGCATCCAAGTTGAATGTTACCTTGTTTCCTTCAACAACAGCAGTGCTTATCCACGCAGTAGCAGCAACACCACCGTTTGCATCCTTCAGTTTGATGAATGTTACAGAACCAGTTTCAGTACCAGTTCCAGTGCCTGTACCAGTTCCAGTACCTGTTCCAGTGCCAGTACCTGTGCCGGTGCCTGTACCAGTTCCAGTTCCAGTGCCGGTTCCAGTGCCTGCATCAGCAGTAACAAGTTCAATATCCTTTGTGAACTCGATAGTGATAGAGTTGAATGACTCAACTGGCTCATCAGCAGCCGGTGTCTGAGAAGCAACCTCAAACTTAACAGGCTCCTCAACCTGGAATGTGAAAGTCTGTCCAGCAAACTCCTCGCCGTCCACGCTCTTGATTACACCTGCCGGAATCTCGAATGTGTAGGTACCTGTCTTTGTTGCAGCAGCATCCAAGTTGAATGTTACCTTGTTTCCTTCAACAACAGCAGTGCTTATCCATGCAGTAGCAGCAACACCACCGTTTGCATCCTTCAGTTTGATGAATGTTACAGAACCGGTTTCAGTACCAGTTCCAGTGCCAGTACCAGTGCCGGTTCCAGTACCTGTTCCAGTGCCAGTACCAGTACCAGTGCCGGTGCCTGTACCAGTTCCAGTACCGGTTCCTGTACCTGCATCTGCAGTAACAAGTTCAATATCCTTTGTAAACTCGATAGTTATAGAGTTGAATGACTCAACAACCTCATCGGCAGCCGGTGTTTGAGAAGCAACCTCAAATGGAGTTTCAGGTTCCGGATCTGTAGTTGCAAATATGTCAGCTATTTCTTCGGCTGAAAGTACTCCGTTGTGAACCTCTACACCTGTGATGGTTCCGGGGAATACCTCATATGTGCCTTCTGCAGTCATACCACCGCCAATGTAGATGTTGGCATTTTCGTAGTCAGCCTTAACCATCTGTGGAGTCGCAATCTCGTAGCCAGACATGAAGCCGTCGGAATGAGCATTATTCCACTCTTTGATAAGAGAGCCGTTCATATAAATCTGAAAAAGGTTGTTTGTTGGGCTGATGACATAAACCAATACAACATCTTCGGTAGCTAAAGGTATTGTACCGCTTGTGAAACTGTCTCCTGTCTTGCATGAAGCCAGATAACCGATGTTCTGGTTTGAAGTACCGTAAGCGACGTATGCCGAATTTGTACCCTTTGCATCTGTGTTGGCAGCTTGCGTAGGGTCGGATGTGCAGAAGAGTGCGTAACGAATGTTGTTCATTGATGCAGGAGTAGTCACCTTCAAAGCGACTGTCATGTCGGACAAAGCAAAGACCTTTGCTGCATCTTCATCGGAAAGCTGATACGGTGCTGTACCAATCTGCTCGCTTGTCAACTCGAGTACTAGCCCAGATATTGGTTCCGGTTCCGGCTCAACAGCAGCCTCCTCAACAGCATAAACATGGTGGATTGTCCATCCGCCGAAGCCCTGGTTGTAGGTTGGAGTACCGTTGTTGCCGTTCTGGACATTGATCCATGTACCTGCTGCGTTTACAAAACGTACAAGCAGTGCCTCGTCGTCAATGTAACCCTGTGAATCTCCGTCACCATTGAAATAGGCACTTCCTGTCCCCGCTGTTGTAGGGTTTGTTGTTGTGAATACTGCGGCACCGTCAACAGTACCGAAATCCTTTGATGATGTAGCTTGCATGTAAGTACCGTCAAGCTTCATCAGATAATAAGAGCCTGCAACTCCTTCTTCTACAGGCTGCCATACGAATACAGCGGCATCGCTGAATTCAGCTGCGCTGTAAGGTGCGGCACCTGTGTTGCCAACAAAATAATAATTGTTGGTAGCCGACAGGTTCTTAATGGCGATGAGAGCAGGTGCAGTCTTTGCATTCAACTCTCCAGAACTGATACAGGTCTCGGTGAGACTGTAGTTCTGTGCCATCGCTGTTCCTAACATAAGGAAAAGCGACATCATGAAAAGTGTAAACTTTCTCATAATAGTTGGTTTAGGTTAATAAATAGAGTTAATTAATATAAAATGCGTGTCATGGTGCGATGCAAAACATTGTTTTGCATCGCATTTTGTCAATCCGTTAGTGTCTATTGTATTATTATACAATAGAGTACGGACATGCAAATGTAACTATTTTTGTTTTTTTTTCAAGAAATCTCAAATATTTTTACTCCGTTTTTCTATAATCTAATCAATTTTTCCCATAAAATGAGCTTTATGATAATGAGGTCCCGCTTGCTATCCTGGTATCTCTTCCAATGGGACCGAGATGCTTCCTGCTATTTGTGACAAAACAAAAACGCCAATCACTTGAAAACAAGTAATTGGCGTTAGTCCAGTACTCGAAGCGGGACTTGAACCCGCACGGCGTTTAAATGCCAAAGGATTTTAAGTCCTTCGTGTCTACCGATTCCACCATTCGAGCGACCTTATGTTGTGCTTGCGCTGTTACAGCGGTTGTTGTTTCAACGCGATAGCGAGTGCAAAGATAGTATATTTTAATGAATTGGCAAGGGCTTGCTTTTTAATTTTGTATCAGGAGGGCGTTGTCGGGGCCGAAAATCCTGTATATCCACAATGGGCGCGATTTACCCTCAATGGCTATCCCGCCGCTGTTGAGGTCGAACTTTACGCCGCATGTGGGGCATATGCCATGTCCCAGTGTCCTGTCGATGATGAGTCTGCTGCTTGCCTTCTCGCAGTTGGGGCATGCCCAGTCGAACGCCCACAGATTGCCGTCCATTGCCATGGGGGTGCCTATGATGAGTCCGCCAAGCCCATAATAGAACGGGCTTTGCTGCAGTTGTATCTGCGGAATGTTCACTCTTGTCTCGTTGCCCAGTGCGTCAATCAGTCTGTACTGTCCCAGGTTGGCTCCCTTGCGTATGCAAATGAACTGCCCCGGGCTCTTTGCCTGGTTGTAGGGGTGTATGGTGGAGTCGAAGATGAAACTTACCCGATAACCCGAGTATGGGCTCTCGCTCTCGCATCCCGTGAGCATGAATGCTGTCAACAGAAGAAGTATAGAAAATGCTCTTTTCATCGTTCCTTTTTTTTGAAAAAACGCAGCGGTTCCGGCTTTATTGCCCTAGTCCGTTGCGTTATGTTTATTTAGCATTGTCAATGCTTATCTACCGATGAGTGCCTTCTCGGCTCTGTTCGCTTTCCCGAAATCCATGCCCGAACAGATGCTCTCCATGAGTGCGCATATTTCCCTGTTGCACAGGTTGCCTATGCTGCCTTCGTGGGTGTGCTTTATCTCCTTGCGGGGGGTGAAGTTCCCGGCCTCGATGTCAAGGCCTACCTTTTTGTATGCATCGCGGAACGGCATCCCCTCTGTGGCAAGGCGGTTGACCTCCTCGACGCTGAACATAGCGTCGTAACGGCTGTCAGCAAGGATATCTTTGTTTACCTCAATGCGCTGTACTATGTATGTTGCCATGGCAATGCACTCCTTCAGCGATTCGAATGCGGGCAGGAACAGTTCCTTGATAATCTGCAGGTCGCGGAAGTAACCTACAGGCAGGTTGTTCATTATGAGCAGAATGTCATTCGGCAATGCCTGCAGGCGATTACACTTCGCACGCAGCAGCTCGAAGACATCGGGGTTCTTCTTGTGCGGCATGATGCTGCTTCCGGTGGTGCACTCGGCTGGCAGTCTTACAAAGCCGAAATTCTGGGAGTTGAACATACACGCGTCGAACGCGAGCTTGGCGAGTGTTCCGGCAACGGATGCAAGGGCGAACGCTATGTTCTTCTCGCACTTGCCACGCCCCATCTGTGCATAGACTACGTTGTAGTTCATGCTGTCGAAGCCGAGCAGCTCTGTTGTCATCTGTCTGTTGAGGGGGAACGATGAGCCGTAGCCGGCTGCAGACCCAAGCGGGTTGCGGTTGCACATTCTGTATGCGGCCTGCAGGAAGAGCATGTCATCGGCAAGGCTCTCGGCATATGCGCCGAACCACAGGCCGAACGATGAGGGCATGGCTACCTGCAGATGGGTGTATCCCGGCATGAGCACGTCCTTGTGCCTCTCGCTCTGCGCGATGAGTGTGTCGAAAAGCTCTTTCACGGCCTCGCATACGCACTGCAACTCGTGGCGTGTGAACAGTTTCAGGTCCACAAGCACCTGGTCGTTGCGCGAACGTCCGCTGTGTATCTTCTTTCCCGTGTCGCCCAGCGTGCGGGTAAGCATCAGTTCCACCTGAGAGTGTACGTCCTCGACGCCCTCCTCGATGATAAAGTCGCCTTTCTCTATTGTGCCGTATATGTTGCGCAGCTCATTGTGGAGGCTCTTCATCTCATCGCTGGTGAGCATGCCTATGCTCTGGAGCATGGTGCTGTGGGCAAGCGACCCCAACACATCGTAACGCGCCAACAGCAGGTCGAGCTCTCTGTCCCGACCTACCGTGAAGCGTTCGATTTCAGGGTTAACCTCGGTGTTCTTCTCCCAAAGTTTCTTTGCCATCTGTTCAGTACTGTATCATTGATAGCACCTCGGCAATCTTCTCGATGCCATCCTTCAAAGGTTTCTCGACCATTGCGCGGAACATGAAGTTTACCTCGGTCTTTACCACTACGCGGAGCTTTGATGCCTCTTCGCCGTCGGGGATGACCTGAATCCACATGTTCGTGGGGAACGGCGAGCCTACCGCCTCGAACTTAACGCACTTGGGGGCTTCGCGCTCAACGACTCTGATGGTAACGTTGCCGAGTGGCGGTACGTTCACTGTGACATCATCGCTGCTGCATGAGAACTCCTTGACCTTGTCGGCGGGGAGTTTATCCTTCAGCGCCTCAAGGTTCTTCAGGTCCTGAATCTTTGAGTATACCCTCTCCTGTGAGAAGGGAATGCACTTTACGCTGCTTTCGTATTGACTCATAGGCTTATTTAAGGTCGTTTCTCCACTCCGATGGGTTAGCGCGCCACTCCTGGAGTGTAGGCATAACCTCCTCGGTAATATATCCTGTCTCCTTGGCAGCCTCGAGCACTGCCTCGTAGTTTGTAAGTGTAACCAGTCTTACACCTGCGTTTGCGAATGCCTCGGTAGCAACGCCGAAACCGTATGTGAATGAAGCTACCATGCCCACAACCTCTACACCTGCGGCGCGCAATGCGTCAACGGCCTTGAGGCTGCTGAGGCCTGTAGATACAAGGTCCTCTACAACTACAACCTTCGCGCCTGGCTGTATGTCGCCTTCAATCTGGTTGCCGAGTCCGTGGTCCTTTGCCTTTGGACGTACGTATACGAAAGGTTTGCCAAGCTCCTCGGCGACGAGAGCACCCTGTGCGATGGCGCCTGTAGCTACACCGGCAACAGTGTCAGCCTCGGGGAACTCCTCGAGAATGAGGTTCGCAAGACCCAACTTCACGCGTGTGCGAAGAGCGGGGAATGACAATGTCTTGCGGTTGTCACAATAGAATGGAGATTTCCAACCTGATGCCCATGTGAAGGGCTGCTCCGGCTGCAGTTTGACAGCCTTGATTTTGAGAAGCTCTGCTGCAAGCAGCAATTCTGATTTGTTTGCCATAGTATCTGTATTTGAATGGTTTGTTGGATTTCTGTCTGCGAAGATAATAAAATCAATCGGAAGTTATTTGATTTTGTGCGAAAAACAGGTTTGTATCTTTACTTTCCCAACAGATGATTGAGATATCTCGCATACGCTCGATATGACAAGTACGTGGCGGTTGAGTTTTCGGCTGCACTCGTTGTGCAATTGCAAGCACGCTTGCATTGCGCTCGTTTGCACAAGTTTTAACCTCACTGTGTGGGCTTGAACCTTGGCAGCACTCGCGGTGCAATTGCAAGAACGCTTGCATTGCGCTCGTTTGCACAAGCTTTAACCTCACTGTGTGGGCTTGAACCTTGGCTGCACTCGCGGTGCAATTGCAAGAACGCTTGCATTGCGCTCGTTTGCACAAGCTTTTACCTTGTCTGCGTGTATCCCTCCTTTTTAAGGATTTCTATTACTTTCTCCTTGAAGTCGCCCTGGATGAGAATCTCGCCCTCCTTGGCGCTTCCACCCACTCCGCACTTTGTCTTGAGCAGCTTGCCAAGCTCCTTCATGTCATCCGATGTGCCGATGAAATTCCTTACAATCGTTACGGTCTTGCCGCCGCGGTGGTTCTTCTCGATGCTTACCCTCAGCTTCTGCTGCTGTTTGGGCAAGGTCTCGTTTTCCTCCATTTCATCGGTGGAATATTGAAAATCGGGGTTGGTCGAGTAGACAATGTTAAGCCTCTCCTTCCAGTCGTTCTTCTTTGTTGCCATCTTTTATCTTTTTCTGTACCTGAGCGCTAAGGTACAATATTTTTGCGACAAATTTCATTCCTTCGTAAAATAACCGTAATTTTGCTACGTTATATAATAGCGCGTCAGCACGCGCGAAAACTATGGCTACAACAACAAAAATAGAGAAAGTTCCCGAACCTACCCTGCGCCGTCTGCCTTGGTATCTGTCGGTGTGCCGTCTGCTCAAGCAACGCGGCGAGCAGTATGTCTCATCCACCCGTCTGTCGAAAGAGACTAATATAGTTGCTTCGCAGATAGCGAAGGACCTCTCGTGTGTCAACATAGTGGGACGTACCCGTGTGGGCTACGAGATTGACAACCTGCTTGAGGTACTTGAAGACTTCCTTGGCTTTACAAAAATACACAAGGCATTCCTCTTCGGTGCGGGACGTCTTGGCAGTGCTTTGCTGAATGACTCGGGTCTCAAGCAGTTCGGCCTTGAGATTGTTGCTGCCTTTGATGCAAGCCCGCGTGTCGTGGGGCACAGCGTGGCGGGTATCCCTGTGTATCATATAAATGACCTTGAAGCGAAGATAAAGCGATACAATGTGAAAATCGGTGTTCTCACGGTGCCAATTGACAGGGCGCAGGAGGTTGCCGACAAAATGGTGGTGTGGGGCATAAAGGCCATATGGAACTTTACACCGTTGAGAATACGTGTGCCCGAGAACATCGTGGTGCAGAACACATCGCTCTATGCACATCTGTCGCTTATGTTTAACCGCCTCGACGGGCTTGAGGAGCTCTCCGGCGAAAATGAAAAGCTGTTGAAATGAAGATAATTGCAGTAGGAAAGAACTATGCGGAACACGCCTTGGAATTTGACGGTACGGTAGAAAAGCCGTCTGTTCCGATGATATTCATGAAACCCGACTCGGCGATAATAAAGAACGGCAAGCACTTCTATGTGCCCGATTGGTTGGGACGCGTGGATTATGAGGCCGAGATTGTGGTGCGAATCAACAAACTGGGCAAGAGTATACCGCAGCGCTTTGCCTGCCGTTACTATGATGCCATAACCGTGGGTATAGACTTTACAGCCCGCGACATGCAGCGTGCATTCATCGAGGCGGGTGCCCCATGGGAACTGAGCAAGGGGTTCGACGGCTCGGCTGTGCTTGGCGAGTTCCGCCCCGTAGAACAGTACAATATCGATGATGTGCCCTTCTCGCTGACAATCGATGACAAGGTGGTGCAGAGCGCTACAACAGCGCAGATGCTCTTCAAGGTAGATGAGATAATCGCTTATATCAGCCGTTTCTGTACTTTGAAGACCGGCGACCTGATATTCACGGGAACACCTGCGGGTAGTGGCCCTGTATCTATCGGTACGCATCTGAAGGGCTTCATCGGCGGGGATAAGGTACTTGATTTCCATGTAAGATAATGCTATGAGAATAAAGAATATACTTCTTCTGTTTTGTGTGTTGCTTTCGCTTTCTGCCCGGGCGCAGTTCGTGGAGGTAAACTGGTCCTCGGAGAAGGGCGACTCGCTGTTGCCTCTCTGCACCTCGGTGGTGGAGCTCCCTGCCGACTATGCATCGTACAGTTATTCGGCGCATGTGGAATACCCCGAGTATCAGCGTATGACAGCCGAGGAGGTGGCGCGCTACTCCCTCGCCGACAAGTATGCCTCCTTGCCCTTGCATCCGTCGGTGGAGTGTCATGTGGGTGTGCAGGCGAAACAGCCTCAGCTCGATATCTTCTTCGTTCCGGTGGTGATGCGTGACGGGGCATATTACCGTCTGAACTCATATAAGCTAGTCGTTGACAGGACGCCTCTTCCGCAAAGAGCTGCAGGAGCAACACGTTCGGTAGCCGAGCGCTATGTGTCTAACTCCTTGCTTGCCGACGGCAGGTGGGTGCGCGTTTCGGTAAGTGAGAACGGTGTCCACAAGATTACCCATAACGAACTCCGGAAAATGGGATTCAAGGACCCTGCCAAGGTGCGTCTTTACGGCTATGGTGGCCATATACTGCCCGAGAAAGGTCTTGAGACACTCGTTGATGACCTCTGCGAGGTTCCTCTGTGGCGCGAGGAGGGCTATGTGCTCTTCTATGCCAACGGTGTGCTCAGCTGGAGGCATGACGGTGCTAACTATGTGCGGGTGCAGAATGTATATTCCGAGTATGGCTGTTATTTCCTTACCGAGAGCGAGGAGGCTCCTATGGAGTTCCCTCGCGAGACATTGCAGGCTACGACATCGCAGGAGTACACGACCTTTACCGATTATGCCATTCATGAGAATGATGCCAAGAGTCTCTGCTCATACGGCCGTGAACTTGTCGATGATTATGACTATTCCCGTGGACGTTCGGTCAGCTATAAGATACCTGTTACAGGCGTTGTGGAGGGCAGTGCCTCATTGGAACTCTCTTTTGCGACAAACGGCATAGAACAGTCGCGTGTGGCTGTTTCGGTCGGCGACAAGAATGTAGGGACCCTGATGGTGGGACGTGCGGTCTCGGGTGAGGTCGGTAAGATTGCTACGGGGCGTTTCGGTGTCAGCGACCTAGCCGATAACCCCGTCATCAAGTTGTCCCACTCTGTGACAAACAATACACTTACGGGTCATCTGAATTATATAACCCTGAACTTCAAGCGCGCCCTTGCGCTCTACGGCTCACAGACACTCTTCCGTGGTAACCTCCAAACTGGGAATGCTCTTTTCAAGGTTGTCGGTGCCGGTGCCGATACAAGGGTGTGGGATGTATCATCAGCCTCGTCAATAAAGGAACTTGGCGGAACCCTTGAGGGTGCTGTCTACTCGGTCGTGGGCCCTGCAAGCCGGAATAGCAATATGGTTGCTGTCAACATAAAAGGAAAATTCCCCTCGGTAAGGGTTATGGGCGAGGTTCCTAACCAGAACCTGCATGCAATGGGGCAGACGGATATGGTAATAATCATACCCTCGAACGGCAAGTTCATGGATGCCGCAGAGCGTCTTGCCGAGGCGCACAGGAGTGCCGACGGGATTACCGTTGAGGTGGTAACGGCGCAGCAGGTATATAACGAGTTCTCTTCGGGTACTCCCGATGTTACCGCGTATCGCCGTCTGATGAAAATGCTGTACGACCGTGCAGCGACAGCCGATGATGCCCCGAAGTATCTTCTGCTTATGGGCGATGCCTGGTACGATAACCGCCTTATTACCTTCCCCGGCCGCTCGCAGGAGGATTACTTGCTCTGCTATGAGTCGGCGAACTCGGTAGATGCCATTCAGTCGTATGTGCTTGAGGACTATATGGGTTATCTTGATGACGGCGAGGGGTCGAACCACAACCGCGACAAGGTGGATATCGGCATAGGACGCTTGCCGGTGCAGAGCGTGGGCGAGGCAGACGGGGTGGTTGCAAAGATTGTAGCCTACATGGAGAACAGAGCGGCAGGTGCATGGCAGAATGTGGTCTCTTTGCTTGCCGATGACGGCGATGACAAGATGCCCAACCAGCATATGAAGGATGCCGACAGCATTGCGGCTGTCATGGAGCGTAACTACCCGTTATATTCGATTGACAGAATCTATTGGGATGATTTCCCATATGAGCCGTCGGCCTCGGGAAGACGTTATCCCATCGTTACACAGGCTATATACGACCGTCTTGAGAAGGGCGCGCTGCTTGTCAACTATTCGGGCCATGGCAGTGCAAACCTGTTGTCGCACGAAATGGTGTGGAAGGCTTCGGACATGGCGGCCATAGACTCTCCACGTGTGCCGTTCTGGGTAACAGCCTCGTGTGATATCGGTCCTTTTGATATAGGCGACAATTCTGTTGCCGAGAGTGCAATACTCAACCCGAATGGTGCGGCGATAGGTCTCTTTACTACCACGCGTACAGTGTTACAGAGCTATAATTCGATAATAAACAAGGCGTTCATGAAGGAACTTCTTGCATCTTCTGTCAATGGCAAGAAAGTAGCAGTGGGTGATGCCGTAAGGCGTGCCAAATGCAATGTGATAACTGCGGGCTCCGACTACAGTGTAAACAAACTGCAGTTCGTGCTGCTCGGCGACCCTGCACTGCGTTTGAAGACTCCTGAATATCGGGTCGTTATCGATGAGTTCAATGGTGTCCGGGCAGGGGCTTCTTCAATGGTCTCTGCAGGCAGGCTGCTGAAAGTCAGCGGTCATGTGACGGGCTTCGACGGGCAACCGGCAAGCGACTTCAACGGTACGCTCTATTCTACGCTGTTCGACAGTGCCGAGGATGTGTATACCCGTGACAACTCGGGGCTTGGCAGTTATAAATATACGGCATTCAAGAAGACTCTCTTTTCGGGTATAGACTCTATTGTGGGCGGCCGTTTCTCGGTTACTATTCCCGTACCGATGGATATAAGCTACAGCAATGAACAGGGTGCGCTGAATCTGTTTGCCGTTGATTCCTCAATGGTACGCCTGGCCCAAGGCAAGTATGATGATTTTACCGTCGGTGGTACTTCCCAGGATGTTTCAAATGACGGTAAGGGTCCCGAAATAAGCCTCTATCTCAATACCCCTTTATTCGTGGACGGCGATGAGGTCAATTCCACACCGTGCCTCTGGGCGGAAATATACGATGAAAACGGAATAAATACTGTCGGAACGGGTATTGGCCATGATATGATTGCCATTGTCGACAACAGCCCCAAGCATACTTATAACCTCAACAATATCTTTACACCGGCAGTGGGCGATTACAGGCGCGGGACTGTCATGTTGCCGCTCAATGAGCTTGAGGAGGGCGAACACTCCCTTATCCTGCGTGCGTGGGACCTCTATAACAACTCTACGACGGCAAACCTCACGTTTGTGGTGAATCCGTCACTTGCCCCCGACTTCGTGCAGTTGAGAATCAATCCTTCGCCGGTGCTCTACGGTACGTCGGCATGCTTCGAGCTTACCCACAACCGTCCGCAGAGCGAGCTGGAGGTGAGGATAGACATCTTCAACTTCCAAGGACAGGTGCTCTGGAGCAAGACAAACAGGGAACTGTCCGATGGTCTCGTGCTGCGCTGCGAGTGGGACGGTACGGCGCAGGGCGGACAGCCTCTGCCCACAGGGGTATACCTTGCAAGGGCATATATAGTGTCTGACGGCGCGGAGTCCGCAACGCGTACAATTAAATTCGTGGTCATAAACAATAAATGACTGCTCTAGAAGTTTATATAAAGAGCAGTTTCGTATTAACGGTAAAACTATTATTAAGATGTCAAAGAATAGAATTCTGGTTATGCTGATGGCGGCGGTGTTGGCTTTCCCGCTTTTTGCCCAAAAGGATCAGTTCAACCCGATATACACAGGTGTCACTTCGCTTTCTATCGCCCCTGATGCCCGCGCGGGCTCGCTCGGCGATGTGGGTGTGGCTACCGAGGCCGATGTCAACTCCCAGTATTGGAACCCGGCAAAATATCCGTTCACGATAGCACGTGCTGGCGTGTCGATGTCCTACACCCCATGGCTCCGCCAGCTGGTAAGCGACATTGACCTTGTAAATCTTGTAGGATACTACCGCATAGGCGACTATTCGGCTGTCAGCGGTTCGCTTACATACTTCTCGTTGGGCGAAGTGTTCGTTGAGGACGAGATGACCATAAAACCTTATGAGATGGCTGTTGACGTGGCCTATTCGCGTATGCTCTCCGAAACCTTCTCGGCAGCTATCGCTCTGCGCTACATTCATAGTGACCTCCAGTACAACTATTCCGAGGATATGTCTCCGGGTAGTGCGTTTGCCGCGGATATTGCGCTCTATTACAACAACTACATCATGTTGGGCAACCGTGAATGCATGCTCGGTATCGGTCTGAACGCTTCGAATATCGGTACCAAGATATCATACGATGACGGTGCGACAAATGAGTTCATACCTACAAACCTGCGCCTGGGTGCTTCGCTGCTTATTCCTATAGATGAGTATAATACAATCTCGTTCAGTGCCGACTTGAACAAACTTATGGTACCTACACGTCCCAAGTACAGCCAGTTCCTCGAGGAGAACGGCTATGAGCAGGGCGACAACTCATACTATTCAGAGTACCAGACCTGGCTTGAGAGTACAGGATACAATGATGTATCTCCAATCTCGGGTATCTTCAAGTCTTTCAGCGATGCTCCGGGCGGGTTCAGCAAGGAGCTGAAGGAAATCTATGGCGGTATCGGTGTCGAGTATTGTTACAATCAGCAGTTCTCGGTACGTGGCGGATATCATTATGAGAATGAGTACAAAGGTAACCGCAAATACTTTACATTGGGTGCCGGCTTCCGCATGAGTGTCTTCTCGCTCGATGCTGCTTACCTCATCTCTACAGCGCAGAGCAACCCGCTTGACCAGACACTGCGTTTCTCGCTCTCGTTTGATATGGATGGTTTGAAGGACCTTTTTAGACGTTGACAATATGATTAGAGTTGGCTTTGGTATAGATGTTCATAAATTCGTGGAGAACCGCGACCTGTGGATTGGCGGTGTGAAAATCCCTTATGAATATGGTCTTGCGGGGCACTCCGATGCCGATGTGCTCATACATGCAATCTGCGACGCGCTCCTGGGTGCGGCAAACTTGCGCGATATCGGCTATCAGTTCCCCGACACATCGGCGGAGTACCTGAATATCGACAGCAAGATACTTTTGCGCCGAACAGGTGAACTGCTAAAGGAGAAAGGCTACAGAATAGGCAATATCGACTCTACCGTAGCGGCTCAGGCCCCCAAGCTGAATCCGCATATTCCTGCCATGCAGGAGGCTATGGCGGCCGTCCTGGGCATTGACCCCGATTGCCTCTCAATAAAGGCCACGACAACCGAGAAACTTGGTTTCGAGGGACGCAAGGAGGGCATAACGGCCTATGCGACTGTACTTATCGAGAAGGATTGACATTATGCGGCATTGCATACTCGTGTTCAAACATATAATGTTGTCGGCAGCAGCGATGCTGCTGATTTCATCTTGTGCAACCCTGTCGGGGAGCGGGGTGGGGCGCGTCAAGGAGTATGTAATTGAGAGTGACAGGCTGCCGGGTTCGTTCGACGGCTTCAGGGTCGCTTTTGTTTCGGATTTACATTACCCCAGCCTGTTCAATGCCAAAAGGCTCGGGAAACTGGTAAAACGGCTCGAGGAGATGTCTCCGGATGCTCTGTTCTTGGGTGGCGATTATGTCACTGACAACGACTCGATAGATGCCCTTTTCGCGTCATTGTCGGCGGTGGAACCGCCGTTCGGGGTATACGCTGTGCTGGGTAATCACGAGCGCAGGAACGAGGATCTTATAGCGCACTCGATGAAGGAGCACGGGATAGTGTTGCTTGCCGACACCGTTGTGCCTCTGTCGCACGATAATGATACGGTATTCCTTGCCGGAATATATGACAGTTTCAGATATGATTCTCTTGCTGTACAACCGTCCGAGACAGTACCTGATTCCCTTTTTACGATCCTGTTGTGCCATACCCCTGATTATGCCGAGCGCTCTCGTTCAACGGCTGAGCTTGTCCTCTCGGGGCATACGCATGGCGGTCAAGTGAGTTTGTTGGGGCTTTATACACCTGTGAAAAATACCACTTATGGGACCCGTTTCTTACGTGGATGTAACAGAACAAGTTCTGGTTCGATAATCATTACGACAAATGGTGTCGGTACATCGCGTAGGAAAGTGCGCTTTTGCGTGCCGAGCGAGGTTGTCCTTATTACTCTCAAAAGGACAACTGTCGGGTGGTAGCTGCTGCCTGTGGATGTTTTTGCTTCTCTTCATAACCTTGTTGACTTAATTCGGCACTTTGCTTTGCAGGCATTCTCTCTTTTTAGTATCTTCGCATGCGGATGTATGGTATTTTATGTGATTTTTCGATAAAAATAATTTACAAATGAGTGCATTCTCTTCAGTTGATGAACTTTATATGGCGCGTGCACTGCAGCTTGCGCATTGTGGTGTCGGTAGTACTTCGCCTAACCCAATGGTTGGAGCTGTGATAGTGTGTGACGGTAGAATAATCGGCGAAGGGTATCATATACGTGCAGGCGAGCCGCATGCCGAAGTGAATGCCGTCAACTCGGTCAAGGAGTGCGACAGGCATCTGCTTGAACGCTCTACAATATATGTGACCCTTGAGCCCTGTTCGCACTACGGCAAGACACCGCCGTGCTGTGACCTCATAATTGCCTGCGGAATGGCGCGGGTAGTAATAGCGACCACCGATTCCAATGCGCAGGTCAACGGCTCGGGAATCGAACGCATGAGAGCTGCCGGAATAGATGTGACCGTGGGACTGCTCGAGGCTGAAAGCCGCCGATTAAATGGCGCTTTTTTTGCTTTTCATCAGAAACATCGCCCGTATATCACGCTCAAGTGGGCGCAGAGTTCAGACGGGTTTATCGACCATGTGCGTGCGGGCCATGGAGCATTGAAAGTGTCTGACAATATCTCACGCATTGCGGTACATAAGCTACGCGCTTCTCATGACGCTATTCTTGTGGGTACACGTACGGCGTTGCTTGATAATCCTTCACTCGATGTGCGTTTCTGGAGCGGCCGTTCCCCATTGCGTTTGGTTGTTGACCGCAAAGGAGTGCTGTCGCCTGAACTGCGTCTGTTTGACGGTTCGCAACCGACAGTTGTCTTTACCGAGAGCCCAAGAGGTTGCTTTGGTAAAAATGTTGAACAAGTTGTCCTTGACGGAGATGTACCTGTCGTGGAACAGATAACGGGCTGGCTCCATTCGAGAAAGATCAACAGTCTGCTTGTAGAGGGCGGCTCGGCTACGTTGCAGTCGTTCATCGATGCCGGCATGTGGGATTCTGCCCGTGTCGAGACCAATCCTTCGCTCACTGTTGCTGAGGGTGTTGCTGCCCCTTGTCTTGTCAAAGCCGTCAAAGTGTCCGAGGAAAAATGTGGCGGCAATATAGTTTCGTTTTTTGATAGAGTATAGCTTTGTAAACTCTACTAATGGTTTTCTGCCATTATCCAATGCCATGTGCTGATCTCTTCGGCATTGCATGTTCTCTCCCGCGTCTCGAAAGGATGCGGGATTGTTCTTTTATCGGTGTGGCCGAAAGTATAGGCTTACCGTTTCTCTATGAAGGGTATCGGAATTTGTGTGAATTGCCTTTAAATTCCCCTTTTAAGTTTTAAAATAATATAAATAACGCGCGAAAAGGTGTGTAAACCGAAAAATGTTGCTAACTTTGCAAGTTGAATGTAATATGCGAATCTATGAAAAAGAATTTGTCAATATATTTTGTATTGCTCCTTTCAGCATTCTTCCTGTTGTCATGCGGCAGCAGCGAGGAAGAGGTGTACACTCCGTCGCCTTATGCTTTCATCACTTCGTTCAGTATTGATGACATAAGGTCTGAATATCCTGCGTTCACTTCCGAGGGTGTGGATACTGTTGTCACAAAGACTGTATCCATGGAGACAGTTGCCTTTACAATCAACCAGGCGACCGGCGAAATCTACAATAATGACTCCTTGCTGTATGCGACCGATGTCACAAAGGTGGTTATCAACATGTCAGTACAGGGCGTTCCTGCCATATATGTGGACAGCACTGATTCCTACAGCAATTTCACATCGAATGATTCGATTGACTTTTCTAAGCCTCGCAAGTTCCGCGTATATGCCGGCGACGGGGAGTATCACAAAGATTATACAATCTCGATAAATGTGCATCAGGTTGAGCCTGAAATGATGGTTTGGACAAGATATAGTGCGGTTGAGGGCGTTTCCCCTGTTCGTGTATTGGAGCGCGGGGATGAGATGTTTCTGTTCGGCATAGATGGGAACGGCGCAGCTGTGGTTGCAGTGACAGCTGCGGATGACGCTGAGTCATGGAGCGGTGCCGCCATTACGGAGCTGCCAGTAGAGGCTCTGGGAACGGTAACGCTCTTTGGCGGGAAATTCTATGCGGTTTCTGCCGGCGATGTATATTTATCGGCGGACGGAATAACCTGGAGCGTGGCTGCAACAGGAACAGGTGCTGTGGCCGTAATCGGCGCTTCTGATGAGGCCGGCGAACTTTGGGTAGCCGGGGAGCAGGGATTGCTTTGCTCAAATGATGGTGTCTCGTTCAATGTTACTGAGTCTTTGCCTGCTGACTTCCCCCTCTATGGCGTCTCTGTTGCCTCTTATCCGTTGAATCACAATAAGGGAATCATACGTTATATGCTTGTCGGTTATACTACCGAGGCAAAGGACGGCGGTGTGAGTGTGTGGAGCAAGCTTTCAAGCGAGGACAAGTGGGTTTGCTACGATAATGCCGACAATTCCTACCCTTGTCCTGCATTGGAGGGGGTTGCCGTGGTGCGCTACAATGGCTATCTCTATGCTTTGGGTGGTGCGGGCAATGTCGGCGGAACAGAAGTCGGGGCGTTCGGCTCGTTCTACGTTTCGAAGGATAACGGAATAGTGTGGAAAGAGAACCAGAGCTTCTACCAGCGTTTGCCGAAGGAACTTGCTGTCGGCAGTGCGCCGTTTGCGGTGGCCGTCGACTCGAAGAACTATATGTGGATAATCAAGTCAGGGGAGAATGGCGGTGTCTGGAAAGGCATAATAAACCGCTTGGGCTTCAATAAGTGATTCGGGAGCGATGATGGGGAGAGTGTTTATGCGTGCTGTTGCCGTGGGTGCATTGGTCGTGTGCCTGGCGTGTGGCGTGCGCGCGGACAATCTTGAATATCGCTACGAGGTGGGTGTTATGGTCGGTGGCAGCTGCTATTATGGCGACGCCAACTACAGCTCGCTGATGAGGAACCTGAATCTTATGGGCGGCATCGTGGGACGCTATAACATAAACCCGAGAATGGCGGTCAAAGGCTCGCTTGCCGTAGCGGGAATCTCGGGCAGTACAGCCGACTTTGATAACCGTTTTCCCGGCGGGGATGTGGATTTTACACGTACCGTATATGACCTGGGTGCACAGTTCGAGTGTCATTTCCTCGCCTATGGCGACGGTTCGGGATATAAACGCACGCATCGTCTGTCGCCATATATATTTGCAGGTGCAGGGCTAACATTCGCCCCCGAGCCTGCCGACAATGTGTTTACTATGAATCTGCCTGTAGGGGTGGGAGTCAAATACAAGATAGCGCCACGTATTAACCTAGGGTGCGAACTGTCGTTCCGTTTCACTTTGAGTGATGACCTTGATGTCACGAAGGAGACGGCACCGATACTGAATGACCCATATGGTATAAAGGGCAAGGGGTTCAAGAACAAGGACAGCTACTCTTTCCTTTCGCTGTCGGTGACTTATGACCTTTCGCCCAAATACAGGAAATGCAATAACTGAAGACTATGAATTACGTTGATAAGATAGACAGGAACAATATACCGCAGCACATAGCGATAATAATGGATGGCAACGGCCGTTGGGCCCAGCAGCGTGGCATGGAGCGTTCCATGGGGCACAAGGCAGGTGCTGAGGCTGTGCATGCACTTGTCGAGAACTGTGTAAGGCTTGGAGTGAAGTACTTGACGCTATACACGTTCTCTACCGAGAACTGGAACCGTCCTGTGGCCGAGGTCGCGGCTCTTATGTCGTTGCTCATGGAGTCTATCGAGGAGCATACCTTCATGAAGAACAATGTTGCCTTCAAGATAATAGGCGACATGGAGAAGCTGCCGGCAGAGGTGCGTGAACGCCTTGAAGGATGTATCGCGCGTACGGCAAATAACGACCGCATGACACTGGTGCTCGCATTGAGTTACTCCTCAAAATGGGAGATGACTGCGGCCATACGTTCTTTGGCAAGCAAGGTAAAGGCCGGGGAAATATTGCCCGAGGATATAACTGAGGAGGTCATCAGCAACGAACTTTCAACGAATTTCATGCCTGACCCCGACCTGCTCATCCGTACCGGTCGCGAGGTGCGCTTGAGTAACTTCCTGCTGTGGCAGGCCGCATACTCGGAGCTCTACTTTACCGAGGTCCTGTGGCCCGATTTCGCCAATGAGGACCTTTGCAAGGCTGTTTATGAGTACCAACACCGCCAACGCCGCTATGGATTGACGGGCGAGCAAGTTACAAACGATGATAATGATGATAAAACTGTATAAAATGAGAAGTTCTCTCCATCTAAAGGCTATTCTGTCAATAATGCTGATGTCCATTGCCGTTACAGGCGTTGCACAGCAGAAGATAGACAAACCTACTATATTATATACCAATAATCCGCCGAAGTACACAATTGGCGGAATTAACCTCTCGGGTGTCGACAACATCGAGCCGGCGGTGATTCTCGGAATTTCAGGCCTTTCGGTCGGCGACGTCATCTCTGTACCCGGAGATGCCGTGACCGATGCCATCAAGCGCTTCTGGAAGCATGGTCTTTTTGAGGATGTGGTTATAACAGCCGATAGTATTGTCGGGGATAAGATATATATAGGTATAAGCCTCAACCAGCGTCCGCGTGTGTCACAGCTGAATATTCTCGGTGTGAAGAAGTCGGACAGGGAGGATCTGCAGATGAAAATCGGTATCATCAAGGGTAATCAGATTACACCGGATATCATTGACCGCGCCACCAAGATTATCAAGAACTACTACGATGAGCAGGGTTATAAGAATGCCGAGGTGAATGTGGTACAGCGCCCCGACGTGACAGGTGACAACCGTGTAATCGTCGATGTGAACATAGACAAGAAGGATAAGGTCAAGGTACACCGTATATATATAGAGGGTGCAAGTGCGTTGCCCGAGAACAAGGTGCGCTATGCCATGAAGAAGACGCGCGAGAAAACACGTCTCGATAACCTGTGGCACTCGCTCTTCCGCTCGAAGAAGTTTACCGAGGAGCAGTATAAAGAGGATAAGGAGAAGATTCTCGACCGCTACTACGAGAACGGTTACCGCGATGCACGTATCGTCAAGGATAGTGTCGTTATGTACGATGACAAGAGTGTCGACATCTACCTTGGCATAGAGGAGGGCTCGAAGTATTACATCCGCAGTATAAAGTGGGTGGGCAACAGTGTCTTCTCTACTGCATATCTTGACTATGTGCTGCGCATGAAACCGGGCGATGTATATAATCAGAAAGGTCTTGAGGAGCGTCTTCTCTTCGATGAGGATGCTGTAAAGAATGTATACTACAACGAAGGTTATGTGTTCTTCAATGTGATACCTACCGAGGCACGTATTGAGAATGACTCTGTAGACCTCGAGTTGCGCATGGTGGAGGGTGTACAGGCATCAATTGGCCGCGTGTCAATCTCGGGTAACGACCGCCTCTACGAAGAGGTCGTGCGCCGCGAGCTGTACACGTTGCCCGGTAGCCTCTTCTCAATGGATGCACTCGAGCGTTCGTTCCGACAGATTGCGAACATGGGACACTTCGACCCTGAGTCAATTGACCCGGGTGTAGTGCCTAACCCCGAGAATGGAACGGTGGACATGAACTGGAAACTGCAGACAAAGAGCAGCGACCAGATTGAGGTCTCTGCAGGTTGGGGACAGACCGGTGTCATCGGTAAACTGTCGCTCAAGTTCACAAACTTCTCAATGCGTAACCTCTTCAAGAAAAAGGCACTGCGCAGGGGTATCATTCCGCAGGGCGACGGACAGACACTTACCATAAGCGCGCAGTCCAACGGCCGCTATTACCAGTCGTACAGCGTGTCGTTCTTTGACCCATGGTTCGGCCGCAAGCGCCCGAATTCATTCTCTGTGTCGGCGTTCATGTCAATACAGACCGATGTCGCTGACAGCTACTATAATTCGGCGTTCTACAACAATTATACGAACTATCTGTACGGTTACGGAAACTACAACGGATACGGCTATGGATATAACAATATGTCTTCATACTATGACCCCGACAAATATATAAAGATGTATGGTGTGTCGGTAGGCTGGGGACGCCGTCTGCAGTGGCCTGATGACAACTTTACCCTGTCGGCTGAGTTGAATTACCAGTTGTACTCGCTTAAGGACTGGCAGTACTTCCTCATTACCGACGGTAACTGTAATAACATCAACCTGACCTTATCGCTCGGCCGTAGCACCATCATGAACCCGCTGTTCCCGCGCGAAGGCTCGGAATTCTCACTCACGGCATCGGCTACACCACCTTACTCTTTGTGGGATGGAAAGGATTATGCCAACCTTGCCAAGAACGTGAATACCCCGTCTTACAGGGATGAGCTCCGCGAGAAACATAAGTGGATTGAGTACTACAAGATAAAGTTCCGCAGCAAGACATATACCTCGCTTACCGAGGGTAAGCATAACCTTGTGCTCATGACACGTGCCGACTTCGGTATCCTGGGCAGCTATGATAGGAACAAGAAGTCTCCGTTCGAGACATTCTACGTCGGCGGTGACGGTATGAGCGGTTACTCATACAACTATGCGACCGACATGATTGCCCTGCGCGGTTATGAGAACGGTAGCCTCACGCCATACGGTTACGAGGGTTATGCCTACACGCGTCTGGGTCTCGAGCTACGTTTCCCATTCATGCTTCAGAGCTCTACTACAATATACGGTCTTGCATTCGTTGAGGGCGGTAATGCCTGGAACGACGCTTCGAAGTTCAATCTCTTCGACCTGAAGCGCAGTGCCGGTGTGGGTGTCCGCATCTACCTGCAGATGATTGGTCTTGTGGGTCTCGACTGGGCATATGGCTTTGACAAGGTGTTCGGTTCATCACAGTATAGTGGCAGTCATTTCCACTTTATACTCGGACAGGAATTCTAAACAGATAAAACGTACTATTATGAAGAAACTACTATTGACAGCTATGCTTTTCTGCTTTGCAGTGGCAGGTGTACAGGCGCAGAAATATGCTCTTGTGGACATGGAATATATCCTGAAGAATATCCCGGCTTATGAGCGTGCCAACGAGCAGCTGAACCAGCAGTCAAAACGCTGGCAGGGCGAGATTGATGAGATTGTGGCCGAGGCCGAGAATATGTATAAGGAGTATCAGAGCGAGTCGGCTTTCCTCTCCGATGAACAGCGTGTGAAACGCGAAGAGGCTATTCTTGCCAAGGAGAAAGAGGCAAGCGAACTCAAGCGTCAGTATTTTGGTCCTCAGGGCGAGTTCTACAAGAAACGTGAGAGCCTGATGGCGCCGATTCAGGATGAGATATACAATGCCGTCAAGGAGATATGCGAGGCCAAGAAATACTCAATGGTCATTGACCGTGCTTCGGCAGTGAGCATCATATATGCCTCTCCTGCGATTGACATAAGCGGTGAGGTGCTTGTAAAGCTCGGCTATTCCGAGTAAATAGGTGTGTGAATAATCAATGTTTAATATAAATTTTTAAGAAAATGAAGAAATTTTTGATTGTAATTATGCTGCTCGCTCCAATGAGCCTGCTTGCACAGAAATTCGGTTATGTAAACTCTACAGAGATTGTACAGGTAATGCCTGAGTTCGCTAAGGCTCAGAAGAAGATTCAGGACCTTGAGAAGATGTATACCGATGATTTCAATGCTTTGCGTACAGAGCTCGAGAAGAAGGGTACTGAGTTCGAGAAGTTGCAGAAGGATTCTGTTCCCGAGAATATCCTCAAGCGTCGCTACGAGGAGTTGCTTCAGATGGAGCAGCGTCTGCAGCAGTACGGTCAGGAGGTACAGACAAACCTTGCAAAGGCCGAGCAGGAAGAGATGATGAACATCCAGACAAAGCTCCGCGACGCACTCGATGCAGTAGGCCGTGACGGTGGCTATACATGTATCTTCGACCTCAACGGTGGCATGCCTTATGTAAGCAAGACTCTCTGCGAGGATGTTACCATGAAGGTACGTACAAAGTTGGGTATCCCTGCTAACGCAGTTCCTGCAAAGTAATCAGGCGTAATATGATAGTGGGGGAGTAGGCAATTCCCCCTCTATTTTTTTTGATGAAGGAGCTGTGTGCTCCATTGCTCTAATTGATATGCGAAAGATTCTGTTATTATTGATGTTCCTGCCTATGCTCCTGTCGGCACAGGGCAAGTTCGGCTTCTACAGTCACAAAGAGGTGCTCATGGCTGTGCCCGAGTATCTGTTGGCCATAGAGGAGTTCGAACTGCTGAAGCAGCGCTGCAATGCCGAGATAGAGCGTAACGAGCAGGAACTGACACGTAAATATGTGGCTTTCCTTGACGGTCAGCAGGATTTCCCCGAGCCAATTCTCCGCAAGCGCCAGAAGGAACTTCAGCAGATGGTCGACAATAGCGTGCTTTTCAGGGACCGTCTCAAGGTGTGGCTGTCACAGGCGAAGGACTCACTCCTTGCTCCGTGCAACGAGAGGGTCGACATTGCTTTGGCAAAGGTGTGCGAGAGAATGGGTCTTGCCTATGCCATAAACAGCGATGAGGTCATGTACAGGTATGTCAACCCCAAGTATGGCGAGGAGATAACCCCATTGGTGCTTGAAGAGGTGCTGAACCCGACAGTGGAGACTGTTCCTACTGTTGTCGAGTGTGCCGAGGATGAAGCCGCTGAGGATGCAAACGACGAACTTGGCGCCGAGGAGAAGCGTGTGGACAGTGCCGTTGAGGCCGTTGCCACTGACATTGTCACAGGCGTTGCCACAGAGACACAAAAGGTCGCGACAGATACAGTTGTCATTGCCACTGATAAGGAGGCTGTCGACAGCGTAAGGGTCGCAACAGATATCATAGAATAATAAAGTAATAAAACCGGAACATCATGAGCGATTTCCTGCAGTTATCCAAGAGTGCCGGTCCGATAGGAGTCTTTGACTCGGGCTATGGCGGTCTTACCATCTATGATGAGATACAGAAACTGTTGCCGCAGTATGATTACATCTATCTTGACGACAATGCGCGTACTCCTTATGGTACACGCTCCTTCGATGTGGTGTACGAGTTTACGCGTCAGGCGGTGCGTTATCTCTTCCAGCAGGGTTGCCAGTTGGTAATCCTTGCCTGCAATACCGCATCGGCCAAGGCACTCCGTACGATACAGCAGGTCGACATACCTTTGCTCGACCCCAATCGGCGTGTCCTCGGTATAATACGCCCCACGGTGGAGTGCATAGGCGACGCGACAAAGAGTCGCCATGTGGGTGTGTTGGCTACAGAGGGTACAATAAAGTCACACTCCTATCCATTGGAGATACGCAAACTGTTCCCCGATATCGAGGTCACAGGCGAGGCGTGCCCTATGTGGGTACCGCTTGTCGAGACAAACGAGTATGCCGGCGATGGTGCCGACTACTTTGTAAAACGTCATGTCGAGAGGCTGCTTGAGCGAGACCCCGAGATTGATGCAATAATTCTGGGGTGTACCCATTATCCCATTCTTCTGGAGAAGATAAGGAAGTATACTCCCGAGGGTGTCAAACTGATTACACAGGGAACTGCAGTTGCAAGTTCACTGAAGAGGTATCTTGAGAATCATCCCAACATGGAGGCTCTCTGCACCAAGGGCGGCACGACACTGTTCTGCACCACAGAGGCCGACGGCAAGTTCGGTGATCAGGCGTCGCTCTTCCTCAATCAGCAAATCGAGGTAAAGACTGTGACTCTTCTATAAATCAATGAGCGCCCTGCGGGGCGCTCATTGATTTATAGAAGTTTTCTTGTCAGTATTCTTACCGGTAACCACACTGCAGCTATACCCACCGCAAGCACTGTGAAGAATGTCGTTATGATGTCATTGAGGTGTACCTCGACAGGGTAACTGTCAACGACAAATGCACCATCCCCGCCCATTGAAATTATACCGAAATGCTGTTGCGCAAGACACAGCGCAATTCCTGTAACAATTCCAGCAAGGGCTCCAAGTGCCGATATTATGATGCCTTCGTATACGAAGATATTCGAGACAGTCTTCTTGTCGGCCCCCATGCTGCGCAGAGTATTCATATTGTCCTGTTTCTCGATGATGAGCATGGATAGCGAGCCCACGATGTTGAAACATGCTACAAGGAGTATGAATGTGAGGAATATATATGAGATGAGTTTCTCTATCTGCATTACCTTGTACACATCGTTCTGCTGTTCGTAGCGGTCCTGTACGGTGTATCCCTCGCCCAACAGCATTGTAATCTGCTGTTTGATGTCCGCGATATCAGTCCCCTCCTTTGCCTTGATCTCCATTGATGTCACCTCGTTGTCGCTACGGCGGAACAGCTTGCGGGCGAACTCACCCGATGTGATGATGTGTCTTGCGTATTTTGGCTGGTTTATGATGAATATCAGCCCCGAGGAGTGCAGGTACTCCTTCTTGAAGTTGCGTGCGGGCATTGTCAGGTTAACCTTTCGTCCGCGTGTGGGCGAGTATACCTCAAGCGGCTCGGTAAAATGTATCCCGCACCCGAGCTCGCTCATCAGTTCGGCGCTTGGTATGGCATAAGAGTTCAGTTCATCCTGTAGTATGAACTCACCGTTGCCGCGCAGAGCCTCTCCTATGTTCGTCAGCTCTGCATAGTGCTGGTCCACGCCTTTTATGGTTGCGATAACCTGTCGGCCGTCATACCCAACGAGTGCCTTGTCCTCGATGCAGAACGATACGGTCTCCACGCCATCGAGCTTGTCAATGGCCTCCATCTCAGGGCTGTCGCTCATGAAACTCTTTCCCTTGTCCGCCATTATCCTTAAATCAGGGTCGAAGGCAGTGAACTGTTCTGCCACAAGTCCCTGAAATCCGTTGAATACCGACAAGGTACATATCATAGCTGCCGTTGCCAACGCGATGCCCGCAATGGCTACTCCCGAGATGATGTTTATCACCTGATGGCTCTTCTTCGAGAAGAGGTACCGCTTGGCAATGTATAGCGACAGGTTCATGATATGATGTCGTCAGTCAGGCCTTTATTCTTTCAGGAGTTTGTCGATGTTCTCGATGTAGTCGAGCGAATCATCTATGTAGAAACGTATCTCAGGGATGATGCGGAGCTGGTGGCGCACTCTGTTGCCGAGCTCAAAGCGTATGGCCTTGATATTCTCGTTCAGGTGGTTCACTACCTCGTTTGCCTTTTCCGATGGGAATACGCTCAGGTATGCCTTGGCGATACCGAGGTCGGGGCTCACGCGTACAACGCTTACCGATACCATGATTCCGCGTGTCTCTTTCGCCAGGCGCAGCAGAATCTCGCTGAGCTCCTTCTGTATCAATCGTGCAATCTTGTTCTGTCTTGTACTGTCCATATGTGAATTTACTTGTTTTGTAACTGATATTTCTTTTTTTTGTATGCTTTATTGTCCCCTCCCATAATGGGGAGGGTTGGGGTGGGGCTTATTTCTTTCTTATTATCGTGAGTCCGTCGCGCAGGGGCAGTATCACCACCTCGACCCTCTTGTCATCGCGGATGAAATCATTGAAGGCTCTTACTCCGTTGGTCTGTGCATCCTGTCTTTCAGGCTCAATCACATGTCCGTCCCACAGGGTGTTGTCGGCGAGTATCCAGCCGCCCTCGCTCAGATGGCTCATCGCCAGCTCGTAGTACTCAAGATACTCTCGTTTGTTGCCGTCAATGAACACCATGTCGAACTTTTCGTTCAGCGTCGGTACTATCTCAAGTGCATTGCCGATGATGAATTCAATCTTGTCGGCGTAATCCGACCCCTCAATCCATCTGCGTGTGAAGTCTTCAAGCTCATCCTCAACCTCAAATGTGTAGAGTTTGCCTCCCTCATCAAGCCCCTCGGCCATGCAGAGCGCCGAGTAGCCGGTAAAGGTACCTATCTCGAGAATTCTCTTTGGGCGTATCATTTTTACCATGAACTTCAACAGCCTGCCCTGAATGTGCCCCGACGCCATCTGCGGAGCAAGAATCTCCACATGAGTGGCCCGGAACAGCCTGTAGAGATAATCTCCCTCGGGGCTGCTGTGGTCGGCGATGTATTGGTCAAGCGGTGTTGTCAGGCTCATATGCGCATTGTTTATAACGGAGTTATAATCTTTCAGGCTGCGAAGATACAACATTTTGTCGAGCAGACAAAAATGTTATCCCTATTGCGGCTCTGCTGTTCGGCTTTTTTTGCTAATTTCGTGCTCGATAACAAAAAGATATGGCAAAGGACGTTGACATAAAAGCAAAGTCGCCCGTTATGTGCTACCGGGTATATCTGAAACTCGAGAAGTCGCTTCAGCCGAATACCGTAGAGGCCTACCTCGGCGATGTGGAGAAACTCCGTATATTCCTGAAGGAGAACGGAGTGGAGTTGCTTGCTGCCACGATAGATGACCTGGCTGCCTTTCTCGCTTCATTGACCGATATCGGCATACATGCACGTTCGCGTGCCCGCATACTCTCTTCGCTGCGCTCATTCTACGGTTTCCTCAAGCTTGACGGCTTTATCGACAAGGACCCGACAGAACTGCTCGAGTCACCCAAGATTGGAATGCATCTGCCCGACGTGCTTACGCTGCACGAGATTGATGATGTGATAAATGCCATTGACCTTTCGAAGAAAGAGGGGCAGCGCAACCGCGCCATGATTGAGATGCTCTACAGCTGTGGCTTGCGAGTCTCGGAACTGTGTGCCCTGAAAATGTCCGACCTCTATCTTCAGGAACAGTTCATTCGTGTTACAGGCAAGGGCGACAAACAGCGTCTTGTACCAATCTCATCGCGCGCGGTAGCCGAGCTTGAGGCGTACTTCGCCGACAGGAACAGGATACCGATAAAACCCGGTTACGAGGATTATGTATTTATTAGCGAAAGACTCAAGAAACCTCTCTCGCGCATAATGGTCTTTCACTTCATAAAACAGCTTGTCCTTGATGCCGACATCAGGAAGAATGTCAGCCCGCACACCTTCCGTCACTCCTTTGCTACTCATCTTCTTGAGGGTGGTGCCAGTTTGCGTGTCATCCAGGCCATGCTCGGGCATGAGAGCATAGCAACGACCGAAATCTATGCGCATATCGATTCTACCCGCCTGCGCGAGGAGATTATCGAACACCATCCGCGTAACCGCAAGATGTGAAATAATCTTGTGAAAAAAATAAAATATTTCGTTTTACTATGTTATTTGATTTTGACAATTGCGCCAGTAGGATTAACTTTGTAGAATATTTGAGAGCACAATCACAAAATAACTGTTAATTAATAATCAATGTTGAAAAAATTATCACTATTGCTCGCATGTGCGGCTGTTGTCGCATTGAGCTCATGTAGCTCAAAGATGGGCGCAATGAAGTCGGAGTACTTTACCGTTACTCCTGGCGTGTTGGAGGTTGTAGGCAGTGAGGTTCCCGTTACTGTTGACGGCAAGTTCCCTGCAAAGGTGTTTAACAAGAAGTCTGTCCTTACCGTAACTCCTGTCCTCAAGTACGAGGGTGGCGAGGCTGTTGCCGAGCCTGTGACATTCCAGGGTGTGAAGGTTCGTGGCAATGACCGCGTAATCTCATATGACAACGGCGGTTCATTCAAGACAAGAATGACATTCGACTATGTTCCTGCAATGGAGGATGCAGAGCTGTACCTGCGTTTCGTGGTGAACAAGGGCAAGAAGACATACAATCTTCCCGATGTGAAGATTGCCGACGGCTGTATCGCTACATCACAGCTCTACCGTCAGACAGCCGCGTCTGCAAACATCGCTATTGGCGAGGATGCTTTCCAGCGTGTAATCAAGCAGGCAAAGGAGGCTAACATCATGTTCCTTATCCAGCAGACAAACCTTCGCGCTTCACAGCTCACGACAGAGGAGATGGAAGAACTGAAGGCTGCTATGGCCGACATTGCAAAGGATTTCGAGAACAAGGTGCTCGATGAGGTTGAGGTATCGGCCTATGCTTCCCCCGACGGTGGTGTGCTCCTCAATGACAATGTGGCTACAGGCCGCGAGGAGAATACTGCAAAGTTCGTAAAGAAGGAGATGAAGAAGGCTAAGCTTGACGGCTATGTGGACAGCAAGTACACAGCCGAGGACTGGGAAGGTTTCAAGGAACTTGTATCAAAGTCAGAACTTCCTGACAAGGAACTGATTCTCCGTGTCCTTTCCATGTACGATGACCCCGAGGAGCGTGAGATGCAGATAAAGAATATCTCTTCAATCTACAGCGAGCTTGCCGATGATGTGCTTCCGAAACTCCGTAGAGCACGCATCACTCTCAACTACCAGCTTATCGGCCGTTCTGATGAGCAGATTCAGGAGCAGTATGCAGCCGATCCCAAGGTGCTCTCTCTCGAGGAGATCCTTTATTCATCAATCCTTACCGATGATGTCAACGAGAAGAAGGAGATATTCAATACCGCAATCAAGTTGCACCCTGCCGACTATCGTGCATACAACAATCTTGGTGTATTGGCATACAACGAGGGCGATTATGCCACAGCCGCGAGCTACTTCGAGAAGGCTCTCGGCGCTAACGCTTCGGCTCCCGAGGTACAGCTGAACCTCGGTTATCTGGAGCTTCTTCAGGGCAATGTGTCTGATGCAGAGTCATTGATGGCTCTTGGCAACGAGGCCAAGGCAGGTGCCGAGGCTCTCGGAAACCTTTACATAGCGCAGGGCGAGTATGGTCGTGCTGCCGCTCTTCTCGAGGACAAGGCTACGAACAGCGCAGCTCTTGCACAGCTCCTTAACAAGGATTACAGCACTGTACGCGAGACTCTTGACAAGATAGAGAACCCCGATGCTACAACATACTACATCAAGGCTCTCCTCGGTGCAAGGACATCAAACATAGCATTTGTATATGACGGTTTGAAGCAGGCTATCAAGCTCGACCCGTCTATGGCAAAGAAGGCTGCCGGTGACCTTGAGTTTACCAAGTACCTTCAGGACGCTACATTCAAGTCAATAATCAAGTAAGTGTCGGCACTGATGATAACAGAACAGGTTGCGATGCTTGCGCTCTCACGGGCGCAGGTGCCGCAACTTGCTCTTTTACGCCAACTCGTCGAGGAGGTGGGCAGTGCGAAGGAACTGCTCGAGAATGCTTCGAACATACAGGATATTCTTCCTGATGCTACTCCAAAGCTCGTCGCTATGCTTGCCGACAGCTCTATTGTCGAGCGTGCCGAGCGTGAGATGGAGTTCATGGAAAAGAACGGGATAAGACTTCTTTGTCTGGGCGATGAGTCCTATCCCTGTCGCCTCGCAGAGTGTTGCGACGCTCCGCTTGTGCTTCACTCGATGGGTAATGTCGACCTCAATGCAAGGCATGTCGTTTCCATTGTTGGTACACGCCATGCAAGCGAATATGGCAAGGAACTGTGCAGGAACTTCGTTGCCGACCTTGCCAAGTTTGTCCCTGATACGCTAGTTGTCAGCGGCCTTGCCTATGGCATCGATGTATGCGCACACCGTGCGGCACTTGAGGCGGGGCTTCCCACGGTGGGTGTCCTTGCACATGGCCTCGACAGGATATATCCGGGCGCTCACCGCGCAACGGCAAAGAGCATGCTCCAGAATGGCGGTCTGCTTACGGAGTTCATGAGTGAGTCGGAGCCATTTCCTTCAAATTTCGTACAACGTAATAGGGTGGTGGCCGGCATGGCCGACGCGACGGTGGTCGTGGAGTCGGCGTCAAAGGGCGGCTCGCTCATCACGGCATCTCTTGCCAACAGCTATTCGCGCGATTGCTTTGCCTTCCCCGGCAGGGTCAATGACCGGTATTCGCAGGGTTGCAACGAACTTGTAAGCCGTAACAGGGCTGCTCTCATAACATCTGCTTATGATTTTGTCGAGGCGATGAACTGGGAGACGGCATCAAGGAAAAAGAGCGCCGATGATTTGCAGGGCGAGCTCTTCCCGGAACTGGCTCCCGAGGAGAAAGCTGTCATCGATGCGTTGCGCAGCGACAGTGACGGAATGCAGGTAAACCAGTTAGTGGTACTGCTTGATATTCCCATAAGCAGACTTTTGCCCCTGCTGTTCGAAATGGAGATGAAGGGGTATGTAAAGGCTGTCGCCGGCGGCTGTTACAGAGCAATGATGCGGTAGTATTTTTAAAGCAATGATATAGCTGTTGAGCCGATGGCTTTGTCATATCGAACGAATGTGAGATATCTGTTGAATTTAATTATGAGATTTCTCCCTTTTGGTCGAAATGACACAACTATGGCATTGGGGGCAATATCTATATTATTACCATTTTTAATGTGTCCAACTTTTTAAATTCCCCCACTTGTCGTCTAGTGCTTTGGCCTCGCTCTTAAAAGGGAATACCCAATTAAGGTATCTTGTCTCAAATTTACCGTTTATATACCATATTGGCCATGGTTTCAACTCCCTTAGAATATCCTTTACGGCTATTATCAAAGGAGAGTTCTGAGTCATTGATTCATATTCCCCTGGTTTCAAGCATTGTATATTGCAATCTTGCAATATGCCGTTCTCATTAAATACGTAGTCGCTGAATCGCAATAAAAAACGCACATCTTTATATTCGGGAAAATTTTCCCAAGGAAACTTCTCGGCAAGCGCTTTGCAAACGTCAAACGGCACGATTCCCTCCTTGTAGTAATTATCATACCGAGTTATCTCTTTGACAGTTCCGTTGTCAACAACTATCAGACATTCATTTTCATTGTGCCTTGCAAAAGCCATATGCTCGTAGTATATCTCTTCGCCTCTGCCTGCACGCATGGTGTCGCAAAACCACGATGCGCATATACCCTCAGCTGTGTAATATGGTGCAAAAATCTCCTTGAGCTTCTCTTCATTCAGTGTAAAAAAGTGTTCTTCTAATCTGTTCCCGACTTCCCGAATGTATGGAACTCCGATTTCCCGCAGAAACAACCTATTGTCCTTGATTTCCCATTCTGCAATATAGTTTCTCCATAAATCTGTACTTTGGTCCTTTACCCATTCAATACTATCTTCGGTTATCGTTTCGGGCAATACTTCAATGGCTTTTGCTATTTTTTCACTCAGTTCCCGGTTAGTTTCTATCGGGCAGTAATAGAGTTGCCAATATTTACCATCTATCAACAGGCTTTCGGCCATCTGTCCGGTCGCCTTTATCATGACAGGCAAGGAAAGCAGCATTAGAGTGAAGAGTATCTTTTTCATTCTTGCAATAATTATACTGCAATGATAACCATTTTTCTGTAAAATATCATTATATTCGCATAAATTTGGATAGCCTTATAATTTGATGAAAGAATTTGTAATATCTACAACTAAGAAAGAAACTGCAATTCTGGTGGGATTGATAACCTCGACGCAGAACGAGCGCAAGACCAACGAGTATCTCGATGAGCTTGAGTTCCTTGCGCAGACAGCCGGTGCCGAGGTAGTGAAACGTTTTACTCAGCGAATTGACCATCCGCACCCTGTGACATATGTGGGAACGGGTAAGCTTGCCGAGATTGCCGAGTATGTCGAGATGCTCAAGGACAGCGATGATGAGATAGGTATGGTCATCTTCGATGATGAACTATCGGCAAAGCAGTTGCGTAACATTGAAAAGGAACTGAAGATAAAGATACTTGACCGCACATCGCTCATCCTCGATATCTTTGCCATGCGCGCACAGACGGCGCATGCCAAGGTACAGGTTGAGCTTGCACAGTACAAATATATGCTCCCGCGTCTGCAACGTCTGTGGACTCACCTCGAGCGTCAGGGTGGCGGCTCGGGCGGAGCCGGCGGCGGCAAGGGCGGCAGCGTGGGTCTCCGTGGTCCGGGTGAGACACAGCTCGAGATGGACCGCCGTATAATCCTTGGCCGCATGTCGCTGCTCAAGGAACAGTTGGCTCAGATTGACCGCCAGAAGAGCATACAGCGCAAGAACCGCGGACGCCTTATACGTGTGGCGCTTGTGGGCTATACCAACGTAGGTAAATCGACCCTGATGAACCTGCTTGCCAAGAGCGAGGTCTTTGCCGAGAACAAACTCTTCGCGACGCTCGATACAACGGTGCGCAAGGTGATAATCGAGAATCTGCCGTTCCTGTTGTCCGATACTGTAGGATTCATCCGCAAGCTTCCTACAGACCTTGTCGAGTCGTTCAAATCGACTCTTGATGAGGTGCGCGAGGCCGATTTGCTGTTGCACGTTGTCGATGTGTCGCACCCCGAGTTCGAGGAGCAGATTGAGGTTGTGGAGAAGACTCTTGCCGACCTCAAATGCGGCGACAAGCCCATGATGGTTATCTTCAACAAGATTGATGCCTTTACCTATGTGCAGAAAGAGGAGGATGACCTCACTCCGAAGACCCGTGAGAACATCACACTCGATGAGCTCAAGGAGACATGGATGAACAGGCTTGCCGACAACTGCCTCTTTATCTCGGCACGCGAGAAGCAGAATATTGAGGACCTGAAGGAGATACTTTACAAGAAGGTGTGCGAGCTGCATGTGCAGAAGTACCCGTATAATGATTTCCTGTACCAGACATACGAAGAGGTGGATGGCTAAATTGGCACATCCTGTCATATCGAACGCATGTGAGATATCTCGGTCATCGCGATTTTGAGATTCCTCACTCCGTGTCGGAATGACAAAGCAAGGCTCTGTTATCGACGAGGAAGAAGAAAACTGAAAGCCGCAGGCTTCGGCAACGCCGGCAGCAATCGGTCGCAGGCAGCGTGGCAAGGTCACGCCCTGCGGGTTGCGAGAGGACGGCGTTGCCAAAGTGAGGACTTGTCATCCTGAGCGTTAGCGAGGAATCTCGTAAACACATAACAAAAACATTAACCATATAAACTAAAACATATAACACTATGGCAGCAATTCCTGAATTCAAGTATGCTCACATGTTCCAGCATGGCGAGGATACAACCGAGTATTATCTCTTGACAAAAGAGGGTGTTTCAGTAGGCGAGTTCGAGGGTAAACCAATCCTGAAGGTTACTCCCGAGGCTTTGACACTAATGTCACGTACAGCATTCCGCGATGTTTCGTTCATGCTGCGTCGCGCTCACAATGAGCAGGTGGCAAAGATTCTTACCGACCCCGAGGCAAGTGACAACGACAAGTATGTGGCACTTACATTCCTGCGCAATGCCGAGGTGGCATGCAAGGGACAGCTCCCTCTCTGTCAGGATACAGGTACAGCAATCATCCATGGCGAGAAGGGTCAGCAGGTGTGGACAGGCTTCTGCGATGAGGAGGCTCTCGCACGCGGTGTCTTCGATACATATACTCAGGAGAACCTGCGCTACAGCCAGAACGCTCCGCTCAACATGTACGATGAGGTAAACACCAAGTGTAACCTGCCAGCCCAGATTGACCTTGAGGCTACAGAAGGCATGGAGTACAAGTTCCTCATGGTGACAAAGGGTGGCGGTTCTGCCAACAAGACATATCTCTATCAGGAGACAAAGGCACTCCTTAACCCTGCTACGCTCGTTCCTTTCCTTGTTGAGAAGATGAAGAGCCTGGGTACAGCTGCATGTCCTCCTTATCACATCGCATTCGTTATCGGCGGTACATCGGCCGAGAAGAACCTGCTCACTGTGAAACTCGCTTCTACACACTACTACGATGACCTGCCTACTACAGGCGATGAGACAGGTCGCGCATTCCGTGACATCGAGCTCGAGAAACAGCTGCTCGACGAGGCGCACCGCATAGGCTTGGGTGCCCAGTTCGGTGGCAAGTACCTTGCACACGATATCCGCGTGGTACGTTTGCCACGTCATGGCGCAAGCTGTCCTGTAGGTATGGGCGTAAGCTGTTCTGCAGACCGTAACATCAAGGCCAAAATCAACAAGGACGGTATATGGATTGAGAAGCTCGATGACCAGCCTGCAACACTCATCCCCGAGGAGTTGCGTAATGCAGGTGAGGGCGAGATTGTACGCGTAGACCTCAACCGTCCTATGAAAGAGGTTTGTGCACAGCTGTCACAGTATCCTATCGCTACGCGTCTTTCTCTCAACGGTACAATCATCGTCGGACGTGACATCGCACATGCCAAGTTGAAAGAGCGCATCGACCGTGGCGAGGGTCTTCCACAGTACATCAAGGACCACCCCATCTACTATGCAGGTCCTGCGAAGACTCCTGCCGGCATGCCTTGCGGCTCAATGGGCCCCACAACAGCCGGCCGTATGGACTCTTATGTCGACCTCTTCCAGGAGAACGGCGGTTCAATGATTATGCTCGCCAAGGGTAACCGCAGCCAGCAGGTGACCGACGCTTGCCAGAAGCATGGCGGTTTCTACCTCGGCTCAATCGGTGGCCCTGCAGCTATCCTTGCACAGAACAATATCAAGAGCATCGAGTGCGTTGAGTATCCCGAGCTCGGTATGGAGGCTATCTGGAAGATTGAAGTAGAGGACTTCCCTGCATTCATCCTCGTTGATGACAAGGGCAATGACTTCTTCAAGCAGATTAAGCCACGCTGTCCGGGTTGCAGCAAGTAACATGAACAATAAACGGGCGACCGCCAGGCTTGGCTTCTGGCGGTCGTTTTCATATCAATTACTATGAACTTACTTATCCACATAATAGCCATTGCCTCGTTGCTGGCATTCCTTGCTTTTGCCATTGACAAGATGCTTGCCAAGATGAATGCATGGCGCATCCCCGAGGCCGTACTCCTGTGGCTTGCCTTTTTGGGCGGTGCTGCGGGTGCATTGGCAGCAATGAACATGTTTCATCACAAGACAAGCAAGCGCTGGTTCACAGTCGGAGTCCCCTTGATGCAGATAGCCCATGTCGCTTTGTTGCTGCTCATGCTTTACATGTAAACTTTTCTGTAGAATGTTTTTTTGTTTTTTTAATAAAAAACTTTTCCCGCAGTTTTGTTATATCAAATAAATTTATGAATTTCGCGTTCAGAAAATCCATTACGGAAACAACCTAACCTAATTTTTACAACTATGGATAAGTCATTGAAAGGAACAAAGACCGAGGCTAACCTTTGGGCAGCCTTTGCGGGTGAGAGTCAGGCACGTAACAAGTATACATTCTATGCCAGCAAGGCAAAGAAAGAGGGATATGAGCAGATTGCAGCAATCTTCCAGGAGACAGCTGACCAGGAGAAGGAGCACGCTAAGCTGTGGTTCAAGCAGGTACATGGCATTGGCAGCACCGCCGAGAATCTTGTAGACGCTGCTGCAGGCGAGAACTATGAGTGGACCGACATGTACCCCACTATGGCAAAGGAGGCTCGTGAAGAGGGTTTTGTAGAGATTGCAGCAATGTTCGAGGCAGTTGCAAGGGTAGAGAAGGTGCACGAGGACCGTTATAAGAAGTTCCTCGAGAACGTACAGAACGGCATGGTATTCAGCCGTAACGAGGAGTGTGTATGGCAGTGCCGCAACTGCGGTCATCTGCATGTAGGCAAGATGGCTCCCGAGATGTGCCCCGTATGTGCGCATCCAAAGGCATACTTCCAGATTAAACCTGAGAATTATTGATTTATTAAAAAAGCGCCCTGCGGGGCGCTTTTTTTTGTTTAAAGTGTAGTGTGTAAAGTGTAATGTTTAGTCTTTCAATATCGCGGATCTGTCATCCCGACAGAGCGCCGCGACGAGGGATCTCAAAAATATCGTGAATAAGAGATCTCTCCTCATTTCAATCGTCGAGATGACAAAACGCTTGTTATATCAACCCCACGTGTAATGTGTAATGTGTAATAGTGACCTCGTTAAACTTTGAACCTTACACATTAAACGTTTTGGTTCCTTTTCTTTATATTAAATTGACAATACCGTCTTTTCGCAACCCAAGCGGCACAAACTGCGTCTGTGCTTCGCTTGACCTGTTGCTGCCGCTATTGTCGATTAAAGTTCCTTGAACTTTAATTCAAATCTTGATGACGCAGCACCATTCTCCTTCGTTACCTGTACTATGTAATGGTCGGGCTCAAGTTCCTTTATGCCATAGGAGAGCTCTTCTGTTGCGCTTCCCTCCTGCATGTATGCAACGACAATGTCCGTAAGGTCGTGGCTCTTTACATACTCTATCGGCATCGCGTCGAGTATATGGTCTATGTAACGTATGCTGTTCATGTGCCCGTTGACGTCGATGTCGCTGTAGTGCGGACGTCGCTTGAAGGTAACCTCCTCGACAGGCGTGCGGTTAATTGACGGAATCCTGCGCAGTGCCAGCTGCTCGTCAGGGACAAGGCATCCGTTCATGGCAACCCCGATGTCGCCGCTCAGGTCTACCGACGTGCGTGTCTCAAGGTCAATCATTGCGAATGTCGTAATCATCGACGCTACCTCGTTCCCCTCTTCATCAATCATGCGCATGCAACGGTCGGTAAAGCCATGGTACAGGTTACGTATCCATGTCTCAATGTTCAGCCTCTCCCTCTGCATGGGTGTCCTTTCAATATGCAGTGCCATACGTGCTATTACCCAGCCCAGTGAGCCTGTAGCACCGAAACCGCGTGTCTCGGCATGGCGGTTGCCTGCGCTCTGCATGCTGTTGAGTATGGTTGTGGGGCGCACGCGTCCCAGGCTGTCTGTCAGGAATGTCTCCGCAAAGAACGGGAAACGGTCAATATTCTTGTTGTTCATAATTACTGGTCAGATTATTCGTGAATCAGTGGTACATTGAGTGTGCTGTCTGCTCCCTCCCATAATGGGGAGGGTTGGGGTGGGGCTTCGTTTTACGCAAACTCGCTCAGTTCGAGCCAGCGCATGCTCTTCTCATCAATGAGCTCAATCACCACCTGAATGCGCATGGAATGCTTCAGCAGTGTGTCGTTGTCGAGCGCTCCGCTGCTCAGTGCCTGCTCAATGGCAGCCTTCTCCTCTTCCAGAGCCGTTATCTCCTCCTCAAGGCTCTCATACTCCTTGCGCTCCTTGAATGTGAGCTTGCGCTTTGTCTCGGTGCGGTAACTCTGCTTCTGTGGCGCACTCTTTGCCGCCTTCTCGGCAGCCTCCTTTGCTGCTGCGGCCTTCTCCTCGATGCGCCAGTCACGCCAGTCGCTGTAGTTGCCGGGGAAATCCTTTATGTCGCCGTCGCCGTTGAACACGAATATGTGGTCAACAACCTTGTCCATGAAGTAGCGGTCGTGGCTTACCACGATGACGCACCCCTTGAAGTCGCAAAGGTACTCCTCGAGTATCTGCAAGGTCTCAATGTCAAGGTCATTGGTCGGCTCGTCGAGGACAAGGAAGTTCGGGTTCGACATAAGCACGGTGCACAGGTACAGACGGCGTTTCTCGCCACCGCTGAGCTTGTATACATAACTGTGCTGCTTCTCGGGCGTGAAAAGGAAATGTTGCAGGAACTGCGATGCAGTGAGCATCTTGCCGGCAACGGGGATGACCTCGGCAATGTTCTTTACAACATCAATGACCTTCATCTGTTCATTGAACGAGAGCCCATCCTGGCTGTAATAGCCCCATTTGACCGTCTCGCCAATCTCAATGGTTCCGCTGTCCGGTGCCACGCGCCCCAACAGCATCTTTATGAAAGTGGACTTTCCTGTGCCGTTGTTGCCCACGATGCCCAGCTTCTCGTATCGTGCGAAGGTGTAGAAGAAATCCTTGGTAATAACCTTATCTCCGAATGACTTTGACAGAGCTTTCAGGACAAAAATCTTGTTACCGATGTACTGCGATTTTATCTCCAGCGACACCTTGCTGTCATCGCGCATCGCGGCAGCCTTCTCCTCGAGCTTGTAGAATGCGTCAATGCGGTATTTCGCCTTGTGTGCGCGTGCCTGTGGCTGACGGCGCATCCAGTCAAGTTCTTTGCGCATGAGGTTACGCGCGCGTGCCGTCTCAGTCGCGAGGTTCTGCAGGCGCTCCTCGCGCTTCTGCAGAAAATAGCTGTAGTTGCCCTTGTAGCGGTACACGCGACGGTCATCAATCTCAATTATCTCGTTGCACACATTGTCAAGGAAATAGCGGTCGTGCGTCACCATCAACAGGCTGCCGCTCATACGCGCCAGATACTCCTCGAGCCACTCCACCATCTCAAGGTCAAGGTGGTTCGTAGGCTCGTCAAGAATCATCAGCTCAGGCTCCTCAATGAGCACCGCAGCCAGCGCCACACGCTTCTTCTGCCCGCCCGAGAGCTCCTTCATAGGCTGGTTGAAGTTCTTTATCTTCAGCTTCGTGAGTACCTGCTTCGCGCGGTTCTCGTAGTCCCATGCCTGCAGACGGTCCATCTCCTCCATAAGGTGTTGCAGCTGCGAGTGGTCGCCACCCTCAATGGCAGCCTCATAGCGTGCAATGATGTCAGCCTTCTCGCTGTTGCGTCTGAGACAAGCCTCTATGACAGTGAGGTCGCCTTCAAAGTCAGGCTCCTGTTCCAGGTAACCCACGCGTATGTCGTTGCGCATGGTAATCTTGCCACCCTCATGCGGCTCCTCGCCCGCAATGACCTTGAGCAACGTACTCTTGCCCTTGCCGTTGCACGCGATGAGGCCAATGCGCTGGCGCTCCTCAATGGTGAACGAGATGTCGTTGAACAGCACCAGGTCACCGAAACTCTTTGATATATTCTCTATCTGAAGGTCAATTGCCATAAATTACATTTAAATTACTTCCGATTTCACGAATGTGAGGAGTTTGCATGCCTTTGCCGAGTGGAATGACAATTGGTCGAACAGTTGGTGTGTATTCAACTGTATGATGGCCGATTCAGCGTCCAGAACCCCATTCTCGTAAAGCGAAATGGTTATATACAGCCTGTCGTTTGCAACCGGTCCCATTATCAAGTCAAATCCGTGGCTGGTGTTACCACGGCGGTTCCCGACAACAAAGTCAAGCCATTCTTTGGTAGCGCCGTCAAAGTGCATTGTATTGAATGAGCGGTCGTTTAGAATATCATCATCAATCTCAAACACCGATACCACAGCACGGGCATTCCCTCCCTCTCTGTCCCGCTTTATCCGGGCCCATTTTTCGGCTTGTTCACGACTTGTTGTGGTGTAGAATCCCTTTCCGAAATCAGTATTTGCCCTGCCTCGCGAAACTGTCGGTTTGCGTACAGCCATGGTGGAACCGTGATATAACAACATAATTTATCGGTGTTTTTTTATGAACAAATCTATTTCGTGCAGAATATACTCCATACTCTGCGAATGAAGAACTTCAAAATTCGCTGTCAGGAACCTGTCAAGCCCCAACTCGCAGAACATCGTCAGCACGTCGGCCGAGGAAAGATTCCCTCTTGAACGATACTGCTCTATGCATGAGATAACAAACAGAGCTTCGTTTCTGCTTATCCTGAGCATACGTGAGGCTGCTTTTTCTTCCTCAAGATAATCAAAAAGCTGCAGCCCGCTGCAATACCACAGCTTCAAACTTGGATTGTCCAAATCATGGTACAGCTTGGAGTTATAGAGATAATACAACGCGTCCTCAAATGACAGACGCTTTTTCTCCGATATAAGTCCCACCAACTCCAATACCTTAAATGGCAGAACCGCTGCTTCTGTTGTCTGTTTCATATACTCGCAGTTTATTGCAAAGATAGTGAAAGGCGAGTGGAGAATAAAACAAGTTTGCTTGTTTTTTATCCCGAGCCGCATCCTATATTCGCGCTAGCGCAAATATAACAACAAACGAGCAAGATAGGCAAAGTTTACTTTGACATTTTACAGCGAGTGCAGAAAATATGCAGTTAACTCATATCAAATTGAATGGGGTTGACCATCGGTCAACCCCATTCAATTTGATATGACATTTCTTTATCTTATTACATCCGCATCGTACCACACGGTGGGGGTGTCGCTCATCTCTATCGTGAGTGTGCCGCCTTTGGCGATGTCGCTGTGGTTGATGTATGGCAGCTCATATGGCTTGCCGTTGAGCTTGATGCTCTTGATGTAGATGTTGGTGTCGCTGTTGTTCATAGTCTCAATGACGAACTTGCCGCCCTTGACGGTGAGCTCGGCGCGGTTGAAGAGCGGTGAACCGAACCAGTAGCGTGCGCTGGCGGGTTCTACCTCGTAGAAGCCCATGGCTGACATTATGTACCATGCTGACATCTGGCCCATGTCCTCGTTGCCCGATAGACCGTCGAAATCGTTGCGGTACTGTGTGGTCATTACCTCGCGTACCCACTTGGCTGTCTTCTGTGGCTGGCCCATCATTGTGTAGAGATAGAGGATGTGGTGGCTGGGCTCGTTGCCGTGCGCGAACTGTCCAATCATGCCCGAGATGTCGGGTGAGGGGTCACCCTCGACTGTCGATGGTGCAAGGAACAGTGAGTCAAGGCGTGCCAGACATGCCTCTTTGCTGCCGAATAGGTCGATGTAACCGCCAAGGTCATGTGGAACGAGCCATGTGTACTGCCATGCGTTGCCCTCGCAGTAGTCATCGGCGCGGTGTGCCGAGAAGTAGGGGTTGAACGGTGTGCGGAACTTGCCGTTCTCATCCACGCCGCGTATGAAACCTGTCTCCTTGTCGAAGAACTTGCGGTAGCTGTGGCTCATCTTTGTGAAATGTTCATAGTCGGCATCCTTGCCGAGTGCCTTTGCTGCGTTGGCTGCTGCACCGTCTGCAAGGGCATACTCCATGTCAAATGCCACTGCCTCGGTAAAGAGGTCGCATGGGATGTATCCGTGCTTGTGGCGGAACTCCTTACCGCGCTCCTCGACAGCTGCTGTCTTCTTGATGGCTGCAAAGGCTGCCTCGCGGTCAAAGCCCTCTATGCCCTTGACAATGGCATCGGCAACGACCGGTATGCCCGGGTCGCCCACCATACAGTCGGTCTCGTTGCCCCACAGGTGCCATACTGGGAGGTCGCCCTGCTTGTCACAGATGTCTACCATTGTGGCAACGAACTCTCCTGCCTTTTCGGGCTGTATTATTGTCATCAGAGGCTGCTTTGCACGGTATGTATCCCACAGTGAGAAACATGTGTAGCGTGGCTTGTCGCTGTTGTATACTTTGTCATCGGCTCCGCGGTAGTCGCCGTTGGCGTCGCTGAACAGCATCGGGGCTATCATCGCGTGGTACATCGCTGTGTAGAAGATTTCCTTCTGCTCCTTGCTGTCGCTCTCAATCCTTATACGTGCGAGCTCTTTCTCCCACTGCTCGACAGCGGCTGTCTGCACGGCTGCAAAATCCCAACCGGGGAGCTCTTTCTCAAGAGCGAGCTTCGCGCCCTCGATGCTTACTGGCGAGATTGCGACCTTGAGCATTACCTCCTCGCCGGCAGCTGTGCTGAACGATGCACGGCCGTACATATCCTGCTCTCCCTTCAGCTCGAAACTCTCGAAAGGCTTTGCAAATTCTGCCACAAAGTATATGCGCTGGTTCTTTGCCCAGCCTTTTGAGTAACGGTAACCTACGATGCGGTTGTTGCCCTCGGCCTCCATCGAAGCCTCTGTGGTCTGGTCCCAGCAGCCGCCGTTCTGCAGGTCGATGACTATCGCTGCATCCTCAGCCTCGGGGAAGGTGTATCTGTGCAGGCCCACACGTGCGGTGGCTGTCATCTCTGCCTTGATGCCGTAGCGTGTAAGGGGTACTGAATAGTATCCGGGCCCGGCTTTCTCCTGTGTGCGGTCAGCCGGTGACCACATGCCGCTGTTCTGCTCCTCGACCGTGCCGCGTGCGTATGTCACTTCGCCTGTGACGGGCATCACTGTCACGTCGAACAGGTCGCCGATGCCTGTGCCGCTGAGGTGTGTATGCGAGAAACCTATCACTGTAGCTTCATCCTGGTGATATCCCGAGCACCAGTCCCATGTCTGGTTGATGCTTGTGGGGCCCAGCTGCACCATGCCGAACGGCACGCTTGCTCCCACGAACACGTGTCCGTGTCCGCCGCTGCCTATGAGCGGGTTGACATACTGTGTAAGAGTTTCCTGTGGTGTCTGTTCCTCGCTTTTGGGTGCTGTGGAGCACGATGCCGCAAAGAGTAGCGACAATGCCAATATGCTGTTTATTGCTTTCATTTCGGTTCTTTCTTTAGTTTCATTCTTATGTTTGCGTTGTCGAGCAGCTGCTTGTGTGTGATACGGTAGCCGCTCTTCTTGCCGTTGAGGCTTATGTTGTCGATGTAGTGGCAATCCTCGGTGGGGCGGTCACACTCTATTGTTATCTCGCCCCGGGCAGTGGTTATGCTCACTTTGTCGAATACCGGGGTAGTGAATGTGTATGTAGGCTCTCCCGGACAGTCGGGGTAGATACCCATCATCGAGAAGACGGCCCATGCTGACATTGTGCCGGTGTCATCGTTGCCGGGGATGCCGTCGGGGGCATTCTTGTAGTGGTTGTCAAGAATCTTCTTTACCTCCTTCTGTGTGCGCCACTCCTCGCCCTTGAAACGGCTGAAGAGGTATGCGTATACTATGTCGGGCTCGTTGGCGGGGTCGTAGTAGTCGTTGTCGAACACACCCTGCAGGCTGTTGATGAAACCCCGCTTGCCGCCCATGAGTTTTGTAAGTCCCTTAATGTCGTGCGGTACGGCAAAGGTGTAGCACCACGCCGATGCCTCGTGGAAACCCGGTACATTCTCGAAATTCTTTCCTGTTGCCGGGTCAAAGTCGCCCAGGAACTCTCCCTCCTTGGTAAGCGGGCGCAGAGTGCCATGTTCCTTGCAGAAGTAGCGGCGATAGCTCTGTGAGCGCTTCAGGAACTCCTTGGCGCGTGCTTTGTCGCCGAGCGAGTCGGCAAGTTGTGCAATGGCATAGTCGGCCGAGCAGTACTCGAGTGCATGAGATACCGAGTTGTCGCCCGAGAGGTCGCTCGAGAAGTACCACAAAGGTATGAACCCGTCCTTTATGTATGGGTCGATGTCACGGCGGATTGGGTTGTTGGCGCCCTCGGTGGTTGCCGACTTGAGCATGCCTTCATAGGCCTTGTCGATGTCGAAGTCGCGCAGGCCTTTTATCCAACTGTCGGCGATTACAATGGCTGCAGGGTCGCCCTCCATGGTGTATGTCTCGCGTCCGAACAGCTCCCAGCGAGGCAGCCAGCCCCACTCCTCATACATGCCTACCATGGTGCGCAGCATGTCGGTCTGCCGTTCGGGATAAACGAGCGTCAGCAGCTGGTGCAGGTTGCGGTATGTGTCCCAGAGCGAGAACACGGTATAGCGTGTGTGGTCGCTCTTGCCTATGCCCGCACTCTCCATCTTGGGGTACTCGCCGTTGACGTCGCTTATCGTGCTCGGGTGTATGAGTGCATGGTAGAGTGCAGTGTAGAATATTGTCTGCTGATCTTTGCTGCCGCCCTCAACGCGTATGCGTCCGAGGTCGCTGTTCCAGCGCTCCACGGCGTCGGCATGCACGCGGTCGAAATCCTTGCCCCTCTGCTCTGCCTCAAGGTTCTCCCATGCGTTTTCGGTAGATACGAAAGAGACACCAATCTGCACGGTAATCTGCTCGCCCTCGGCAAGGTTGTCGTAACAGAAACGGTAGCCGATGTTGTCACCGGCAATCTCTTTGTAGTAATTCTCATACAGCTTGTATGTGCCGTCGTCTGGAGTCCACTCGGCCTCAACGCCGCTCAGCGCAGGCTGGAACTTCCATGGGCCTTCGCTTGTGGGTGCCTTTGATACGCGCATGGCAAAATAGATAGGGAACACAGCCTGTGTTGTGTAGCAGAATGTACCCAACACCTTGAAACCCTCAATCTCGGTCTCGCTCACGCGGCGCACCATGGCTCCGCACTCGTTTGTGAGTCCCTGACCAAGGTTAAGTATTATGTTGCCCTTGCCCGCAGGGAACGTGTAGCGCTCGCATGCGCTGCGCGTGGTGGCTGTCACTTCGGTCCTGATGCCGTACTTCGTGAGCCTGTTGCTGTAGTAGCCCGGCGATGCTACCTCATCGGTGTACTCTGTACCATAAGAGAGGTAGTCCACGTCAAGCTCTCCCGCTGTGGGCATGACAAGCAGCGAAGATGCCTCGGGGCATCCCACTCCGCTGAGCGCCACATGTGCATAGCCTGTAAAGAACTTGTTGTTGTACTCATATGGTGCCGACCACCAGCGGCTGTCCTTGTCGAACACGTTCAGGTCGGAACCCATGACGTTGAACGGCACAACAGACATCATGCCGTTGGGGGTTACCGCTCCCGGGTTGGTGGTGCCGAAGTTGGTGGTTCCTATGAACGGGTTCACCAGCTCCACGGGCTTCTGTGCATTGAGTGCGCCCGCGACGAGCAGTGCCGCAAAAAATGATGTTATCTTTTTCATGGCAGGTTATTTTTTGTCAAGTTCGCTCAGGGCAAACGCATATGCGCCGACCGATACGGCCTTGCTTGCTCCGAGTTTTGATATTGCTATGCCGACACGCTTCTGGCTGTCATAGTCGACATATCTCTCCTCGCCGTATACCTTCACCTTCTTTACCTCGCCCTTGGCAAACTGCTTGAACTCCTCGGGGTTCTCAAGGTCATACACCTTCATCTGCACAAGGTTTACCTCATCACCGCCCAAGGTGTGCAGTTTCGAGCGCATCTCCTCAAGGAGAGCCGGCATAATCCAATGGCTTGCAGCCGACACGCCACCGCCGATGACAACAAGTCCGTCGATGATTGTCACTGCTGTGGAGATAGCCGCTCCCGCTATGCGGCCGAGCGAAGCGAAGGCCTCCTTTGCAGCCTCGCGGTCTCCTTCGCGTGTGCCGTCGGCAATCTCGCATATATCCTTCGGGGTAAGGCCGTGGTCGGGGTTACCGCTCTTCTCGCCGTATACTCGCTTTACGGCACGTATGGCAACACCGTCCTCAACGATAATCCCGGTCATCTCCTTGTGGCGCAGACAGAATGTCTCAACGCATGAGTTGTCACCGCGGTTCAAGCGGTTGTCTATTACAACTCCTATTCCGAATCCTGTACCCAACGTGTAACCTATGAGGTTCTTGTACTGTTTTGTGGAGCCAAGTTCCTTCAGGCGGTTGTTGATTTCGGGGAGCACGCCGCAGAGTGCCTCGCCATAGGCGAACAGGTCTCCGTCGTTGTTGATGAATACGGGCACTCCGAACTGCTTCTCAAGGAACGCACCGAGCGCAACGCCCTCGCGGAACGACGGGAAGTTTGGCAGGTAGCCTCCGATGATGCCGTTAGGGTAGTCGGCAGGGCCGGGGAACGCGAAACTGATTGCCACGGGTTTCTCCTCCAACCGGTCGAATACCTGACGGAAACCGTTTACCATGTTCTGAAGACACAGGTCAAGGTCATGTGACTGTGCCGGAACCGAAACAGGCTCAATTATGAACTCTCCCGCCTTCATGGCGCCGAATACAAAATTCGTACCACCTGCGTCGAGGGTGGCTACAATGCGGTTATCTTTCTTGTACATAGCTGTTATAAGTTTTTATCTGTTTATTTCTTTGGCATATCTCTTTATGATGTCAATTGTGGTTGTGTCACAATCGAATACCGAGTACCAGCCCTGTGGCTCGTGCGGGGGGTCGCAAAGGAAATCATCGCCCGGTTGCCATACAAGGTCACGCGGACGTCCGCTGCCGCCCCAGCCCCAGAAGTTGCATCCTGCAATAGGGCCGTTGTTCTTGACGCTGTTGTCGACCGCCGCAAAGATGAACGAGTAGAATGTGTCGCGGCTGTCGGTGGGTATCCCTGTACCTGCCTCGTTGCCTTTACGCGAGAATCCGAACTCCTCAATTACCAGTGGCTTGTTTAATTTGTTGGCAATGTTGACGTGCTCGCTGATGTACATTCCGCTCTCCTCGCAGGCGTACACAATGTCGCTGTCGGGGTCGGAACGCTTTGCCCAGCCCCAGTTTACGGGCCAGATGTGAATGGTCAGGTAGTCGATGTTCTTGTCGGCGTGTATTTGTTCGTATAGCTCGCTGTCAAGCTCGCAACCTATGTACCCCTCGCTGCCTGTCGACACAAGGTGGTTGTTGTCAAGACTCTTTATCAATGCGGCTGCCTCTGAAATCCATTTGGCGAACAGTTCCTTGTTCTCTTTACCGAACGCGCGTGGCTCGTTGCACAGCTGCCATGCCATGATGGCCGGCTCATCCTTGTAGGCACGTCCTGTGATGCTGTTTGTACGTGAAATGATGCTCTTTATGTAGTTGTAATACATCTCAAGGGCTTTCGGCTCGCGCGCGAAATTTGAGCAGTACTCAACGTAACGGTTGTATCCGCCATCTTCGTTCGTGTTGGGCGAGTCGCCATATCCGCACTCCTTAAGATAGAAGCCGAAGCCACCGCTCCAGTCCCATGCGTTGTTAAGATATATTACCGCATGCATGTCGCGCTTCTCAAGCTCGGCAATGGCAAAATCAAGGCCCTGGAGAATGGTGTCGTTAAGCACTCCGGGGGCAACCTGCAGGTATGGCTTCGCGGGGTTGGCAAGGTCACTGCCGGCATCGGGGCCGGTAACGATTCTCAGGTTTGTCACTCCTATGGACTTCAGCATGTCAAGTTCGTTGCAGAAACGCTCTCTGTTGCCGCCTTCGCCCGTTGAGGCAAGTACGCTGGCATACCACAGGTTGGTCCCTATGTAGCTGTAGGGCTTGCCGTCGTTGAGGAATCTTGTACCGTCAGTAGTGATGAAGCCTTTATCTTTAACTTCGTTCTCGTTCGCTTTGCCCTTGCCGGCATTCGGGCCGCAAGCGGCTGTCAGCATGATTGCCATTATCAGTAGAAGGGATTTTGCAGTTTTCATGTTTGTGGTCAGTTAAACAGTTTTAAGTTATTCCGCGAAGTTAACAAAATGAAATAAAGAAACGAAGTTTTGCATGTTTTTTTACTGACAGAAACCTAAAATATCTATTTATAATGTGCATTCCGACAATTTTTCATCGGCCTGTTGATGTTTTTTGGGAACAATTTATATCTTTGCACGCAGAGTCCGCGGGAGTGTCAATTTTGCCGCATCCCTCCCGGGTTCTTTTGCGAAGGATTTTTAACACAATAACCAAAATACAATGGAAATTTCAAACAAGTATATGCGTGTGGCATACACGCTGTATTCACATCGTGGCGAGGAGTGTGAGGAGGTCGAGAAGACAACACGCGAACAGCCGTTCGCTTTCCTCACAGGTGTAGGGTATACACTCGATGCATTCGAGGAGAATCTGAAGGATTTGAAGAAAGGCGAAGAGTTTGACTTCACAATACCGTTTGCCGATGCTTACGGCGAGTTCGACCCCGACCATGTACAGGATTTTGACCGCGAGGTGTTTACCATTGACGGCAAGTTCGACTCGGCGCATATTTATGCGGGCAATGTGGTGGAGATGATGCGTGCCGACGGCTCGCCCATCCTTGCGACAGTCAAGGAGGTTACTCCGCTGAAGGTTGTCATGGACTTCAATCATCCTCTTGCCGGCTGCGACCTGCAGTTTGTGGGAACTGTTGTCGAGACACGTCCTGCAAAGGAGTCCGAGCTGAAGAAATTTTATGACTCTCTGAAGGCTTCATGCAGCTGCAGTGGCGGTTGTAGCGGCTGTGGAGGCGGTTGCGGCGACGGCAGTTGTGGCGACGGCGGTTGCGAGGGATGTGACCATTGATGAGAAGATGACGTATATATGAACAGTATCGGTCAGTTGCTTCGCCTTACGACCTTCGGCGAGTCGCATGGAGCGGCTATCGGAGGTGTTGTCGATGGCTTCCCCGCTGGGGTTGTCATCGATGAGGATTTTGTGCGTGGCGAGATGCAGAGACGCCGCCCGGGGCAGAGTGCTATAACCACCCAACGCAACGAGCAGGACGAAGTAAGGTTCCTCTCGGGAATTTTCGAAGGGCGCTCGACAGGTACTCCCATAGCCTTTGTCATTGAGAACAGCAACAACCGCAGCGGCGATTATGATAATCTGCGCGAGGCATTCCGTCCCTCGCATGCCGATTATGTGTATGACCGCAAGTATGGTGTACGCGACCACAGGGGCGGAGGCCGTTCCTCGGCACGCGAGACTGCTGTGCGCGTCTGCGCGGGTGCTCTTGCCAAACTGGCATTGGACAGGTTGGGCATTACGGTCCAGGCGTATACGTCGCAGGTGGGCGATATCCTGCTCGACGGCGGTTATGCATGCTACGACCTCTCGCTTGCCGAGACGAATGCGGTGCGTTGCCCCGATGCGGCCAAGGCTGCTGAAATGGAGCAGCTCATCCTTGATGTGAAACGTGACGGCGATACTGTCGGCGGGGTAGTGACATGCGTTGTTAAGGGTGCTCCCGTAGGGCTGGGCGAACCGCTCTACGACAAGCTCACGTCATCGCTGGCCCATGCCATGCTCTCGATAAACGCGGCAAAGGGCTTTGATTACGGCAACGGCTTTGCGGCGGCAGCAGGGCGCGGTTCGCAGCAGAACGACCTCTTCTGCAACCGCAATGGAGAGATTGCGACACGCACCAACAACAGCGGCGGCATCCAGGGCGGCATCTCCAACGGCAACGATATATATTTCCGCGTGGCGTTCAAGCCGGTGGCTACTCTGCTGAAAGAGCAGGAGACCGTTACGTGCGACGGCGATGAGACTACGCTGCTTGCGCGTGGGCGTCATGACCCGTGCGTGGTGCCGCGTGCGGTTCCGGTAGTCGAGGCCATGGCTGCACTGGTCGTGCTCGACCATTATATGCTCGCAAGGGCAAAGGACAGGATGTTCGTGTGAACATCGGCCCGAGGGTTTCGCGCTCTGTCGCGCAGTGACTTCGGGGAACAAAATAGAACCACAAGATATAACTATGAATAAAACCACCAGAAAGAGTCCTGCGGCTCAGAAGGAGGGCGGCGTTTCTGCCTCTCCGTTCCTGGCCGGTGCTCTGCCGAAGGCGCAAAAGTACATTGTGCCCAGTTTCTTTATCGTACTGTGGGCATTGCTTGCCTTCTATGAGTCGGCCCTGTTGAAGAGAACCGAGTCCTTCTCGCTCTTCCTCTTTGACGGCACATATTTCGATACTATGATGTCGGTGCCGGCAGGCATGCTCTCTTATATCGGCTGTTTCCTGAACCAGTTCTTCTATTATCCGGTTCTGGGTGCGACGGTGTACGTGGCGCTGCTGTTTGTTGTGTATGTGCTTGTCCGTAAGGTGTTCGAGATACCGTCGGCCTGTTCGCTTCTGGCACTTGTGCCGGTTGTCGCGCTTGTCGCCTCAAATACCCAGCTCGGATATTGGCTCTTCTACCTGAAGATGCCCGGATATTATTACATGGCACTTGTCGCCACGCTCTTCTCGCTTTTGGGAATGTGGGCATACAAGAGTGCCGGCAACCTGCTCCGCATGGCGCTGCTTGTCGTGTGGGTCGTTGCGGGCTATCCTCTCATGGGCGTGTATGCTCTTGTGTCGGCGCTGCTCATGGCGCTGTTGGGCATTGTTCTTGCCTGTCGCGACAAAAAGAGGATGACATTGCCTCTTGTGGCCATGGCCGTTGCGCTGCTGCTTGTGTGTGTCGTGCCAAGGCTCTACTATTACTGTTACGCCCTTGTGCCGCTGGAACGTATATATGTAGCGGGTGTTCCCGCAATGCAGTGGAAGCAGGGTGCTGTCGATGGCGTGGTATATGAGACGGAATCTGTATGGCAGTGCATACACCTCTATTGGGTGCCTTTCTGCCTGTTGCTCCTGTCTATGCTTGGCGGTGCGGCTTTCCTGCTTGTGCGCGGACGCTTCTCGCGCAAGAGCATCACAGTCTCTGTATCTCTGCTCTTTGCACTGTCGCTTCTTTTCTCATACTGTTTCTGGTTCGGCAACAAGAACTTCCGCATCGAGAACAAGCAGATGGTTGCAATGTGGAATGAGGACTGGGAGTCGGTTGCCGGGTATGCCAAGGAGAGCGATGAACCTACACGTCAGATAATACTCAACAAGAATATCGCTTTGATAAATATGGGTAAGGTGGGCAGTGAGATGTTCGCCTATCCCGATGGCGGTGTGTTGCCCATTTCTCCGCTGGCAATCCACATGACCCACACCGACGGAAGTTCAGTATATTACAATTACGGCAAGTTCAATTACTCTTACCGCTGGTGCGTGGAGAACTCCGTCGAGTATGGCTGGCGTCCCGAGTATCTGAAGAATGCTGCCCGCTCCATGCTGTTGGCCGGGGAGTACAGGCTTGCTGCCAGGTATGTAAAGATTCTCAAGAGTACAATGTTCCATGGCGGCTGGGCCCGTGAACTTGAGAAGTATATCGATAACCCCGAACTTATAGCGGGCGAGGAGTCGTTTGCCATACCTCTGCAGTTCGCATGTTACGAGGATGTGCTTGGCGTGGATGAGGGTGTTGAGGCGCATCTTACCTCAACGCTTGACGCACCGAATGTGCAGAATCTCAGCAATACAAAAATGATTCTCTCCATGCGCGATGCCTTTGTCGACGGTGACATCAAGGCTCTCGTGGCGGCGTATGAGAACAAAAAGGATGTGACTGTTGAATTTATTGAATCATCGTTGCTCGTTACGCTTATAAAAAAGGACTCGAAACGTTTCTGGAATCTCTTCGGGCTCTACCTCGAGAAACATCTTGAGGGGGTTGACATGTCTGCTGGCAAGGTAACCAAGTATCTTCCCGTTCACTATCAGGAAGCACTGCTCCTCTTCATGTTTCTCGACAAGGGAAAGAGCGTGAATATAGGCGATGAGTTCCTCAGCACTATTGTTTCAAGGACTCCCGGCGGTGCAGAATCGCGCTTCGGCAATTTCCAGAGGGCGGTGGCAGTCAACAGGGATGCGCTCAGAAAGAAGTATCCCGATATCCCGGATGCCCGCATGAATGCGCAGCTTGCGGCGCTGTTGAAGAAGGACTTCGGTAATACATATTATTACTATTACTTCTTCGTTAAGAAGATAAAGACATATTAATGCGTTGTTGCACAAATTATTATAGTATGAAACAAGTGTTAAGATATATTCTGCTTATGCCGTTGTTGGCTCTCGTTGCCTGCACCGCACAGCTGCCCGAAAAGTATTCCGAGAAGGATGAACTCCCTGCGATATTCCCCGAATATACCGATGTCACGGTGCCGTGCAATATTGCGCCGTTGACTTTCCGTGTCGATGTTGAGGGAGATGATTACATGACGCTCCTCAAGGCTGCCGATGTCGAGGTTGCCGTGGGCGGACGCGAAGTGGCTCTCTCCCCCGATGAGTGGAACAGTCTGCTTGCTGCAGCAAAAGGCGGCAGCATAAAGGTTGATGTTTTTGTGGGGCAGAATGGTGTGTGGGAAAAGTACAAGGCGTTCGACATTTTCGTGTCACCCGATGAGATAGACCCGTATATCTCTTACCGCCTGATACCGCCCTCGTATGTGGCATATGAGAAACTGACAATCAACCAGCGTGCCCTCTCATCATACGATGAGGATGTGATTTTCAGCAACATGATGATTGAGACCGAGCCTGCGGGCCAGTGCATCAACTGCCATGCGTACAAGAACTACAAGACCGACAATATGCAGTTCCATGTGCGTCAGGCGTTGGGCGGAACAATCTTCGTGCATGACGGCGAGATCAAGAAAGTGAACCTGAAAAGCGATTCCACAATCTCGGCGGGTGTATATCCGGCCTTCAATCCGAAGTACGATGTCGTTGCCTATTCGGTAAACACGACAGGACAGATTTTCCATACCAAGCATCCGAATAAAGTCGAGGTGCAGGATACGCTGAGCGACATAATTGTGTATAACCCTGTCAATGAGACAGTCACGAATGTCGCGAATGACCCCAATGCGCTCGAGGTGTTCCCGACATGGTCGCCCGACGGAAAGACTCTCTACTACTGTGTTGCCGACGTCAGGTGTGAGGACCCGACAAAGACGCGTGTGACACAGCTGGTCGAGGGGTACAAGGATATCAAGTACGATATTGTCAGCCGCTCATGGGACCCCGAGACTGGGCTTTTCGGTGATGCCGATACGGTTTTCCTCTCTTCGGCTATGGGCAAGAGCGCCACGTTTCCGCGTGTCTCTCCCTGTGGCAGGTATCTGCTTTTCGCCTTGGGCGAGTACGGCTGTTTTCACATATGGCACAAAGATGCCGACCTCTATCTGCTCAACCTTGAGGACGGCTCATACTGGCCGCTCGAGAAAGCGAATTCTCCTTTTGCCGAGAGCTATCATGCCTGGAGCAGTAACGGGCGTTGGATACTGTTCGCCAGCCGCCGCATGGAGAACAACTACAGCCGCCTGTATATTGCGCACGTGAATCCTGACGGCTCAAGTGACAAGGCGTTTGTCCTGCCACAGAAAAGTGCGGGATATTATGATTTCTTCGACCGCTCTTACAACGTGCCCGAGTTCATGATTGAGCCTGTGACAATTACCCCACAGGAGTTTGTCGAGGTGGTGAAAGGCGAGACGGCAAAAGTTAAATATTCTTCAAAAATAAAGTGAATTTTAACATTTGACTGTTAAATAAACGAAAAATAAAATCAGTCCCTCCTTTGGCTTGTTTTGGCCTCAGAAGGGGCTGATTCTGTGTTAAAAAGTGAAAAAAATGGCCAAATGGCGAAAAAAAAAGTGGTTTTGTGCGAATATTTATTTAAAAGTCTTATTTTTGCACATTACCAAAGGGTATTTTATGCCTTGACGTGATATGCTTAAAAAAATGAAAAATAATATCTAATAAATTTTGTACTTATGTTTAAGCACCGTTTAAGTAAATTTGGCAAGACCACGCTCTTGGTAGCGTGCATGCTTCTTGTGGGCGGTTCAATAAACTCGTGTCAGGACGTATTTGATGATTACAAGTACGACGATGAGGAGCCGTCATGGTTGGGCGCAAGTGTTTACGATTTCCTTAAGGAGGGCACTCCTGGTCATTCCTATGACAATTTTGTCGAGCTCATCGACAGTCTGGGTGAGACGGAAACGCTTGCACACACTGGTAGTAAAACATTGTTTGTGGCAGATGACGCTGCGTTCGAGAGGTTCTTCGAGAACAACCCGTGGGGTGTGAAGAGCGTCGCTGAAATGTCTAAGCCGCAAATGAAGATTCTTCTTTACAGCGCAATGCTGGATAACGCCATGTTGCTTGACATGCTTTCGAGTACAGGTTCGAATACCAATGATGAGGGTACATGTCTCCGTCGCCTTACATCGGCTTCAGTCATTGACTCTATACCTTTGTTGAAGGGTGAGGAAATGCCTGAATTCAACAAGTATTGGGATGCGTTGCGTGGCAAGGGGAGAAATGAAGAACTCCGTATTGCTAAGGACGGTACTCAGCCAATGATGGTGCATTTCCTTGGCGATTATCTCAAGAATAATGCAATCAAGTCTTCGGATATCGAGTTCCTGTTCAAAAAGAGCGGTGAGCAGACAAAGACTTTTACAGACAACGAGGCTCTCGTGTTCGACAAGAAGATTGTAGCCAGCGGTGTTGCAACAGATGGTTTCTCCGATGATACCTTGACAATCACATGTAAGAACGGCTATATCTATCGTCTTGATGACGTCCTCCTTCCTCCATCGAATATGGCCGAGGAGCTTCGCCGTCATGAGGATACCGAGATTTTCAGTCATCTTCTCGACCGTTTCTGTATTCCGGTGTACGACCCGGCTCTCACGGCGGAGTACCAGGCTTATTATAAGACCAATGACAGTATTTTCCGTCTCCGTTATCTTACAAAGGCTTTCTCCAGCTACAACCTTCTTGAGTCGGTGAATGCAAACCCGGCTGTCGATGAATTGCTGAACTTCGATCCGGGATGGAATGAGATTGCGAATTCTCTTGCAAAGGAGCGCGATATGGCTGCGATGTTCGTTCCAAAAGATGAAGTGCTCTATGAGTACTTCTCGGCCGGTGCCGGCAAGTTCCTTGTTGAACAATTCGCAAGCAGTGTCAAGATTGATGATGATGCAACACTTCTCCAGGCGCTTGACAGCGTTCCCGAGATAAATATCGTGCCGTTCCTGAATAACCTTATGCAGAGTTCGTTCGTCGGTACAGTGCCAAGCAAGTTCGATAAGGTTACCGATGATGCCAATGATGAGATGGGTATCAAGGAAGAACATGTTGAGGAGTGCGTGATAGCAAACAACGGCGTAATCTATCTGTTGAACAATGTGTTCGGTCCTGCAACATATCAGGCAGTCTCTGCTCCTACAATTGTACAGGATAATATGCATCTCATGCGTAATATCATCAAGCAGTTGCGTTATGACTACTATCTGCTTGCGATGGATGCTGATTACAGCTTCATCATCCCCGATGACAGCACATTCATCTACTACGATCCGCTTACATCCTCTTCAAATACTCCTACCGCTTACGCGTTCCACTACAACGACAAGCGTCCAAAGGGTAACAAGAGAGTGGAACTATGGGCCGACAAGTACAAGTTCAATCCTGAAACATATGAGATTACCGACACATTGACTCCTATGAATGGTATCTCATTAACCGGTGACATTACCAACTTCGGTGGTAATGCATTCATGAAGAACCGTATGACCGACCTTATGGAATACCTTATTATAGTACATAATAGTGAGAATGATGCCATCATACTCCCGGACGGTACAGGTAACCCCAAGAAATACTATCAGACAAAGGGCTACGGTACAGTCAAGGTCGATGCCAGCGATGTGAACAATATCAAGTTCTATGGCGGTGAGCAGATTGAAAACGGTACAGCAGTTGTTGCCGGTGGCAATAATATCTACAGCCAGAAGAATGGTTACACATTCTGTACACTCCCTGATGGAGAGAATCCTCCTTCACGTCTGTTGTCAGGTGTTCCTACACCTCCTACAAGGTCAGTCCTTGCTAACATGCAGGAGTTCGGTGAGGAAGAGGACGGTGCCTTCTATGAGTTCTACCAGCTCTGTACACCTGACGATCTTCTGGGGACCCTGAAAAACATGTTCCCTAAGGTGTCTGAGGCCAAGATAAAGAGCGATTCACTGAAAGTATATTCAATATTCTTCTCATCAACCGATGGTAAGGAGGTGGGTCTTGTACCGTTCTTCAATACATTCCACTATACAGTATATGTTCCTTCAAACGACTCTGTAAGGGCTTTGATTGACGAGAAGGGTCTTCCTACATGGGAGTATATCAGCACATGTGCGTCCGATTCAGCAACAAAAGGCAAGGCTGCTTCTTCAATGCGTCTCCTGAATAATTTCCTGCGTTATCACTTCCAGGATAACTCGGTTTATGTTGATGCAGTTCCGTTCTCAATGCCTGCACCCGGCGGTGGCGTCTACACTGTGGCTAATTTCGCTACAGCGGTTGTCAACAGCAAGACCGGCCGTTTCTATGAGACTACAGTAACGAGCGCAGACAACAATGAGACTTTGCTTGTAAAAGACCAGTTGGGCAATGTGGCAAAGGTGCTTAAGGATGGCGAGGAAGGCAAGACATGGAATGTGATGTCACGTGATGTCAAGCTTACAGCAAAGACCAACGGTAACATTGCGACATCTTCATTTGCAGTGCTGCACTCTATTGACCGTGCCCTGTTGAACGACGGGCTGTTCGGCTATGACGGACGTTTCCAGCGTTTCGCTGCAACCGGTGAATTTGTGGATGTCATGAATGTTGACGGTATCGAAGGTGCTGTGACATTGAAGGATGGCAGCAAACCTTATCTTGTTGCAAACTTCGGACACAAGACAATGAAAGATAAGGCAGGCAACGAGGTCCTAATGCGTCTTGCATACCTCATGCAGCCAATCGACGCAAGCGATTCTGACTATGATGAGTATACACATGAGAAGTTTGTCCTTGATGCCGAGGGCAACAGAATACTTATCACTTCTGAGGGCTTTATGGCCGTGGAGAAGAAGAATGCTGACGGTAAGTATTATGATTATGTAACAGAACCGGCCGAGGAAGAGGGCTATGAGTACCTGCTTCAGGTTGACAACTATGGTAATGTCAAAAACAGAGTGAGCCGCGAAGTAACAGCAGCAAAGTAATGAGCTGAATTTAATTGTGAAGTAGAACAAACATAATTAGCCATGATAAGAATAAAACATTTATTATTGCTCGTGCTTTTCTGCTCCTTGGGCAGTACAGCGTTTGCGCAAAAGGGTGCGAGAATTTCGGGTACGATAACCAGTGACGCCGAAGGTCCACTGATTATGGTGAACATTGTAGAGCGTGACAACACAGATCGTATTATCAACCACTGTGCAACAGACTTCGAGGGTAACTTCTCGATGGTTGTAAAGAGCACTGCCAACGAACTTGAGATTACTTATATCGGTTATAAGACTCAGCGTATTCCCATTGGTAGCCGCACAGTATTCAACATCAAGATGGTCGAGGACAATATGCTCGAGGAGGTAGAGATTGTCGCAAAAACGTACCAGCGTAACGGTGGTCTTGAGATTCTTGAGAGAGAAATGACAACTGCTACACAGAAAATCAGCATGGATGAGATGGAAGGTCTTTCGTTTGCTTCTGTAGACCAGGCTCTCCAGGGTCAGATTGCTGGTCTTGATGTCGTCTTCGGTTCAGGTGACGTCGGTTCAGGTACACAGATGCGTCTCCGCGGTAACTCTACATTGGGCGGCGATGCTACTCCTCTTATCGTTGTTGATGACAACATCTGGGATGTTGATGACGGTTCATTCAACTTTGAGGATGCTACCGAGGACAAGTTCGCTGAGCTGCTCATGATCAATACCGAGGATATCGCCGAGATTGAGGTGCTCAAGGATGCCGCTTCATGTGCAATCTACGGTTCCCGTGGTGCCAACGGTGTCATCAAGATCAAGACAAAGCGTGGTAAGCGTGGTCCCACACGTGTGAACTTCTCATACAAGTTTCAGGACAAGTGGACACCAAGCGGTATGAACCTGCTTAACGGTGATGACTATACAATGCTTATCAAGCAGGCTCTCTTCAACCAGAACCAGCAGGCAAGCGTTATTCCGGAGCTTAACTATGACAAGACATTCTCGGAGTACGAGAACTTCAACAACAACACCGACTGGGTAGACGCAGTTTCAAAGCATGGTTACAGCAACGAGTATAACATCAACCTCTCGGGTGGTGGTGAAAAGGCAGGTTTCCGCATCTCCGGCGGTTATCGTGAGGAGACAGGTCAGGTGATCGGTCAGTATGGCCAGCGCTTCACTACACGTCTGAACCTTGACTACTATGTATCACACCGCATCAAGGTTATGGCCGACTTCGCCTTCACATACAACAAGAACAGAAGAAATACTGAGTCCCTTCTCTACAACTCTCTGCTTATGATGCCTAACATGAGTATCTACAAACAGGATATCTATGGCAACAATACAGACGAGTACTATGCGATGCTTGATTGGGAGAACAAGAACACCCTTCAGAGCGTCATGAATGGCAAGAAGAACCCTATTGCTGTGGGTAACCTTGCCGAATATTATACCGAGAACTACAGTGTGAGTCCACAGATTACTCTCGAGTACAATCTTTTGGGTCTTGAGGATAATGAGACAAGATTGCTCTATCGCGGTATGGTAAACCTGAATGCTTCAACTGCATCCGGTTCGGTATTTACTCCTGCTGCGCTTTCAATGGGTGACTGGGATGCTGCCGAGAAGAACAAGTCCGAGGCAAACGACAGCAAGAGCCTTGGCTTTACTACACGTCATGAGCTCGTCTTTACTCCATATCTTGGTAGCAAGGACCACTATCTGACAAGTAACTTCCGCTTCGAGATGAATACAAGTAGCGGTAATAATCAGTCTGCAACAGCTGTTGGTTTGCCGACCGGTAACATCAGTAGTTCTACTGTCGGCTCAAAACCGAGAAATGCAAACACTGGCAAGTGGGAGAGCCGAGGCGTCAACTTTGTATGGCAGGCACACTATTCATACAAATCAAAGTACAATATCGGTGCAGCTGTACGTGGTGAGGGTCTTACCGCTATGGGCGATGACAGGAAGTGGGTTGTTTTCCCGTCTCTCTCTGCACGTTGGAATATTATCGATGAGCCATGGATGGAGTGGGCGCGTCCTGTAGTAAGCATGTTGTCTCTGCGTCCGGGTTGGGGTATGGACGGTCATGCTCCGGACGAGAACAGTACATACAACAGCTATTCGGCATATCAGGATTTGAGCTATTTGGGTATGGCTGCCTTCCAGATGGACCGTATACGTCTTACGGACCTGCGCTGTTCACGCAAGAGCGAGTGGAACATCGGTTCTGACTTCGGTTTCTTTGACGGAATGCTCACCGGTGCTTTCAACTACTATAATGGTACAACAGATGACCAGTTGATTGAATATTACAAGATTCCTTCAACAACCGGTTATTCAGAATTGAGATACAAGAACTCTGGTTCTGTCCGCAACTCCGGTTGGGAACTTAACCTAAACCTCAACAACCTTAAGCTGACAAATGATCTCAAGCTCTCTTTCTACTTCAATGTGGGTAACAACTACAACGAGATTCTTGAACTTGAAGAGGCATATCTCGAGAACAAGAACGGTAAGTACGAACAGCCTGAGAACAGTAAGTATCTGCCACGTATCCAGGTAGGTAACCCAAGCGGCGCTATCTACGGTTTCCGTTACAAGGGTGTTTACCGTTACAGCTATAAGAACTGGGAGAAGGCTCTTGCCGAGGAGGCTGCAGGACGTAATGGAACATGTCCTATCGTCCGCGATGCTGACGGCAACGTTATATACGAGGCCGACGGTACTCCAAAGAAGATGGCTCTCTTCTTCGACAATGAGGAGTTGAAATCATTCAATGAATATGTGTTCCGTGGCGGTGATGCCATATATGAGGACGTCAACCATGACGGTAATATCAACCAGCTCGATATCGTTTACCTGGGTAACTCTAATCCTAAGGCGCAGGGTGGTTTCGGTTTCACATTCCGTTACAAGGAGTGGACTCTCAGAACCAACTTCACATACCGTTGGGATGTTGACGTTGTGAACAGTGCGCGAATGGCGTTCGAGAACATGTCTTCATTCGATAACCAGAGCTATGCGGTTAACTGGCGCTGGCGTAAGGAGGGTGATATCACAGAGATTCCACGTGCGGTTTACGGAGGCGGTAGTGCATACAACTACCTCGGTAGTGACCGTTACGTAGAGGATGCGTCATATGTACGTTTCTCTTATCTGCAGCTCTCTTACTCATTCAAGCCTGAGTTGCTCAAGAAAATTGGTCTCAAGAGCATGAACATCTATGCGTCAGTCGATAACATCTGCTTCTGGACAAAGTATTCAGGTCTTGAGCCTGAGGTAGCGAATGGCGGTGAGGGTATTGCATATGACAATACAAAGACCCCACGTCCACGTTCATACACACTTTCACTTTCTCTCGGTTTCTAAAAGTTGACTATTATGAAAAGGATATCAAAGATATATAAGAAATTAGCCATTGTATGTGCCCTTATGTGTGGTACATTGATGAGTTCATGTACAGACTATCTGACAATCATCCCTCCCGGAGTCATAACCGAGGAGCACTTCTGGCAGACAAAGGATGACGTGAACGGTGTGATGGCAAAGGCATACCTTAACCTGCTTAGCACTGATGCAGTGCAGAAAGCTATAATTTGGGGTGAGCTTCGTGCCGATAACTTGACATTCCCGGCAAGCTATAATGAGAATATCAAGTATATTGTCGAGGCGAACATCCTTGACGAGAACCCTTATACAAACTGGGCAATATATTACGAGGCAATCCAGACAGCGAACCTCGTGATTGAACGTGCTCCGAAGGTTATGGAACATGACCCCGACTTTACTGAGGGTGACCTTCGGGTGGTGACTGGTGAGATGTATGCACTTCGTGCTCTTGCGCACTTCTATCTTGTACGTACATTCCGTGATATTCCTATGGCGCTCGAGTCTGTTTCCGATGACAGCGACATGCCTGAATATGAGCAGGTTCATCCTCTTGAGGCTCTTGACCTGATCATGGCCGACCTTGAAAAGGCATTGCCAATGGTTATGAAGTCTGGCGGATTTACATCTGTAGCATCGAACTACGGCCGTATAACAGAGAATGCGGTATTGGCAATCATGGCAGACGTTAACCTCTGGCGTGCGGCATTTGCAACATACTACGAAGGTCAGACCGACCTTGTTGCGGCTGGTGACGCGCAGAAGTACTACGACCTCTGTGTCCAGAACTGTCAGGATGTTCTTGACAAGATGGATGCAAAGTTCGAGGAGGATAACGAGAAGAACAATAACAGGAACCCCGAGAAGTTCCCGCATAATCTTCTCCAGAACGAAGGTGAACTTGAGGACCGTACCGAGGACAGAATCAGTACCGTGTATAACGAAATCTTCGGAACCAAGAACTCCCGCGAGTCAATTCTGGAACTGCAGGTCGAGGGTGCCAATGTCGATAATGGTTTTGCAAGGGGTGTAGCGGGCATGTACGGTACAGACGGAAACCGCGGTGCGGTAGTTGTTCCTGCAAACTTCCTTGGCAAGTACTATGAGAGTGATGACTTGCGTGCATATTCATATACTAATGCGCAGAGCCTCACCGGCGGTTCTTCAGCAGGTAGCGGTTCTTCAAGCGATGCTACTGATGTCATTGTCGCAAAGTATCAGGCAAAGAGTTCGCCTGCCGGTGACTATCGCAAGTCAAGTGACTATGATGCAAACTGGATTATATATCGCCGTACAGACGTCATGCTTATGAAGGCTGAGGCTTTGGCAGCACGTCAATCGGCAACTCCTGAGGACCTTGCGGAGGCGTTTGACATCGTAAAGGTCATCAATACACGTTCACGTATGGATTCTACAGACATCAAGAAACCTTTGAACGGTACTAACCTGACAAAGGACGGTGTTATGGAACTTGTACTGAAGGAGCGTCTTCTTGAACTTACATTCGAGGGCAAGCGTTGGTACGACCTTGTACGCAAGGCATTGCGCGAAAAGACAACCAACAACATCAAGTTCGTTGCCGACAAGCTTGACAGCAACTCCGGTGTTGTAAAGAGCAAAATGTCAACTATCGACGGTCTGTTCATGCCTATCTACATTGATGAGCTAAGATACAACAAGCTGCTGAAGCAGAATCCGGCATATCAAGACGAGGATGAAACGACAGAGATGAACTGATAGTAGAACCAAAGAATTTTATATGCCGCTCTGCCTGTGGCAGTCGGTCAAGGTTATAGAAAGAAAAAATATAATATAATATGAATACAAGATTTAAGCATAGAATTCTGGCAGGAGCGTTGATGGCTGCAGCTCTTTTCATGGGTACGTCATGTGACGATTCTGAGGGCTTGAAGGTGACCGAACAGGTCCCGAATGCCGACAAGACTTTGTATGAGGTTCTGCTTGCAGATACTGAGCTGTCAGATTTTGTTGAAGTAATCAACAGTTGCGGTAAGCATTGTGCCGATTCTCTCTTCAACCGCTCAAGAGTTTATACACTCTGGGCGCCTGTGAACAACACCTTCAACAAGGATTCCTTGATTGAGGAGGCTGTTGAAAAGGGCAACCGTGAGATGGTTTTCCAGAGTTTCGTCAAGGCGCACATTTCAAATCATCTGCGTGCAGCAAACGGCACACTGGACGAGAAGAACAAGATACTGCTGCTCAACGAGAAGGTTGCAGTGTTCAAGGGTGACCGTAAGAACGGATACACCTTTGCGGGACAGCCTCTCGGCGAGTGTAATATCCGTGTGATGAACGGTGTCCTTCATAAGCTTGTAGCTCCGGCTGAGTACAAGTACAACATTATGGAGTACTTGAAGATTGCCGAGAATGTGGATTCTGTAAGCGAGTTCATCTACTCATACAACGTGACGGACTTTTCGCCGGGCCAGAGTATTCTTGGTCCCATCGTTGACGGTCTGCAGACATACCTTGATTCTGTGTTTGTTGTAAACAACAGGCTGCTGAACCATTGGGATGGCGTAGGTCTGCTTGAGAATGAGGATTCTACCTATACAGTATATGTGCCTTCAAATGATGTGTGGACAGCTTTCGTCGAAAAGTCCATAGAGTATTTCAATTATAATCTCGAGAGCAAGAACCCTACATCTGTAAGTGCATATGACCGTGACTCTCTGCGTAACTACTATGCGCGTATGAATGCTCTGAAGTTCATGACATTCAGTGACAACGAGCAGGCGTATGTTGAGAGCCCCGATTCAATGTTGCCCATTTGGCAGAGTGGTGGCAGACAGGAAATTGCCAAAGCGCAGATAGAGGATGCCGTTGTATCTGAGAAACAGCTTTCCAATGGTACATTCAAGGTTCTTGGCAAGTCTCCTTTCACATTCCAGGAACTCTTCCATGACACCATAAAGGTCGAGGCCGAGAATGATGCAATGCGTTACAAGACCGAGAATATCGTTGAGTTCAACTATTCTGCATCAAAGAACCAGCTGAACAAGGATTCACTTTTCGCAGGCGTGAAGATCTCAGGCAACTATTACTTTGAAGGAGTTTCACCTCAGAATGCACCTGCACGTGCTTCCTACAAGTTGCCCAATGCGTTGTCTGCAAAGTACTATCTTGCAGTGGTTACCGTTCCTAAGAACATCACAAATGCCGATATTGAAGCTTCTGAACTCAAACCTACCCGATATACATTCACTGTAGCAATGGAAGGACAGAGTGGCAATATCTTCAAGAGTGGTAACATTGAGTCATTGCCCGACCGTGTGGACACATTGTTCGTTACAAATACCAAGGGTGAGAAAGTGATACTTGATATTCCTTATTGCGAGCTGTATAACACTTACAACCACGAGGATTATAACCTCTACCTGAAGATTGAGACAGGTGGTAACGTGAGAAAGTATGATTATACAATACGTCTTGACGCAATTATGCTCATTCCGGTAGGGGATGAAACCGAAGATGAAACCAAGGAATAGTTTGTAGAAGTAAATAAAGAAATTAACTATGTATATGCGACAATTTTTGCAATTATTTGTGGCGCTGGCGGTGCTTTTGCCTTCAGTTGTCCACGCGTCAGCATTCAATTCTGACGCTTACGCAGCAAACGATTCTGTAAAGGTTGAGACCCAGAGTGTCGTTGTAGAGGATGTGCGTACTGTTACCGGTACTGTCTATGATGCTGCAACAAACACACCGTTGCCAGGTGTCCGTGTTCAGGCTACAGGTCACGCGAGAGTTACGGCCATGACCGATTCGGAAGGAAAGTACAAAATCAGCATTCCTTCATATGTGACTCTGCTCAACTTCTCGACAGAGGGCTATCTTCTTGTGCAGAAGGCAACAGCAGGCAGAGATATCATCAATATCCGACTTCATCCCGATAACTTTGCCGGTGCATACAGCGAAGATATCATTGTTGCAGCGGAGCGTTCAATGCATGAGCGGACATCTTCGGCTCTCTCGGTAGATACCGAAATCCAGAACAGACTTGGTGCCGATGTACGTTCTATTACACGTTCGGGTACTCCCGGTATCGGTAATGCAATGTTCATCCGCGGTATCAACTCCCTGAATGCCAATACACAGCCTCTGGTTATTGTCGATGGAGTAATCTGGGATATGCAGGAGGGCGTTGAGGCTATCCACATGGGTGCATACAACAATGTGCTCAGTGCAATTGATATGAATGATATCCGTGACGTGAAGGTCATCAAGAACGGAACGGCAATTTATGGTGCACGCGGTGCCAACGGCGTAATCCTTATTGATACCAAGCGTGGCGAGAGCATGGCTACAAGAATTACAGCCAATATCTATGCGAATGTTGCGCTTGCGCCTAAAACACATGACATGTTGGGTGCCGAGGAGTACCGTCTGTATGCCAACGACCTTATAGGTACAATGGATATTGATGCAAACCGTAACATCCCATTCCTGCGTTCCGACGAGGACTTCATCTATTACAACAAGTTCCACAACAATACAGATTGGGCCGACCTTGTTTATCGCGAGGCGTTTACACAGAACTACAAGGTCAATGTAGAGGGTGGTGATGATATCGCCATGTATAACTTCTCATTCGGCTATACTACTTCTGATTCTCCGCTCAAGGGCAATAACTTTGACCGTCTGAACATCCGTTTGAATTCAGATGTCCTGCTCGCAGATAACTTCAAGACTCGTTTCGACATCTCTTATTCAAAGGTCGGACGTGAGTTGCTTGATGACGGTATGCGTGAGGACCAGTCTGCATTCCCTGTTTCATCAACAGGCGTGCTTGCTGCAATCAAGTCTCCGTTCCTTAGCCCTTACCGCTTTGCTACAACCGGTGAGATAAGTACTAATCTTGATTACAGTGATACTTATGCGTTTGATGTTGTCAGGGCAAGCGGTGTGGTTTATCCGAACAATTCGCTCTACAACCCGTTGACAATCCTTGCCAAGGGTTCCGATAAAGCGAAGAATGAGATGGAGTATACCAACATGGGTATCACTATTGCTCCTGAACTCAAACTCGGTGACTTTACAATTACCGAGAGGTTCAACTATTCATTGCAGCGTGTCAGCGAGAAGTATTATCTTCCTTATCCGACATCTTCGGACAATGATTACTACCATTTCTATGTTTCTTCACTGAATGGCAAGATAGGTAACTTCGTATCATCTTTCTTCAGTAAGAATACAGCGTTGTCAAGTGATACACGTGTCGATTGGGGCAAAGTGTTCGGTGCTCATAGCATTGATGTATTCGGAGGTTTCCGTTATACAAACTTCAACTTTGACTCTAACTCTATTTCCGGAGCCAACTCCGGTAACGACAACTCGTTCGATGTCAACACAAACCTTGACCACATCGAGAATACCGGTGACAATAATGTGTGGTCGAACATGGCATGGTATCTCTCTGCAGACTACTCATACAAGACTCGTTACTTCCTGCAGTTCGCAGCATCTCTTGAGGCATCTTCACGTTTCGGTATCAACGCCGATGGCGCTCTCAAGATGTGTGGTGTGCCCTGGGCTTTCTTCCCGTCAGTTCAGGCTGCATGGCTTGTCTCATCTGAGTCATGGTTCAATGTAAAGCCTATCAGCATGCTCAAGTTGCGTGCAGGATTCGATGTTGCAGGTAACGATGCCATAGATTACTTTGCATCACGCAGCTATCTGCAGGCTGTCAAGTACTATGACCAGTCAATGGGTCTCCAGCTTGGCAATGTTGAGAATGACGGTGTAAAGTGGGAGAGCACAGCACGTTTCAATGTCGGTATCGACGCATCATTGTTCGAGGACCGCCTTGCACTCTCTTTCGACTGGTACAAGTCAACTACAAGCGACCTGCTTGTACAGAAGCAGTATCAGTACGTGACCGGTATGAGCACATATTGGGACAATGGCGGCGAACTCTCAAATACCGGTATCGAGGCAACTGTCAATGCAAAGCTCATCAACAAGAAGAACTGGCAGTGGGAGCTCGGCGCTTCAATAGGCCACTACAAGAACGAGATAACTGCACTTGATGAGGATATCGCTCCGGTCAATGTATATGGCGGTCAGGTGGTGACAAAAGTAGGCGAATCTATAGGCTCTTTCTGGGGTTACAAGACAAACGGAGTAATCAGCAGTACTGAGCAGGCTGAGAATCTTCAGATCTTCCAGCGCGATGCTACAGGTGCAAAGCAGTATTTCAAGGCTGGTGATGTCAATTTCGTGGATGTAAATCCGGGCAATGACCCAGGATGCATTGATGAGAATGACAAGGTTGTCATCGGTAATCCTAACCCCGATTTCTATGGTAACCTGTTTACCCGTCTCAAGTACAAGAACCTGCAGCTCGACATCAACTGCAACTATTCAGTGGGCAATGACGTTTACAACTACTATCGTCAGCAGCTCGAGAGCGGTTCAAACTTCATGAACCAGACAAAGGCTATGCTTAACCGTTGGGCAGTTGATGGTCAGATGACTGATATACCTTCAATCGCTTATGGTGACCCGGTCGGCAATTCACGTTTCTCGGACCGTTGGATTGAGGACGGCTCATACTTCAAGGTTAAGGCCATCAAGCTCTCATATGAGGTTCCTGTAACTGCAAACTGGCTCCAGGGTCTCTCTGTATGGTGTGCGGCTGAGAATGTTCTCACTTTGACCGACTACGAGGGCAATGATCCGGAGTTCTCAGTAAGTAACAATGTACTGTATCAGGGTGTTGATGCAGGTCTGTTGCCTCAGACACGCAGTTTCCATCTTGGTGTGAAAGTTAACCTCTAAGAAACCAAATCCCTTTATGGCACCTGCATCAAGGCTGCAGGTACCATAAAGGAAAAAAATAAAGAACAATGAAAAAGAATCTTATTTATACAGTGACATTCCTTCTTTGCGGAGCTCTTTTTTTCAACTCCTGCGAAGATATGCTGAATGTTGAGTCAAACCGTGTAGAGTATGAGTTTGACGATTGGACATTGAACGACTCTGTATATTCTGTCTTGGGTATCTTGAAGGGTGTTCAGGAGGTTGGTGACCGTCAGATTATCCTTAACGAAGTACGCGCCGACCTTATTGACATCAGCGAGACAAAGGCGATTGTCGATATTCAGGAGATAAGCAAGTCTGTTTTCAATGTCGAGACAAACAAGTATCTTGATGTTAAGGACTACTATGCAATCATCAACAACTGTAACATCTATCTCGCACGTGTTGATACAACACTTGAGAAGAACAATGTGAAGTTGATGTTGCCTGAATATGTTGCAGTAAAGAGTGTGCGTGCATGGACTTATATGCAGCTTGCAATCAACTACAACGAGATTCCATATTTTACAGAGCCTATCCTCTCGCACAGTGCTGCCGAGAATGTGATGAGCAAGCCTATGCTTTCACGCAATGATGTCTTTTCTAACCTCATTGCAGAGCTCCTTCCATACGAGAACCCTGCTGCATATCCAATGCCAGCATGGGATAGTGACGGAAAAGTCCTGAAGTTCGGATACGTGAGCGGTGGTTCTTTGGTGAATACAGATGTTGCAACCAAACAGCTCTTCGTGCCAATACGCATGCTTCTCGGTGACCTCTATTTGTGGAAAGGTGACTACAAGAATGCTGCACAGTACTATTATGACCTGCTGACCGGTGCACGTACGAATGCTACCGCACCGAAATATGCCGACGGTAACTATGTCTCAAGCTATACAGCAGAGGATGGCAAGTATTTAAATACCCGCTTCGGAAGCCTGTTCGCAGTCAAGTCATTTGCACAGAATAGCGAAAATATCCTCACTATTATACCTTATGCAAGTACAACTCTTCATGGTATTGTCTCTGAATTGTCTGACATTTTTGCCCCTCAGGGAGATATAGGCGGTGCGCAGGTTATGGCATCTCCTGCAATGATTTCTCTCTCGGAGCGTCAGATATATCGTTATGTTGAAGGCGAGGATGTGGAGAAACCTGATCTCGTTCAGTACAGCCACAATTATGAGTTTCCCGGTGACTTGCGTCTTGTTTCATCTACTTACTCTCAGATATCTATGGAAGAGGACCAGACAGAGTACAAGAATATTATCGGTAAGTTCAATACCGAAACGAATATTTTTGGTCGCAATGCCCTGTGGGTAGCTAATATGGGTACTCCTTATATCGTTCTGGCTCGTCCAGAACAGGTTTATCTCCGTTTTGCCGAGGCTCTCATGGGCATGGAGCGCGAGGGTTACGAAGGCGCCATGGATCTTGCAATGGTCATCCTCAAGGAGGGTGTAAAGCATGATTATACAGTTCTTAAGGATCCTGTATATAAAGAGCGTCATCGTATTAATGCCAACGGTGATACTATCAAGCGTTATGATATTGACAAAGTGACAGGTGATACTCTCAAGACTGAGTATGTGATGGAGAAGTATCTTGCTTCTTATACCGATTCAATCGGATATAACTTTACTGATACCAGGTTCGAGAATAATATCGGTATCCACTCAAGAGGCTCCGGTGATAGCGAGCGTAATATCTACTTTGCTCTTGACAGCATCAATGTAGCACGTTACTTCGGTTATACTGAAATGCAGAATGGCAAAGAGGTGATTACAACCAAGCCTACACGTGAAGATTCTTTGCTTTACATGTCCGAGATTATCCTTGATGAGATGGCTCTTGAGCTTGCATGGGAGGGTTCACGTTTCGGTGACCTTGTCCGTGTAGCAACAGCTCTGGGCGATCCCGATGTCCTTGCAAAGCGTATTGCAGGCCGTTCATTCAAGAACAGCGTGTCACACCGTCATCCTGAATTCGAGTTTGACGCAGCACTCTACGGCAAGATGCTTAACGAGGCCAGCTGGTATCTCCCTCTTCCTGGAGAGGCTGTGGAGCCAGGTGAGGTAGTTGAGACTCCTGATGATTTCAACCCTTCTGAGGAGCAGGAATAATCCTGGAATATTGATATAATGTGGATGGGAGGGCTTTGTCTCTCCCATTCCTTTTTTAAACACTATAAAACTGTACGTAAGCTATGAAAAAGATTGTTGTGCTGACTGGTGCTGGAATGAGCGCAGAAAGCGGCATAAGCACCTTCAGGGGCGGTAATGGACTATGGGATGAGTATCCTGTCGAGCAGGTCGCTACTCCCGAGGGTTATCGTGCCGACCCGGTTCTTGTACTTGAGTTCTATAATACCCGACGCAGGCAGTTGCTGGAAGTAGAGCCTAACGAGGGGCATAAGCTTCTTGCCGGGCTCGAGAGTGAATTTGATGTTACAGTCGTGACACAGAACGTGGACAATCTGCATGAGCGTGCAGGCTCAACAAATGTCATCCATTTGCATGGCGAGCTGATGAAGGTCTGTTCTTCGCGTGAACCATACAACGAGAAATATATAAAGACTCTCAGCCCAGACGAGGTTGAGGTCAAGGTCGGTGACCTCGCTCCAGACGGCTCGCAATTCCGTCCATTCATAGTGTGGTTCGGAGAGGCTGTGCCCAAAATTGAGGATGCCATTGCTGCGCTTGCCGATGTCGATATATTCATTATAATAGGAACCTCGCTTAATGTCTATCCAGCAGCAGGACTGCTCAATTATGTGCCGGCGTCAGTACCCGTTTACCTGATTGACCCTAATGAGGTTAATGTTACCCGCAGGGGTGTTACTGTAATACGTAAAGGGGCATCCGAGGGTATGCGTATCCTAATAGATGAATATCTTTCAAAAATAAAATGATTACAATATTGTAAATATCTTAAGAAATATGTTTTTATTTAAAAAAAATGTGTTACATTTGCAGTGAAGGTTCATGCAAGGAGTTGCAATTTCTTGTAAGTTTGTTCTGCCGGATAAGACTTTCAGGTGCATGAGCCTGAACTTTATGTACCGCATATTGTTGAACTAAATAAAAACATGGATTATGAAAAAGTATATTTGTACAGTATGTCAGTGGGTGTATGACCCCGAGATTGGTGACCCTGAGCAGGGTATCGAACCTGGTGTTGCATTTGAGGACCTCCCCGAGGATTATGTATGCCCGCTCTGTGGTGTAGGCAAGGAGGAGTTCGAGGTAGAGGAGTAAATCATATCCTTAATACACAAAACATAAAGCGGTCAGCGTTTAAACGCTGACCGCTTTATGTTTTGTGTATTCGTATCAATCAATATACAACAGCCTTCTCTCCGTTCACGATGTATACGCCTTGGGGAACCTCTATTCTGGTAGTGCCCTCCTTTGCATTGAACTTGCGTACAAGGCGTCCGTCAACTGAATATACTGCGATTTCCTGAGCTTTGAGTGTAGTCACTGTTATGCACTCGCCACCCTTGACCGAGTATGTCGCATATGTGCTTCCGACAGATGTCGCCTGGGTGAACGAAATCGTACTGTTCTCGAGGCGCACCTCATCGTTGTTGGCATCTACGGCGTAGATGTTGCTCAGAACAAGTTTGCGTGCATCCTCCTCAATCACGTAGTTGGTGGTTACCGTCAGCTTCGCTATTATCTCATCGCCAGTGCTGAACTCGCTGTTGTCATTGAGGTAGGCGACAACCCTGAAGTTGTTCATGTCTTTCTGGGTATATGTCAACGGGCATTCAACGTCGCCTATGGTAACATCGTAGATATCGAATCCGTCAGGTATGGCAATATCGAACTGGATTGCCGAGTATGTCTCGTTGCTGCCGCTTGAGAGAACCAATGGAATATTCTGTTCCTCTCGCATCAGGACTTCGAAATCATTTGCGGCAAGCATGCCTTCGCCCGCAGGGGTGCTGTACCAGTACATTGATGTGGGGGCGTCACCGTCAAGTACAAGGTTTGCAGTCGCCTCGGCATCGCTTGCACCTATGCTGCCGTCTCCATCCACATCGGCCTTGCCCTCGTGGAATGCCTTGTGCGTATGGCCGTTGAGGTAGGCTGTTATAAGTGCCACGTCGTGCACTGTAACAACGTCATCGCAGTTGACATCGCCAGCCAAAGGATGAAGGAGGTCATCAATATCGTATTCGGTCAGATTATTGTAGATATAATTCTTACGTTCCTTTAGCCACTGCTTGGCACGGTCTCTGTCGGTTTCGGTATATCCATTACCGCTCCAGATGACAGCATTGCTGTCGAACGAGTTCTTGGCAAAGTTGTAATAACTGTCGATATAATCCTCCAACTCTTCCATGCCATTATTGTCGAGGAACTCTTTCCACACCTTATAATAGTTTTTCTTGAAGGTTACGTTGTTTGATATATCATCCCAGAAACCATGAGCAGCCATATTATAGTTGATGAGGGTTGATGTCGCATTGGAATAGCAGTAAGAAGCGGTTGTCTCATATCCATAACCCCAGTCGAAATCCCATATAGGACCGAATGTCAATTTGCCCTCCGGGTCACCCTCGTTCTTGTAAAGGAACGTACTCTTCGGGTGGTTTATCTCCTGGTTAAGCGAGAAATCATTGGCAAGATAGAAACGTGCAAGGGCATCAACATCAAGAACAGTCTCAAGGTCGCCTCCGTCAAAAACTACAGCCGACATCTCCCTTACATCCTTAATCATGGCCTCTTTGCGCGCCGCTGCAACATCAGACGTATAATCTTCAAGGTCGGGCTCTGCAATCTTTACCGGAAGGTTATAAACGCCAGTCCTGTTTATCGGCTCATCGCTGCTGCCGTATGTATCGAGTTCGAGCAGATAACCGAGTTCCTCATCAATATCCACACTGTTGTTTGCCATGCCCACCTTCTCTGTGAACATGTAACTACCCATATATCTGCCATTCATATAAAGGTCGACTGGAATTATATGGTTGGTATAATGTGCACCGGCTATCTGACCAATCTTCATAGAGATTGCATTTGCCATGAGCGACCCTCTTTGTGCATTTGCGAGCAGCACCCAGCTCTTGCCTTTTGTAAGACCGAATGGTTTTACCTTTTCGGCAAACTTCAGGCGGTATGGTTTCTTGGAATAGCCCCACGAAGAGTTACCGCGTCCCTTTATCTGTACTGAGTCCTCAAAATTATCATATACACCATAACCGGTTATACGGAATTTTGCATTCAGATAATAATCCTTGCTTGTTACGAACGCTCCACCGTCAATATCAATATCGATACGGGGCACTGATATCGCATTCTCCGTTAGCCACTCGATTGTAACATCATACTCACGTCCGAAAGGTATCTTGCGGTTCTCGTAAACCGCATCCTGTATTTTCTCAGGTTCTTCCGTAGTACCTTCAAGAACCTTATATATACGCAACTCCGATAACACAAAATGGTTCTTTGAGTACTCTCCGCTTGTCTGCAAAATCCTCAGTTTTGAATAATTCTTGCCGAGCGAAATTGTAGGCGAAGTATACTCCTGACCTGCTCTACCGGTAGGCATATTGTCCTTGGTGTAGTCAAGAGTGCGTACAAGTGTCCACATATTACCGTCCTCACTTGCATATATTTCCCACACAAGAGGATTGTAGCCACTTTGTGGCCTGCACTTGTAGTATATCTGTATGTTCTCCAATTGCTCGGGCAGGTCAATCTCTATGTATGTGTTTATGTTCAGTGTGGCATTGTTTGCACTGCCCCATGTCGAGTGGAATATCGTTGACGGATTATTGTCAAGAAGGTTCGCAAGGCTCTCACTGCTGTTCTGTGAAGGTTTGTTGGTTGAAAGCATGTCGGCAGTAAGGACAACCTCATCAGTGTCGCCATTGGCAACAGGGTTAGTCCACAACTCGTCCTGAACCTTGACGCGCTCTACAATGTTGTAGCCCGGGTATGTAACCTTGTAAGTTACCTTATCGGCGAAACTCTGGCGTGTGACCTTGCTCTCCTGCAATACAGTATCGACATATGCCACGGCTTTGTCATCGCTAAGCTGGAAGCTTGCTGTCAACCATTTGCCAATAGCGTTAAGGCTGAAGTACATGTCCTGGGAAACGGTTTCTGCAATGGCGTCAACGTTCAGGTTGGGGTTATACTTGTTGTTGAACTTGAATGAGGTCATATACGGAAGTTCCGGCCTTACAGTAGAACAACTGTCATACTCCTCCCTGTTGTAGTATATTACATCTCCATCCTTGATGGGGAAATAGAGCTTGCCGTTCTCTTCATAGTAGTCGCCGTCAAGCGAGGCTGCCGAGTATGCATCCACATCTCCGTCTGCAAGATAGACATAGAGTATGTCGCCCTCTGTAGCCTCCTCTTCATCCTTGTCACCCTCTTCACCGCCACCGGAGCCATCGGATGACTCTACTTTTGTAGATTCAAATCGGGTTATATCACTTTCTATCTGAGCAAAAAGATTCTCGTACTGTTCGGCTGTATATATTCCGGCAGCATCCTTTGCTGCAGAAATCGCGGACGAGATACTTTCAAGTATAGATTTCGAACTCTCAGGATATGTACCTACAACGTATGGATAACTGCTGTATGTAGCTGTTGACTCCAGTTCTGCTACGCGACGCTCATACTTTTTAAGACCGACAGCCATATACCGGGAGATTGCTACAAGAAGATTAGAACGTGCATCAACTATCTCGGAGAAGCTATTAGCAGTACCTATTGTACCGGAGACCATTGATATGACAGAACGCAATTCGGTATCTTCCCCGGCACAGTCTCCTTCAAAATCACCATACTCCGACAGATATGCATTGGCTTCATCAATTACAGGCTGCAATGTTGTCCGGGCATAATCGGTCAAAGAGAGCATCAATTCTGCGACTGTCTCATCGTCAAGCACAGCCTTGTATATCTCCCACCCGAAATCTATGGGCAGCGAATATCCTTTTGTGTAATCTCCGTTCTCAAGCGCAGTCTTGTGTTCGAGATCGAATGTCTTCATCTTTGAGTCGACACCGTCACGCATTTCGGCACCGACATACAACGATACTGCACCAGCCGAGTTCACGCCGTCATACTGCAGTTCGAACTTGCCACCGCCAACCGGGGTAATCTTCACGTATGCAGCCTTGCTCAAATAAGTCGTGCTGTACTGCCATCCGTTAAGACCATTGTAACTGCTTGCAGAGTTGGCAAGATACTTTCCCGAAATGGGCCAATAGATGATATAACGCTCCGCATCGAACGGTATCAGTTGCAGTGCATTTTCGGCAGAAGGTTTGATATCGCCCTCTTCGGCATAACGCATATAAAGCGGGCCACTGCCTGTATAAGTGGTACCATTAGATGCCGTGAATGACTTTACAGCATTGCCTTTCAGAACAAAAAGCCGGTTTCCCACTGCAAGTTCCTCTGCTGTGGTCACGGCATCACCCAATACAAACTCATCACCGACAGATACAGGGACATAGTCAGTGCCAAGTGTTATGGCAACCTTTGTCGGGGCATTCTTCGGTTCGCCAAGGCGTGTGGCCCATTCCAAAGAGAAAGAATCGACGCTCTTTTCCAGTGAGAGTTCTACATAATGGTAATCGGTAACGGGGTCGTTCCCGGTCCACATAGAGTGAAAGTATGACTTGTAGTCACCATCGGACAATGCCGGGAGACCGCCGCCATCTTCTACGTATGACATTGAGTTGTGGTCCGCATTTGAGGTGGCAATATAAGGCAGTGAATTGCCATCTTTGTCATAGATCTTAAGCTCCGAAAGTGCAAAGATGATGTTGTTGCCGTTAGGAGCCTCGTTGTTGATGGTCTCAAGAACGGTAATACGCACCTTGTTGCTTGGCGTGCCGGGCTCAATCAAAGTTGAAGTGAACTCATAGAAACCGTCGTAACTGACGTCATCCAATGCAATTCCGGGCAGTCCGTTAACATTGGTCAGGACCTTGCTCCACTCCTGTGCTCTCACGCCGGCAAAAATTGCCAGTAAAAGGATTGCTGAAAGTAAGAATCTTTTCATATCTGTTATTGTTGTATCGGGGTCGTCCCTGATTGTTTCTTTTTTTTTTTATCCTATGGATAAAGCCATATCTTCACAAAGAAACGAAATATAACAGTAATTACAAAAGATTTTGTTTTTTTTTACGTAGTACGCTGTTATAATGCCAGGCTCTGTACTTCCTTCATCACTCGAAGCCAGTTGCCACCCCAGATTTTCTCAATATCCCCGTTGCTGTATCCCCGACGCAGCAGTTCACGCGTCACATTGCGGAGCTGTGCTGCCGATGAGCATCCCTTGACTGCCCCGTCGCCGTCGAAGTCGGTGCCTATGCCTACATGCTCTATGCCTGCGACGGCGATTGCATGCTCAAGGTGTTGCATGAAATCATCCAATGTCGCCTCGCCTTCTTTGCGCAGGAATCCGCTGTACATTGTTACCTGCATTACCCCGCCTTTTGCGGCCAGCGCCTTTATCTGCCTGTCATCGAGGTTGCGCGGGTGGTCGCACAGAGCCTTGCACGATGAGTGTGAGCATACGACCGGTGCTGTGCTCTGTTCCAGAACTTCGTAGAATGTGCTTTCTGCGGCATGCGAAAGGTCTATCATCATTCCGCACCGGTTCATCTCCTTCACGACCTCTCTGCCGAATGCGCTGAGCCCGCCATGCTCGCCGTTCCCGCGCGCCGAGTCGCAAATATCATTGTCTCCATTATGGCATAGGGTCATATATATGACTCCTCTGTCGTGAAAATGTTTTACAAGGCCGATATTCTTGCCTATGGCGTATCCGTTCTCTATGGCACGCATTATGACTTGTTTCCCTTGTCGCTTGGCGCGTCCAATCTCTTCGGGGGTATTGCACATTGCGACATGTCTGTCGTTCTTGGCTACACGCTCTTCAATGCCGTCAAGCAGTCTGTCTGCCATGGCTGTCGCTGCTGCCAATGAGGCGTCATCCCTGTTGCCTTGCGGAATGTATGCTGCCATGGTGGCAACGTCGAGCGCGCCCTCCTTCATCTTGTGCAGGTCTACCAGGGCGGTTCTACTACGTTCCTCGAGCCTGTAGCCTTGCCCGAAAAGCATCGGGGTGTCGCAGTGCGAGTCAATGGATATCATCCTTGCATGCAGTTCTTTCGCTCTCATGTAGAGTGTGGCTTCATCAGCCAACCATCCAAAGAGCGGCATCATGCAGCGGTCTTCGTTCATTATGAACGATTCGGGGTGCCATTGTATGCCTATGATTGAACGGCCGTCAGTAGCTTCCATTCCTTCTATAACGCCGTCGGTAGCTTTGGCGCTTATAACGAACCCCTCGGGCACTATGCTGACTGCCTGATGATGAAAAGTGTTTACAGATATGCGCTTTTCTCCGAAAATGCCCGAAAGGATACTGCCGGGGGCAATCTCCACATCATGCGTGGCAATGTGTCTCTCTGTCGGCTCCTGGTCATGGGCAAGCAGTTCGCCCCCAAGGCTGGCATAGATGTCCTGATGCACCTTGCCACCCAAGGCTACTGCCAGTGTCTGTATGCCACGGCATATGCCCAATATAGGTATATTGCGTCTCTCGGCAAGCATTGTCAACAGAATCTCCTGTTCATCGCGCTTGGGATTGATTGTGTGCAGGAGTGTGTAGTCGGGCTCCTCGTTCATGTAACGCGGGTCGATGTCCGCACCGCCGCTGAGCACAAGCGCGTCAATGTGCTCCAATGTCTCCAGGAGCGCATCGCGGTCAGAATAAGGGGGAATAATCAGCGGGGTGCCTCCTGCGGCTATTACCGACTGATAGTATGCCTCGGCAAGCGCGGCATTGCCGTCGCGGAAATTTGCTGTTATGCCTATGACGGGGCGTCTCTCACATGACGGAAACTTTGAATGCAATGCCTCGTATTCCGATGCTGTATTGAATCTGTCTGTATCCATGCTGTTCCACAATTTATGCAAAGAGGACGATTAAAATTCCATTTTAGTCGCCCTCTTCTCTCTTTGTTATGCTCCTTTAGTTTACTCCAATGGCATGTTGCGCTTGATGCTGTTGTCAAGCACAATCATTGTCTCGGTGCTGACCACTCCGGGGATGTCCTGTACTTTGCCGTTGAGCAGCTGCATGAGGTGCTCGTTGTCGTGCGAGTACATCTTGGCAAGAATAGAGTAGGGGCCTGTGGTGTAACAGCACTCCACAACTTCGGGTATCTCGCGCAGACGCTCTACGACCTCCTTGTACATTGAACCGCGCTCAAGGCGTATTCCGATGAATGTGCATGTCTTGTAACCAAGACGGCGGACATCAATCTCGTAGCATGAACCTGAGATTATTCCCATGTCAATGAGATGCTGTACACGCAAGTGTATGGCGGCTCTTGATACGCCGCACAGTTCTGCGACATTACGGAAGGGGATTCTTGCATCCTTTGAGATTATGCTAAGGATTTTCAAGTCGAGTGCATCGACTTTGCATTCAATGTTTTTCATTTGCTTTATGGTTTGGTTGTTTTTTGGCTTTGTTCGGTTGTCTTATCTGATGCCCACAATCTCAAGGTCATATACCAGTGCACTGTAGGGTGGAATGTTGCCCTTGCCTTTAGCTCCGTAAGCAAGCTCCCAAGGGATATATATCTTACAACGTGTGCCTACGGGCAGGGTTGTCAGTGCCTCGGCCAGTCCGGGAAGGGCCTCGCTGACAACGAGCTCTTCAACCTCGCCGCGCGATGAAGCGAAAGTGGCTCCATTGGGGAATGTGCCTTTGTATATGCAAGCAACGGTGCTTGAACCGGTGGCTGTAGCACCGTCTCCCATTCTCTCTGCCTTGTACTGCAGTCCGCTTGGCAGTGTCACGACTCCAGGACGCCCGTTGTTGTCGGCCATGAACTGCTCGCTCCGTGCACGGAATATCCTCTTGTTGTAATAGTCCGATGCTATTGCAATGTCCATGATACTGTTGTTTCCGTATGCTGTGGCTACAAGGCCTTCAAGGAACAGTTCCCGGTCTACTTTCTTCTCTTTTTCATCGGGGTAAATTGATGCGTTCGCTCTCTCGATCATGTCGGCTGCCTCAATGGCTGCGAATACACCGCTACAGAAGGCGCGTGACTCGGGTGTGTCTTCGAGGGGGAACGCTGTACGCATGCCTCTGATGAAGTCATCGATGGTTGTTGAGTCTATGCCTTCCTTGGCAATCATGGCGGGGAGTTCCTCCGAGATAATCATGCTTACTGCATAAGAGAGCGAGTCATTCTCATCCTTCAGTTCGACATCGCTCTTCCAAGAACCTGCGCATCCTACAAGCAGAGCGCTCCATCCTGCATAAAACAGGATACCTAACGCGATTATTCTAACGACCCTTTTCATTGTGTTTGTCCGGAATCGGCTTAAAGAACCTTTATTAACTCGACATCGAATACAAGTGCGCTGTAAGGAGGTATCATCTCTCCTGCACCATGTTCGCCGTACGCCATGTCATATGGGATATAAAGACGCCATTTTGCGCCTTCCTGCATGAGCTGAAGAGCCTCGACCCAGCCTCTGATGACCTGGTTTACGCCGAATACCGCCGGTTCGCCACGCTTGATTGAACTGTCGAATATTGTCCCGTCAATGAGTGTACCCTCATAGTGGCACTGTACGCGGTCGGTAGCAGACGGCTTCTTGCCGTTACCCTCCTTGATTACCTCGTACTGCAGGCCGCTTGGCAATGTTGTGACGCCCTCTTTCTTTGCGTTCTCGGCGAGGAACTTCTCGCCGGCATTCCTGTTTACTGCATATGCCTCTTCGGCGAGTTTCTGAAAATGTTCATTTACAACCTTCTGTGCCTCGGAGTGGGTCAATTCGGTCTTGTTGCCTGAAAGGACATCGCTGATACCCTTGATGAAGTCCTCGATGCTCATATCCTTCACTCCCATTGAAAGTAGATTCTGGCCTATTCCCATTCCAAGGCCGTAGCTGAATTTATCCATTATTGTTTTAAATTATAAGTTGTTATACTGTCATTTTGTTATTTAATTTTTGCGGCGTTTGGTTTCGAAAGCGAGCGAAGATACAATAATTTATTTATAAACCGCAGCATTTTGGTGCTTTTTTAGGCCGATTTGTTGAAATATGTTATTTTTTTTGAGCATTATGCAATATATTGTGCCTTTTGGCATTTTGTCAATTGCCGCATATCTATATTGTTATAAAAAGAATATTATGATTATTTTCCGTAAATTGGTTACTCTATAAACAATCAAACTCAATTTAATTCCCTATCTTCGCATACGAAAAATCAGATACAATGGGAAATACACTTATATTGGCTTCGATATTGCTGCTTATGGTGGCGGCATTCTTCCTGCTCAGGAGGTTCGGCAAGGTCACCGAGGTCGCCGAGGAACATCATGACCATGGCGGTAGCGAAGGTGGCTGTTGCGGAAGGCATGCGAACTGCGAGAAAGACCTCGACGGGAAAAACCTCTATTTCGATGATGATGAACTTGACCGTTTCAAGGGTGTCGCTCCCGAAGAGTACTCCGAGAGTGACAAGGAGGAGTTCCGTCATGTGCTTTATACAATGAAGGAGGATGAGGTTGACACCTGGGTGCATTGCCTTCAGACACGCGGCATCGAACTGCCCGAGGATGTGAAAGAAGAGGTGCTCATGATACTCCGCAGATAAGCAGATGAGGCGTGCAATAAAACGCTGTTTTTTAAGTTATAATTAATTAGGGAGCTATTCCGTTGTTTGAGAGTATTGGGATATCTTCCTGCAATCGATACAGGAACGGGCGTGAAAAGAAAATACATATACATACTTTTGGTTGTTGCAGCATTGGTTGTCTGCGGCTGTTCGAGCCGCAAGAACAATACTGCGACCACACGCCTCTATCATGCATTCTCGGCAAGGTACAACACCTACTACAACGGCAAACTGGCCTATGACCAGGCTCTCAAGGCGCAGTCACAGGGGCATAAGGACAACTATCTCGAGCAGCTCCCGCTGCTTGTGATAAGCGATGAAGAGACTGCCAAGCAGGGCGGTGACAAATACGACAGAGCGGTGGAGAAGGCCCAAAAGGCGATAAAGAACCACTCGATTAAGAGAAAGCCCAAGAAACCGGCGGGCAAGAAACTGACTCCCAAGCAAAGACGCTTCTATGCGCAGAAGGAGTTCAATCCCTTTATCTGGCGTGCCTGGTTCCTCATGGCCAACTCGCAGATGCAGAAGGGCGAGTTTACCGAGGCTGCGAGTACATACGTATATATCTCACGTCTTTACGAGAATGACAGGGATATTGTCGCTCAGGCCCGCATAAGGCTCGCGAACTGCTATAGCGAGCTCGACTGGCTATACGAGGCCGAAGAACTGTTGCAGCGTGTACAGCGTGACACGGTTCCAGAGTTTTTGAAGGAGGAATTCGCCCAGGCAAAAGGAAATCTGTTGCTCAAGCAGGGACGTCTGAAAGAGGCTATTCCTCATGTGAAGTCAGGAATGGGCAGGGACGGTGCGACATCCCTGGACAAGGCACGCGAATACTATCTTTTGGGGCAGCTGTACGCGGCGACAGGTGACAATAAGGCGGCATACAAGAGCTTTGGCAAGACTATCTCCAAGAGTCCTCCCTATGAACTTGAGTTCAATGCGCGCATACGTCAGACCGAGATGGCTACGACCGAGGACCACAAGAAAATTCTGCGCAAACTCAAGAGGATGGCCCGTTCTCCAAAGAATGAAGAGTATCTGTCGCAGATATACTATGCCATCGGCAACATTCATATGAGCAATAAGGATACAGCTGAGGCGGTAAAGGCCTACGAGACAGGCGTTGCCGAGGGCGCTACAAGCGGCTATGGTACAGGGATGCTGCACCTGTCGCTTGCAAAGATATTCTGGGAACAGGAGAAATTCTCAAAGGCAAACGAGAATTACTCAAAGGCTGTCTCCATGATAAATGAGGAGACTGAAGGGTATGATGAGGTAAAGTTCCGTAGCGAGGTTCTCGGCGATCTGGTGCAATATACCGATGTGGTCGAGAAACAGAGCGAACTGCTCTACTGGGCAACGCTCACGCCGGAACAGTTGAATCCGATAATAGATGAGCGCATTGAGGAGGCCAAGCGCCTTGAGGAACTGCGCAAGAAGGAGGAGAAAAAGATGGAGCGCGAGAGCGGAGGCAGTGAACTTGACAACGCGGGTTCGATGGCCGATATGACTCTCCCCGACCAGACAGAGAAACAGCAGTGGTATTTCTATAACAAAAAGATTGTCGCTCAGGGTGTACGTTCCTTCAAACAGCAGTGGGGCGACAGGACTTTGAAGGATTACTGGCGATTCAGTAACGAAATCTCATCGCTTGTGGCAAACAACGACACGGTTCCGGTCGACAGCGCAATGCTTGATGAGGGACTTATGGAGGTGGATTCTACATTGATTGCAGCCGGTGATACGGCATCGATCGGTGTGGTGGAACCTATGCTTGAAGACAGCTTGTCAACCGACCCCACTACACGCGAGTTCTACACACAGCAGATACCTGTGACCGATGAGCAGAAAGAGAGTGCACACAAGGCACTGAGCGATGCTCTCTTTGAGTCGGGCATAAGGTTCAAGGACAAGGTCAACGACAAGGAACTGACAATAAAGTATCTTGAAAGGGTTGCAGAGAACTACAAGGAATCTGAAAGGCTAGCCGAAACATACTTCAACCTTTTTGTGGCCTGCTCAAGGTGGAACGAACCCGAGAAGGCTGCTCATTACAGGAGTCTGCTTATCGAGCAGTTCCCCGACAGCGCAATGACAAAAAGGATTCAGCAACCCGATTTCTTCGAGAGTGTTGCAGTGCGCCGCCACAAGGAGGATTCGATTTATGTGAAGGCCTACTCGCATTACCTTAGTCAGGAGTACGATATGGTCGAGAGCGAGAACAGCTATGCTGCCGAGAAATATCCCGATGGAAGTCATCGTGCGCGTTTCATGTTCATCGATGCGATGTCAAAGCTGTACGGCGGCAAACAGGATGAGGCTCTCGAGGCGCTCGGCGAACTTATGGCATATTTCCCGAGCGACAGCATAAGCAAGGTGGCGGGCGAGATATCTACAGGTATAAAAGAGGGTCGCCTTCTGCAGAGCGGGATATCTACGTCAATATGGGACCGCAAGGCTGACGGAACCATAAGGGGTGCCCAGGACAGCGTGCCCCCCTTCGTGGCAGAGCGCAACGAACCGTATTACTTTGTGCTTGCCTTCCCCAACGGCTCGCTCGATGAGAAGCGCCTGCTGTTCGAAATGGCGCGTTATAACTTCTCGCGCTACATGGTGCGTAACTTTGATATGGTGTTCGAGAAACAGGCCGAGGTAACGCTGCTCGAGGTTAAGGAGTTCCTGAACTTCGATGAGGCTTATGTCTACCGCAAGAGACTCTATGCCAATGCCGAGACGGCGAGGTTGCTCGAAGGATTGCATGCCTTTGTAATATCAAAAACGAACCTCGATTTGTTATTACAGTACTATACTTTCGATGATTATACGGAATTTTATGAGAAGAATTTCATGGGAATCCCGGAACTGGAGATTGACGGTTACACCATTGATGAACCCGATATGAGAGAGAAAGAGGATGATAAGTCAAACGAAATTAATGAGGAGTGAAAATGGCATACAGATTGTTATGGGCTGATGATGAGATAGAGCTTCTCAATGCCCACATAATATTTCTGCAAGGTAAGGGCTACGAAGTGACAAAGGTTACCAATGGTCCCGATGCCATAGAGGCATGCAGGCGCGAGTCTTTCGACCTCATTCTGCTTGATGAGAATATGCCCGGACTTACCGGCCTCGAGACTTTGACCACAATTAAGGAACTGCATCCTGCGACACCGGTGGTAATGGTTACCAAGAGCGAGGAGGAGGATATCATGGAACAGGCCATAGGCTCGAAGATTGCCGATTACCTTATAAAGCCTGTCAACCCGCATCAGATACTGCTGGCTCTGAAGAAGAATATCCACAGCCGTGAGATTGTCGCCGAGAAGGCGAACAGTGCCTATCAGCAGAACTTCGGCAGGCTGTCGATGCAGATATCTGATGCAAGGAGCATCGAGGAGTGGCAGGATGTGTACAGGAAAATAGTATATTGGGAGCTTGAACTCGAGAATGCCGATGTCCAGATGCGCGAGATGCTGAAGTCTCAGAAGGAGGAGGCCAACAGCATGTTCGGCCGCTTTGTCAAGAAGAGCTATATGGAGTGGATGGCCTCGCCGCGTGAGGAGCGTCCGCTCATGAGCAATGACCTTTTCCGCGACCGCATATTCCCGTTGCTTGACAATGGCGAGAAGGTGTTCTTCATAATTATCGACAATTTCCGCTACGACCAGTGGCGTGTGCTGGCCGAGGAGATAGGAAGTGACTTTGCCATTGAAGAGGAACTGTATACAAGTATCCTGCCGACGGCTACGCAGTATGCACGCAATGCGATATTCTCGGGCCTTATGCCCAGACAGATAAAGGATATTTTCCCCGACCTGTGGGTCGATGAGGAGGATGAAGAGGGCAAGAACCTCAACGAGGAGGAGCTCATTGCAACGCAGATTGCACGTTACCGCCGCAAGGATACGTTTTCCTACAGCAAGGTGCTGACATCGGCTGCAGCCGACAAGTATATGGATTCCATAAACTCTCTTGCGAAGAATGACGTCAACGTGCTTGTGATAAACTTCATAGACATGCTTTCGCATGCGCGTACCGAGTCGCTGATGGTGCGGGAACTTGCTGCGAATGAGGCCGCTTACCGCTCAATAACATTGTCGTGGCTGCGCCATTCTGCAATCAAGCGCCTTTTCAGCTACCTTGCCGACAATAAATATACTGTGGTGATAACGACCGACCATGGCAGCATTCAGGTTGATACACCGACAAAGGTGGTGGGCGATAAGAACACGAATACCAATCTGCGCTACAAGTTGGGCAAGGCACTCAACTACAGCGGCAAGGATGTGTTCGAGATTAAGGAGCCGGCAAAGGCTTTCCTGCCCGCGCCTAACCTGAGCACAAGTTATATATTCGCAACGGGAAGCAACTTCTTCGCCTACCCGAACAACTACAACTATTACGTACAATACTATAAGGATACGTTCCAGCATGGCGGCATATCGATGGAAGAGATGCTTATTCCTTTAATAAAACTGAAGCCGAAGGGAGCGTGACATCGGATTATGAAAGAATACACAATAACAATCAACGGAATAGAGGACTATCCGCAGGCCGCTCGTGAGTTCGTGAAACTGCTGGACAGGGGACGCATATTCGCCTTCTACGGCAAGATGGGCAGCGGCAAGACCACGTTCATCAAGAGCATATGCGAGGAACTCGGTGTGGAGGACAGCATCAATTCGCCCACATTCGCTATCGTGAATGAGTATGAGGACCGCAATCAGAATACAATCTACCATTTTGACTTCTATCGCATCAAGTCGATTGAAGAGGTCTACAACATGGGTTATGAAGAGTACTTCTATGGCGATGCAATCTGTTTCATGGAGTGGCCCGAACTCATTGAGGAGCTGCTCCCCGAGGAGGCTGTGAAGGTCTTTGTCCGGGAAATGGATGGTGGCGCGCGCTCTGTAAAGATTATGTTGGCCGAATAATCCCTTTTTAAGGATTATTTGCTAAATTCGCGACATGAACAGGTTGGATAAACAGAATATATCACATATGAAGATTAACGCAAACGCATCGGGCACACGGACAATAGAGGTTACAGAGGCCCAGTTGCAGATAATCAGGAAATACTCTCTGCTTGACAGGGTTGCCAACAGCATGGGCATTGTGAACGAGGATTCGCTTGACAAACTGCGTCTTACGGTACGCTCGCTCATCGCTTCACAGGTCATGGGCTCAAAGGACTTGCTCGAGCTCTGTCTCGTGCTCTATCATGAGGATATGAAGGCGCTTGGTCTGAGCAATCTGCTCAAGTGCTATAACGACTGGTTGGTTCAACAGCTCTCGGCAGAGAGCGCTGCCGAAGCCGGGAATGAGTGATCGCAGAGTTACCGACTGGCTGCCTACGACCCGCAAAGAGGCGCAGATGCGCGGGTGGGAGGAGCTTGACGTCGTCATCTTCAGTGGCGACGCTTATGTGGACCATCCCTCCTTCGGTGCGGCTGTCATCGGCCGTCTGCTTGAGGCCGAAGGGTTACGTGTGGCTATAGTGCCGCAGCCCAACTGGCAGGATGATTTGCGCGACTTCAAGAAAATGGGCCGTCCGAGGCTCTTCTTCGGCATCTCGGCAGGGTGCATGGATTCCATGGTAAACAAGTATACGGCAGCTAAGAGATTCCGTAGCGAGGATGCCTACTCTCCTGACGGCAAGCACAGCATGCGCCCCGAGTATGCGACAATAGTCTACTCCAATATTCTCAAGGAGATATATCCCGATGCTCCCGTTGTCATAGGCGGCATCGAGGCTTCTATGCGACGTTTTACCCACTATGACTACTGGCAGGATTCCCTGCGTAAGAGTATCCTTGTCGACAGCAAGGCCGACGTCCTTGTGTATGGCATGGGCGAGCAGCCTATAATAGCCCTTACCTCGGCTATGAAAGAGCATCTGACCGCTTTGGGTGCCGAATATGTCACAGCTGGCGATGCAAGGGTTATCAGCCGTGGCATAAGGCAGACTGGTTACCTTGCCCGCAGGGATGAGGTCCTTTTTGATGAGGAGAACGACAGGCGCCTTGCTCCGCACAGTGAGTGTCTGAAAAGTAAAGAAAAGCAGGCCGCAAACTTCCTGGCGATTGAGAAGGAATCGAACAGGGTAAACGCAAAGAGGCTTCTGCAGGAGACCGATGAGGGAGTGGTTGTCATCAATCCTCCTTTCCCCACAATGACAACAGAGCAGCTTGACCATAGCTTCGACCTGCCATATACGCGCCTTCCGCACCCCAAATACAAAGGGAAACGTATTCCGGCCTATGATATGATAAAGCACTCGGTCAATATACACCGTGGGTGTTTCGGCGGATGTGCATTCTGTACCATATCGGCTCATCAGGGAAAGTTCATTGTCAACCGCAGTCAGGAAAGTATCCTGCGCGAGGTTGAGGCTATCTCAAAAATGGATGATTTCAAGGGGTATCTCTCCGATCTCGGAGGCCCTTCGGCAAACATGTACATGATGAAAGGAAAGAACAGCGAGCTATGTGCGAAATGTTCGCGTCCTTCATGTATACAGCCCAAGATATGCCCAAATATGAATGCCGACCACTCGCCGCTGCTTGAGCTTTACAAGAGGGTTGATGCTATGCCCGGAATAAAGAAAAGTTTTATCGGTAGCGGAGTCAGGTATGACATGCTGCTTCACAAGAGTGGCGACGCCGAGCGTGATGCGGCAACCGCACGATATACCGAGGAACTTATAAAGCATCATGTGAGCGGCAGGCTCAAGGTCGCTCCCGAACATACGGGCGACGCGGTGCTCAAGCTCATGCGTAAGCCCCCGTTCAGGCAGTTCCATGAGTTCAAGCGTATATTCGACCGCATAAACAGTACGCATAACCTCAAACAACAGATTATCCCATATTTCATCAGTAGTCACCCGGGCAGTACGCTCGAGAGCATGGCAGAGCTTGCTGCCGAGACGCGACAGCTGAATTTCCACCTTGAACAGGTGCAGGATTTTACCCCGACACCAATGACAATGGCTACGGAGATGTACTATACGGGCATAAACCCCGAGACTGGCGAGAAAGTATATGTAGCACGCTCAATGCGCGACAAAGAGGCGCAGAGACGATTCTTCTTCTGGTACAAGCCCGAAGAGCGTAAGGAGATTGCCCGCTTGCTCAGGAGCATGAGGCGCCCCGATCTGCTGAAGAAACTCGGCATGTAAAATTGCAGGGACCTGTACTGTATGATATAAAGAGAATCAGACGGCTTAATGGCCGTCTGATTCTCTTTATGCTGGCAACCGCCTTATGGCAGTTCCCTTGTTACTTTACGATATTCACCTCATCGATGATTCGCTTGCAGTTGCCGAGCTTCTCAATAACAAAGAGTACATAGCGGATATCCACATTGATACAACGCTGCAGGTTGTCATCGAAGTTGATGTCGCCGCTGAGTGACTCCCAGTTTCCGTCGAATGCAAGTCCTATGAGCTCACCGTTGCCGTTGAGCACACCGCTACCGCTGTTACCGCCAGTGATGTCGTTGGTGGTAAGGAAAGCGACCGGCATCTCGCCGTTAGCCATTGCATACTGGCCGAAATCCTTCGCCTCGTAAAGTTCCTTCAGGCGTGCAGGAACGATGAACTCGCTGTTATTGGGGTCCTCCTTCTCCATTACACCCTTCAAGGTTGTATAGTAGTTGTATGTAACACCGTCCTTCGGCTGGTAAGGCTTTACATTGCCGTATGTCATACGCATTGTGAAGTTTGCATCGGGGTAGACAGGCGCGCCGTCAGCCATCTCCATCAGACCCTTGAGATATGTCTTGTGGAGCGGGTTCATAACGGCAGCAAACTCTTCGTTCTTGGCGTAAAGAGCCCTGTATGTGTTCCAGATGGCAGTGCGCAGCTTCATTGCAGGGTCTTTCTCGAATTTCTTCAACGACGGCTTTTTCATAAACTTGTCAAAGTTCTTCTTGTTTGCCATAATTGAGTTGTCATATACATCGTCGATGTATTTGCATATATCGCCCTTGTATTTCGCATATATCTCGTTGAGGTGTTCGTCGCGCTCCTCGGGCTGTGTGAGCTCAAAGTAGAGAGGCAATACCTCTTTTGCTATGCGGCGGTCGATGTCGTGTACATAGTCGCGGTTGTGCAGCCATGCCCATGCTGTGTTCAGGCTGTTCTCTATGGTTGCTGGGTCGTCGAACATCTTGTTGTTGCCGATGGTGAGGTTGCGTTGTATGAACTCGACATTGCTGATTGCCTCGGTTACAAGTGTGGTGAGGTAGACGGTGCGGTTCATCTCCTCGACACAGGCGTTGATTTTCTCGACAACGTCAATATATTCGTTCTTGCCGTTCTTCTGTGCCCAAGCCTTGAACGCAGCCTCCTCGGCGAGCTTTGTCTCAACAACCTTGTTGTCGACAATGGCCTTGTTCATACCGATAGAGTTCTTCCAGTAGTTGCTTATTTTAGCCTGCTTGTTGGCATAACGGATAGCGATATCCTCGCTCTTTGCCATCTCCTCACGGATAATCTTCAGAGTGACGTCGCGCATAGCGATGCGTGGCTCATTCTCCTGGTACATTCTCTGCTTTACCTCATCGCCTGTAAGGTAACGTGAGGTGCTGCCGGGGAATCCCATAATCATGGCAAAGTCACCGTTCTCAAAGCCTGCAAGAGAAATGTTCAGGAACTTGGGAGTCTTCAAAGGAACATTCTCCTTGCTGTATGCCGCAGGGTTTCCGTTCTTGTCACCATAGATGCGGAATACCGAGAAATCGCCTGTGTGGCGTGGCCACATCCAGTTGTCAGTCTCGCCGCCGAACTTTCCGATTGAGTTCGGGGGGGTAGCTACAAGGCGCACGTCGCTGTACTTCTTGTAATATATTAGGTAGAACCTGTTACCCTCGAAGTAGGGAAGCAGCTGCGGGTACATGTACTCTTTGCCTTCGATGTTGTCTGCGTTGAACAGTTCCTTACCGATGCGGCCGAGTACCTGATGGTCGAATGACTGCTCCTCGGTAATCTCGCCTTTCTTCACGCGGTTGTTTACCTCATCGGTAACATCCTTGATGTTTACAACGAATGTGAAACCGATGTTCTCACATGGGAGCTCTTCCTCGTAGCTCTGGCTCCAGAAGCCGTTGTGCAGGTAGTTGTGCTCAACTGTGCTCAACTGCTGGATGTAACTGAAACCGCAGTGGTGGTTGGTTATCACAAGACCATTGGGCGAGATGACCTCGCCAGTACAGCCGGCACCGAAGATACCAATGGCATCCTTGAGTGACGGTGCGTCGGGTGAGTAGATGCCGTCAACAGACATCGTGAGTCCCTGTTTACGCATCTGGTCCTCCAGATTCTGCTGGCGCATAAGCTGCAAAAGCCACATGCCCTCATCTGCCAAGAGCTGTGGAGTGAAAAGAACTGCCATGAGCAGTGTTGCAAATAATTTCTTCATGTCTATATTTTTTTAATTTGTGTCTTTATCATTTGTTCTCGAGAGCAGAAGCAATGGCTGCGCGTGTCTCCTCCATCATGCGGTCGACGTTCTCGCTGTCACGTCCATTGCATTCCACCGGAGCATGGAAGGTAAGTGTCACAGGTGACCAGTGCAGGCACTTGCATCCCTTTGGCAGGATGTCATATGAACCGTCGATAGTTACAGGGATTATTGTGGCCTGTGCCATATTCGCGATTACGAATGTACCCTTCTTGAATGTACCCAACTTGCCGTCCTTGCAACGTGTACCTTCGGGGAATATACCCATTGATACACCGCTCTTGAGTATGCTGATGGACTTGCGCAACAGGTCCTTCTGTGGAGTAGAGCGGTTGACGTATATGTGGCCGGTGTCGGCGCATGCCTTTCCAAGGAGAGGAATTTTGCGCAGGGTGTCTTTCATAATCCATTTGAAACGCTTCTCCACGTAACCGTACATGACAAAGATATCGAACATTCCCTGATGGTTTGCCGCGAAGATGTAGTTCTTGTCCTTCTGGACATACTTGTCTCTGTCGACAACTTTCACGGGAATAAGGAACAGCCAGCATGTGAGTTTGCACCAGATTACCGCCGGTATATGGTCGCCGTTCTTTACCTTGAGATAGCGTCCGAAGAGACTGATGCAGATTGAAGTTATTGCAACCAGGATGATTGCTGCCCACCAGGCAAACAGTACCTGATACAACACATAGAAGGGATGTAGGATTTTTCTTAACATACTGTAATTCTTTTTGATGTTGGTTATATGCTGTGATATAGCTGAGGACAAGCGGGATATATGAAGTTCGCTTCAGATATATCACGCGGGTGTATCCTATTTTCGCGCTTTAGCGCAAAGATAGTGTTTTTCCGAATTTTAACACTCCTTTTGTGTCAAAAACTTATTATGCTTCACGTACGTTGCGCGAAAGGAACTTCCTTATCTCCTCTTCGGGAATTCCCCGACGTGCGGAATAGTCGCGCAGCTGTTCATCGCTTATCTCCCCGATGGCGAAGTATCGGGAAGCCGGGTGTGAAAGCATCATTCCGCATACCGATGCATGCGGGAACATAGCTCCGTTGGGTGTCAGCTCAATGCCGATATCCTTCAGTTTCAGAATGGAGTCGATGATGAATATCACGCTCTGGTCGGGTAGCGAGGGGTAACCCACGGCAGGGCGTATCCCCTGATACTCCTCGCGGTTAAGCTCCTCAATTGTCAGCTGTTCATCGGGAGCGTATCCCCAGAACTCCTTTTTGGTGCGTACGCTGCGGTGCATCAGCGAAGCGGTGGCCTCGGCAAGGCGGTCGGCAAGGATACGTGCAATGATGTTCCTATAGTCGTCATTGCGGTATTCATCGCTGAATCCATTGTCGACTGTGGTGGCGAAAAGGGCAATCCTGTCGCCTCTTGGAGATATGAAGTCGCTGAGGCACAGATTAGGCTTGCCTGCGATACTGTGCTGCTGACGCAGAAGCGGTAGAGTAGTCCCTTCGATGATGATGTTGTCTTCGCAGCCTATGGCATCGCACAGCGCAAAGAGAGCATGGGTGCTGTATCTGCCTTCTGCCTCCAGCAGAATCTTTTTGGCGTCGCCTATCAGTTCCTCGGCTGTACCTTTGTCGCTGTTTCCAATCCCCCATGCATGCAGGAAGTAGCTCCAGTCGATGTACGGGGCAACCTCTTTTATTCCGTAGTGGAAAATGCTCCTTTTCATCGGTTGAACTTAAGTGCTTTTCCGCGGGTGTTGTCGTTTATGCTTCCTTTCTTGTATACGCACTCGCCGTTTACCCATGTCTGTTCTACAGCCCAGTTGAATCTCTCGCCTTCGAACGGGCTCCACCCACATTTGCTTATGATGCAGTCGGCGGTTATGGTGTGTGGCGCGTCGGGGTTCAGCAGGACAAAGTCGGCATGATAGCCTTTCTCAATGAAACCTCGTTTGTCTATATTGAAAATCCTCGCCGGAGCATGACACATCTTCTCGACCAGAGTCTCGATTGTGAAAACACCCTCATCGGCAAGTTTGAGCATCGCAAGTAATGAGAACTGTATGCTTGGCATTCCCGATGCGGCTTTCAGCGCGCCGCCGATCTTGTCCTTTGGCAAATGAGGTGCATGGTCTGTGCCGATAAGGTCTATGCGTCCGTCAGCAACAGCCTGTCGCAACGCTTCGCGCTCTTCCTCTCCCTTGATTGCAGGGTTACATTTTATCCTTGTACCTAAGCGTGCATAGTCCTTGTCGCAGAATGTAAGGTGCGCGGGGGTTGCCTCGGCTGTTATGTTGCTGTCACCGAGTAGCTCCAGCTCGCGTGCTGTGCTGATGTGCATCACGTGCAGTTGTGTTCCGAACTTGCGCGCCAGTTCAACGGCGCACTTCGTGCTTTCGTAGCATGCCTCGGCGCTGCGTATGAGCGGGTGGTATTTCACGTCAGGGTCTTCTCCTGCCTCCTGCTGTATGCGCTTGCTGTTCCCGGCAATTATGCTGCTCTCCTCGCAGTGTACGGCCACCGGCAGGCCCAGCTGCTTTGCGGTGCTGAAGATTTTTTCAAGCTGCTCGCGCTTGTCTACGAGCATGTTGCCGGTACTTGAACCCATAAACAGCTTAATGCCACATGTTTTCTGCGGGTTGAGTTTTTCAAAGTCAGCGACATTGTTGTTTGTCGCGCCGAAGAAGAACGAGTAGTTGATGAGGCTATCCTTTGCCGCAATGGCATACTTCTCCTTCAGGGCTTCAATGGTTGTTGTCTGCGGCTTGGTGTTCGGCATCTCCATGTACGATGTCACTCCTCCTGCAGCAGCCGCGCGGCTTTCTGTGGCAATTGTAGCCTTCTCGGTCAGTCCCGGTTCGCGGAAGTGCACGTGGTCGTCAATCACTCCGGGGATAAGATACAGTCCCGTAGCCTCGATTATCTCATCGCACTCTGTGCGAGGCAGTTCGTTGTCGCGGAGTATCTCTACAATCTTGCCGTTGTTCACTACTATCGAGCCCTGGAACTGCTCGCCGTTGTTCACTATTGTGGGGTTGCTTATAAGTACGCGCATAATTTACTCTTTTATGTCATATTGAGCGGAGCGAAATATCTCTAATCATCTTATGCGTCATATTGAATATAAATGAGGAATCTCTTTTTGACAGAGGAGATATTTCGCGTTGCTCAGAAAAACGAAACCTTGTTTTTGTATCGACGAGTTTTGCAGTGAACGTCACAGGGTGCATCGCTGAAAGTGATGCCCAGCGGTGCACGAAAAGCAAAACGGGTCAATGACACAGTTGGTATTATTGCTTTTTATCGCTTCTCTCTGCGAAGATAATGAAAAGGTATGATTAATCTTTGGCTTAAGTGTTTTTTTTGTTTTTTTATTTAGCTGTTGTGCCAATTGAATTAAATTAATACATTTGCATCAACCTTCGTAGAGCCTGTGCAAACGGGCAAGTGGGGGATTATATTTTTTGAAAGCGTTTATTGGCGCTTTGTTCTTGACGCATAGAAATCTGGTAAATTCCAATTGACAATCAAAGGCAAGGCAATGATAGATGTCTATGGTGTGTGTTATGCATAATGGCATAGGCTCTGCGTTGCTTGTTCCGGCAGTCTAGGGCATACCAGAGCCTCAAGGCGTGGAACGGGTGACAGTACAGTTCCTACGCTTTTTTATTTGTTACATATTGCCGTGAAGGGGCTGCCGGCAATATACACGACTATGCTATGAATAGACATAAATGTTGGGTGGATTGGATGAAAGCTATAGGTATGCTATTTATCATCTGGGGGCATGCCTTCCCCAAGACTTTTACACCATTCATATATTCATTTAATGTACCCCTGTTCTTTATTATCTCCGGGTATCTTTTTAAACGCAGTGATACGTTTGCAGTGTTCCTGAAGAAGAATTACGTATCATTGATAATACCATATCTTTTATTATGTCTGATGAAAGATTTTTCACATGTTGTCGAATATTACAATGATATCCCGGAATTACTCAAGTTCCCTGCCGGCGTTTTATGTGGTTTCCATACATTTATGGATGCACCAGCTGCAAAGAATTTATGGTTTATATATACTCTTTTTATAATAAAGGTGCTATTCCAGATAGCAAAAAGCAAAAAACTATTAATGTCGTTGACGGTGCTGTGTATAGTAGCATCATTAATATGCGGATATCATGATTATCATCCGGCTTGGGCGGTAACCAATGTGTTTTTGGCGTTCCCGTATTTCTTCTTAGGATATGTGGTTTCGACAAATTTTGAGGAGAAACTCTCTGCTTGTGTAAAAAGAATCGGACAGTATAGACTACCTGTCTTGCTGTGCATTATTGTTTTACTTGTAATACAATTTGTTTTGAGCAGCTTCAGCGGCTCTGTCAGAATGTTCAAAGGCATGTATGGAGATAGCATATTGCTGTTTTTTGTCCTGGGAGTGCTAGGAACAATTATATGTTTCTTGATATCAGTATTACTAGATAATGTCAGGTTTAAAGCAATAGGTATTATCTCTGTCGGCACGATGGTTATCCTTCAATTCCATAGAGATTTATATCACCCCTTGGGTAAAATAGTAAAGAGTATTGCGACAGATGGGACTCTGGAAGGGGTATTGTCGTTCTTGGCATCGTTCTTGGTCTTGTTGGCATTCGTGCCGATTATAATGTTGTTGCAAAGATATTTCCCATTGTTAATTGGTAATCGTAAATGTAGTTAGATTATTTTAACTGATTTATTTATGCCTTTTCACATATTGGGCATTCATGTAAATAGTAAGCGAGATTGCCGTCAGGCAATCTCGCTTACTATTTTCTCGGCAACCTCGGCGAACTCCTCGGGAGTGAGCTTCAGCTTGGGGTTTGTGAAGAGCATGTCTTTCTCGCTCTGCATGGGCACCAGATGTATGTGCGCATGGGGAACTTCGAGTCCCAACACCGCCTGGCCCACCTTTACGCAGGGGAATGCGCGCTTGATGCCTTCGGCAACCTTCTTTGCGAATACCTGCATCGCGCCAATCTCCTCATCGGTCAGGTCGAAGAAGTAGTCTACCTCGCGCTTTGGGATTACAAGTGTGTGACCCTTTGCAAGGGGGTTGATGTCGAGGAATGCGTAGAACTGCTCGTCCTCGGCCACCTTGTAGCTTGGAATCTCGCCGGCTACTATCTTGCTGAATATTGTTGCCATAGTCCTTATCCTTTAAATATCAGAATGAAATGCTTGTGATCTCAAGGTAGAGCTTGCCCTGTGGTACGGTAATCTCGGCGATATCGCCTACCTTCTTGCCTAGGAGACCTTTTGCGATAGGTGTGTTGATTGAGATTTTTGCCTCGCGCAGGTTCGCCTCGCTCTCGGGGACGATAGAGTACTGCATTGTGGCACCTGTCTTTGTGTTCTTGAGACCGACCTTTGTAAGTACCTGCACTGTATCGGTGTTCAACTTCGAGGTGTCGATGATCTTTGCATCGGCAATAATCATCTTCAACTCGTTGATACGCATCTCGAGCAGGCCCTGAGCCTCCTTCGCTGCATCGTATTCGGCATTCTCCGACAAGTCTCCCTTGTCGCGTGCCTCGGCAATCTGGCGAACCACTTCGGGACGCTTTGCCTCCAGTTCCTTTAAATCGGCCAACAATTTCTTGTAGCCCTCTTCTGACATATAACTCATGATTCTCCTTATTTTAAAAAACAGTAAAACAAAGGATTCCAACACTAGTGCTGGAACCCAATTTCCCTCTTTATGTGTTGCAAAGGTAGCCCCTTTAAATTTAAAAACCAAATTAAAATTGTGAAATTTTATCAATTATGGGCTCTTTGCTTCTGCACTGCTGTGCAATGGAACTGTTATTCCTTGAGCAGACGGGCTATCTCCTTAGAGATATCTTCAATCTGCATGTCGCGCATGACAATCTCGCCGTTTCTGTTTACCAGATAGTATGTCGGGATATTCTGCACATTGAACCTGGCAAGATAAGGCGACTCCGAGCCTCTGCCGTCACGTACGCATGCCCATGGCAGTCCGAGCGCCTCCTGCTGCCAAAAGTGCTCACGGCTGTCGAGTGATACCTGATAAATCTCAAGTCCCTTCTTGTTGTACCTGTCATACAGCTCGCGAAGGTCGATGTTGCGCATCTTCAGCTTCGAGAACTCGTAGAGAGTGAAGTCCAGAATGACGACTTTTCCCTTCAGTGATGACAGCCTTATGCTGTCCCCGTCGCGGTTAGGAAGGGATATCTCGAAGATGTCGCTTGTGCTTGCGGTGTTGGCCATGGCCTCGAACTTCTCGACATCCTGCATGTTTATGGGGCGGGTTGCCTTCATGCCCTCCTCGGCAATGCTGCAAAGATGCTTTGTTCTCTGAGCATTCGGAAATTTCAGCTTCATGCTTGTCGCTACTGCAGCATAGCATTTGCTGTCGGCTCTTTCGGCCAGTGGCTTGAATATCGGCTCGCCTTTTATTGTCAGCCATAATGTGAAGTATGCGCTTGCTGTGTAAGGCGCAGGGATGATGTACTGCTTGGCGATGTTCTCCTTGAATTCCTTGAGCAGCGCAGCCTTTCTTGACAGGAACGAAGCGTCAGGTTTCATGCCGGCAATCTGTTTCTCCAATGCTCTTGTGAGCTCCGACATCTCCTTGATTTTTTCACTCTCTGGGCTGTTCCCGAAGGTGTGCCCGGTAAAGTCATCGGCATCGGCTGTCAATGTGATGGTCTCGGTAGAGTCAACTGCTATTACCGCAGGTGTGCCGTTCCTGAAACCGACAATATAGAACTCGAATGTCTCGGGCTTAGGCTGTCTGAACTCGAACTTTCCGTCATTGCCGAGCTTTGCCGAGTCGAGGATGATTGTTCCTCCAAGAGACTCATTGGCCAGATATAGGACTTTCCCCTCGGCGTTGCTGATGGTTCCGTTTATGGTAAAACATGGCCCGTCGGTATTGTCGTTGTTCTTCTCGTTGCTGCCGCATGCCGATATGAAGAACATGATAACTGCTGCAAGAACTGGAAAAAGTGACTTTGTTTGTAATGTTTTCATAATGGTAAAAAGTGTGAGCGCTTCATTTTCGCGCATTCTTGCGCAAAGATAGTGCAAACGGGCGGAACATAAATGAAAAATTCCATGTTTCTTGGCCGGTGTTGCCTGTTTTCGCGAAAAAATCAGCATGAAAATGAATAAAATGTGGAAAAATGTATATCTTTGCAAGAATTAGATAAAATTTTTATTAAAAAGAAGATAATAAGATGAATGTTGTTACAAAAAATGTGGCTTTGCCCGATGGTCGCGTGATTACCATTGAGACAGGCAAGTTGGCCAAGCAGGCCGACGGTTCTGTCATGTTGCGCCTCGGCAATACGATGTTGCTTGCCACAGTCTGTGCAGCGAAGGATGCTGTGCCAGGCACCGATTTTATGCCTTTACAGGTGGAGTACAAAGAGAAATATGCGTCATTCGGCCGTTTCCCCGGTGGTTTCACAAAGCGCGAGGGTAAGGCTTCGGACTATGAGATTCTGACTTGCCGTCTGGTTGACCGTGCTCTTCGTCCTCTCTTTCCAGATAACTACCATGCAGAGGTCTATGTAAACATAGTGCTTTTCTCGGCTGACGGTGTGGACATGCCTGATGCTCTTGCAGGTCTTGCGGCTTCTGCCGCTCTTGCGGTTTCTGACATTCCTTTCGGTGGCCCTATCTCTGAGGTGCGTGTTGCACGTATCGGTGGCGAGTTCGTGGTTAACCCCACATTCGCACAGCTCGAGGAGGCAGATATGGACATCATGGTTGCCGCTACATATGACAACATCATGATGGTCGAGGGCGAGATGAAGGAGGTTTCAGAGAGCGACCTGCTCGAGGCGATGAAGGTTGCCCATGAGGCAATCAAGGTGCATTGCAAGGCTCAGATGGAGCTTATGGAAGAGGTCGGCTCTACCGTTAAGCGTGAGTATTGTCACGAGGTTAACGATGAGGAGCTCCGTGCCCAGGTTCACGAGGCATGCTATGCCAAGGCATACGCTGTTGCTGCAAGCGGCAACAACGACAAGCATGGTCGCGGCGAGGCTTTCGAGGCTATCAAGGAGGAGTTCAAGGCTCAGTTTACCGAGGAGGAACTCGAGGAGAAGGGCGCTCTAATCGACCGCTACTACCACGATGTAGAGAAAGAGGCTATGCGTCGCTGCATCCTTGATGAGGGTAAGCGTCTCGACGGCCGCAAGACAACCGAGATCCGTCCAATCTGGTGCGAGGCCGGCTATCTGCCCGGTCCTCACGGTTCTGCTGTCTTCACACGTGGCGAGACACAGTCACTGACAACCGTTACTCTCGGTACAAAGCGTGATGAGAAGATTATCGATGATGTGATGAATCAGGGTACAGAGCGTTTCCTGCTTCACTATAACTTCCCCCCATTCTCAACAGGCGAGGCTCGCCCACAGCGTGGTGTAGGCCGTCGTGAGATCGGTCACGGTAACCTTGCTTGCCGTGCATTGAAGAACATGATTCCAGCCGACTATCCATACTGCGTCCGCGTAGTTTCAGATATCCTCGAGTCAAACGGTTCTTCTTCAATGGCTACTGTATGTGCAGGTACACTTGCACTCATGGATGCCGGTGTAAAGATCAAGAAACCTGTATCAGGTATCGCAATGGGTCTTATCAAGAATGCTGGCGAGGAGAAATATGCTGTCCTCAGCGATATCCTCGGCGATGAGGACCACTTGGGTGACATGGACTTCAAGGTAACCGGTACCGTTGACGGTATCACTGCCACACAGATGGATATCAAGGTTGACGGTCTCTCTTACGAGATTCTCGAGAAGGCACTCAACCAGGCACGCGAGGGCCGTATGCACATCCTCGGCAAGATTACCGAGTGCATTGCAGAGCCACGTGCTGAGCTCAAGCCACATGCTCCACGCATCGAGACAATGCGTATTCCTAAGGAGTTCATCGGTGCTGTCATCGGCCCGGGCGGAAAGATTATCCAGGGCATGCAGGAGGAGACTGGCGCTACAATCTCTATCGAGGAGGTTGACGGCGAGGGTATCATCGAGATTGCAGCAAACAACGGCAATTCAATCAACGAGGCTATCGCTAAGATTCGCGCTATCGTTGCAATACCTGAGGCTGGCGAGATCTACGAGGGTACTGTCCGCAGCGTGATGCCTTATGGTGCTTTCGTTGAGTTCATGCCCGGCAAGGATGGTCTGCTCCACATTTCGGAGATTGACTGGAAACGTTTCGAGACAATGGAAGAGACCGGTATCAACGAGGGAGACAAGATTCAGGTCAAGCTTGTTGAGATTGACCCCAAGACAGGTAAGTTCAAACTCTCCCGCAAGGTTCTCCTTGAGAAGCCCGAGGGTTATGAGGAGCGCGAACGTCGTCCACGTCGCGAGCGTGAGCCACGCCGTCCACGTGGAAACGAGTAATTTATCATAATGAGGAGCCGCAAATTTGCGGCTCCTTTTTTGTTTATTTTATTTAACCAAAAAAACAGTACTTCTGTAGCAACAGGAAAATACAATTTTATATATCTTCGCATTGTCTAAAAAATATAATTATGAAAAAGATCAGAGCAGCCATCGTTGGTTATGGCAATATAGGAAAATATACGCTGCAGGCGCTTAAGGCTGCCCCCGATTTCGAGGTGGCAGGTGTCGTACGCCGTTCAGGTGCTGAGAATCTTCCTGCGGAACTTGAGGGCTACAACGTAGTCAAGGACATACGCGAACTTGGCGATGTTGATGTGGCAATCCTCTCAACACCTACCCGCAGTGTCGAGAAGTATGCAAAGGACATCCTTGCACTCGGAATAAACACTGTCGACAGCTTCGATATCCACTCCGGTATTGTAGCCCTTCGCCGTTCATTGGGCGAGAGCGCCGAGGCCGGCAATGCCGTTTCAATAATATCGGCAGGTTGGGACCCGGGAAGCGACTCTGTAGTGCGCACTCTTCTTGAGGCAATAGCGCCCAAAGGTATCACATACACTAACTTCGGTCCGGGCATGAGCATGGGACACACTGTTGCAGTGAAGGCGATAGAGGGTGTGAAGGCCGCTCTCTCGATGACAATCCCTGTGGGTACGGGCATACACCGCCGCATGGTGTACATTGAGCTTGAGGAGGGCTATGACTTCTCTCAGGTATCAGCGGCAATAAAGGCTGACCCTTACTTTGTCAATGACGAGACTCATGTGAAACAGGTACCATGCGTTGATGACCTTCTGGATATGGGACATGGCGTGAATCTTACACGCAAGGGTGTGTCGGGTGTCACACAGAACCAGTTGTTCGAATTCAATATGCGTATAAATAACCCTGCTCTTACAGCACAGGTGCTTGTGTGCTGTGCGCGCGCTACCATGCGCCAGCGTCCGGGTTGTTATACTATGATTGAGATTCCGATTATCGATCTTCTCTATGGCGACCGCGAGCAACATATCGCTCATCTTGTATAAATATAAATAAGTACGCGCGTAAGCGCCTTCGGAAAGGAATAATAAAGGCCAAAGGCATAAACTCCTTTAGTCGGGTAGTTAAAAACGGAAATGAACGGTCATTACAGACTGTACGTTTCCGTTTTTTTATTATCTTCGCGCTCTACTTGAATATATACGGAAAATCTTATGAATGAACAACCGAGAGCCTCGTTCGGGGGCAAATTGAGTGTCATATTGGTGGCAGCCGGCAGTGCCATCGGACTGGGCGCCTTGTGGCGTTTCCCTTATATTGCAGGCAAGCATGGAGGCGCAGCCTTCCTTATTGTGTTTCTGCTGAGTGTTCTTGTTGTGGGTATTCCTGCAATGCTTGCCGAGTTTGCAGTGGGGCGCCACACGAAGAAGAACGCTGTCGGTGCTTTCCGCGCGCTCTCCAAGCGTTGGAGCTGGCTCGGCTACAGCGGCGTCCTTGGTGCATTGCTAATATCGGGTTATTATTACCTCATAGCCGGATGGTCGCTTGAGTATTTCATCAGTTCTGTGACTGGAGACATGTTCAGTTCGCAGCTATCCTCAAAGGAGCAGTTCGACCTTTTCCAGGCATCATGGAAACCGTTGTTGTGCGGCATTCTCTTTATACTCATGACACACTTCATTGTTTCGAGGGGTGTGGAGAAGGGTATTGAAAAGGCTTCAAAGATAATGATGCCGGCACTTTTTATAATACTTGTCATAATGGCTGTACGCGTGGCATTCATGCCCGGTGCATCCGAAGGCTACAGTTTCTTCCTGTCGTGCAACTTCGCCGAGGCTTTCAAGGCCGAGACAATCATGATGGCTATGGGTCAGGCGTTCTTCTCGCTCTCGGTGGGAATGGGATGCATGGTCACCTATGCTTCGTATTTCAAGCAGAGCAACAACATGGTCTCGACATCGTTCAACGTTTCTGTCCTTACGTTGCTTGTGTCGGTACTGGCGGGGCTTGTGATATTTCCGGCTGTGTTCAGTGCAGGTCTGCAGCCAACTGAAGGCCCGTCGCTGGTGTTCGTTACATTGCCCGAGATCTTCAAGGGAATGCCATTGGCGGCAGTGTGGTCGGCAATCTTCTTCCTGCTTGTTATTCTTGCGTCGCTAACGTCGACAATCTCGTTCCATGAGGTGCTCACGGCATACTTTGCCGAGGAGTTCAGCCTCAGCCGCAAGAAGGCCGCATTCGTAACGACAATGGTATCGATTGTTCTCAGCTCAGTGACCTTCTTCAGTCTCTTTGGCATTGACTTCTTCAATATGTTCGATTATATAACGGCTAATATCCTTATGCCTCTGGGCGGAATGTTCACATGTATCATGGTCGTGTGGTTCATGAAGAAGGGTTTTATGAAGGATGAACTGACAAATTATGGCAAATGCAACAGATGGTTCGCTCCGGTGGTAATTTTCATGCTGCGATACATCACTCCGCTGCTGATACTGTACATATTCATCAAGAACTTTATGTAATATATAATAAGGACTTTTATATTGTGACTAAAGAAGCAGAATGGCAGCCCAACAGGCTGCCATTCTGCTTCTTTAGTCACTGTAATATACGCGTTTTATTCTGTTCGATACCGATGTAAGTATCTCGTAAGGTATTGTCTCCAGCCATTCGGCAAGCTGCGTTACAGGCAGGTCGGGACCGAAGATTTCTACAGTGTCGCCCTCGTTGCACTCGATGCCGGTAACGTCAATCATGCATACATCCATGCAGATATTGCCCACGTAAGGTGCCTTCTGCCCGTTGACAATGCAGTACCCCTTGCCGTTTCCCAGCTTGCGGTTGAGTCCGTCGGCATATCCGATGGGCAGTGCGGCGATGCGTGAGTCGCGCTTGAGCGTGCCGCGTCGGCTGTAACCGACCGTCTCATCGGCAGGGACATCATGTATCTGTAGTATTATGGTCTTGAGTGTCGAAATGGGGTGTAGCGTCGCATCCTCCTTTATCGGAGATATGCCGTAGAGCCCTATGCCCAGACGCACCATGTCATACTGTACATCGGTAAACCTCTCGGCTCCTGCACTGTTGCAGATGTGGCGCAGTATCTTGTGGCTGAATGCCTCCTGAAGCATTGTCGCTGCACTGTTGAAACGCTCAATCTGCACGGCTGAGAAACTGTCGAACTGCGGGCTGTCACTGCCGACGAAGTGCGAGAATACCGAACGTGGTGTGAGTGCATATTGCTTCTTCAGTATCTCTGTCAATGTCGGAATCTCGCTCGGCAAGAATCCCAACCTGTGCATTCCTGTATCAATCTTTATGTGTACAGGGTAGTCAGTAATGCCCTCGTGGCATGCGGCCTTGATGAGTGAGTCGAGCATTCCGAAACTGTATACCTCGGGCTCCAGTTTGTTGTCGAAAAGCGTGCGGTATGAACTTGGTTCGGGGTTCATTACAATTATTCCTGTGTTTATTCCCTCCTTGCGCAGCTCGGCACCTTCATCGGCGACCGCGACGGCAAGATAGTCCACATTGCACTCCTGCAGGGTACGTCCTGTCTCAAGTGCTCCGGCACCGTACGCATCGGCCTTTACCATGCATACGGTTCTTGTGTCTGGTGCGAGAGCGTTGCGGTAGCGGTTGAGGTTGTCCCGTAGCGCGCTGAGATTTACCTCGAGTATGGTCTGGTGAACTTTCTTCTCAAGAGCTTCTGTCACATCCTCGAAGTGGAACGAGCGGGAGCCCTTGATAAGGATATACTCTTTCTCTGTCTCTTTGAGCAGACGCGAAGCCAACAGTTCCTTGGTGCCGGCGAAAAAGTGGCATTCGATTCCCGATGATGCAAATAATGCTGCCTGTGTCGCAATGCCGTTGCCTACTCCGATGAACTTCTCTATCCCGCGTTTCTTGATGCAGTCAGGCACACGGCTGTATAGTGTCTGCGCATCTTCTCCGCTCTGCTTTATGTCGGCAAGAATCAATGTGCGTCTCAGTCCTGGCATGGTGCTGCTGCGGCGTTCCATGAAATCGAGTGCGATATCCAGTGATGCGGTGTCGGCATTGTAGCTGTCGTTGATTATCATGCATCCGCGCTTGCCCTCCTTTACCTCCAGCCTCATGGCTACAGGTTCCAGCTGTGCCATGCGTCCTGCGATTCTTTCTGGCGGTATCATGAGATGCAGTGCTGCCGCAAGGCAATTGATGGAGTCCTCTATTGATGCCTCATCAAGAAACGGTATGCGGTAGCTGTTACTGACATTGGAATATCGGTACCTGATTGTGGTGCCTTGCCCGTCCTTCTCTATTGATTCAATGTAAAGCGGGCGTTCGGGGTCCTTCTGCGACCATGCAATCTCGCGTGCAGGCAACAGCATGCTCCCGACTGCATCGGCAAGGATATTGTTGTCGGCGTTGTATATGATGACATCGCACTCCTTGAACAGTGACAGCTTTTCGCGGCACTTCTCTTCGGCGGTGCTGAAGTTTTCCTGATGTGCGTTGCTGATGTTTGTTATGATACCGATGGTTGGCCTTATTATCTGTTGCAGCCTCTCCATCTCGCGTGCCTGCGAGATTCCCGCCTCGAAAATTCCCAAAGTGCTCTCCTTGCGGAGCTGCCACACCGATAGCGGTACGCCTATCTGTGAGTTGTAGCTGCGCGGCGAGCGTGTGACGTTGTAATTCTCGGCCACAAGGTGGTAGAGCCACTCCTTTACAATGGTTTTCCCGTCGCTGCCCGTTATCCCTATTATCGGAATGTCAAACAGTGAACGGTGGTGTGCAGCCAGGGTCTGCAACGCATCGATGCAATCTTTTACTACGATGAAGTTCGCATCCTTCAGTTCCGTGATGCCGTCGGCCTGTGTCACGACAAAGTCGCGCACTCCTCTCCTGTATAGTTCGCCTATGTATCTGTGTCCGTCGCCATGCCTTGTCTTTATTGCAAAGAACAGTGTCTCCTCGGGGAAACTGAGTGAACGGCTGTCAATGAGCAGTCGTGTTATCTTGTTGCCCGGCGCGGGCAGTGCCCCTCTTCCGCCTATTATGCCGTTTATCTCTTCAATAGTGTATTGCATTCTCTTATCTCCTTTTCAAAGTCAAGGCCGGGATGCCTCTCTGTCAATCTGTTCATTTTCTCTACAAGGCTGCCGACGAACCTGCGGTAGCCGTCCGACTCCGCATCGAACGGGCGGTGCTCCAGCCCTCTTGTTATCTCCTCGATACTGCTGTTGAGTTCCCTTGTCGCATCGCCGAAGTAACACTTGTCGAAACACTCCCATATGTATTTTACGGCAACGGCCGAGGGATGCAGCATGTCATCGGCATAGAAACGGTAGTCGCGCAACTCATCGAGCACAATCTCGTAGGCGGGGAAGTAGTGGCAACAACTGTACCTTGTCATCAGCTCATCAACGGCGAGCAGCAGAGTGCTCTTGCTCTTCTGGTTGTCGTGTGCTCCGTCGCGGAGGTGTCGTATCGGGCTTATAGTAAATAGGAATTTTATGTTCCCGTTCACTCTCCTGTATGTTTCTATCACATTGCCCAGTCCGGTAACGATTTCATCTATTCCAAGCAGACGGCGGTCGAACTCCCTCGCGGGCAGTTTATGGCAGTTGCCTACAATGCAACCGTCGCTCTTGCGGCTGTAAGCGTATGCGGTGCCTAATGTCACGATGACAAGGTCGCATCCTTTTGCCGCATCGTGTGCCTGTCGCAGTCGGCTGTTTATCTTCCCGAGCAACTCGCCTTTGCTGCGGCCCGAAAAGTCACTGTGGTGCATTATGCTGTGCCACTGCCCGTTGTACTCGAAAATCTCCCCGGAGCATTCATCGAACGGCTCGCCTAAGGCTATCCTCTTGAGTACCGATGCAATAGACATGGGATTGTACTGCACACCGAAAGGGTTGGCATCGATGCGGAACTTCCTCTCGCTCAGCTTGCTGCCGATATTGCCCGCAAAGCATGAGCCTATGAGTATCAGGTTGCTTTCATGGGTAATCTGCAGTTCTCCTATGGGCAGTTCTGTCTTTGTGGTAAATTGCATTATCGGTTTCTCTGTATGACAGGTTATGAATTGCAAAAATAAGACAACTTTGCAAAGAATACTATCAAGAATCGGTTTATTTTTTATTTAATATTGTTATGGGTGTGGATGCTTGCCGCCGCTGTGGCTCTCGTGACACATAAACTCTCTTTTTGTCCAAAACTCTTTTGCTTTTGATGAAAATAGTGTATTTTCGCAAAAATTATAGGCATTCATTAATATGAATAATTGTGTCTGATAGTATACGGAATGGAAAACATTAGAGATAAATATCCACTGCTCGCGGGGCTTGACTCCCCGGCCGACCTCAGGAAACTGCCCGAATCGGAGCTCCCCAAGGTGTGCAGCGAGCTGCGTGGTTTCATCATAGATTCTTTGGCCAACAACCCGGGACACTTTGCATCGAGCCTTGGAGCAGTAGAGCTTACTGTGGCGCTGCATTATGTCTTCTCCACTCCTGTGGACAAGATTGTATGGGATGTGGGTCATCAGGCCTACGGCCATAAGATTCTTACCGGACGTCGTGACAGGTTTCACACCAACCGCAAGTTGGGTGGTATAAAGCCATTCCCCTCTCCCGAGGAGAGCGAGTACGATTCGTTCATTGCGGGTCATGCGTCAAATTCGATATCAGCGGCTTTGGGTCTCGAGACTTCGGCGCGTCTCAGGAACAGCGATGAGCGTGTTGTTGCCGTCATAGGTGACGGCTCGATGAGTGGAGGTCTTGCTTTTGAGGGCCTGAACAACCTCTCGAACACCCGGAACAATCTGCTTGTGATAATCAACGACAACAACATGTCCATAAGCAACAGCGTAGGTGGCATGAATTCGTTGCTTGTCTCAATCCACTCTTCCAAGTTCTACAACAAGGTGCGCTACAGCATAGCGCAGTTCCTGCGCAAGCTGCATATACTCAACGAGAAACGTGCCAATGCGATAATACGTTTCAACAATGGCCTGAAGTCATTGATTTTCCGTCAGAAGAATTTCTTCGAGAGCATGTCGACACGTTATTTCGGTCCCGTTGACGGGCACGATGTGATAGCACTTGTCCATATGCTAAGGAGCATAAAGGACATGACCGGTCCACACATGCTCCATATACATACCAAGAAGGGCAAGGGCTGGGCTCCTGCAGAGGCCGATGCCACAGCATGGCATCAGCCGGGTCTTTATGACATCAACACCGGCGAACGTATCGTTGCCGAGGGGGGCACCCCACGCTTCCAGGATGTCTTCGGCGAGACTCTTGTAGAGATGGCAAGAGCCAACGAAAAGATAGTCGGCATTACTCCTGCCATGCCTACAGGCTGCTCGATGCACAAGCTTGGCGAGGTGTTCCCCGACCGTTTCTTCGATGTCGGCATAGCCGAGGGTCATGCAGTGACCTTTTCAGCAGGTCTTGCGAAGGGTGGTATGCTGCCTTTCTGTAATGTCTACTCTTCATTCATGCAACGCGGATATGACAACCTGATACACGATGCCGCGCTGCAGAAACTCGACATTGTCTTCTGTCTTGACAGGGCCGGTCTTGTAGGCGAGGACGGTCCTACGCACCATGGTTCGTTCGACCTTGCATACCTCCGCCCGATACCTGACATAACAATAGCCTCGCCTTATGATGAGTGCGAGTTGCGTCGCCTGATGTACACTGCCGCGCAGCCGGGTGCGGGTACATTCGTGATACGTTATCCTCGCGGAAAAGGTTCGCTCAAGGAGTGGCGTTGTCCGCTCGAGACAGTCGAGGTGGGCAAGGGACGCCGAATGAAGAGCGGCAAGGATGTCGCACTTATCACTATCGGACCCATAGGTAAGGTGATGGAGAGTGTTGTCGCCGAGGCCGGGAAATTGGGCGTGAGCGTGGCGCACTATGACATGCGTTTCCTCAAGCCTATTGATGAGGAAATCCTCCGCGAAGTAGGCGAAAACTTCAAATATATTGTTACTCTTGAGGACGGAACCGTCAAGGGCGGTCTGGGAACGGCTGTCGCCGAGTATATGTCTACTCATGGATACAGCCCCAATATCGGGATAATGGGTATACCCGACAAGTTCATCGAGCATGGAACGCCCGAGGAACTCTACCGCCTGTGTGGTATGGATAAGGACTCTGTCCTGAAGATGTTGCTCAAGAGCAAGTAATAATATGTTTTTTATAAATATAAACAGCTTCTGAAGATATGAGAATTGTCATTGTCGGTGCCGGTGCCGTAGGTACACACCTTGCAAAGATGCTTTCCGAGGAAAACGAGAATGTAGTGCTTCTTGATGAGAGCGAAGAGAAACTCGGTAAGATGGAGGCTCTGTTTGACCTGCAGACCATTGTGGGCGACCCAACAAAGATATCCTCCCTGCAGAGCGCCAATGTGAATGATGCCGACCTCTTTGTTGCCGTTACTCCCGATGAGAGCCGTAACATGACAGCGTGTATTATCGCTCATTACCTGGGCGCGAAAAAGACTGTGGCACGAATAGATAATTACGAGTATCTTCTTCCCAAGCACAAGGAGTATTTCAACTCGTTGGGAATTGATTCGCTTATCTATCCCGAGCAGCTTGCGGCCGAGGAGATAGCTACCAACATCAAATACAGTTGGATGCGTCAGATGCTTGAGTTCGGCAACGGCGCGCTGGTGATGATAGGTGTCAAGATAAGGAGCAATGCCGAGATTATAAATATCCCGTTCAAGGAGCTTGCCCGCGATATCCCTTATCACGTTGTTGCGATACAGCGTGGCGATGAGACAATAATCCCCCGAGGCAACGATGTCATCCAGGCCGAGGACCTTGTCTGTTTCATGACGACATTCGACCAGATACCCTTCATACGCAGGATAACAGGCAAGGAGGAGTTCAGTGAGGTGCGCAGCATCATAATAATGGGCGGCAGCCGCATTGCGGTGCGTACAGCCCGTCTTATTCCTGAGCACATCAAGGTAAAGATAATCGAGAGTGACATCAAGCGTTGCCACAAGCTGCTTGAACTTGTCGATGACAGGGTAATGGTCATCAACGGTGATGCGCGTGACCCCGAGCTGCTGCGTAGCGAGGGTATCGACCGCACCGATGTTTTCATGGCACTATGCGACAATTCCGAGACAAACATCCTTGCATGTCTTGCGGCCAAGCGCTCAGGTGTGTCGCGTGCGGTATCCGAGGTCGAGAACATTGACTACATATCAATGGCCGAGAGCCTTGATATCGGTTCCATCATAAACAAGAAAAAACTTGCAGCCAGCACAATCTTCCAGATGATGCTGAACACCGATGTGTCAAGCGTCAAATGCCTCACGTTCATCCAGGCAGTGGTCGCAGAATTCCCTGTCAATGGAGAGTGCCTTATAACAAAGAAACCTGTAAAGGAACTCGGCTTGCCCGACGGTGCCAACATTGGCGGTATCATACGAAACGGCAAGGGAATGAACGTGACAGGTAACACCATGATTCAGATAGGCGACCATGTTATTGTCTTCTGTCTTGAACATGTTTTGAAGAAACTTGAGAAATATTTCAGATAATGTTCCATCCAAAAGCCATTTTCAGAATCATCGGGTTCCTGCTTCTCTTTGAGGCACTATCCCTTCTGAGTAGTGTTCCTGTGGCTCTCTACTACGGAGAACCTACAGAGTATCTTCTGCTCTCTGTCGCTGCAATGGTCGTTTCGGGTTCGTTCTTCGCTTATGTCTGCCGCAAGGCAGGGCGCAATGTGTCGCGCAAGGACGGCTACATAGTGGTGACGGTCATCTGGATAATCTTCTCGCTGTTCGGTTCTTTGCCTTATATGCTCAGCGGATATATACTGTCGTTTACCGATGCCTTCTATGAGACAATGTCGGGTTTTACCACCACCGGCTCATCTATCCTGAGCAATATCGAGTCGCTGCCCAGGTCATTGCTCTTCTGGCGTGCATTGACACACTGGATAGGCGGTTTGGGAATAGTCTTTTTCACTGTGGCGGTGTTCCCAATCTTCGGTCTTGGCGACATGCACCTGTTCGCGGCAGAGTCAGTAGGCCCTATGCGTGCCAAGCTGCATCCGCGAATTTCGGTTACGGCAAGATGGATTCTCACGGTATATATTGGGCTTACGGTTATTGCGACAGTTGCGTTCTACGCGGCGGGGATGGGATGGTTCGATGCCCTATGTCACTCGATGGCCACTGTGTCGACGGGCGGTTTCTCGACAAAGCAGGCAAGCATAGCCGCATTCGGGTCTCCGTTGATTGAATATGTGACAATCCTGTTCATGTTCATCGGCGGCGTCAGTCTATCGCTCCAGTATCTCCTTATCTTCAAAGGACGCATCAAGGAACTGTTCCGCGATACGGAGTTCCGCACTTACCTCATGTTTGTGCTGTTCTTCACAGCAATAATCTCCGTAGGCCTTTTCCTGACAACGACCATGACTGCCGAGTGGTCTTTCCGTACAGCGTTGTTCCAGGTAGTCTCAATCCAGACCACCACAGGTTTTGCAACGGTTGATTATACCTTGTGGTCTCCTCTGTTGTGGCTTATGCTGTGCGGACTCATGTTCGTAGGTGCATGCTCGGGCTCGACATCGGGTGCCATGAAGTGCGTACGCGTGGCAACGCTGTTCAAGGTCATGTGGAACGAGTTCAAGCGCATAGTACATCCCAACGCAGTTCTTCCGGTGCGTATGGCCCGTAAGATTGTCCCTACAAGTGTGCAGTCGGCTATTCTTGCCTATACGGTAATATACTTCTTTATGGTAATAGTGGGTCTTGTCGTGAACATGGCATTCGGAATAGATTTCCTCAATTCGTTCGGCCTCTCTGTAACCTCCGTGGGTAACGTGGGACCGGCGCTCGGTAATTACGGCCCGATGGATTCATTGGCACTACTGCCCGCAGGTGTCAAGTGGTTCTGCTCCTTCCAGATGTTGGTGGGACGTCTTGAGTTCTTCGCCGTGCTGTTGCTGCTGACACCGATTTTCTGGAAAAGACAATGATTTTAAGCCGAGAACTTCTCAACTCCCCTGTTCCCTGTTCTTGCCATCAAATTCATTCAGCACTCTCTCGATGTCTGCTTTCAGACGCAGATAGGGAGTTGTCTCCTTGAAATCCGTGTTCTTGCTCAGCATCAGCGCTACATCACACTGGCTATGACGGTACGATGACAGTTCGTTGTTGTACTGCTGGCGGTGGTAGGCGAGCTTCTGTATCTCCTCTTCGCGCTTATTGCGCAGATGACGGCATATGGGTGAGAGCAACCGCAGCACCACATTGTTCATAATGTGGTGACCTTGTATGTAGAAATATGTCTCATCGGGGCTTACGCCCATGGCGGCAAGCTCTTCCATCAGCGCCTTGTGCTTTTCGATATATTGCGGGAACTGTTTCTCGAGCTTCTGGATGTTGTGCGTGACCCTGTTGCTGAGTTGCTGCAGAGAGAATGCCGGCTTGCCGATGGAAAATGATGTCAGGCGTACAATCTCGCAGAAATGCAGCATGCTCATGGTGCCGGTGTCGTGCATGCGGTAGAGCAGGATGTTCCAAGCGAAAAGAGGAAAGCATATCTGTGAATAGAGCTTCATGAACTCCTTCAGGTTAATTACGCTCTGGTCGTTGAGGGTACTGAGCACGCATACCTGCTTAAGGCTGTCGGCGTTGCACTTCAGATTCTCGATAGCGTATGCGTATGTATGCAGTATATACGGGTTGCTTATGAGTTGCCTCGACGTTGATGTGGCCCCTTGCAGCAGATAGTCATAGTCGCTGTCCACACATGCTATCATATTGCGTCCCGAGGCTTTGCCGAGCATGTTCATCATGGCCTGTTTCTTGCCTTTGGTAAGGCTTGAACGGGCGGGGAGCATCACCTCAAAATGAAACTTCTCGCTCTCATAGTCATCGAATACAGAGCGCCAGAAGGAGATGTCATCATAACTCTCGACGTAGGCTATGATGCGGTGTTGCGCTTTCTTGGGGCGAAGCGCATTGGCAGCCTCGATGAACTGCGAGTTCAGGTATTCGGTAAGTTTCTTCATCCCCTAATGCTTTGTTTCGCTTTGTGCTATCTTGTAATGTCCTCAATTTCGGTCACTGCATCCATCCAGCCGTCCATGATTATGGCTGGGGAGTGGGTGCAAAGGATTATCTGTGTGTTCGGGTTGAGTGTGCGTATCAGTGTTATGAGCCGCTGCTGCCACTCTATGTGCAACGAAATCTCGGGCTCATCCATCAGCAGCACTCCAGGACGGTTCTCCTGTACCAGTGCGGTAAGCATGATGACAAGCAGCTGCTTCTCGCCCGATGAGAGCATGTAGGGCGGGATTATCTCGCCGTACTGCTCGAAGAATATCTCATTGCGGTCGCGTACTATTGTCTTGGCTGTTGGCGCAAACAACTCGTCTACAAGGTCCTGGAACTGCTTCTTCGGTCTGGTCAGCTCTGTGGCGAGCCGCTGGTCATCGGGGTTGCCCGATGTGAGCAATGATATTATCCTGTTGCCGATGTTTACCTGATAGTTGAGATAGCGGCGTTGCAGGTTGTACAGCTGCCAGTCGAGTTCGGTGCGTATTTCGGCACCGGAAACCTTGTCGAGTACCTCGCGGCTCATGATGGGGCGGTCGATACTGCTTATGACATCAAAATGTATGCTTGTGGCATCCTCGGGGAAGAATGTTACGTGTACACCGTCCTCCGGGTTGCTGGTAAGGCGGCTGTCGCGCATGACCTTAAGGTGGCTCGCCGATCGGTTTATTATGGTGCTCTTGCCCACGCCATTGCTGCCGCTGAGTATGTTCACGTCGGGGCGGAGCTCCCAAACGATATGCTTGCGGTTGCTCCACAGGGAATCAATCTCGATGCTCTTGATGTATTGTGCTGTCTTCTCCATAGGCCGAACTAAAAATCTGAAATCTGAAAAACGGGAAACTTGAAACTCAACGCTGTAATGTAAAAACTGAAGATTCCTACAATTCGGGCTGTGCCTTTGTACTCCCGCTTTTGGCAAATGTAATATATTGTTACGCCAAATTCAAATAACTGTAAGATTAAATAGCTTAAAAATAGTGAAATTTGTTTGCGGATGTCAATTTGTTCTTATCTTCGCAATCGGGGTGGACGGCCTTTGGATGAAGGTACAGTGCCGCCTGTTCATCAACAAACAAAAACTTGTGGCTATGATAAGGATATATTGCAAGAACAATGGTGTTACCAAGGAGTTCGAGAGCGGTCTTACGCTTAAGGAAATATACGACGGTATGGGACTTGACTTGCCTCATGGCGTAATTGCAGCCAAGGTAAACAATGTTACTGAAGGGCTTGCCAAACGCATATACCGCCACAAGGATGTCGAGTTCATTGACATTACTTCAAATGACGGAATGCGCATGTATGTGCGTTCGTTGCTCTTTATCTTCATGAAGGCAATGAATGAGATGTTCCCGGGCGAGACTGTCCGCTTCGAGAATGCCATTTCCAAAGGCTACTATTGCCGTATGTACCGCCCGCTTACCGATGATGAGCTTGTTGCAGTGCGCGAGAGGATGCTCAACATCGTTGCGTGCGACATCCCGTTCGAGCGTGTGGAGTGTCACACGTCCGAAGCGATAGAGGTGTTTGCCCGTATCGGGCGCATGGACAAGGTGTGTCTGCTCGAGACATACGACCATCTTTATACAAGCTACTATAAGCTCGACGGTTACATCGACAGCTATTACAACGGTCTTGTGCCGAGCACAGGTTATATAAAACTGTTCGAGATTGAGAACTATGATGATGGTGTCCTGCTCCGTGTCCCCAAAAAGAATTCTCCGACAGAGCTTGAGGACAAGGTTCCGCAAGAGAAACTGCACGGGCTCTTCGAGGAACGTCTGCAGTGGCACCAGAAGATGCAGGTCGAGACTATCGGCGACTTCAACAAGGGTGTGCGTGCGGGGTTCGGCGTTGACCTGGTCAATGTCTCCGAGGTGTTGCAGGAGCGCCGCCTCTCGCAGATAGCCGACATGATACATGAACGCGGTTCAAGGGTGGTGCTCATCGCAGGTCCTTCATCATCGGGAAAGACAACATTCAGCAAGCGTCTGAGCATACAGCTGCTTGCATGTGGGCTCAAGCCTTATGCCATATCGCTCGATGACTATTTTGTGAACCGTACTCTCACTCCGCGTAAGCCCGACGGAGACTATGACTTCGAGTCAATCTACTCCATTGACCTGCCCTACTTCAACGAATCGCTCACACGCATGCTGGCGGGCGAGGATGTTGAACTGCCTACATACAATTTCAAGAAGGGCGAGCGCGAGTTCAACGGCAATCATCTGAAACTTACTCCGCAGATGGTGCTGGTAATCGAGGGTACCCATGCGCTGAACCCGATGCTTACGTCGCAGGTAGCCGACAGCGACAAGTTCCGCATATATGTATCGGCGCTGACATCGATAAAACTCGATTATCACAACTATATCTCCACATCGGACAACAGACTGTTGCGCCGCATAATACGCGATGCCAAGTACCGTGGCTATCCTGCGCAGGAGACCATAATGCGCTGGCCCGACGTACGTAAGGGCGAGGAGGAGTGGATATTCCCGTATCAGGAGAATGCCGACGTCATGTTCAACTCTTCGCTCTTCTATGAGCTTGCGGTATTCAAGGCGCAGGCCGAGCCTATGCTGCGGGCAGTCCCTGAGAACGTCCCTGAGTACTCCGAGGCGCAAAGACTTTTGCGTTTTCTCGATTATATTGTACCTTTGCAGGACACGGAGATGCCGCCGACGTCGCTTGCCCGCGAGTTCCTCGGAGGCAGCAGTTTCAAGTACTGACAGGATACAGACATGACAAAAAACTCAAATACACAGACACAGCATCAGGAACAGCTCCTGTCTCAGACGCTGTCGCCACAGCAGTTGCTGGCGGTGCAGCTGCTTGAGATGACGACGATAGAGATAGAGGAGCGGGTACGTGGCGAGGTTATGGATAACCCCGTCCTTGAGGCCATGGAGCGTGATGAGGCACCGGACGATGAGGCTCCGATGCCCGATGGCGACAGTATGCCGGCCGATGAACTGGATGACTACAGCGGCAATGAGGAAATCCCTGTGGCGCATGCCTACAGCGGAACGGAGATGCCGTTGGGCGATACACTCTCCTTTGGCGATACTCTCATGGAACAGCTCGGTGAACTTTCTCTGACTCCTGTGCAGCAGACTGTGGGCGAATATATAATAGGCTCCCTTGATGAGGACGGACTGTTGCGCAAGTCTATCTCCGAGATTGCCGATGAGCTTCTTGTATACAATAGCCTGAATGTGCCCGAGGATGATGTTCTTGAGGTACTCGGTATGATACAGACATTCGAACCTGCGGGAATAGCGGCTCGTGACCTTCAGGAGTGCCTTATGTTGCAACTCGGACGGAACGGCACTGAGCGTGACATGGCCTTGCAGAAACGCATAGTGTCCGATTTCTACGACGACTTCACAGGCAAGCGTTGGGGGCAGTTGGCCGACAAACTCGGTGTTACCGATGAGGAGTGCCGCGAGGCTATAGCTGATATCGTGCGTCTTAATCCGCGTCCGGGAGCGTCGCTTACCGAGAGCATCGGCTTCAGCCGTCAGCAGATAACGCCCGATTTCCTGCTCGATGTCCAGGATGATGATGTCTATGTGTCGCTCAACAATGCGCATATACCTTCACTCAAGGTAAGCGATGAGTATATGCAGATGCTCGAGGAGCAGTCGTTAAGCAGCAATAGCGAGCAACGTGCCGCGGCACAGTTCCTGCGTCAGAAAATTGATGCAGCCAGGAGTTTCGTTACAGCTGTGCAGCAGCGTGAGCGCACCATGCTCTCTACCATGCGTGCCATAGTGAAGATGCAGAAACCGTTTTTTGTGAGCGGCGGTGATGAGGCTATGCTCAAGCCCATGATTCTCGAGGATATCGCCAAGATGACAGGTCATGATGTCTCTACAATCTCGCGTGTGGGCAACAGCAAGTATGTACAGACCCCATGGAGCATCTATCCGCTAAAATATTTCTTCAGCGACGGCATCATCAAGGATGACGGTACGGAGCAGTCGGTATATGAACTCTTCCGCGTGCTGCGTGAGCTTGTGGATGAAGAGGACAAGAAAGAACCGCTTACCGACCAGGCACTTCAGGAAGCTCTTCAGGAGCGCGGGTATAATGTGGCCCGACGCACCGTAGCCAAATACCGCGAGCAGCTCGGCATTCCGGTTGCAAGACTGCGCAGGGAGTAGTCACTGCTTCCGGTTACAATGTATAAACCGTAATTCTTATCATATGAAACGTCTATTTCTTATATTCTCTCTTCTGTTGATGATAGGGGTACAGGCAAGTGCCCAGTCGGACTATCCCAAGGTACTCGAGTGCGAGATGCAGAGCAAGATACTCGGCTGTACCAAGAAATTCTGTGTATATTTGCCTGCCGGCTACGGCGAGGAAGAGAGACACTTCCCAGTGCTCTATCTGCTGCATGGGCTCAGTGATACCCATACAGCATGGCGCGACAAAGGCAACATGGCCGAGATCGCCACAAGAGTTATGGCTTCCGGCGCGGCACAGGAGATGGTCATCGTGATGCCTGATGCGGGAACAACGTACGACGGATATTTCAATGTAGTTGGCTGGCCCTATGAGGATTACTTCTTTCAGGAACTCATTCCTTATGTCGAGAAACGGTTCCGCATAGTAGGGGACAGGGAGCATCGCGCTATTGCGGGTCTATCGATGGGTGGTGGCGGCACCACGGGCTATGCCATACGCCACAGCGATATGTTTTCCAGTGCATATGCCATGAGCGCTCTCATGGGCATGGTCGAGAACAGTTGGATAAGTCATAATCCCGATGACCGCCGTGAAGTGTTCATGCGCAGCGTCATCGACCGCAATAACATTGATATCGTGAAGAATGCCGATGATGCGTTGCGTGACAGTATAGCTTCGGTACGTTGGTTCATTGATGTGGGCGATGATGATTTCCTCTTCGACAACAATATGGATTTTGTCAGGGAGATGCGCAAGAGACGCATCCCTTACCAGTTGCGCGTTCGTGACGGCGGCCACACATGGAAATACTGGCAGGAGGCTCTTGAGATTGCTCTGCCGTTCGTGTCAGAAGGGTTCACTGAAAAGTGAACTCTTTTTTTATGCGCTGCATCTTTTGTCTTTTTGCAAATAATATCTAAATTTGCAATAAATGTGATATTGGGGGTGTTATGCCCTCGTTTAAGAAGTTTATTTCATATATATGTCAAGACAGAAGGTAACAATTGAAGAGGTACGTGAGGACCTGAGGTATTTGCGTCTGTTGGCACGTGATTTTCCCACAGTGTCAAGTGTTACGACAGAAATTATCAATCTTGAGGCGATTCTTCATCTGCCCAAGCCTACCGAGCATTTCCTCGCCGACCTTCATGGAGAGCACGAGGCGTTCCAGCATATTCTGAGGAATGCGTCAGGAAACATCAAACGCAAGGTAAATGAGATATTCGGCGACAGCATAACTCCCGAGGAGAAGAAGGAACTATGTACCCTCATATATTATCCCGAGGAGAAACTGAAACTCGTAAAGCAGTCTGAAGTTGACCTTGATGAGTACTATGCGGTATCGCTCAACCGCCTTATAGCGGTGTGTCGCGATGTATCTTCAAAATATACGCGCTCAAAGGTACGCAAGAGCCTCCCTGAAGAGTATGCCTACATCATCGAGGAGCTTATGCATGAGGCTAATGATATCCATAACAAACAGGCCTACTTCAATGTCATCATACAGACAATCATCGGCACAGGCCGTGCCGGTCATTTCATCACGGCGCTCTGCTATCTGATACAGCGTCTGGTCATAGACCGTCTGCATATCCTCGGCGATATATTTGATCGCGGTCCCGGTGCGCATCATATCATGGACGCTCTTTGCGAGTATCATCATCTTGACATCACATGGGGTAACCACGATGTGCTCTGGATGGGTGCGGCGGCAGGTAACACATGCTGTATCGCGAGCGTGTTGCGTCTTTCGTTGCGCGATGCCAACACCACGACCCTGGAGGACGGTTACGCCATCAACATGGTGCCGTTGGCGACTTTTGCCATGGAGCAGTATGCCGATGACCCCTGCGAGATATACCAACCGCGTGTCGATGAGGAGCGTACCAACTTCAACGAGAAGGATGTGCGTCTCATAGCGCAGATGCATAAGGCAATCTCGGTCATCGAGTTCAAACTGTCGGGCCAGATTGCGATGCAGCACCCCGAGTGGAACATGATGGACCGTTGCCTCATGGAGTTTATCGACAAGGAGCGCGGTACCATAACAATCGACGGCAAGGAGTATGAGATGAAGGACAAGGAGTGGCCGACACTTGACCCTGCACATCCTTATGACCTCACACCCGAGGAACAGGATGTCATCGACCGTCTGCGTCACTCGTTCGTGCGCAGCGAGCGTCTGCAGAACCATGTCAACTGTCTGCTCATGCGTGGCGGAATGTATGTCATATACAATTCGAACCTCATGTTCCACGCGGCTGTCCCCATCAACGAGGACGGCTCGATGCGCGAGGTTGTCTTTGACGGCGTGCCTGTCAAAGGTAAGGAGTTGCTCAAGAAGGTGGAGCGTATGGCGCGTACAGCCTTCGACAATGATGTGGATCCTGAGGTACGTAACAAGTATGCCGACTTCTTCTGGTATCTGTGGTGCGGTCCCGAGTCTCCGCTCTTCGGAAAGGCGAGAATGGCGACCTTCGAGCGTTATCTGCTTGATGACAAGGAGGTACAGAAAGAGCCCAAGGGGTGGTACTACATCCTGCGCGATAACCCCGATGTAAGCGACCGCATACTCGATGAGTTCGGTGTGAAGGGCAATCACCGCCACATTATCAACGGTCACGTTCCCGTGCGTGTGTTCAAGGGCGAGACTCCAATCAAGGCCGATGGCCGTCTCATGGTCATTGACGGTGGTTTCTCGAAGATATACCACAACCGTACAGGTATTGCAGGGTACACGCTGGTCTACCACAGCCGAGGCTTCGAACTCGTGCAGCTCACTCCGTTCACGTCGCCCGAAGAGGCTGTGCTCAATGGTACCGACATTGAGGGCACGATAAAGATTGTGGAGATGGTAGGCGAGCGCGAGAAGGTGCGCGATACCGATATAGGCCGCGGAATCATGGTAAAGATTGCCGACCTTGAACGTCTGCTCTATGCATACCGCCAGGGCGTGATTAAGGAAAGACCATAAACTAAACGGGGAACACATTAATAACCCTTATCCCCCTTTTAAACAAAACAAAAACAACAGCATATGAAAGCAATTGTAAGCGTAATAATGGGAAGCACGTCAGACCTTCCTGTGATGAAGAAGGCAACAGACTTCCTCAATGATATGAAAGTTCCTTTTGAGGTCAATGCGCTATCGGCGCACCGTACCCCAGAGGCTGTAGAGACATTCTCAAAGGGTGCCAAGGAGCGTGGCGTGAAGATTATCATCGCTGCTGCGGGCATGGCGGCCCATCTGCCTGGCGTCATTGCGGCAAGCACCACGCTGCCTGTGATAGGCGTGCCCATCAACAGTACTCTTGACGGCATGGATGCGCTGCTTGCGATAGTGCAGATGCCTCCGGGCATACCGGTGGCAACGGTTGGTGTCAATGCGTCGCTCAATGCCGCGATACTGGCGGTAGAGATGCTCTCTCTTGCCGATGCCGAGCTGGCAGAGCGTTTGGCAAATTACAAGGAGAACCTCAAGAAGAAGATCGAGAAGGCCAACGAAGAGCTCAAGGAGTTGCAGTATGAGTACAAGACAAACTGATATCAACCTCTTCAACTATGCGCGTCGCGCAACGGTTGAGGTAAATGTGGGTGGTGTGACTATCGGTTGCACCAATCCTGTCCGCGTCCAGTCCATGACAAATACAAGCACCATGGACACCGATGGCAGTGTGGAGCAGGTATTGCGCATCGTGGCAAAGGGTGGCGAGATTGTACGCCTTACAACACAGGGTAACCGCGAGGCGGTCAACATGGGCGATATCAAGGCGCAGCTCAAGGCACGCGGATGCTATGTCCCCCTTGTGGCAGATGTGCATTTCAATGCGGCTGTAGCCGATACTGCTGCGATGTATGCCGACAAGGTGCGTGTGAACCCGGGAAATTATGTAGACCCCGCGAGGACATTCAAACAGCTTGAATACACTGATGCCGAATATGCCGATGAACTGAAACGTCTTCGCGAGCGTTTTGTGGCTTTTCTTGACATCTGCAGGGCTCAGGGCCGTGCGGTACGTGTAGGAGTCAATCATGGTTCGCTCAGCGACCGCATCATGAGCCGCTATGGTGACACACCGTCGGGAGTGGTCGAGTCGTGCATGGAGTTCCTGCGCATATGCCGTGATGAGAAGTTCGACAATGTGGTGGTATCGATAAAGACCAGCAACACCACTATGATGGTGACGACTGTTCGCCGTCTTGTGCGTGTGATGGCCGAGGAGGGCATTGCCTATCCTCTTCATCTTGGCGTTACCGAGGCGGGCGATGCCGAGGACGGCCGTATAAAGAGCGCCGTCGGTATCGGTGCCCTGCTTGCCGACGGCATCGGTGATACAGTGCGTGTATCGCTAGCCGAGGCTCCCGAGAATGAGATTCCTGTTGCCAAGGAGCTTGTTGAATATGTGGCTCTCCGCAAGGACGCTCCCGCCATAGAGGCCGTTGCCGCTGCGGGCTTCAACTACGAAGAGCCTGTACGCCGCAGGACATGTGCATTCGGTATAATAGGTGGAGATAATGTTCCCGTTGTTGTGGGGGGCGAGGTCGAGGATAAGGATATCGCTTCCGATATTGCAGCGGACCTTGTGCCTGTTGTGAGCTTGGAGAATGCAAAGGATGCCAGGTTCATTGCTGTCACATACGGCGGACTTACCCCCGAGAACATCGCGAAGATAAGATTGCTCAAGGATATTGTCCTTGTTGCATCATCGGAGCATCAGAACCCTGTGGGCGAGCTGCGCGCATTGGTGCACCGCCTGATGATTGAGGGCGTCGAAGCTCCTGTAATCATCCGCAGGGCATATAACGAGAGTTCCGTTGAGGCTCTGCGCATCAAGGCTTCGGCCGACCTTGGTGTGCTGCTTATCGACGGGCTTGCCGACGGTCTATGGATAGAGAATCCGGGGATGTCTGCCTCTGATCTCAATGCGCTCGCTTTCGGAATCCTTCAGGCGACACGTGCACGTATAAGCAAGACCGAATATATCGCCTGTCCGGGTTGTGGCCGTACAATGTATGACCTTCAGGGTACTTTGGCCCGCATCAAGGCTGCCACAGGGCATCTGAAAGGGCTCAAGATTGGTGTCATGGGCTGCATAGTGAACGGTCCGGGCGAGATGGCCGATGCCGATTACGGTTATGTAGGTGCTGCCCGAGGCAAGGTCTCTCTCTACCGTCGCAAGGAGTGTGTTGAGAAGAACATCCCCGAGGATGAGGCCATTGAACGGTTGTTGCAACTGATAGAGAATGACAAGAAGGTTTTATGATACAAAAATAGCGGGCATGCCCGCTATTTTTGTATCATGTATCATGAACTTCTTTTATCTGTAATCCTTAAGCATCCTTTGCAGCTGCTGTCGCGTGAAGAATATCCGGCTCTTGACGGTACCCAGGGGCAAATCCAGCCTATCGGCGATTTCGCGGTACTTGAATCCCGAAATGTGCATGAGGAAAGGTATGCGGTAGTCGCGTGGCAGGCTGTGCACGACGCGGTAAATCTCCTTGCTGTCGTAGTTGTTCTCGGTTGTGTAGTTCTCGAACTCCCGCGGCTGGTTTATGTGGAACAGATTGTCGGTGTGGTCGACAAATGTCTGGTCGCGTACCTCCTTGCGGTAGTTGTTTATGAAGATGTTGCGCATAATGGTATATACCCATCCCTTGAAATTGGTGTCAGGGGTATATTTGTCCATGTTGCCAAGCGCCTTCAATGACGTTTCCTGCAGTAAATCATTCGCCTCTTCCTTGTCTGCTGTCAGTTTGTAAGCAAATCGTTGTAGTTCCGACTGCACCTCGAGCAGGTCTCTCCTAAACTTTGCAGTATCCACCCGGTATATGTTTAATTGTTGTACACCGCTTTTTTTTGGCAGTGTATGTCTACATAACAGACAAGGATACCGTTTTGTTCTTTAAGTTCAGGATTTTTTTTGCTTTTGTATCATGGCATGACAGGAATACTGTATTGCCGGAGGGCGTTGTGCCATTACTTCTTGCTTCTCTTTGTCAGGTTACGGGCCAGTAGTGTGGCAATTGTCTTTGCAAAATAGGTGAATGCCGTGCCTATGACAGTTGAGAGGATGCTCTTTTGGGTAGAAGAGCCCTTGCTCTTGCCGCTTTTCTTCTGCCGCTCCTTTTCTTCCTTCTCCTTTGCCTCCTCCTCGGCTTTTCTGGCAGCCTCCTGAGCCGCCTCTTTCTCGGCAGCTTCCCGTTGTTTAACTATCTGCTCGAATGCCGATTCGCGGTCGATTGCACTCTCGTACTTTCCGCTGATGCGTGAGGATTCATTTATTGTGCTACGTTGTTCCTGTGTTATTGCACCTATCTGGCTCAACGGGAAAAGAATCTTCGCCTTCTGCACCATTGACGGCGCGCCTTTCTCATCGAGGAAGGATACCAATGCCTCTCCTGTTCCCAGTTCCAGAATCTCCTGCTCAGTTTCGAATGCGGGATTCTGGCGGAAAGTCCTGGCTGCCGACTTCACTGCGGCCTGGTCTTTCGGTGTAAAGGCACGCAATGCGTGTTGCACGCGGTTACCGCATTGTCCCAATATGGTTTCAGGCAGGTCCGATGGCGACTGCGAGATGAAATACACACCGACACCTTTAGAGCGTATGAGGCGTACTATCTGTTCAATCTTGTCGGTCAGTGCCTTCGATGTATCCTTGAACAGCATATGTGCTTCATCGAAGAAGAATACCATTTTGGGGAGCTCCATATCTCCTACCTCAGGCATCTTGTCATATATTTCTGTCAGGAGCCACATAAGGAAGGTAGAGTAGAGCTTTGGCTGCAGCATGAGCTTGTCTGCCGCCAGAATGTTCATCACTCCACGTCCGCCTTCGGTCTGCAACAGGTCATACACGTCGAATGCGGGCTCGCCGAAGAAAATGTCGCCACCCTGTTCCGACAGCGCCAGCAAGGCGCGTTGGATAGCGCCGACCGATGCCGATGATATGTTGCCGTATGTGGTCTCGTAGCGTTTGGCGTTCTTGGCAACGTAGTCCAGCATCAGGCGCAGGTCTTTCATGTCAATCAATGGGAGCTTCTCATCCTTGGCTATGCGGAACGTCAGTGTCAGGATGCCGGTCTGTGTCTCGTTAAGCTCCATAAGGCGTGCCAAGAGCATTGCACCCATCTTCTCGATAGTGGTACGCATGGGGTGTCCCTGTTCGCCGAACACATCGTAGAAACGTACCGGACATCCCTCGAACTTCAGTGTTGCAGTGTCCATTCCCCACTCGGCACATCGCTTTTCAATGAACTTGCTGAGCCCGCCTGTCTGCGAGATGCCCGAGAGGTCTCCTTTCATGTCTGCCATAAAGCAAGGCACGCCGGCCTGCGAGAATGTCTCTGCCAGTACTTGAAGGGTAACTGTCTTACCGGTACCGGTAGCGCCGGCTATCAGGCCGTGGCGGTTTGCCATCTTGCTTATGAGATGAATAGGCCCCTCTGCAGAATGGGCTACATATAATTGATTGTCCTTATACATGATTAATTATTGCGATTTTACGGTTTAGCGCAAATATAACAACAAACGAGCGAAAAACATCAAGCTCGCTTGAATGTTTTTTACAGCGAGCGCAGTATATATTCGGGTTTTACTCAAATATAACAACAAACGAGCGAAAAACATCAAGCTCGCTTGAATGTTTTTTACAGCGAGCGCAGTATATATTCGGGTTTTACCCAAATATAACAACAAACGAGCAAAAAATAAAGCTTGCTTTGATTTTTCTCAGCGAGTGCGGAAATGTTATGGCTTTGGCTTCTATGACAGCCATGCTCTCAGTGTGGCACTGTCATTTGAAATATTCGCTTGGTGTTGTCCCGTATTCTTGGCGGAATGCCCTGCGGAACGAGAAGGCATTGTTGAAGCCGCACTCTTTTGCAAGATCACCAATGGTGGCGTCGGGACGTTCACTCTTCTGTCTGATGAAATGCGCCAGCCTCAGTTTGTTGAGCAGGGTTGAGAATGTCACCCCCAGCTCCTTGTTGACGAACCGTGACGCATAGCTGCGGTTAGTGCCCAGGTCAGCTGCGAACTGCTCGATGGTATAGCCCTTATTGGTGAAGAATGGCGGATTATTGCCTAATAACACCAGATACCTTTTCATGAATATGCTTGATACATCTGCCATAGGCCGTTGCGTCTTATAGTTTACGCAACAAAAATGATAAGAAAAATTATATTCCTTTTTCACTCAAAAGCCTCTGTTTTTCACTTGAAGGACTTTTTCAAGGAAAATCAGAGGCTTTTTGTCATTTTTGTGCCATGCAAGCCGGTATCACTCCTTTTTTCTGTATTCTGTGGGTGTTATGCCGAACTCGGCCTTGAATGTGCGGCTGAAGTAGCTTGGAGTCTCGAAACCGCATACTGCCTGTATTTCGCCCATTGACATTCCGCTGTTCTTGAGCAGATATTTCGCCCTAGCCAGTTTCCTTTGGCGTATATAATTGGTTGTTGTGTTGCCTGTTATTCCGTTTATCTTGCGGTTGAGTGTGGTAACGCTCATTATCATGTGGGCGGCCAGCATGGCTGCGTTCAGGTTGCAGTCCATGATATTCTCGCGTATATATTCATTTATTTTCTTAATGAACTCCTGCTCGCTCTTGTTTATGCCTTTGATTGTCTCGCAGCTGTCTATCTTGTCGGACTCCTCAATCTGTTTGCTGTACTTGTTCTTAAGAATCTCTCTCTGCTCGATAAGCTTGCGCACCATCATGAGAAGTTCATCGGGAATGAACGGCTTGCCAAGGTACACCTCTGCTCCCGCATCAAGGCCTATTAAGCGGTCGTTGTCCTCGGTGCGTGCCGATACCACTATAATAGGTATGTGGTTTGTCTCATCGTTTGTCCTCACAGCCTTTATAAGCCCAATGCCGTCCAACATAGGCATCATTATGTCGGTAATGATGAGCTGAGGGTGTTTCTGCTCTATAATTTCGAGGGCTTCCTTGCCGTTTTGTGCCCAGCAGTAGCTGTAGCCTTCGTTCTTGAGCATCTGTGTTATCAGCAGGGCGACATCCTCGTCGTCCTCGGCTACGAGCACGTATTCGTGCAAGTTACCCCCCCCATATCTGTAAATTGCTGTTTTTCAGCGCATTATCTTTGATTGTTTGGGGATTTCCGTTTTTTGAAAGCTCGTTTATCTCCACTTTGGCCCTTTCGCCGCGGTTATATTCTATCATCTCGTTTACCAAGGTAAGCAGCTGGTCGCTCTTGCGGGTTACAGCGTCGAACTCCTTTTGTGCAAGGTCGTTGCCGGTCGGGATGAACCGTTTCAGTTCATGCATCATACCTATTATTACGGTAAGCGGTGTACGTAGCTGGTGGGTAATGCTGCGGTAGAACTCCTGTCGTTCGATGTTGGTCTTTTCGAGCAGTCTGTTGGCTCTCTTACGGTCTTGTACCGAGCGTATCAAAGCGATGACGGCTACCAGTATGAGCAACAGAATTATAATGCAGCCCCATATTATCATGTTGCGTATCTCCTTCTCGTGCTCAGCGTCGGCAAGCGCCTTTTCGACCTCTTCCTTTCTCTTGTTGACCTCGTAGTTTACGCGCATGTTCTGCGTGTATACGCGGTTCTCTTCAAGGTTTGCGCTGTCCTTGTAGGCGACAGACAGTCTTGTGCTCTCAAGGGCTTTGCGGTATTCTCCATGCATCTCATGAATTGCCGCCTGCTGATAGTAGAGATTGCTCAAGCGCCCTTTTGCTCCGATTCTCTGTGCTGCTTCCAATGCTTCATCGTTGTAGCGCTGCGCCTCTGCAATGTTTCCCTCTTTTATGTTGAGTCGCCCCAATGCTATGCAGGAGTTCAGCCAGTGCCATACATCCTTGCTCTGTAATCCTATCTCATAGCTTTTCAGATAGTTCTCTCTTGCCGCCGTGAAATTGCCCTCGGTCTCATCAAGCTTGCCGAGGTTCAGATAGCAGAGGCTTATGCCGATGCGGTTGTCGGCTTCAATGTTCTTCTGCATCGACCGGTTGTAGTATATGCGTGCCGAATCAACGTCGTCGTTCCTCTCCTTTATGGCACCGATGTTCGCATAGTTTATCGCCTGTCCGGTTGCACTGCCGAGTTCTTCCTCGCCTTTGAGCGCGCGACGGAACATCTCCTCAGCCACCTCGTCGTTACCTAAGGAGAGCATCACATTCCCCAGACCGTTGAGTGTGCGTACACTGTTCTTGCGCGATATATATGAGGTGTCTCCGCTTGTCTTGTCGCAAAGTTCCAATGCCCTATAATGGTATACGCTTGCCTCTTCAAGTTCTCCTATTCTTCTGAAATTCGTGCCTTGGTTGTTCAGCGCGATAATCATTTGCAGTGTATCCTCTATCTCCTCCGCTATTCTCAGACATGTTTCGTGTACTACTACTGCAGAGTCAAAATGGGACCTGTTCCGTAGTGTGCTGCCCAGTTTCTGCCTTAAAATCAGTGCTGCTCTCTTCTCCTTCAGGGCATCGAAACGTGCAATGTGGCTCTTCAGCCTGTCGACATCGTTGACGCTGTCGGCAATGGCGGTAGCCTCGTGGCATAGTGTCTCCTTGCTCTCATGTACCTCTTTGTCGCATGAACCCAATGCGATAATTATGGCAATTGCCGTAATAGTAAAGTAGTTTTTCATGCTGCTTCTCCTTTGTGTATCACAAATGTAACCAAAAACGGTTCATATTCAGCTATAAATTCGTGCATGGATGGCAGAAATTTATGTATTGTGCCTTTATTGAATCGTTTTGTCCTTTTAGTTAAAAACTATGTCTTTTAAGTGAAAAATCCTTTTGCCGGTTCAAGGTAAATTTGCATTAGTGAAAAAATGCAAAAGAATAAGGAAACATTACATAATCTTTTTAAATCTTTTTGTGTTATGAGAAAACAGTTGTTAACCATGTTGCTTATGATGGTCGGGATGACCTCATTGGCACAGAGCGGCTGGAGTGATCCGTCGGGAAACTACCAGGAGCAGACTGTTGTGTATGTGACCGTTGATTGCGGTGACTACGACATCTACTCCGGTGTTACAGTACCCCAGGTGGCCGCTTTTATCGGTGATGAAATCCGTGCATTGGCTACATCGTACCAGTCGCTCGGTAACTACAAGGTTTATACCTTGAGAGTGGGCGGTACGAGCGACGACAATGGCAGTGTCATTGATTTCAAGTTCTATGACCCTGTGAGCGGTCTTATCTATCCTCTTGAGATGACCGATGAGCAGTTCGAGGCTGCCGAAATTACCTATCAGGGCGATTACACCTATCAGGAGAACCAGAGCATCAAACTCTTTACCGGTTCTGCAACCCCTGCCAATGAGATGAGATTTACCTACTATGATGTAGAACATGGCAGCATCTTCATGAACGTGGGCGATGTGATGACCATTGAGGACGGCGGTAGCATCGAGTATATCTACAGGAGCTATGAAAATGGCGAGGAGATACCGGCTACAACCCCTGAGGCCGCTCTTGAGTGGGACCTCTCTTCTTATGACAATTCAGGTAACCCCGCGTCGTACTATGTCTCAATTGAGGAGAATGTCATTACGGCTCTCAATTCAACTCCTTATGGCATTAGTGTGACAGCCCGTGCCGGTCAACTCCAAATGCCGGTCAATATCTTTGTTTATCAGCCGGTAACAGATATTGCAATTGAGAATGCCGATATCTATCTTGGTGTTGAGCGTTTTGTTCCCGAAGTAACTTATAATGGCGGCGACTCTTATCCTACAAACCCGGGCGTTACATTTACGGTAGATGGCGAGGATGTTGTTAAGATTGTCGACGGTATAACAATTGTCCCGGTGGCAAAAGGTTCTGTTACTGTAACTGCTGTTGCCGATGACAACCCCGAAGTTACGACAACATTCCAGGTAAATGTGCTTTCAGCCCTTCAGGAGTTCACTTATAAAGGTGAAATAGAGTTTACTATATATGACGAGAACTCCAAGGACATGATGGGTTCCGTCAATCTGCCGATATTCCATTGGGTAATTGATGAGAACAGCGGTGAGACCGTGATTGAACCCAATGAGGAGTATACAGTAGCCTCAGAGGATGAGTCGGTTGTTCTTGTAGAATACGATGATACAGGTACAAAGTTCACTGTCACTGCTGTCAAGAAGGGCGAAACAAACCTTGTGTTCACAAGCAAGTATGACCCTACAATGAGTGTAAAGGTAAGAACCGTAATCAGGCAGGCTGTATATGGAGTGAACTTCCTGACAGTCAACGGCGAGGATGTTGCCGTTTCCGAGACCCGTCCTATGGCCGATGTATATGTAAACGAGACTGTTACCGTGGTTGCAGAGCTCAACCCTGCCGATGCCGACTATACCGATTTCTCATTCCGTTTCGTTACATCAGACGGTATGGAAATCCCAACTGAAACTGTCGGAGTAGAAATTGTAAGCACAAAGATTACCGACGGACAGTGTATAATGGACTTCGTGTTCAATACAATACCTGATGTTGAGGTATGCATTGAGGCACAAGCCGATGGCGTGAGGTCCGATAATGTGCTCCTTAATGTATATAACAGGGTAGAGTACATCGATGTATCATTGCTGGATGAGTACTGGATTGACAGCGACGGAGATATCTTCGATTTCAAGTATGCGGTTGCTCCCGGCAATGTGAAGAATGAGGAGTTCACGGTTGAATCTTCAAATCCTGAAGTTGCCGAGATTATCAAGAGCGATGATGCCGGTGTCTACCAGTTGCATGCGTATGCTCCAGGCGAGGTTACATTCATATTCAAAAGCGAGGATAACCCTGATGTGGCAGTTGAATATTCTACCGTTATCAAGCGCACCCCAAGTGGCGTGAGAATTACCAGCATCGCCGACCAGGTAATAGAAGAGGGCTTGAACGGTGTGCAGGTAGCCGTCGGTCAGATTGTTGAGGCTATTGCTGTTGTAGAACCGGGCGATGCAACAGTAGAATCCTTCGTTATGTCCATTGTCAATAGTGACTATATGGAACTTGGCGATGCCGAGGTTGCCGTGGAGGAGGTTGTACTCAACGATGCAAAGACTGAGTGCAGAATCAGATTCCGTTTCATCACAGTTCCTTATGATGGCAGCATATCACTTATGGCTACGGTAAATGAGACCATTACCGACCAGGTGTCTTTGTTTGTCGTTCAGTCAGTGAATGAGATTCAGCTCTCCGAAACAGAGAAGACAATATGGTTCGGTAATGAGCAGATTGATTTCTCAATCACTGCAATTGCTCTCCCCGAAGATGCTACAAACAAGAATATCATCGTTGAGGTTGATGATAATCTTGTTGTTGAGTATTTGGGCATAGGCGTGGTTACAGGTATGCATAACTTCCGCACAATGAACAAGGGTACTGCTACCATTACCTTTACAAGCGAGGATAATCCGTCGGTTACAGCACAATGTGTTGTGAATGTAAAGAGAAAAGTGGATGAAATCTCTTTCGATGGTTTTAACGAACCGCTATACAACGACGGCGAGGCACGTGAGGTAATGGTAAGATTCTTGCCCGAGGATGCCGACTTTGACGCAAGTGCATTGAGCGTGAGGATAGAGAATACACAGTTCAGCTTCCCTGGACACTGGAGTGTTGTTGAGGTGTCAGAGGGTGTGCCCGTTGACAATGGTGTAATGTTTGAGTTCACTCCAAAGGCACTTTGCCAGAACTCAAATGTGATATTCGAGTATGACGCGGCAAGCGTTGAGGGTTCTTCAGAGATGCTTACAACCAGCGGCATGGTAAGCGTTATGGAGAAATTGACACTTGGTGGCGGCTGGAGCTGGATTTCTTTGACATCGGCAATGTTTGCTCCTGAGGCTATTAAGGATGGCTTTGTGGAGGCACGTAGCCGCACCGACCTTGTCTTCAATGATGCTATATGGGGTCCCTTCGGTTCTCTGACAATGTTTGACCAGAGTCAGGCATACAAGATAAAGATGCTGGATGATATTGACCCAGTTACCGTATATGCCGACCTTGAAGGCGTCATGAGCTATGACGGCGCTATCGAAAGCAAGGAGTTCATCAAGGGTTGGAACTGGGTATCTTACCCTTATGAGTACCGCTATCCGGTTGAGGATATCTTCGATGCTGCAAACTTTGCCGAGGGTGACATTATCCTCTCAAAGAACGACGGCTTCGTTACATTGACCGACGGTGCTTGGGTGGGTACACTCAGCGATCTTCTCCCCAATGAGGGTTACATGATATACACAGCAAACGCATTTACTTGCGAGATGCCTAACCGCTTCTCTCTTGAACAGGGTGAGTTTGAAGTTTCAGCTTCCGCCGGAACTGAAATTCCTGCTCCGGCCGGTGCAGCAGCAAGAGAGCGCAGTGTATGGGTTTACGACGGCAGCCGCTTCGCAAACTCAATGGCTGTGATTGCCAAGGTAGAGATTGAGAATTGCGAGGATTACACAATCGGTGCATTCGTTGGCGACGAGTGTCGTGGCGAGGGTCGTTTCATCAATGGCCTTGCGTTCATTTCTGTTGCCGGCGAGGCCGATGAGAATGTGACATTCCGTCTCTACAACAAGTACACAGGCGAGTTTGTAGACGTTGACCGTGAACTTCAGTTCTCAGGAATGGCAGGTTCTGTAAAGGTTCCCGTTACAATGGGTACAATTGAGGGTACAACCGGAATTGTTGATATAAACTCAATCGACAGCAATAATGTTGAGGCTATCTACGACATTTCGGGCCGTAAGGTAGAGCAGATGACCGAGGGTATCTATGTAATAAAGGTACGCGAGGGCGACAAGATTGTAACAAAGAAAGTACGTAAATAAACTTAAAGAACAATGGTTCCTCTCCCCGTAACAGGGGAGGGGAGCACCATTGTTTAAACTGAAAACAGAGAACCTCCGAGCGAGAGTAGGTCCAATTCCACAAATTGTGTTTAAAAATAACTTGACATTATGTCATATCGAACGAATGTGAGATATCTCAATCGCTTTGTTCTGGAGATTCCTCACTGCGTATCGGAATGACAAAACAAAGTTTTGTTATCGGTGAGTTCATTAGCGTTCGGTCGCACGCAACAACGCGTTGTGATGCCGTGCGGGTCGCGAAAGAATGAGCGAACCTATGACGTCTAAATATGGAATTAGGTCCTTGGAGCAACCGGAACATTGTTGCTTTTACCTTAAAAAAGGGATTGTCCACCCTTGCCGTTCCAATAGCACGGCGACATATGGGCAATGTTGCACAGCAACCTCAAAATGAAAATACCTACCTGCATCGGCAGGACAATATATATAGGAATAAGAGTAAAGGCTATTTTTAAAAATAGTGGAGAGATGAAAACATACATCAAGAAAACAATCCTTCTGGTGGCTGTTGCCCTCTTGGGCATCGGTGGCTCTCAGGCTATTGAGGACCCGCGTAAGAAGGACCCGCTTATAATTACCGGTTCTTTGGGCTTACAGAGTACCCTGTATTACTCTTCGGGAGGCAGCTTCGCTTCGCCGTTGAACTATTCTATGTATGCCAACATGAACGTGAACCTCTATGGTTACAACATGCCGTTCGCTTTCTACTACAGCTGCAACAACTATTCGATGTCGTACCCGCAGTTTGCCTTCAATTTCAGCCCGTCATACAAGGGATGGACACTGCATCTCGGCAAACGTTCAATGCCTTTCTCGTCATATGTGTATAATCTCCCGTTCAATGGAGCGGGTATCGAGTACAAGAGCCTCACTTCGGGGTTCCGCTTCGGATTGTTCTACGGAGTGCTCCGCGAGGCGGTCAACTTCACTCCTGGAGAGATGCCGTCGGGAAAACCTGTCTACAAACGCTCGGGCTGGGGTATAAAGGTGGGTTACGGCAACAGCAGGAACTTTGCCGACCTCTATCTGTTCCGTTCACAGGACCACCAGTCATCCATCGATGATATATGGTACGATGATGTATTTGCTCAGGAGAACGTGGTGATTGGATTACGTGGAAGGTGGCAGATATTCAAGCAGCTGTCGCTTACCGGAAATATCGCGACGTCAATCTTCTCGACAGATACTAAAGCTCCGCAACTCAAGGGAGAAAAGACCGAAAAATATGACAAACTTTTTGATGTGCGTTACACCTCGCTCATGCGCTGGGCGGGCGATGTGACCCTTGCCGCTACTTTCAACCGTGTATCACTCTCTCTCTTCTATAAACTGATACAGCCCGATTACATGAGTATGGGTGTCTCTTACATGAACAACAACTATCATAATATAGGTACAGCGGCGAATCTGCGTCTGGGTAACCTTACGTTGGGCGGCAATTTCTCCCTGCAAGAGGACAATATCTCGGGCGAACAGCTCTACACGACACGCGGTCTGACATACTCGGCCAATGCGTCAATGCCTCTCGGAAACAAGATAAGCCTCTCGGCGAACTACAACGGTTACAGGCAGTGCCAGTACGACGGTGTGGCGCAGGTGAATGACACGACGCGCATCGACCGTACAATGAACAGTTTCTCGGCTACGGTATCCTACAACACCAATACCGAGAAACTGGGGCATTACTTCTCGCTCACAGGAAACTACTCCATTAACGAGGACAACAACAAGACAATCGCGGGAGCCGGTGATGTGGGTACTCTCGCTGTCGGCTCGAACTACTCGCTGACAGTCATCCCGATAGAGACCAATTTCAGCTTCAACTACAGTTTCCAGCAGTCAAACGGATACGACTCCAAATATACGACGAATGTCTATACCCTTAGCGCTTCAAAGGCACTGCTCAAAGAGAGGAACCTGTCGCTCAATGCCTCGGCATCACTTGTCGACAACCGTATGGACAGCGACAAGAGCATAACTGCAGCCGCCAATCTTTCAGCGGCATATACACTCGCGAAGGTGCACAACTTTACTTTCAATCTGAACTACAGCAGATATGCGAATACCAACCTGGTTGTCGAGGAGTACATGCGCGAAAAGGGATATGATTTCACATGTTCGTTCAGCTACAGTTTCTCCTTTACGGCATTCAGCATAAAGCGTAGGGCCAAGGATGAAATCGCGCGCTACGGAAAGTATGAGTATTATTCCGACTTCTCACGCAGCGCGATACGTGAACGTCAGATGCTTGAGTACCAGAGACAGAAGAATAACGAGAACCGTCAGAAGATGAATAGTGTGGAGGCTTCCCCACTTTAGCCATAGTAGAACAAGAAAATCGAAAGAGCTATGATAAAGCATAGGATATTTTCAACAATAGTGTTAATGCTGATGTGCGCAGGCTCCCTGTTTGCGCAGGTATCGGTAACCGTACAACGCAAGCAGAACCCCTTGCCGGCGCAAGGCGGCATATATATGAGTGACCCTGGACGTTTCTTCAATATTGTCGTAACCAACAACAGTGCCAGCGAGTTCCTGCCGGTACGTCTTGAGGCAAGAATTGAGGGTCCAATCGAGAATGCTGTCGATATATGGCCTAACAGCGACTCCTATCTTGCTACCATGGCGAGCCGCACAATGCCTATATATATCCCTCTGCAGCCGGGACAGTCGCGTGTGCTGACACAGACCGACCTCTACAATATGTTCCGCCAGTATGATGCCGGAACCGAGATGTACGGTGGAGGAGTCCTGTTCGATACATTCCAGGGCGGTGCGGCCAACGGCTCTTTCGGTCTGTTGCCCGAGGGACACTACGGCCTCAGGATAACGGCAAAGACCAACTTTACCGATTTCAATGACCCGGGAGACTTCCTTGGCGAAGGAACCTGTTTCTTCGATGTCTGCTACAATGCCAATCCGCCGTCATTCAACAATATAACCTACATCAATGACGGCAATCAAGGCGATTCGGATTTTGTAGAGGAGGGTGGCTTTTATACAGCCTATTTCCCCACGTTCAACCCCCGTTTCTCATGGACTGAACCTACATTCAACAATGCGGGTCTTACCGTAACGCGTCAGTTCATATATGACTTCTGTATTTACCAGCTCAGCGAGGAACAGTATCCTTCCGACGCTGTCCTGCACAGTGGCAACATTGCTTTCCAGCAGTGTGGTCTCATGACCCCCCAATGCATTGTGCCTTATAATGTGGTTGCCAAACTCAAGCGTTACAGGAATGTGAAATATGTAGCTCAGGTTACAGCACGTCCTCTTGTGAACGATGCTTCCAACCCCAACTATACACAGATAGGCAATGAGGGTAAGAGTGAGATGGTGGTGCTGATTATGGAGGATGACAATCAAGGTCATGACAATGATATAGTTGTCGATAATCCTGTCATTGACCTCCCGATAAACGTGACCGTTGAACCCAAGTTCACGGAGCTGCCTTCGGCGATGTACTCATATTTCGAGTCTCCCAGTGAACTGTTCAATGTGACGCTTGAGAACAGGAGCAGCGAGACAATTCCCGTGTGTATGCTCATGCAGTACTACAAGGGTAACTGGGGTGTTACGGCTGCGCCCGACAGACAGCACAGGAACGAGTATATTGAGATACCTGCGGGCGAGAAGATTACCCTTCCCGCCGAAGAGTTCGATCGTCTGGCCGGAGGTTACGATTTTGACCGCGATGCCATTGCATTCAAGGCCAAGACAGGTTTTGTAATCGGAAAACCTTCGAATGACTATTTTTCCGAGGAGATTGATACGGCTTTCGTACGTGTCTGCCGTTATACAGGCGGCAAGCCCGTGCTGCGCGAGACGATAGTCGGAAAAGGACGTACTCCCTTCCGTACATCGCCCAACGTCATAAGCGGCGAGATGTTCAACATTACGCTTGAGCCCAAGATGCCGATATTGCCGACTGACGGTGAGTACTATTTTGACAAACCTTCGAGGTTGTTTACCCTCAAGATAAAGAGTCTCTCCCCAAAGAACATGCGTCTGTTCCCCTGTATGTTCTACTTTGCGCAGGATGAGGTCGCATACTCGGGAGAATATATGAAGGGCAAGCGCCTGGCCGACAACTATATAACCATAAAGCCTAATGAGACAAAGACCTTTACCGATGATGAGTTCGACAAGTTCTTCGGTGGATTCGAAGAGTTCAACAAGAGCATCAAAGGTGGAGAAAAGGAGACTCTGACCGATTTCAGCCAGGTGGAACTCTCCGAGGGTTCAGGCAATGTGGCACGGCTCTATCTTTTCGACTACGAGCGCTTGAGCATGCTCAATATCGGGCAGGACGGTGTCGAGCCGGCGCTGCTCATGGAATATTCTACAGCCTTCAATGCTTCATCCAGTGTCAAACTGGGCGATGTCGACATTGTGATAAATCCAAGGGTAAATCCGTTCCCTTATAATGGCAATGTGTATATCAACAGCCCCGGACGTCTGTTCGAGATAGAACTCAATAACCTGACGGACAAGGATATAAAGCTACATCCTTGTATAACATATGCCAACAGGGAGATTGACGGTAATCTTTACTCATATATTCCGTCAAAATGGTATACCATGCCCGAGTTCGTGCTCAAGGCCAAGGAGAAGAAGATTCTTGACCGTGCAACGCTCAACCAGCTCTGCGGCGATACGGTTGCCACACGCATAAACCACTCAACAGGCGAGAAAGAGGAGAATTTCCGTGATTTTGATGAGCTTATCACTCTTGCCGATGCCAATCATCTGCAGTTTACCCTTATCAATGCCGACAGTGCGCGTGCTGTTCCCGCCGATGCCGAGGATAGGATGAAGAGGATTCTTGTCGCCAATCAATCCTTTGACTTCTGGGCCGATGAAGATGTCGTTCTTACCGACCTTGATGTCTCGATAAGCCTCAAGATGAACCCTATGCCTTACAATGCAAGGGCATACTTCACAAAACCCGAACAGCTGTTCGAGGTCTCTTTGAGCAATACAGGCGACATGAGTGCAGTGCTGGTGCCAATGGTAATGTATGAGTTCAACGATGATGACGGTATCACATATCTTTCGAACTCATACAAGGACAAGGAACTTAAACGTGTGGTCATCAAGCCAGGCGAGACAATAAAGCTTGATGATGAACAGGTAAACCTCTATTTTGCGGGGAAGGGCTTTACAAGAATAAAGAGCGACCAGGAGGGCAATATAACCGAAAAAGCGGAGTATGATATCCTTAATGCAGACAAGGATATCACGATAGATCCCGAGCTTTTCAGCAAGCTCACTTTTACGGCTCTCAAGCCTGCTGTCCAGCAGGTAGCTGTTGGTAAACTCTCCGATTTCATAATGGGAGAAGGACATGTGAGATATCAGGTGTCGCCGTTGGTGCGTCTCGATGATGTGACGGTGACAGTGAAACCGAAGCTCGACCCAATGCCGGCGAAGAGTGAACTATATTTCGAGAGCCCTGCTGCATTGTTCGAGGTTGAACTGAAGAACAACACAGCCAATACATACAATGTGCTCCCGAATATCATGTACCTGTTCGATGAGTTCGGCTCTTACTATACCTCGGTATTCAAGGAACCGCGTTACGACAAGGCGATAGCGCTTGGCCCCAACGAGGTAAAGAAACTTACTGCGGGGGAATTGAATGCCCTGTGCGGCATGCCTGACAGCATAAAATGTTTCGAGTCCCGTCTCAACGGCACTTTTGTCGAGGCCGATATCCCGGACATCAGCAAGGTAGTGAACCTGCAGTCGTTCAACCAGATAGAGGTGGTAGCATATAGTGCCGATTCGCTCAAGAAGATTGCTGCCAATGAGAAGAACCGCAAAGCACGAGCGATGCTCGGTGGCGGAAAATCGGATTTTAACGCCAAGGAGATGGATTTTTCCGAGGTGGTCGTGACTGTCGCTCCCAAGAAAGATGCGACATTCAAACCTGAGCCCGATGAATACTTCGAGAAACCGGGCAATCTCTTTGAGGTCACACTGCTCAATGTAACAGGCAAGGAGCAGAAGGTAGGTCTGCGACTTACATATAATGACCGTTTCTTCATAAGCAAGCCCGACAGTATCATAACAGTGAAGCCCGATGAGAAACTTAAACTCTCGGCATCACGTCTGAACGACCTGTGCGGACACGATATGTACAGTTACGGTGCTCCGCTTTTCGAGGCCGATACATTGGGCACGGTCAAGCCCGAGAAACCCGACCCTCTTGAAATAGAGATGAAAGAGGGCGACAACAAGATTACGGCCCTTGTATGGCGCAAGATAATTGAGGATGAGGATAAGCCTTCAGTATATAAGGTTGACAGTATCTCGGTGTGCGACACTGTGTTCCAGCCGGCACTGCGTGATCTTTGGATAGGCGAGTACCGTCTCACGCTCACCGAGGCCAAGAAGGTAGATGCCAAGGATAAGGAGCTTAAGGATAAAGGTTACGAGTGCTTTAAGGGTAAGGGTTATGTGCACACAACCATGATGCAGGTCCCTGTGCGTGTAGCAGTAGAGTTCGACAGCATTTATGTCGATGCTTCAATAAAGCGCGTGGTAAAGAACGGGGTAAAGTCCATAACCGAGAAGAGCGCACATGTACCGTTAGACCTCTTTGAGGAGAATTTTGTAAAGGAACTGCAGAAGAGTGACTCAATCAATGCCGAGGCCAAGGTAGAGGAACTGCTTAAGGAGAGTGGAGTGGGTGCATTCTACAACTACGTGGTAGGTAATGCCATGCAGACGCTGGCCAAGGTCGATTCGGCTGCAATTGTCACTCTGCCTATCGGCCTTTCTGTACCGATGGACAAGGATATGGAGTGTCCGGCGACAATACAGTTGGCACAGATGGAGTTCCTGCCCGAGAGTGCAAACCTCGACCTCATAGGCGAGTTCGTGCTCCCCGAGTGCGAGGCCATAGAGAGCGAGATTCTCATATTCGCGGCGCGTAAGCTCGGCACCTCGCCCGAGAGTTTCCTCCCGCAGAGCGGCTCTTTGGGTCTGGTAAAGAGCTTCAAGGTCAAGGACCCTGAATCGGACTTCACGTTCACATTCAATGCACCTACTAATCAGGACTACAGCAAGGCCACTGACGGTTGTTTCATCTCATGGAAGGACGGCAAGTTCCACGAACTTTGCGCAAGCATAAGCATGAACCTGCCGAGTGACGAACTTATAAAGGACAACGGCAAGGCTGCCCTTGACCCCTCTGTACATCCCGAGATTACACTTACTGCCTTCATCGCCGATGCAGAAGACTGGTTTGCGACGGTCAAGATGGACCCGTTCCAGGTGGCAAGTGCCCCGGGCTTCACATTCAGCGCAGTGGGCGATTCTGTGGGTATAGTCCTCGACCGTTCAAAGAAAAGGACTCCAGCCGGCATAAAGTTCCCCGACAACTATAAGTACGATGGTAAGTTAGGCCTCTCGGCCGACCCGGGGAAGAGCGAGAAGGCATACAACGAGTGGCAAGGCTTCTACTTTGAGGAACTCAGCTGTAAACTGCCTCACTTTGTTGAACTTAATTCAGAGGATGATTCTCGCGTGAAGGTCGCTGTAAAGAGTGTCATCTACGATGCTTCGGGCTTCTCCATGACGGCCTCTGTCGACAGTCTGTTCACTTACGGAACACCTAAAGTCGGTGGCTGGAAGATTACACTCGACAACATATACCTTAATATAAAGCAGAACGGCTTCGGCAGTTCAGGTCTTAGCGGTAGAATAGAGGTTCCTCTATTGTGCAAGAAGGACACTACCGAAAAGGCACAAATCGGTTACAAGGCCGATATACAGTCAGTTGCACATGGAAAGAAGGACGGTCTTGCCGTCAATTTCAAGATGCAGCAGATTGATGATGAGGTGGGTCTTGACTTCATGCTCGCCAAAGTAAAGTTCAATAAGGACAGCACCTACTTCAATGTCATCTATTGCGACACATTGCCCAAGGGTAAGCAGACGCTTGTCGAACTCTGTCTCGACGGTAAGGTAAGCATCACATGCCTCGAGGATATCGACTTTGACTTGCCCGATATCCCGTTCAAGAACATGCGTATCGCCAACTTTGACCAGAGTCTGCTCACTGGCAAGAAAAGTAATGATAAGAAGGACAACGGCAAGGGTGTGGCAAGCCCAGATGGAAATACCAATTTCCACACAGGAAAATGGGCTTTAGCAGGTGACCCGGGAAGTGACGAAGGTACTTTCTGGGGCGGAATGCCTCTTGTGCTCGAGAATATATCGATGAAGGTGGGCGATGGTGCCGGAACCATCGGTCTCGGCATTGAAGGAGGTATTGTGGTCATGGGTAACAAGAAGTTCGGTCTCGGTGCAACTGTTGGGCTCACAATATGGTCCGAGATTGACTGGGAAGAACTTACTATCAAATATAAAGAGGTAAAATTCGAAAAACTGCATGTCGAAGGACAGTTCGCAGGTATGGTATCCGTTGTCGGCGACCTTGAAGTCTCTGATGAAGAGGAGAAATCGGGCTTTGATGCCGACCTTGATGTGACGGTAAAGGGTCTCTTCGATATTAAGCTCTCCGGTGGATATTATAAGGTAAAGAAGAGCGAGGAAGAGCTCAAACTCGATGACCCCGAGGAGCGGAACGATGAGTATTACCATGCAGGATATTTCCTTGCGAAGGCCGGTTTCGGTGTCGGTCTGCCGTTGGGGCCTGTATCGCTCAAGGAAATCTCGGGTGGCTTCTTTGTAAACTATTCGGTTTCAGCTTCCGAAGTTGCAGGCAGTGATGATATGGTAGATGCGCTCGAGAAGAGCGTCAAGCCGAAATACAAATCCTATGGCGGTATGTTTGGCCTCGGGCTTGCTGTGGGTGATGACAATTTCATCAACGGTAAGGCCTCGCTTCTGCTCATGGTTGATATACAGAGGGACGGCATCCGCGTTCCGGGTGTGGTAATGCAGGGCGAGGTGCATGCGCTCTGTGCTTCGGCCGATGCCGAGAGTGGTCTTGTCAACGGCAAGGTAACAATTCTTTACGAGGATACCACAACGCCTGACATCACTGAGGATGAGAAGAAGGCAATGGATGCATCCGAACTCAAGGAGAAACTTGCGGCAAAGAACAAAGAGCACAAGATGTTCCGTCTGTCGGTAACGGTGGATACCGATATTGCCGCCATGTACAAGAAGTTCACAGGCGATGAGTACCAGGTAAAGGCTCCGATATCGGACCTTCAGGCTCTTGACCAGAAGAGTGCCGACAGTGAGAATCAGGGTGAGAAGAAGAATGAAAGTTCTTCTTCAGGCAAGCTCGAGAGCAAAGGCTATGTGAAGTCCGGTTGTGGTGCTTCAATAAATATGGAACTTGAGATACGCAACTATCCTTCGCTCGACAAGACATACTGGCACCTCTATGTGGGCGAGCCAGATGAGAGTAAGCGTTGCCGTGTAACGTTCATCGACTTTGAGGTGGGCAGGAATTCGCCTGTAGGCCTGTGGGCAAAGGTATATGCCAACATGTATCTATGTATCGGTAACGAGCTTCCGGGCAATGGCCAGCTGCCGGCACTCCCCGACAAGGTACAGGAGGCATTGGGTATGAAGGGTGCCGACGGCAAGGTAGATGCAAGTCTGAAGAGAAAGCTCGACGCTGCACGTGAGCAGACAATGAAGGGCGGTCCTGCAGGCGACATCAACGGCGGTATAATGGTTGGTGCTGCTCTTGGTGCCGAGATTGGATGTAATGCGGTGTTCTGCTATGCCGATATAGAGGGTATGCTTGGCTTTGACCTTATCCTCAAGCAGTATAAGGAGGGTGTGAAGTGTACTGATGGCTCGCGTGCCGGCGGAAAGAACGGTTTCTACGCTACCGGCCAGATATATGCAATGCTCAAGGGTGAACTTGGCCTTATGCTCGACCTTTGGATATTCAAGGGCAAAGTGCCTTTGGTGGACATGACAATAGGTGCTCTGTTGCAGGGTGGCTTCCCCAACCCCACATGGGTCTATGGCCGTCTGCGTGCCAAGGGTTCAGTGCTTGGAGGTCTCATCAAGTTCAGTTCGACAATAGAAATGAAGGCAGGTAAAGTGTGCGTGCCCGAAATGGGTAATCCGCTCGATGATATCAAGATTTTCGGCGACGTTCAGCCTGGTGACGAAGATATCGAGAAGGGCTGGAGTGCAAAGTCTCTTGCGTCATGCTACGGAAAGTCTACCTTCACTACCAACATGAAGATAGACAAGGTGCTCACGCTTGTGGATGAAGGCGCTACCATGAGAGAGGACGGAATGGGTGGCGACGGCAGCCAGATAACACGCAAGTATGTGTTCCATCTTGACAATAACTTCGAGATGAAGAAGTACGATGAGAGTGACCCCACCGATGATGAGCGCGCTGCAATTACAACATATGTAACACATGCTAACCCCACATTCGACAGGGAGAACTACGAGATTGTTACCGGTTCACTCGAACCTAACACTCTCTACCGCATAAAGCTGCGCGGTACCTGCAAGGAGATTGTCAATGGCGATGAGGTTGACCCGATTTACAGGGATTCTCTCTCCAATTACAAGGATGTTCACCGCCCATTTGCCGATGAGCGCTATGTTTATTTCCGTACAGGAGAGCTCAGCAATGATATAAATAAAGAGGTTGTGGGTTATCTGCCAAACGAGAGCGAGTTTACACAGACTCTTGAGAATGCCACCCAACCGTCTATCATGGAGCAGCACGTGCGTGATGACTACTGGAACAATCCCGACCATGAGTTTGTGGCAAGCATAAAGGAGTACGATGAAGCTACCGGAATGTATGTGCTTCCCGACGCCCGTCAGGGACTCCGCAAGGGTCAGGTATCAAAGTACGATAATTTGCCTGTCATTGAGATTGTTGAGCAAGGCTATGATGATGAGGGCAAGGAGTTCAAGTATGCCACTGTTACAATTGAGAAACCTGTTCCCGGTGAGAACTTTATAAAGGACAAAACCTACCGCTTCGAAATCAAACGCATAAACCGTGCCCAGCTCGACAGCTACATGGACATGATTGAGGAGAACTACAAGAGCATCATGGCCATGACCAAGGAGGATGTCGATGCCTACGAGCAGCAGCTTGCCGAAATGGACGAGGCCATTGCCGAAGGCGACGCCAAGGCCGGTGACAAGCAGGTGAACCAGGCAATACGCGACCTCTACAACTACTATAAGGAGGTAGGGGAGATGTATGGCGAGAACGAGGCCGAACAGCGTATAAAGGAGTATAAGGAGGAACTGAAGTCCAATGCCCAGGGCTTTGCCGAGGTTGTGTATACAAAAGACTACATATACAACGGCATTGCTACCTTCCAGGACTTTGTGTCACGCGGCGGCTGGGACCTCTGGCGCAAGAACTACTCTAAAGGCAGTCCTGTCGATTATTCTTCACTCTACTGTAAGGTCGAGGATGTTGAGATGAGTGGCAGCGATTCAAGGAGTACCAATCCATACTATGCTCTCAACTTCTGGCACTCACAGGCTGCAATCACCTATAACAAGACTCCGGAATATGATTTCTGCAGCTATCCGTTCAACAGGTGCAATGTCGGTGCAATGGAAGGCAACGAGATATCTACCGGTGTCACATTCGAACCGGGCTACGAATGGTTGCGTAACCGCATAACCAACAGTGCGGCAACTGTGTCCGATGCGACATATGACTACTACTATAACCCCAAACACAATACAAAGTGGTATCGCTATGATGATATTGATGGTACCAGCGTATTCACAGATATATTGGATGCATACCAATCCGATGCCCACATTGCCGCGAACTTCGAAAGGTGGATAAAATACTACTATAATTATCATAAATTGGGCAAAGGTAATGCCGATTTTGACTTGGCTGCCGAGAATGGCTATATTCTTACCGGTTATATGAATTATTATCCACAGAAAAGTGATAAGGCCTATGCTGCAATGCCTAGGTGGCAGCTCGGTCTTATATATGCAGCCGACCATCCTCACAAGTATGGCCTTAATGAAGCCAACTGCGGACGCTTGGCAACCTATGCCTATAAGTATATGAACGGCGATTGGGAAACATTCAACCCTTTGGATTTCCTTAAACGTATAAAGAAAATCACTGTGAAGATGCGCTTCTGCGACGGCTATAACATTGCGGCTGTAACCGGTAACGGCAGTACTGTAAACCAATATGGCACACGCCCGCTGACAAGTGCCAAGCGCACTGTCGTGATGTCGGAAAAGGTGGATTTGAAGTCTGTATGGGAAGGAGGAAAAAGTGTGGTAAGCTTCACTTTCGGCGATACCGAGGTTGAGAATGAGGAATTCGTACATATCGGTGACAAGGCAATGCTTGCATACATCCTCAAGTACTATGATGCTGACAAGGATGGCAAGATGCATATCGATGAGATGAACAAGATAACGACCCTTACCCTTGACTTTGACAACATCTATACGTATAAAGACGGTAGGAAGGTCTATATCAGTTCTCTTGATGCGTTGAAGAATATGCCTAACCTCAGGAGCCTGTATCTGTATGACAATGCGGCCTCTACACATAATGAGTTCAGGAAGAATACTCCTTCATTGAGCTTCGAGAGCAATCCTAACCTTAACTATGTGCTCATGAACCGCTGGTATGTCAATAAACTTGATTTCGGTTCAAACAGTGAACTTGTTACCCTCAAGATTGACATGCGCGAGAAGAGCGGTTCAACTGCTGACAAAATGGCTGCGGTGAACAATGGTACTGTAAAGCATAAAGGTATTGAGTATCTGAATGTTTCAAAATGCAGCAAACTGAAAGTTTTGCATGCTGTTGACTGTGACCTCAAGGAGATTGACTTGTCTAAAAATATAAATCTTGAGGAGATTGACCTCCGCATGAACCATATACGCAATCTGGATATCAGCGCGGCTTACAGGATTAAGGAGGAGAATGTAAGGCTTGGTTATCAAGTCAAGGAGGGTGCAGCAACGCCAAGGAACAATGTTGTCCGCAATGATGTGGTGACATTCGGCATAAGCAGCGGCGGAGCAACAATAAACGACATGGATTCACCAAACTGTGTTGTATGCTTTACTATAAAGAAGAGCGAGGATGCTGCAAGGGAAAAGATGGACAAGAACCTTTACAATAGACTGAATGAACTTGCCAAGGAAGCCGGCAAGGAACTGGATGTATGGGCACTTGAACAGACAACCCTGCATGCCGAAGGGCTTGGCATCAAGTCAATAGAGTATCTTGATTATTATATGCCGGAACTTGCAAGCCTTTACATTGATGATAACGAACTTACAGCGCTTGACATAAGCGGTTTCCATAAACTGAGGCGTGTCTATGCAAACAACAACATGATACACAACTTCACTGTAGGAGAGAAGAACGCGATGGAGATATTGTATATCAACAACAATGGACTCTCGGCATTGCCAGTGGATATGATGCCGTCGCTAAGCATCCTTGAATGCGGCAATAACAATATCGATGTCCTCTATCCCGCTGCGTGCAAGTACCTGAGCAAGCTTGACTGTTCGGGCAACAGCCTGACAGAACTTCACCTTGACAAGCTGAACTACATTACAACCTTGAGCATAAGTGACAACCGCATTGATGCAGCCGGTTTCTCAATGCCCGCGGGTAACGGTCTTACTGCATTCAACGCGAAGAATGCCTTCACAGGTCTTGAGACAATTGACCTCTCGGCCTACACAAGGCTGCGCAAGGTGGATATTTCCCACAACAAGGAGCTCAAGAGTTTTGTGATGCCGGAAATGGCGACCTCATTGGAGTATCTCTACGCTAATGACTGTTCTTTGAACACTGGTTTCAAACTCGGGAACGAGGCGTCGAAGAACTGGACATCACTCATTGAGGTTGACTTGTCGAACAACCCGGAGTTGGCTGTTGAGGTCGGTTACTACCCCGATTCCTATAAGGAACTGAGAAAGATAAACGTATCGGGCTGTGATGTGAAGGATGTTTTCTTTGGAATAGGTCTTACAAAGCCCGAACAGTGCAAGATTACATTCCTTGGCGTGGGCGTCCCGCAGCGCAGGACCGGCGACAAGGTTGCAGTACGTGTGCTCAGTTCCAAGTGGTTTACAAAATGGGATGAGTGGAAAGATTGGCCGGAGAATATCCACACTACATATATGATAGTCGTCAGAAACTATCAAAGCATGGAAGTACTGGCCTTTTATGATGAGGATGAAGACAGGTATCTTGAGAGCCTGAGCAAGGATGATATTGTGTTACGCAAGGCTATGGGCGAGACCTTCTACAAATATATGAAGGATAAGCTCCGCCCCGACAGCCTCGGCTATCGCGCTTTGCACACCTATAATATTGCAGAACTTGCTGCTCTTGAGGCTGCTAACATGGAGATTGTCAATCTTGGTGGCATACTCAAATATATGCCGAATGTGAAGACTGTGGATGCGAAAGGCAATGAATTGGAGAATGTGGATATTCCTGTCAACGGTCTCAAGGTACTCGACCTGTCGAACAACCCGGAACTCAGGACATTGAGCGCCAAGTATGAGGGTTGTGCAGAACGCATAAACCTCTCCCACTCGTTCATTGATGACAATATCCTCAACATGGCGGCATTGATGTCAAGAGGCGGTGCCCTAATTGCAAGCAGTGACCTCGGACCGAATCCTCTTGTGCTGAAATCTAGAACAGCAAAGATGTCTCCTAAGACTATTACACTGCTAAGCAAGAACCGTGAGCTTGATTTGCAGGGTTGCTATGCCAATGTGCTCAAGTTCAGCGGAAAGTCAATAACTTTCCATTCTGCACGCATCAGCACATGCGAGATGGAGAAACTGCTTATCGAGAACAATGAGCAGCCCATAGAACTTGTCTTCACGACTGTGGATATGCCTCTCCTGTGGGTAAACAAGTGGATTGATGACAATCCGAACTGCAAGTTCACAATGAGGGTAGAGACAGGTAACGAGGAGATTGACCAGAAACTGAACGGAATGCTGTCGCTCATCAACAGCGCAACAGCGACCGGTTCTGTGAGCAAGCTTACCGATGAGATGAAGCAGATGGCCAACAACATCCTGTTGCCGTATGCTTTCAGGGGTGATGTGCCCAAGGGTATACGCTTCAACGAGGTGCTTGATGAGTTCGGCTTGCACGAGACACGTACGGATGATGATTTGAGGATGAGCCGTGCAATGGGTGCAACACTTTACGATGCACTCAAGAAGGAGTATGCTCCTGATAAGGAGTATCTGCATGTCGAGGACCTGAAGAACGTTACGTCACTCGACTGCGCAGGAATGGGCGTGGTGGACTTGAATGTCGTTCTGCAATATATGCCGTCGGTTACAAGGGTAGATGCTTCGGAAAATGCCATAGACAAGATGCTTATACCTGTAAGGGGTATATATATCCTGTCAAACGGAACGGTTCCGCTCGACACGCTGGTATTCAGAAGCAAGGCAATAGCACTTGACCTCAAGGGTACAACAATAAACCAGAACGTGCTCGATGCTGCCTTGAAGAATGTTGTCACGAACCTGAGGGTTTCTTCTCCAGGCCAGTGGACGATAGATGAGGCGTCGAACAAATTGGGTGAGCTTACGATTTCAGGTTCTGTAAATATCTATTCATGTAAAATGCAGACTCTGAAGTTGCAGAGTCTATATCTGATTATGCATGGCGACCTTGACAAGATTTCAATATCGAACCTGCAACTTGACAGGAATGTGACACCTAGCATCATTTTCAAGTCGGCTGATGTTGCGCTCAAGTTCCTTGCCGACTGGTCAAAGGGCAATTATTCCGGCCAGCGTTTCAACATGGTACTGCTTGGCGGAAACAAGACTGCATGCGATGCGGCATTGGAGGGATTCAATACCGAAGCGAAGGCAGGACGCGGCTTTAGCGATGCAAACAAGCAGCTCGCGATAGATGCTATAATAGACTGTGTAGCCAAAGGTAATTTCGCTTCTGGTGCAAAGTTCGACGATATGCTCAAGGAGGTCGGCTATGTTGCGAAGAATAACCCTTATGAGGTGTACATGACCAGTGCCGGCGACAACAAGGTAAGTGTAATCACTGCTGTGCGTGAGCATTGCGGCTATACGCTTGTGGAAGCCAAGGCTTTGTGCGACAACGCCCCAGTGGTAGCAGGCGGCTTCGCAACACGTGCCGATGCTGAGGCTCTCAGGAAGGACATTGTAACAGCCGGTGGCGGAGCTGTCGTTCTTGCCGATGCCTCGATAAAACCGGTTCAGGCAGATGAAACACGCGGATACGAGGTTGTCCTTTTGGGCGTGGGGGCAAGCAAATTAAATGTGGTAAAGGCGTTGAGAGATGTCTGTGGCTTAACTCTTACCGAGGCCAATACTCTTTGCGGAAGTGCCCCGGTAGTGATAGCGACCGACAAGACGGAGTCTGAGGCACAGGCTATCAAGAGCGCCATTGATGCCGTTGGAGGTTCTACACAGGTCAACGCACCATTGAATGCACCTTCAAATCTGCAGAAAGTCGTGCAGAAGAGTGAGTTCAATGTGGTGCTTACAAGTGTGGGAACCAACAGACTCAATGTGGTAAAGGCTGTTAAGGAGTCATGCGGAATGTCGCTCACAGAGGCCAATACCATTACCAAGACAATTCCTGTTGTAGTTGCGTCGGACAAGAGTCAAGATGAAGCAGAAGCAATAAAGAGTGCTATTGAACTTGCCGGAGGTACTGCAAGTTTAGAGTAATGAACTGATGAAATAACGATAAGATATGAAAGTATATTCAGGAATAAGTAGATTTGTTGTGGCGGCTACGTTGCTTGCAGGCACCGCAGCGCAGGCTGCGGTGGTGCATGAAGGTTGTGGCATTGTCGAGAAGATGATTGCCCTTACCGCGCCGGCCGATACGATTGAGGACAACAGGGTGGATTTTAGCAAGATGAGCCAGAAGGAGTATGAAGAGTATCTGCTGACGGCACCTGTCGATACGACCCGACGCGATTCGGTCACTACAGGTTTCTCGGTCCATGTACTTGCACGTGCCAAGGGAGACAGGGTGTTGCTCCGTTGGGCACCCGATGAGTTCGCCCCATGGTATCTTGCCAACAAGTATGGATATAATATCCTGCGTATCGGTAAGGATGGGGTAGTGGATACATTGCAGAAGAACCTGAAACCATATACCATTGAACAGCTGAAGGAGCGTTTCGAACCGAACGACTCTCTTGCAGGTGCTGCTGCACAGATGCTCTACGGTGCAGGAACCGAACTGAATATGGCCATTGGCGTGGACGGTGCCGAGGGTATCATGCAGGTTTATGAGGAGCAGCAGACACGCTATGCCTATGCGATGCTGCTTGCCGAGGTACGTCCCGACCTTGCCGAGGCTATGGCGATGATGTATACCGATGAAACAGCAGCGAAGAATGCCGAGTATACATATGTAGTGACTACCGATATCCCGGAAAAGGAACTGAATATGTCCTACCAACCGGTAATTGTGAAGAATGTCAAGGAAAAACCATTGCCCTATGACCCGGTAATAACCGATTCTATGGGTGTCGACGGCCGTTCAATACGTCTCTTCTGGTCAAGGACACCACAGTTCAGTACGTATGATATCGAACGCCTGGATGAGAAGGGCGAGTGGATAAAACTGAATGAGCGCCGTTTCATGACGCTGTTCACGCAGGAGGATGAGTCTACGGTACAGAATATATTCGAGGATGTGGACCTTGAGCCGGGTACATACAGCTACCGTATATGCGGTTACGATACATTCGGCGAGAAAAGCGCTTACAGCAAGGTGCATACAGCACAACTGGCCGATGTCATCCCGCCCACAGCGCCGGTTATCATCCAGTTCAATGTGGAACGTCCCACTGAGAATACAATCATGGCCGATGTCATCTGGGAAAAGAATATCATTGAGCCCGATTTCCTCGGTTATAATGTCTACTATTACAATGCTCAGGTCGATTCTGTCTGGGTAAAGCTTAACGAACGTTTGCTTGACCCCGAGATGACATCTTTCCGTTGCGAGGTGACATTCCTCGGTACAGGTCATGTGACGGTGGTTGCCGTGGACACGCTGAACAACTCTTCGGCGGCTATGCCACAGGAACTGTTCATAGCGGACTTCACTCCTCCGACAGCGCCCACAGGCCTCGAGTATGTGATGTCGCCTACCGGCAGTGTCATGATAAGGTGGAACAAGAACCCGGAGCCTGACGTCGCAGGATATCATCTTTATTATGCGAATGACAGTACACACACGTTCCTGCAGAAACACGGCAAGATGAGCCGTACACCGATAATGTTTGATACGTTGCAGGTAACAAATGTGATACAAAGATATACATACTATCGTGTCAAGGCCTACGACTTCTCGGGTAACGAGTCGGCTTTCTCCGAGATACTGACAGTGAAACGCAAGAACTATGACCCGCCACGTCCTTGCCGCATTGACTCGGTGTGGCAGGATACGAAGAGGGTATACATGACCTGGTTCCCATCATCCGAGGATGATGTGGAGAAGTTCTATGTCTACCGTCGCGTGCATGGCGAGGAGTATAATACGCTCATTAATGTGCTCACAAAGGACTCGGTAAAGAACGGCCGTCTGCTTGTGGTGGATTCTCCTGTTCCAGACAGCAAGAAGAGATATTACTACCACATTGAAACAATGAACGAGACAGGTGTGACATCGGAACCATCGTACGAGACGTCGTTCCTCTTCAAGGGAGAGACAGTGCTGCCGCTGACACTGAGAATGGGTGCTGCATACAGGAATGATGATGAGCAGGTCCATCTGGCATGGGACATATCGGGCATCACACGCGATATGCTTGACAAGGGATTATACCTGTGCATATACAGGAAGATGAGTGACGATGATATATTCCGTTTCGTAAGGTCGGTAAATATAAACGAGACTGATTACATCGATGCCCATATGGAGGCGGGAGACAAGGCGGAGTACCGCATAAGAGTGCGTAGCAGAGAGGGACATGTGTCGCCCTACTCAAATGTGGTGTCGGTTGAGGTGCCCGAGGAAGGGAACGGAAAGTGATTTTGTTTGAATGATATTTTGTCTAAATATAACGAGAATTAAGATGAAGCGGATTGGTAACATGTTCCTGCTGTTTGTTACGGTGCTGTTCTGCTCCTGTGGAGAGTTCTTCAACTTCGGGACGGAGCAACCCGCCGTGGACGGGCTCAGGATGTCGCATCATGAGGTGGACCTCTGCGTCGGTGATTCGGTGACTTTTGACATTGAGTTGTCGACTGACACCGTACCGGTTTCCTATTACTGGCTTGTAAAGGGGGATGAGGATGCCATTGAGCTGGCCGGGCGCAAGGTAAAGGCCCTGAAACAGGGAAAGGCCCTTGTTGTCGTGCAGGCGCAGCGCATAAGCAATGAGGCAGAGATAATAAGTGACAGCTGCTATGTAAATGTGTTCGACTGGGGAAATACCATAAGCAACGAGTATCTCTACGAGACAGTTCTCTATTGCTCGTTGGTAATAGATGGTGCGCAGAAGACCGATGACCTTGGCAATACGCGTCTTGTAGCGGTTGTCGACGGCGAACTGCGCGGCATGGCGGTAATGCGCAGAGAGCATGATATCCCTTATCTTGAGTTAAGGATAAAGACGGCATGGCCGGGCGAGGAGGCTACTATAGAGTGCTACACCCCCGATATCCATCAGCGCTTTGTGATAGAGGAACTGCAACTTGACGGTGAGACACACGGAACGCTCTCCGACCTCAAACGTTATAGGTGCAAGAGCCGTAATTATGGTAACTGATAAAACTACAAGGATATGAGAAAATTGTTTTTTCTTTTGTTTGCAGTGATGATTGTGTCGACAGCGATGGCCGACGGCAAGATAAGACAGTATGACAAGGTCGTGCTTGCATTGGTGGACGGAAGAGTGTTCGACATTGATATCGATTCGGAGTCCTTTATATACTCATATACCCAGAGTGGTGAGGACGGGAAATTAGTACAATATGTCGAGGTTTCCGGAAAAAGCGAGATGTATCTGTTCGAACGCAACGAACTGCTGTCGCTAAAGTTTGTCGAGGCAGTAACGACAGATGTGCCGACTGTGGTCGGGGTCGATGAGTCGAACCCCATGCGTTATATCGATGGGGAACTGGTATTTCACAGTAGCCTGGACGGCGGAACACTTCATCTGTACGATGCCGCCGGAAAGTTGCTTATGACTGGGATTGTAGATGCAAGGAAGAATATCCCTTTGGCCAATCTGCCTAAAGGAACATATCTTGCCAAGGTAAATGATTGTAAAATTAAAGTGGTGGTACGATGAAAAGGATTCTTAAGAAAATGCTTCTTGCATCGGTGGCCATCATGATGGCCTTTACGGGTGCGACAGCACAGGTTGACCTCCAGCAGTCTTTTGGTATAATGTGCGACAGTGAGGATGATTTCATGTTTGCCGAGGGCGGCAACTGGAAGATAACCTTTGCAACAACCGATACCTTAGGAAATGAGTATGATGGACCGGTAAGGATAATGGTCAATGGTGCCTTGTATCCTGATACTATGAAATATGATATGGCTAAGGTCGACAGCTTGCTGTTCAAGCTGCCCGAAACACAACTTGCTGCTGGGGTGTTCGAGATTGGAGAGGAGTTGTTCCAGTATATTGTCGACAGTGATTCCGCGAGCACAATATACTTCAGAATCGATTGCATTACAAAGACCAAAGTCCCCAAGGTGGGGCAGAAGGTGATCTGCAATATATACCGTGACAAGTTACCATATGGATTCATGGGCCTTGTCGAGAATATGTATCTCGATTACAATCGTGGAGTGGTTGTCATGCAATGCGGTACTCTTGCTCTTGAAGACGTTTATGACGTATTATACACAGGTGGCGTATCGAGGGACGGAGAAACAGAGGAGATGCCTGATTCTATCGTCGAGAAGAAAATCGTCGTTAAACGGTTGAATACGCGTGCAGACGGTGACTCACAGATAGAAAGCGGGAAGGAAGAGAAAGAACATGAGATAAATATAGTCTTTTCAGTAAAAGAGGATGGAAAGTTTGTCATCGGTTCTGAAGGCCCGCTTGTTGTCAAGATTACGGGAAAAAGTTTCTTTGATGCATGTTGTTCTACGATTATAGATAAAGCACAGGATATATCCCGGACCGAGTGTTATGTGGATGCCGTGCTCGATGGTAAAATTACGGTAGAGGGCTCTTTTGGCTATAAGCCGAAAGAAGAGATAGAAAAGAATTGGGTCAAAATCCCTATCCCTATACCTGTCCTGCCTGGGTTGAGTATCAATATTGATTTGGGAGTAACCTATGATTTCTTTGTGGGAATGCAGGCTTCATTAGAGGGCGGCTTTAAAATAGGACGTAAAGTGGGTTTTATCTTACAAGGCTCTGACAAGGATGTGATTTGGGAAGAACATGTTTATGATGACCCCCGGGAGAAGTTCTCGACAGGTCTGTATGGTTCTGACGCTTTCGCTGTCAAAGGCGAATTTATGATTGTACCTCATGTGAAAGTCGGTATCGGTCTTTTGGGACAAGGAGTCAAATTCCAGCTGAAGTTCGGCGCGGGAATGAAAATCTCGGCTCAAGCATCTGTCGAGGGCGGCCAGTTGGATTATGCTTTGGAGGATGACCCGGAGTGGCTGTATGAAAGGGAGGAACTCTATAAGAAGATGAATGACGGAACCTTCCTGAAACTCGAAAGTGTACTGCTGTTCGACCTGGTCTTCACGGTCTTGAACGACGGGTGGAGTCTTAAGGTCAGCGATTGGATGAGTCTGTTCGGACTTGACAATAAGATGTATTACCCTTGGTATGAGGTAGGTGCCGTTCCGAATACAACCAGATTCGAGGAGAAGCATTTTACAGGTGGTGTCTATAAAGGAATACTGAAGAGTGACTATAAGCATCTGTTCAAATATGATGCCAGCATTATGTTCGTAGACAACTCGCCTGGTGCACCTCTTGACCACAATCCCGACTACGTAAAGAGTGTCGGTCTCTTTGATAACTTTACCTCGGACAACAAGATTGAGTTTGGTATTGACCTGAATGGGTTGGATCAGTTGAAGGGACGTCTGATAGGTGTATATCCGGTCATTTACAACTCTTTCTACACAGGCAATCTTGTAATGGGTAAATTTGATGAGATTTACATCCCGTACAAGGTGAAAATGACAAGGAACGATAAGGATTATGAGCGGGCAGAAATTGAGGCGGAGTTTGAAGTGCATGCCCTTGATAACCCCAACATTACGGAGGGCGGTTTCATATTCCTTGACCCGGAAACCGATAATGTGATTAAACCGGTGGTCATCTTCGATAAGGCGCATCCCGGCAGTAATGTGATGAAAATGACGGTGGAGCGTGGCGAGTTCCCGCGCGATGAGTTCAATGTGCAGGCATACATCATTGACAGTGCCAATGACCAATATGTCTATAGTACAACCTGGCCGGGAGGTTTCTTCGAATACTATGCCCCCACCACCGAAGATGCTACTGATATTACGGCCGTAGGCGCAACGCTGAATGCCGATCTTCATAGCAGCATATATGAGGCCGAGGATATGAACCATATCGACAACAGGTTCAGCGTAGGCTTTGCATACTACCCCGACGCGAAAATGCCGATGGATTATCTCAACAACGTGAGGAAGGTGGGCTATGAGTATAACCTTGACGGCCTACTGAAACCGGATACCGAATACATGTTCAATGCCGTTGTGCAGGACCATGAGACCGGCAAGACATACAAGGGCCTCACAGTCAAGTTCAGGACAAAACCGGTATTCTCCGACATTGAGGCAAAAGCAAGCTATACCAAGGTGCTCTTCTTCGCAAAAGTCGACAAGGGATTTATGGGGGTATCGAACGAGAACAGGTACAAGTTCCTTGTTGCCGACAGTAAGGATTTCATTGACATGGGTGATGAGATAGCTGTCAGCCCTGAGGATATCGGCCGTGACAGCGATGAGGATGACTTTGAGATAATCCTTGAGACCGACAACAAGTGGGACCGTGACAAGCAGTACTACTTCAAGGTTGTCTATGATGATGGCAAGGGCAACAGACACGAGTCAAACGTCATGCCTTTCTCGGTGCCGCCACCAATTGACAATCTGGCTGCCAAACCCGAGGCTGAGTTGGCTGAACTTTCGGCAGACGTCCAAGGCGAATATGCTTTAGGCAAGGTAAAGACAACAATCCAGTACTCGACTACAGAGAACGATTTTGATGAGAATGCCGAGGAGATTGACATAACCAAGAAAATAGGGTGGTCAAGCAAGGAGATGGATATCTATCTGCTCAACTATACACTTGAGAACCTCGCCCCGTCTACCACATACTACTACCGTTACAGGCTCGACCTTGAGCTGGATGACGGGGAGGTGGACTATGCAACTCCTGTACATATGTTCAAGACCAAGAAACTCGACCTTATGGCTACCACAATGTCGGCGACTGTCACAAAGAACAGGGTAAGTATGGCTGGCTCTGTGACAAGACCGCTGAAGGAGCGTCTCGACAATTCGGTGCAGAACGAAGATGAGAAGCAGTACATGCTCTATTTCGAGGTCTCAAAGAACAAGGATATGTCGGCGTCGGCAATCTGTTATGTTCCCATGACAGATGAACGCGAGTACTCGGCCGAACTCAAGAATCTTGCCTGGAACACAAAGTACTACTACCGCTTAGTGGCAATGACTGCAGACAAAAAGCAGACATACCGCGGTGCCATAAAGAGCTTTACTGTAGATGAGGAACCGCTTGAGAACTTCGACCTTGAGACATTCGATGCAGTCCTTGATGACGAGTGGACAACACTCCGCGGCAAGGTGAACAGTACGGTGCTCGAAGCCATCGAGTCTGAGGAGTATAATGACCTTTATATAGGTTTCGAGTATGCCCTTAGCGTAGCCGACCTTAACGAAGGCAATGAGAATGTCTATCGTGACGGCAGTGTCACGGTAAACAAGAGCACCGGTTATTACTCGCGTGTGCTGAACCTGATGCCTGATACAAAGTACTACTATCGTGCTTTTGTCTATGCCGGCGGCAAATTCACCTACGGCAACATCGTGGAGTTTACGACCCCATACTATGATGCAGGCCTCATTGTTCCTGACAATGCACGTCGCTACCGCGAGATGAAGGCAGTAATGTCGACCGACGGCAGTGCGGATGATATCATCTTCCTTGAGAAGGGCAAGAAAGTCATCCCTACAGCCACAGAACTGAAGATGTTAAATGAATATATTGTAAAATGAAAGGAAAGATAAAGAATATGCTTCTTATAATGCTGGCGGCGTTCCTGCCGCTGGCATTTACCTCGTGCGAGCTCGACGGTCCATTGGCACACTTCAGGATAGTGGTCAATGACAGGCTCGATTATATTCCACAGGATAATATCTTCGAGATAGAGACCGTCAACGAGGAATTTGCATCAGTGCCATGCGAGAAGGAAGACGCCATAGAACGTTTCAATAAAGTCTGCAACAACCTGCAGAACTATTATGATGAGAACCGCGGCGCTCTCATATGGGATAACCTGAGCATTGAGATATGCCTCTACAACACAACCAGTGACAAAGGGGTAGGCGAGGGGTTACTTGTCAAGAGCCGCATTGTAACGTACCGTTGCGAGTGACCGCGCGAGTGTAACAATATATGAATGAAGGTGACCTAAAAGGTCACCTTCATTCATATATTGTTATTGTTTCTTCTTTGGCTCAGTAATGAATGCTTTCAACCTTATTACATTCTTGCGCGGGATAGTGTTTGTGTAGACATAGATAGACTTAAGGAACTGCCCCTCGCGCCCCTCGGGGAAAAGCGTCGCAGTTACAGTGCCGCTCTCGCCCGGCATTATGGCATCAGTGCTGTGCGTCGCCTTGACGCAACCGCAGCTCACATACACTCCCTCAATGAAAAGCGGAGCATCGCCCCTGTTCACGACACGGAATACCCCGTTTACCGAGTCGGTATCCTCGGAGATCTTGCCAATGTCCAGAGTCCTCACAGGGAACTCCACAGCCGCCTGTGCAAGCAACAGGCTTGGCGCAGACAGCAGCAATGCAAAAGTGAACAGAAACTTCAGTCTCATCAGGTAACAAGGTGTTTGCATATGCGAATATAGGAATTTATAATTAAAAACCTGCCAGAAAGGAAGGCTTGTCCGGATATGTCACTCCTCCTGCTCATAGTGGTAAGAAGTGTCTCGCAGAGTCGAGTTCCTACTTTGATGCAAAAGTAGTGCAAGCCGAGAGAAGAACAAAATAAATGGGTTTATTATTTCATCCGAGGCGCAGCCTACCTTCGGCGAAGCCAAAGTAGTGAAATAATTTGAAACAGAAACGGGTACACTATAATTTTGTTCCACCTCAGTTCGGAATCCCTAATTTTCAAAATATAGAATAAAAACAAATTATATTTTCTTAAACTTCATCGTATACTGTTCAGACTGAACATCTATATACATTTGATACTCTTTTAATCCTTTTTCTTTGGCTATATTACTAAGAATTTTCTTGTTTATAGCAGAAATGTCCTTACCATAATATATTGCAACAGGACGTATCTC
>JAGBFX010000023.1 GCA_017936265.1 Bacteroidaceae bacterium | reverse complement strand
GTCGCTTGATGCAGACGCCCCTAACTATCTGCAAACATTATTACACGACACAATGCAAGAAAAGAATGATGTATTCATTCATTGTTTATCAAAAATAGAAAAGGGGCACCAAATGCAATTCTGGCAATTCTTTTGGTCGAATATAATAGACGGCAAAAACCAAGAAAAAGAGTTTGAGGTTCTTTATAATATCAATAAAGAAAAATATCCAAATCTAATGAAAACAATGTCAATCGCGTTTGAGTATTTCAACAATGGGGTACTATTTATGTCGGATTTCAATAATAACAATTCAACAAAGTAGCATCACAGATTACATCGCACTTCTTTAAGTCAATCAGACAATGGGAAACTTAAAATTATCAAGTAAAACTATTTTGCTTTTCACACTATTATTGTTACTCATCGGGTGCACACCTGACACCCCTAGTGAACCGATTGTTGAACTAAATTTTAATGATGTAACCATTGAAGCACCATTCACATTAAAGGAACATTGTGGAGAAAAATATGATAGCATATTTATTGTTCAACCATACTTTGATACAAACAAAGAGGTTTTCACCAATATTTGTATGTCAAACGGATTAAAAAGTGTTTGCAGTATAAATACTGCTTCAGAAACAATATCAACCATTCTATTCATTAAAGATAATAGAGTTGAGGCATATACCGTTGCTGAAAGGTATAAGGCAGATTTTGTTACAAGAGAATTGGAAAATAATTACATTTTTCCAATAGACCAGAAGTTTATAATGGACAAGAAAAGGAATATTCATTTATACAAAGAATAGTATTTCTGTACATTTTAGCGTAAAACAAACTTGTTTATTCAAAGAATCTTTGTCCTAGAGTAGAATGACAAAACAATGTTTTGTTATCGGTGAGTTCATTAGTGTAACAATGAACGAACCAATGCTCTTTTGTTTTGTTATCGGCAAGTTTTGCAGCAATAGGTCAAACGTAGCACTCCCACCCCTCCGCCAGTAAACTGGCACCTCCCCTCAGGCAGAGGAGGAATTTAACTTATGCCGTTTGGGTTACGAAAAGCAAAACGAGTCAATGACAGTGCAAATATAGAATGACAATACTATGATAGAGATTTTTTCGGGCAAAGCCCTCAACAACACGTCTCACAAACGTTAGAAATGACAAGTATGCGAAAAGCACAAGCAATGAAACCAAAAAAAGCGAGGCATCCAGACGGATGCCTCGCTGAATTATCATTGAAGTGTTTCCATTACTTCTTCTCAGCCTTCTTCATTGCCTTTGCAATAGCCTTGTCTGCTGATGCCTTGGCAGCGTCGAGCTTCTTCTGAGCCTTTGCCTGAGCCTTTGCATCGCCGGCAGCCTTGGCAGCCTTAACTGCGTCGTAGAGAGCCCAAAGGTTCTTCTTTGCAGTTACCTCCTTCTGTGCAGCGCTGTAAGCCTCGGCGTATGCCTCTGCAGCAGCCTCTGCCTCGGGAGCAGCATAAGCGTGCTTGTAACCCTTCTGAACATCCCAGTAACCACGTGTGAAGTCGGGGAATGTCACAGCTGCGCAGTTGTTGTCCATTGACAATGTACCGAGCTCTGCCAAGCAGCACCACTCTGCTAAGTCATAAACGTCCATATCGAGTGGAAGACCGTTCTGCAAGCAGTAAACGAGACGTGAATCCATTACGAAGTCCATACCACCATGACCGAGGTCACGACCCTTCTCGACATACTTCTTGAGGATTGGGTGGTAGTACTTTGCCATCATAGCCTCTCTCTGCTCTGCGCTCATGAAGCCGTGAGCGTTGAGGTTGTCAACCTGAGGAGCACCTGTACCCTTGAGAGCCTCACCTGAAAGAGCGAGCTCGGGTGTAGGATACTTTGTAGCATAACCCTTTGTACCTGTGAGCTTGAACAAACGGTTGTATGGCTGAGGAGTCATAACGTTGTGCTGGATTTCAACAACCTTACCCTTTGCTGTACGCATGAGAGTTGTAGTGTGGTCACCATTACGGAACTCCTTGCACTCCTTACCTGTCTTCTCCTTTACGAGCTCCTTACCGAAGAAAGGATCTGTATCCATTGCAACCAATGTTGTGAAGCGGTCGCCACGGTGAATGTCGAGGCACTGTGCAACGGGGCCAAGGCCGTGAGTAGCGTAGAGGTCGCCACGATTCTCCTTGTTGTACTTCAGACGCCAGTGGAGGTTGTCAACATCGTTGTCGGCAGGATCCTTCCAGTATGCATCCCAGAACCACTCGAGGCTGTGGATGTAAGCACCCTCGGCGCGGATAATCTCGCCGAATACGCCGTCCTGAGCCATTGCAAGAGCGTTCATCTCATAGTCATCGTAGCAGCAGTTCTCGAGGATGAAGCAGTGGAGACGTGTCTTCTCTGCAAGGTCGATAAGGCTCCAGCACTGCTCGAGGTTCATTGCTGAAGGCACCTCGATAGCTGTGTGCTTGCCGTTCTCAAGAGCGCACTTTGCTACAGGATAGTGGTGGTTCCAGTCGGCTGCTACATAAACGAGGTCGATGTCGGGGCGCTTGCAAAGCTCCTCATAACCCTTCTCGCCATAGTAGATGTCTGCCGGGATAAGACCCTGCTTGCGAAGCTCTTCCTGGCACTTCTCTGCGCGCTCATACTCATAGTCGCAAAGAGCTACAATCTCAACACCGGGGATGCGGCAGAAACGTACAACCGCACCGGGACCACGCATGCCAAGACCCACGAATGCAACGCGTACAGTCTTGATTGGAGCAACTGCGAGGTTCAGAGCGTGCTCCTGACCAGCAGGACGCTCAGGTGTCTCAACTACAATAGTACCCTTGTCCCAATGCCACTTTGTCGATGGAGAAAGTGACTGTGCCTGTGCTGTAGAGCCCGCGAGAGCCATGATACCACACAAGGCAAGACCGAAAAATTTCTTCAAGTTCATATTACAGTGTGTTTTTAATAAATATTGTTTGTAAATATTTCCAAATGTCCGTGTTCCCATAAACGCCTGTAAAAACCACATGACGCATATCGGGATACAAATGCAAAGATAACCAAAATAATATACCTTCACAATTTTACACTATAAATTTCAAAATTTTAGATATTTTCTTACTCTAGTGTAGAAAAATCAATATCGGGAGCCTCTGTCACATTGCCTGTACGCTCGAACCATGTGCCCGATTTCAGATAATCATCGAAGAAACCGCCCATTGTCAGGAAGAATCCCTCTCCTTCCACACCGCCACGATAATCGAGACGCTGCCTCTGATGTCCTGTAGCGTCACAAGTGAATCGTGCCTGTGTAACAGGAATCCATCGGCCGTCAACGGTGCGCGCCCACTGGTTGCCGTAACAAGCCTTGCGGTTGATGTAACCCATCACAGGATTGAAGTTCTCCAGGAATGAGTGCGCGCCTGTATACCATGTAGTGATTTGCGGACGACGGAAAGATGCAACGAGCTGCCACTTGCCCTTGTGGTTGTCGAAGAAGTAGGCAGTATATACCGTATTGCCATTGCCGTCGGGTCTTACTCCCATGAGGAAACGGCAACGCTCTCCAGCTTTCCAGTCATAGTACATATAGCTCTGACCGCCTGAACCCTCATTGCCAAAATCATTTACCTTTACACCGTCGCCCTTCTTCACAAGTGCAACACGCAATGAATCGGGAATCTCGGACGGATTGTCGGTGTTGAACGGGCTCCACACCGAGAAGAGAATCCTTCTTTTGTGAGGGCTGTTGTTCTGCATACCGAAGTATCCCTGACCGAATCCGCAAGCCATATAATAGCTGCTTGGGATATCGCCCTCCTCGGGCACTACAACCTCGTTATAGAACCACTCGACATTCTCCTCGGGAAGACCGTAACCCAAATGTACCGACGGACCACGACGGCCGAAATGGGTACTGAACTCAGGACCGACACAAACGACAGGAGTCACCTCGCCACCTACATAAACGGCAGCGACATTGCCGAAACCTTCGCCCTCCTTTATTTTAAGGCCACGGATATCCATTCTGATGTAACCGGGTTCCTTCACCTTGAATGTTCCAAGCTCAACGCGCACCGGTTCATCGCTGTCGAGCTTTACCTTCTTTTTCTTGCCCAAAAGGGAAACCTCAATCTTTGAATGTCCTTTAGCCTGGAGCGCGACATTCATCTTGCCGCTCTGTTCGGCCCTGAAGTAGAAGCTTACCACTGTCTCCGTACTATTCCAGTTACGCAGTTCGCAGCGCTGTTCATCAATGAACGCATTTTTCTCGGGGCCGGCTGTCACATATCCGTTGCCCGACAATGTGACAACACTCTCGCTCTGTGCCACAACCGGCAACGCCATAAACGAAGCCACGAGCATTGACACCAAATACAAAATCCTCTTTTTCATATAATAATCTTTAGTTATAAGCGTAATTCAACCACACATATCACAACAGGCAGAATATCAGGACACGGATGCGGGATTTCCCTTTTTTCACTCATCTACCCTGCTGTCACCGAGCCATTTGCCATAATATATGTGATGGTCAACATTTATGAGCATGCCGTATCCATTGCGGTAGCCGCCTTCGTATCTGCCATACCATATATCGCCATTCTCCCAATAGTAGACACCATAGCCATGACGCTTGCCCTTGTAGAACTCGCCGATATACACATCGCCATTGGCATAAATCTCTTTCTTGAAACTATATGGTGACTCGCCCTCCTTGCTTGAAGAGACAAGCGGATACTCAAGAGGGATATCGCCCTCACGGGTATACAGGCGCAGAATCTCGCCTGTAGCAAGGTCATAAAGGACATAATGTTTCTCGCCGCCCACCTTTGCAATCTTGTCGGTGATAGAGATGCCGAAGATATTCTTGCCGTTACGGAACTGTCCGAACGAACGGGTTCCATCCGAAGCAAGTATAAAGCCCCAACCGTATATCTTATTGTCTATAAGGGTACCCGTATACTGTCCCGACGCGCTTGAAAGGAAGTTCTGCGAAGACTCGTTCTCGACATAATCGCAGAATACCGCCTGCAACGGGTCGCACATCTCATCATAGAGTTTTACCTGTGCCGTCGCGAACGAGTGCGACAGCAACACGATAAAAAGCAGCAACATTATCTTTTTCATCGATATAATCTGTTTTCGTTTATAAATTGCTCTACCTCGGCCGGAACAAGCCCTGTGATTTCCTTGCCGGCAGCCACAGCCTCGCGTATCATAGTGGAACTTATGTCGTAAAGTTCGGCGGGCATCCACACGGCATTCGCAGGCAACCCGGGCACATCCTCGCCGCCACGCGGGTAGACAATAACGCCGTAACGCTCAAGAATCTCATCGCCCTTGTACCAACGGCCGAACTTTTCCCAGTTGTCGGCACCTATGAGAAGCCTGAAACTCCTTTCAGGGTATTGCTGCTCAAGAGCCGCAAGGGTATTTAGCGTATACGAAGGGCGCGGAAGAGCGAACTCGAAGTCGCATGCCTTGAACACTGGATTCTCCTTGACTGCCAGCTGCACCATCCTCAAGCGCAGGTTCTCGTCGGTCAGCATACGGTCCTGCTTGTGCGGGTTCTGAGGCGAGACCATGAACCATACCTCATCGGCAAGCCCACGGACACAAGCCTCACGTGCAAGAGCCAGATGCCCCACATGGATGGGGTCAAAGCTACCGCCGAAGATAACCGTCCTTTTAGTCATTAAGAAACTTGTTTACGACCTCCACCAGTTCGGCCTTTGCCTTGTCAAGGTCATCGTTTACAATTACCCTGTCGGCGAACTGCGCGAATGTCATCTCATACTCGGCCTTGCTCACACGCTTCTCAATCTCATCGGGAGCGGTATCGCCACGACGCACAAGACGCTCGCGGAGTGCCGCTATCGAAGGTGCCTGTACAAAGATGAAGAGAGCGCGCTCGGCATAATATTTCTTGAGACTGCAGCCACCCTTGACATCTACGTCAAAAAGGATGTTCTGTTGCTCCAACTGACGTTCTACCTGCGATTTAAGTGTTCCATAGTAACGACCGGGGTAGACCTCTTCGTACTCCACGAATTCATCGGCTGCTATACGTGCTCGGAACTCCTCGGGAGTGAAGAAGAAATAATCGACCCCATGTTTTTCCTCGCCACGCGGAGGACGGCTTGTCGCCGACACCGAAAAACCGAATGACGGGTCCCTGTCCATAAGGAAATGAACCAGCGTCGACTTTCCCGAACCTGACGGGGCTGAAAAAATGACAACCTTTCCTTTGCTCATATTTCTTTACATTATATTGAGAACCTGCTCCTTTATCTGCTCAAGTTCATCCTTCATCTTGACTACGATATTCTGCATTTCGGCATGGTTGCTCTTGCTGCCGAGGGTGTTTATCTCGCGTCCCATCTCCTGAGCTATGAAACCGAGTTTCTTGCCCTGACCTATCGGGCCTTCAATTGTCTCGATGAAATATTTCAGATGATTGGTCAAGCGCTGCTTCTCCTCGTTCACATCGAGTTTTTCGATGTAGAAGATAAGTTCCTGCTCAAGACGGTTCTTGTCATACTCCACGCCAACCATCTTCTCGAGCGACTCGGTGATTCTTGCACGGATTTTCTCGACACGCTCCTTCTCATAAGGCTCTACCGATGCCAGCAGAGAGGTTATCGCCGATATGTTGCCACGCAGCTTCGCCTCGAGTGCCTCGCCTTCTTGCTTGCGGAAAGCCAACAGGTCGGCAACAGCTGCCTTTACGCTCTCGAGAACCACACTCCACTCATCATCGGTAACATCATAGACCTCCTTGCGCGCGACACTCTCGGGCAGACGGAGCAGCACCTCGAAGAGATTCTCGGGCATGGGGATGCCCGTTGTCCTCGAGACCTCGGTCATCTGCTCAAGATAGCCCTGCATCACAGCCTGGTTGATTGACGGGGTATCGGCCTTCTCGCCCTGCTCCACCCAAATCGAGAAATCGACCTTTCCACGCTCGAGCTGCGTCGAGAGCAGGGTACGTATCTCCATCTCCCTGCATTTGAACTGGGGAGCGATGCGGGTAGACAAATCCATCGCCTTTCCGTTCAGAGAACGGATTTCAACACATATCTTCCTATCCTGAAAAAGGGTTACAGACTTACCATAGCCCGTCATTGAGTATATCATTCCTTTAAAAATATTTCGGCAGCATGCTGCCATCCGTTATACATTACATATGGGTGTACTCCACCCACAATATTGCGAAATTACTCAATTATTCGGAAATACATCCAAGCAAAAGCGCTTTTTTTGTATACTTATATTAAAAAATATTATTTAATAGTATGTTAACCGATAAATTCGTACATTTGCACTAAAATAGATATTCTGCCTTAATACGCGCAGACTAAAAAAAACAAAGGATGACGACAATAATACTACATATCGAAGCATCTACAGATTGCTGTTCCGTGGCACTGAGCCAGGACGGCCATGTGTTTTTTGAGAGAACAGATAGGGAGGAACGCTCCCACGCAAAGGTGCTCGCACCGTTTGTCGAGGAGGCGATAAAGGTAGCCGATGAGCAGGGCGCGAAAATCAATGCAGTGGCGCTGAGTTGCGGCCCGGGTTCGTACACAAGTCTCAGGATAGCCTCATCGACAGCAAAAGGAGTATGCTACGGCCGCAACATACCGCTGATTGCCATTCCCACGACAGCGATAATGTGCGTGCCTGTACTTTTCCGCGATGACCTGCCCGAGGATGCACTGCTCTGCCCGATGATAGATGCCCGCCGTAACGAGGTGTACGCCACGGTATATGACAGGGCATTGGGAGTAGAAAAAGAGACACATGCCGAGGTGGTTACCGAAGAGAGTTTCAAGGAGTTCCTCGACCGCGGCCCGGTATTCTTCTTCGGTAACGGCGCCGAAAAGTGCAAGAGCATAATAAGTCACCCCAACGCCCGTTTCCTTGACGGTTACAGGAACCCGTTGGCAAAGAACATGATGCCACTCGGCGAAAGGGCATGGTTCGATGAGAGGTTCGAGGATATAGCCTACTTTGAGCCCTTCTACCTCAAGAACTTCGTTGCAACGAAGCCTAAAGAACTATTGAAGAATTTTTGAAACCGCATACGACAATGATGGAATACAATACCCGGCAGAAGAGACTGCCACTACCCGAGTACGGACGCTCGGTACAGAAAATGGTTGACCACGCGCTTACCATAGAGGACCGCGAGGAGAGGCAACGATGTGCCGTTACCATTGTGGAAATAATGGCAAGCATGTTCCCGAATACCCGCAACCAGCCCGATTATGAACGCAAGCTTTGGGACCATCTGGCAATAATGTCCGACTTCATGCTCGACATCGACTACCCTTTTGAGGTCATCAAGAAGGAGGAATTCAATGTGGCACCCCAGAGGGTACCCTACCAGACAGGAGAGATAAGAAACAGACATTATGGGCGCATAGTGGAGCAGATGATTGAACATGCATGTACCCTTGGGGAGGGCGAAGAGCGCGATTGCCTCATTGAGTTCATAATCATACAGATGAAGAAGAACTACATCGCATGGAACAAGGACGGCGTCGAGGACAAGAAGATCTTCGATGACCTGCGCATCTACTCAAAGGGGGCCATTGACATAACCGACCGCGAGATAAGGATAAACCAGGGCGGCAACACCCAACGCTATGCAGGCAATGCCAAGCGCAACGGCAACGGCAAGAAGAACTTCAAACGTAAATTCTAAAAAGGGAACACCATGGCATCATTCATAATAGAGGGCGGACACAAGCTCAACGGCACCATCACTCCCCAAGGAGCGAAAAACGAGGTGTTACAGGAGATATGCGCCACACTGCTCACGCCCGAGAAAGTCACGATAGAGAATATCCCCGACATTGCGGATGTGAACAACCTCATAAGCCAGCTCATGAACATGGGAGTGTCAGTGACCCGCAACGGAGTAGGCTGCTACACATTCCAGGCGAATGAGATAAACCTCGACTACATCGAAAGCGAGGAGTACATCAACGGCTGTTCAAGACTCAGGGGTTCGGTAATGTTCATCGGCCCGCTCATGGGACGTTTCGGCAAGGCCACGATGTCCGAGCCCGGAGGCGACAAGATTGGCCGCCGCAGACTCGACACACATATCATAGGATTGCAGAAACTTGGAGCGGAGTTCTCATTCGACACAGATAGAAGAGTTTACAAGATGAAGGCTCAGAAACTGAAAGGTTGCACCATGCTGCTTGATGAGGCATCGGTTACAGGTACAGCGAACATCATCATGGCAGCAGTACTTGCCGAGGGCACGACAACAATATACAATGCAGCCTGCGAGCCATACATACAGCAGTTGTGCCGCATGCTCAACAAGATGGGCGCAAAGATATCGGGTATCGCCAGCAACCTGCTCACGATTGAGGGTGTGAAGGAACTGAGAGGATGCACGCACCGCGCACTGCCCGACATGATTGAAGTCGGCAGTTTCATAGGCATGGCTGCAATGACACAGAGCGAACTTACCATAAAGGATGTATCGTTCGAGAACCTGGGAATCATACCCGACAGTTTCCGCAAGCTCGGAATAAAGTTCGAGCAGCGCGGAGATGATATCTTCATTCCATCACAGGAACATTATGAGATTGACTCGTTCATCGACGGCTCAATAATGAACATAAGCGACGCGCCATGGCCCGGCCTCACGCCCGACCTCCTGAGCGTGCTGCTCGTAACGGCCATACAGGCAAAAGGCAGCGTACTCATACACCAGAAGATGTTCGAGAGCCGTCTGTTTTTTGTCGACAAGCTCATTGACATGGGAGCACAGATAATACTCTGCGACCCGCACCGCGCCGTAGTCATAGGACACGACAGACGTTTCACGCTGAAGCCACGCTCTATGAGCTCGCCCGACATCAGGGCGGGTATCGCACTTCTCATCGCCGCCATGAGCGCCGACGGAGTGAGCCGCATCGATAACATCGAGCAGATTGACCGCGGATATCAGAATCTCGAAGAGAGACTGAACCAGATAGGCGCGAAGATAACACGTTCATAAGGACAGAAACACCTAACAACTTCCGACAAATGCTCAGGAAAGAAGATTTTGTATATTACGGCAAGTTCCTCAAGCCCCATGGCACAAAGGGCGAGATTGGTCTTGAAGGCGACAGCATACTCCTTGGCGAGGAGTGCGATTTCGTAGCCTGTGACATCGACGGTATACTGGTGCCATTCTTCTTCGAGACACGCCGCACGAAGAACAGCGACACGCTCATTGTGAAAATTGAACGCATGGAGAGCGCCGAGGAGGTACGTTTCCTCACAAACCGCGAGGTATATATCCCGAGGGAGTGGACCGAGGAGAGCGAGGCTCTGTCATGGAGCTTTTTCCGAGGGTTCATCGCCGTCGATGAGAACCTTGGAGAGCTGGGCGAGATAACCGACATCGACGAGAGCACCATAAACACCCTGTTTGTGATTGACAATGACGGAGAGGAGATTCTCGTACCTGCACAGGAAGAGTTCATCACAGGCATCGACCAGGAGAACAGGGAGATTCTGTTCAACCTTCCCGAAGGCCTTGTCACACTTTAAAACAGTAAACGAAGATGAAAGAAAAAAAATTCGGCAGCAAACTGTCACGAAAGTACAGACTCACGATACACAATGAGAACAAGCTCAAGAATGTTCTCGGTTTCTACATTTCGCCCATGTGGGTAATACTTTCGCTCTTCTTCTCGTTCCTGCTTGTAGCAGGAGTGCTTTACCTTATCGTGGTATTCACGCCTGTAGGCAGCCTGCTCCCCGGTTACATGAACGAGACCGACAAGGAGGAACTTATCCGCAGCCACATACGCATCGACTCCCTGTTGAACGAGGTAGACAAGCAGGAACGGTATCTTGCGAACATAAAGGCACTGCTCAGCGGCGACATAGTGCCCGACTCGGCAAAGAACTCCCCGCAACCGATAAATGCCGAAAACATCTCATTGGAGGCCACGCCTGCCGAGGAGCAGTTTGCAAAGGAGTGGGAAGAGAGAGAGAAGTACAACATCACTTCGCAGGCAACGAACATTGCAGAGCTTCAGGACTTGAACCTGTTCCGTCCGACGCAGGGCGAGGTACTGCGCAAGTACGACATCCAGGAGCAGCACTATGGTGTTGACATTGCCGAGATTCCTGGAGAGAACATTCTTGCCATACATGACGGCACCGTAATCATGAGCGACTACACCGCAAATGACGGATTCACGATAGTCATACAGCACAGGGAGAACATGGCATCGATATACAGGAACTGCCACAGACTGCTGAAGGCCGTAGGCGACAGGGTCGTTGCAGGAGAGGCCATAGGCACGCTGAGGAACGTCACGGACACGATGAGCAACAGACGCGATTATCTGCACTTCGAGTTGTGGCATAGAGGCAAGCCTCTTGACCCGAATGTATATATCGCATTCTGATGCTGACCCGTTAAGAATAAAGAAAACAAATACAATATAGCCAACCAGAAGAGATGGAAGAGAACAGAAAAAGACGGCTTGCCATACTTGGCTCAACCGGTTCAATAGGCACCCAGACCCTGCAGGTAGTAGAGGAACATCCCGAATGTTTCGAGGTGTATGCAATAACAGCAGGAAACCGTGTCGATGACCTCATTGCCCAGGCACGCAAATTCATGCCCGAGGCAGCAGTCATTGCCGATGAGACAAAATACCAGCAACTGAAGGAGGCACTGAGTGACCTGCCCATAAAGACATACGGAGGTTACGAGGCCATATGCCAGATTGTCGAGTCATCGCCCATTGACATTGTCGTTACGGCAATGGTGGGTTTCTCGGGACTACGCCCGACAATCAACGCCATAAAAGCAGGAAAGGCTATTGCCCTTGCCAACAAGGAGACGATGGTTGTAGCAGGAGAGCTCATCAACGCCCTCGCCAACCAATACAGGACCCCGATCCTGCCTGTAGATTCGGAGCACTCGGCAATATTCCAGTGCCTTGCAGGAGAGATGCACAACAAGGTCGAGAAACTTATCCTCACGGCATCGGGAGGCCCTTTCCGCACATTCACCAAGGAGCAGCTGGAGCATGTGACCAAGGAGCAGGCACTCAAGCACCCCAACTGGAGCATGGGAGCAAAGATTACTATCGACTCGGCAACCATGATGAACAAAGGTTTCGAGGTCATGGAGGCCAAATGGCTCTTTGGAGTAGGAGCCGAGGATATTGAGGTTGTCATACATCCGCAGTCGGTAATACACTCCATGGTGCAGTTCGAGGACGGAGCGATAAAGGCACAGCTGGGAACGCCCGACATGCGTCTGCCGATAATGTACGCCCTCACATACCCGCAGCGTCTCTCTTCATCATTTGACCGCATAAACTGGGACACACTCAAAGAATTGACCTTCGAACGCCCCGACCTGGAGCTCTTCCCGAACCTGCAGCATGCATATACGGCACTGTCGCAGGGAGGCAACATGCCATGCGTGGTAAACGCTGCCAACGAGGTGTGCGTTGCGGCATTCCTCAATGACAGGGTCAAGTTCACCGAGATGCCAAAACTCATTGAACGTGCGATGCAGAGCACACCGTACATCCTTGCCCCGACACTTGAGGATTACCTCGAGACCGACAAGGAGGTGCGCAGAAGGGTCGAAGAGTGGATTTGACATGACGGCATGAAACCCACAGAACAATAACCGATAAAAGAAACAAATACATTTATAGAATATTATGGAAATATTTTTTGTACGTGCACTGCAGCTCATCATGGCGTTGAGTCTGCTGGTGCTTATACATGAGTTCGGACATTTTCTTTTCGCGAGGATGTTCAAGGTAAGGGTAGAGAAATTCTACCTTTTCTTCGACTGGAAGTTCTCGCTCTTCAAGTGGAAGCCCAAGAACAGCGATACAGAGTACGGTATCGGCTGGGTGCCCCTTGGCGGATACTGTAAGATTGCCGGCATGATTGACGAGTCAATGGATACCGAACAGATGAAACAGCCTGCCCAGGAGTGGGAATACCGTTCAAAGCCCGCATGGCAGCGTCTGCTCATAATCGTGGGCGGCGTGATGTTCAACCTCATACTGGCAATTCTCATCTACTCTATGGTACTTTTCACATGGGGCGACTACTACGTAGACCTGCACACCATGGACAAAGGCTTCGAGTTCAACGAGACAGCAAAGAGCATCGGCTTCAAGGACGGTGACAAAATAATAAAGTTCGATGGAGAAGAGGCACACAAGCTCTACCTCGACAAGGTTCGCGGCACGAATATATTCCGCAGCATCTGTGACGCCGATGAGGTGACAGTCCTGAGAGGCGGTAAGGAGGTTGCAATAGCCATACCCGACACGCTCGGACTGCTCAACATGAACAGTGGGGGCATATTCATGAGCATTAGAAGCCTGCCCGTTGTCGACAGCCTTGTCATAGGAGGGATAGCCCACAATGCAGGTGTCCTGGCAGGCGACAGCATTATCTCAATCGACGGTACTGCCATTGCATCATGGTCAAAGATAAAAGGCGTGGCAGAGCGCATAGGTAGCGAGAGGAAGGAGAGCTTTACCATTGAGGTAATGCGCGACAGCATAGTGACGCTTACCGCTACGGTAAATCATACCGAAAATGGCGAGCCGCTACAGTTAGGCATCTTCTCGAAGAGCAACAACTACCCGCTTATACACAACGAGTACGGCTTCTTTGAGTCGTTCCCTGCCGGTGTCGGTTTCGGGCTCAACGTACTGCGCGGCTACGTAAGCGACTTCCAGTATGTATTCTCGGCCGAGGGAGCACAGTCCGTCGGCATGTTCGCTTCAATAGGCAGCCTTTTCCCTGCAGAGTGGAACTGGCACGAGTTCTGGCTGATGACAGCATTCCTTTCGATAATCCTTGCATTCATGAACATATTGCCCATTCCCGCCCTCGACGGAGGACACGCGCTCTTCCTCATTGTAGAGATGATTACAGGCAAACAGCCAAGCGACAAGTTCATGGAGCGTGCACAGATGGTCGGCATGCTCATCATCCTGGGATTATTTATTCTTGCCATGTATAACGACCTGATGAAATTCGTATTCTGATATGGACATTAAAAAGTTTATCACACCATTTTTCATGGTTGCGGCACTTATCTCCTGCTCAACAGGAAGACAGAACCTCAACCCGGAGATTAAAGGAGAGAGTATGATTGTAAACAACGGCACTACATATACCGTAAACGGCGAAGAGAAGAAACTGCCTTTCTGGGGCAGCCTCTTTAACACAGTGTGCAAAGAGAGCAAGCAGGAGAATGTTTGCATCTCACCACTCAGTGCGCAGCTGGCACTCTCGATGACTGCCAACGGTGCCACAGGCGAGACACAGCAGCAGATGTACGGCACCATGGGCCTTGCAGATGATGTCAACGCAAAAGCCAAGGAGACAATAGAGCAACTTTCCGCTAACAGATACGGTTGCGAAGTAAACATTGCAAATTCAATATGGGTAAATGAAAAACTTGATGTAAAGCAGGAGTTCATCGACACCAACAAAGAGTACTTCAACGCACTCGTGACAACAGCACCATTCAACAAGGAAACATTACAGAGAATCAACGAATGGTGCAGCGAGAACACAAAAGGCAAAATTAAATCGGCACTTGATGAGATAAAGAAGAACGACAGGATGTACCTCATCAACGCCCTCTACTTCAAAGGCGGCTGGAAAGATGAGTTCAACAAGGGCAAGACAAAGGAGGCGCCTTTCACAAAAGAGGACGGCACTGTCGTTGAAGTGCCCATGATGAACCAGAGTATAAAGACACAGTATTACGAAGATGACATTCTTCAGATAGTGGTAAAGCTGTTTGATGATACCTATCAGATGCTGCTCGTACTGCCGGCTGAAGGCGTAACAACCGAAGAGGCAGCGGCACATCTTTCGGCCAATTATGAGAAAATCCTCGGCGAGATGTCCATCTATCAGGTTACACTCTCAATGCCAAGGTTCCAGAGTGATTTTGCCACAAGCCTCAAGAACCCACTGAAAAAGATGGGCATGCCACGTGCATTCGGCCCGGATGCACAGTTTGACGGAATATCCCGCGAGCCTCTGTACATTGACGATGCATTCCAGAAGACATTCATAAAGGTAGATGAGACCGGTGCCGAGGCTGCCGCCCTTACAGTCATGAGGGCAGGACTTCTCGCATCAAACCAGAAACCGGAGAAGAGGACCGTCAAACTCGACAGGCCATTCATATACCTTATAACAAATTATCAGCCCGAGAATGTACTTTTCATCGGTAAGGTAGGTAACCCCAACGAATAACAACAAATAAGAACAGATATTATGAAACGCTTATTCGGAACAATGCTGCTGTTGCTCATTGTGGCAGTCGGCTATGCAAAAGGCCCGAAGTACATCTTTTACTTCATAGGCGACGGAATGGGCCCGTCACACGTGCTCGGTACAGAACTTTACCTTGGAGAGTTGCAGGGAGTCATAGGACGTCCACAGAAGCTATGCTTTACCCAGTTCCCCGAGAGTGCTTTTGTCACGACCTATTCGGCCACAAACGGTGTTACCGACTCGGCAGCATCGGGCACAGCCCTATCAACAGGGCACAAGACATATAACGCAGCCATCGGTGTCGGACGCGACACGGTTGAGGTGTACAGCGTCGCTGCCGACCTCGCAGACAAGGGCATGGCAATTGGCGTTGCAACCACCGTACCCATAAACCACGCGACACCATCAGCATTCTATGCGCACAACATGAGCCGTCACAACTACGATGAGATTGCTCCATGGATGCTTGAAGCAGGCTACGACTTCTATGCAGGCGGCGATGTGAAAGGCTACGATGAGACACGTAAAAACGTCTACGACAAGGCCAAGGAGCAGGGCTATGCAATAGCACGCGGCTATAACGACTACCTTGCAAAGGCCGAAGGTGCAGAGAAGATTATGCTGTACCAGAAGGATGTAGCCACAGAGCTCCCATATGCAATCAACCGCACAGAAAAAGACCTGACCCTTGCACAGATTACAGCGGCAGGTATCGACTTCCTTGAGGAAAAGAGCAAGAAGGGCTTCTTTATGATGATTGAGGGCGGCAAGATTGACTACGCGGCACACAACGATGACGGCGCTACAGTATTCCAGGAGGTGCTTGACTTTGACGCAGCTATCGCTGTGGCATATGAGTTCTACAAGAAGCACAAGGATGAGACACTCATAATCGTTACAGCCGACCACGAGACAGGTGGTCTTGTACTGGGCTACAGAGGAGATTATACACTCAACCTGAAGGCACTCTCATCGCAGAAGGTAAGTGTCGAGAGAATGATTGAGATTCTCCAGGCCGAGAAAGAGACCACATGGGAGAGACTCGAGCAGCTGGTAAAGGAGAACATCGGTGTGGGCATACGCAACAAGAAAGCCAACGGGGAGAGAGTCACTGTAGACTATGACCTTGCGAGGGAGATTGCATACAACGCTGTGTATGACCTCAACCGCAGTGCAGCCCTCTCATGGGCAAGCGGCAACCACTCGGGCACATTCGTACCTCTGTTCGCAATCGGCAAAGGCGCCGACAGATTCAACGGTGTGATAGACAACACTGATATCCCGAAAATCATTAGAGAGCTGAAAGGAGTCAAATAAAGCATAAAGGCTCATATATACCGAAGGCGCACATCATTTGATGTGCGCCTTCGGTATATATGAGTCCTACAGTGTATCAGATAGCCAAAGAGTCGACAGCCTCCTCTACGACAGTCTCTGTTTCCTGTACCGGTCCGTTCATATCAATTATCTGTTCGGGAGCAGGATTACAGCCCTTCTCATCAACCTTCTCTACAGTCTGTCCGCCCATGCAGCCCGTGAGCACGAACAGCAGAGAGAGTGCAAACAAAATCTTCTTCATAATATCGTTCAAATAGGTTATTGTTCTTTTTACAGCTGGGGAGCCGCAGCGTCGGCCAGTTCAAGATACCTTGATATGTAGGCATCATCATAGGCTGTCTGCGCCTTCTTGAGTGAGTCCTCATCACTCTTGTATGCATCAACATTCACGGCTTTCTCTTCAAAGACCTTGTTAAGTTCATCGGCACAAAGTTCCTCAATGCCGGCAATCTCATTCTCGAGCGCCTCATTTATTCCATTGAGCTCCGATATCTCCTTTGCTGCCAAAACCTTCTCTACAGCACCTTTATATGCCGAAATCTTCTTGTCAAACACATTCTCCGGCTTGCCGGCCCCTGCACATGAGGCAAGGAAGAGAGCCGCTACGGCAACCAAAGAAACCAAAATAGAGTTAATCTTCTTCATATATATCACACTTTAAAAATCCGAACCAATCATTTTCATCTCAACCCGAGTTCTGCTGCCTTATTGTCCGAAGCATCCAGCACCTTCTCATAGCATGCCTTTACCTCATCCATAGCATTCCTGTATGCCTTGTCATTTTCCGCAGCAGCTGTAATCCACTGGAGTTCCTCGCTGTTCTCCCTTGTGAATATGTTGTTGATATCAATGAATGCCCTGTTGGCCTTGTCAAGCTCATCGGCATTCTTTATATCGGCAAATAGCTCTACGGCACCTGTATATATCTTTTTCTGATATTCAAGCACAGGGAAAGAGACTTTCTTTAAATAAGATTGCTCAAAACTCTCCTTTGCGACAGTGACGGCAGCCTTCTCCACGGCATAATCGCCGGCCGCCATCCTCTGCAACACAACAGCATTCTCATTATAGAAAATGGCAATCTCGCCCTTACAGTACTGGTTGGCCAGTTTAAGATGCTCATACTCGGTCTCGGCACTTACCTTTGAGGCATACTTGTCATATATGCCTTTCTCATGGGCATGGAACAGAGGAGACACTCTTGCCACATAAGCATTGAGGTAGGCATTCCTTGCCTTTTCAAGTTCAGCCAGCTGCTCTTTCAACATATCCCTCGCTTTTACCCTCTTCAGTTCATCGGCGTATTTTGTATTGATATCCGTAACGAAGCCGTTCAAAGAACGGTTCAAGGCAGCAAGTTCATCATATGTCACAGCATCATTGAGTTTTTGGGTATATTCACTGTACTTATCCTTCTGCTCTGAAAGAATCATCATGACGACCTTGCCAAGATAAGCATTCACATAATTGGCCTCGGCCTTTGCAAGAGTCTTCTCGCTATCCTTGAATTTCTTGCCTTCCTTGGCAGCATCCACAACCCTTTCCCTGTCTCCCTTGAGAAGCGCGACAATCTCATACTCAAGGGCATCATTCAGTTCCTTAAGGCTCTTATGCGATGTCGCGGTATCGACCTTCGCTTTATACTCATCATATATGTCTGCCTGGGCCTCGTAGATGTCACTGCATGATGCAACAAGCGCCACTGCCGACATCGCTGCGAGAAGGTTTCTTGCAGCAGACCACATTGTTCTGATATTCCTATATATATACATATTATCTCCCGAATGTTCTTATAGCACTGCGAAAATAGTACATAATTTCAAGAACACGAAGAATAAGAAGATAAAAAAAACGCAGATACCTGCGTTTTTACCTATCACTGACGGTTGTTTCACATACCGAGTTCGGCACATTTATCCACAAGGACATCTGCATATCTTGAAGCCGCCTCCCGCACAAGTTCCAGAGCCTCCTCATACTCTTCGAGAGCAAGGGTATCCTCATTCTCCATAAGCAGCTTCATTTCATCACTCTCCTCGATGTCGGTAATGGTCTCCTGCAGGTCAATGACAATATCCTCGACATCGGACAGACTCCCTGCGTTCTGTACTTCATCCGCAGCCTTGGTGTACGCTTCTGCAGCCTGTTCAAAAATGTCCATCTCCTTCCCTAAAGAATCTCCGCAACCTACAGCCATAAAGGCCATAACTGCAAGCAACATAAAATATTTCATAATTGTACTGTCTTGTTATTGTGCAATTTCATGAGCGACCTCCCCCAATACGCGGGCAAACTCCAATGCTGCATTTCTCATAGCCTCCTGAGACGGCTTTATATCCTCCAGGGCTTTGTTGTCATTCGACTCGGCAACAGAGATGTATGCCTTCCATTCCTCAGTTTCTCTTAGTTCATCTATCCTATGTGCAGTATTCTCCACAACCATAGCCATCTCACCCTCGGTCTTTACACCCCTGAGCTCCTCAATAGCACTTTCATATACCTCAATATTCTGCTTGAGAGCTGCACTGGCCTTCTCACTCACAGATTTACCGCAACATACAAAAACCGCAAGCGTCACAGCTGCTGCTAAAAGTTTCTTCATATCCTCTCTTTTATTATATCACGAACATTGCAAAGATAATACGATTATTGATGAAACATGAAACGAAAAGAGCAAATTATCTTTTTATTGTCGCATAATAAAAGTAACTTCGCGACAACAATGAGCAGATTCATCGAAGCCATACTGCCCCTTCCTTTGCCCGGGACATACACATACAGCATACCAGCCCCGCTGAAGGAGAGAATCGCTGTCGGTTGCCGCGTGTCGGTACCCCTCGGCGAGAAGAGGAGCTATACCGCTCTCGTCAGCGAGATTCACGACAGGGAACCACAAGACTACAAGGCAAAACCGATAAAAGAACTGCTTGATGAAGAACCTGTTGTAACAGAGATACAGCTGAAGCTGTGGAACTGGATAGCAAGGTATTACCTCTGCTCGCTCGGCGAAATCTACAAGGCCGCCGTACCGCAAGGGCTCAAAGGCGAGTTCAGGCCACGCACCGAACAGAGGACAAGGCTTGCCGCCAAATGGAAGAAGGAGAGCGACGTGAACCTGCTCATGCAGACACTCTCAAGAGCCCCCCGGCAGAAGAGGCTGCTGGGCACGCTTGTCGCACTTACCGCCCCGTTCACGGGAAGCCCGACAGAGATAAGCAAGCACAAGCTCATTGAAGCAGCCCAGGTATCGCCCAACATATATAAGGAGCTGAAGGACAAAGGCATTCTCGAGACATACGAGGTCGAGATCGGGCGCCTGAACCGCGAGGAGCAGGAGGTCACACCCTGCAACACGCTGAACCCAGCACAGCAGAAAGCCTTTGACAGCATAAAGGAGAGTTTCAGTGAGAAGAACGTCACGCTGCTTCACGGAGTAACATCGGCAGGAAAGACCGAGATATACATACATCTCATCGCCGAGGCTCTGAAGAGAGGCGAGCAGGTTCTCTACATGCTGCCCGAGATTGCCCTTACCAAACAGATTATCGAACGCCTGAGAAAAGTGTTCGGCAACAGGATTGGTCTGTACCACTCGAAGTTCTCCGACGCCGAGAGGGTCGAGATATGGAAGAAACAGCTCAGTGATGAGCCGTATGACATCATTCTGGGAGTACGTTCATCGGTGTTCCTGCCCTTCACACGGTTGGGACTGGTGGTTGTCGATGAAGAGCATGAGAACAGCTACAAGCAACAGGAACCCGCTCCACGCTACAATGCCCGTAATGCAGCCATTGTCCTTGCATCGTTCTTCAGGGCAAAGACACTGTTGGGAACAGCCACCCCGTCGATCGAGAGCTACTACAACGCCACTACCGGCAAATACGCTCTTGTCAGCCTCACAACAAGGCACCGTTCGGTCAAGCTGCCCGAGATTGAGGTCGTGGACATGATAGAGTACCAACGCCGCAAGCTCGTTACAGGACCTTTCTCGGACCCGCTTGTCGATGCCATGAGCGAAGCGCTGAAGAACGGACAGCAGATAATACTTTTCCAGAACCGCCGCGGCTATGCTCCCCTGCTGGAGTGCAAGACCTGTGGTTGGGTTCCCAAATGCAAGCATTGCGACGTGAGCCTCACGCTGCACAAAAGTGCAGGCAAGCTCACATGCCACTACTGCGGATACACTATCCCTGCACCGGTACATTGCCCCAACTGCGAAGAGCGGAACTTCATCAACCTTGGCTACGGTACCGAGAAGATAGAGGATGACCTACAGAACATATTCCCCGATGCAAGGATTGAGCGTATGGACCTTGACACCACACGTACGAGGAGCGCATATGAGAAGATTATAACCGGTTTCCAGCAAGGCAAGACCGACATACTCATAGGCACACAGATGGTATCGAAAGGACTGGACTTTGACAATGTGGCTGTGGTCGGTATCATCAATGCCGACACATTGCTCAACTACCCCGATTTCCGCGCTACCGAAAGGGCATTCCAACTGATGGCCCAGGTGGCAGGGCGCGCGGGAAGGAAGAGCGGTCAGGGGAAGGTGTTCCTGCAGACAAAGATGAGCGACGCACCCGTCATCCCTTTCATTGTCAGCAACGACTACCAGTCATTCTATGACCAGCAGATAGGAGAGCGTCTATTGTTCCATTATCCTCCTTTTCATCGGCTTATTTACATATACATAAAGCATCGCGATGTACAGTTGCTCGAGGAGTTCTCGACCATCCTCGGCAGACACATGCGCGAGATTTTCGATGAGCGCATTCTGGGTCCCGACCTTCCTCCCGTTGCAAAGGTTAAGCAACTGTACATACGCAAGATTGTACTGAAAGCCGAGAACTCCCTTTCGCAGTACAAGATAAACGAGCTGCTGCTGAACCTGCAGCAGGCATACCTGAGCCAGCCCCGTTTCCGCTCAATAACAATGTACTACGACGTCGACCCGATGTAAAAAACGGAAATGTAAAATGTGAAACCTGCCCATTTCCCGTTTTCAGCTTTCAGTTTTCCGTTAACAACTATAAACAGTTGGCACTCTCTTTTTTGGAGATAATATTTTGTTCATTTCCTATATATTAGGTAAATTTGCACGTTTTTCACGAAACCCAGCAATACACGAAGAAACAAAATATTCCAAATAATGAAACGATTCAAATTATTGAACAACACTTTTGGATGGCTCACATTCATTATCGCAGCCGTGACATACTGCCTTACCGTTGAGCCTACCGCAAGTTTCTGGGACTGCCCCGAGTTTATCCTCTCAGGAAACAAGCTGGAGGTCGGACACCCGCCAGGCGCACCGTTCTTCATGCTTGCAGCGAATTTCTTCTCGCTGTTTGCCGCTCCCGAGAATGTAGCATACATGGTCAACATCATGTCGGCACTGATGAGTGCCGCAGGTATCCTGTTCCTGTTCTGGAGCATCACCCATCTTACACGCAAACTCATTGTGGGTAACAGCCGGGAGATAACAGGTGCCCAGACCATAACAATCCTGGCATCGGGCCTTGTAGGAGCACTCGCATACACATGGAGCGACACATACTGGTTCAGTGCCGTGGAGGGCGAGGTTTACAGTTTCTCATCACTTTTCACAGCAGTAGTATTCTGGCTCATCCTCAAGTGGGAGGACAATGCCGACTCGCCACACAGCGACCGTTGGCTCATACTTATTGCATATCTTGTAGGCCTTTCCATCGGCGTACACCTGCTGAACCTTCTCTGTATCCCTGCAATTGTACTTGTCGTCTACTATAAGAAATTCCCCGGCAAGAACTGGAAATACACGTTGCTGGCGCTTGCCGTTTCGGCAATACTCGTGGCTGTAGTGCTTTACGGCATTGTACCGGGCGTTGTAAAGGTAGGCGGATGGTTCGAACTGCTGTTCGTGAATGTCCTTGGCATGCCGTTCAACACCGGACTCTATGTATACCTGATTGTACTTTTCGGCACGCTTGCAGCAGGCATAATCTGCACCGAGAGATTCAAGGAGCAGACAACCAAAGCACAGAAAACCATATCGGCAATCCTTGTAGCATCGGTAGCCCTGCTCGGAATTCCTTTCTACGGGCACAATGTCACATTCAGTGTTATCATAGGAATCATAGCTCTGGCAGCACTGGCATTCGTTACAATGCTCAAGAAGAGCAGCAACGAGAGCAATGGAACAAAATCGGGAATAATCAGAAGCACAAAGAGCTATCTTGTGAGCTTCAGGGCATTCAACACCATATTCCTGAGCCTTATGTTCATAATGATAGGATACTCTTCGTATGCACTTATCGTTATCCGTTCATCGGCCAACACGCCTATGGACCAGAACTCGCCCGAGGATATCTTTACCCTTGGCACATATCTTAACCGCGAGCAGTACGGCACACGCCCGCTGTTCTATGGTTATTCATTCGGTTCCGAAATCATGTACGATGAGAACGGCAGGGCAAAGAGCATCGATACAAGCCCTGTATACACACGTGACTACGAGAAAGGCGAATACAGGATACTCGAATACAACAAGGAGTACCTGCGAGCACAGAACATGCTGTTCCCCCGCATGCACAGCTCCGACCACAAAGACCACTACGAGAAATGGGTAGGACACAAGATACGCAACACCGTTCCCTCACAGTACAGAGGCGGCAGGGTAACCATGCCGACACAGCTCGACAACCTTGCATTCTTCATCAACTACCAGGTAAACCACATGTACTGGAGATACTTCCTTTGGAACTTCGTAGGCCGACAGAATGATATACAGAGCCATGGCGAGAGAGAGCATGGCAACTGGATAACAGGCATCGGGTTCCTCGATGAGCTGCGCCTCGGCAATCTTGACGAGTTGCCCGAGAGCCTCAAGAACAACAAGGGACGCAACGTATTCTTCGCCCTTCCGCTGATACTCGGTATAATAGGACTGATATGGCAGGCAAAAAGAGGCGAAGAGGGCAAGAGACAACTGCTCATTGTAGGAATGCTGTTCTTCATGACAGGCCTTGCGATTGTACTTTACCTGAACCAGACACCAATGCAGCCACGCGAGCGTGACTATGCTTATGCAGCGTCATTCTATGCTTTTACAATCTGGATTGGAATGGCCGTGGCAGGTATAGTAGAATTCATTGAAAAACGCACAAAGAAGGAGAGCGCAGTACTGAACGCAATAGTTTCAATCATCTGCCTTATGGTACCCGTACAGATGGTATCACAGACATGGGATGACCACGACCGCAGCGGCAGATACGCATGCCGTGACTTCGGCCAGAACTACCTGAAGACACTGCCCGACAACTGCTCGCCGATAATATTCACATGCGGCGACAATGATACCTTCCCGCTATGGTACAATCAGGAAGTAGAGGGCGAACGCACCGATGCACGTGTATGCAACCTCTCATACATACAGGCCGACTGGTACATCGACCAGATGAAGCGTCCTGCATATGAGTCACCGGCACTGCCAATAAGCCTTGAGCGCGAGGATTACCTTGGAGACACCAACCAATACACGTTCATAATACCCGACCTTGGCACAAGACACATCAAGGAGTTCCTGAGCAAAAACCCCGAAAAGGCTGCGCTCATCGGCGACATCCACGATGTAAGGAATATAACAAAGTATTGGATTGCCGAGGCCAACGACAAGGAGAAGAGCGAGGCACGCAAGGTGGTGGATGAGATTCTGACCTACATCAAGCCCAGGATTATGGCCGACGGAGAGAGGCTCATTCAGCTTGCAAGGAACAGCTCAATGGACAACGAGGAGGAGAGGAACATGGCATCATATCAGGATTCATACGGCAGGATTATGCTCCGCGTCGGCGAGGAGTTGTCGCCAGGTAAGGCAATCATCCCGACCGGCATGATGCGCATCCCGCTCGATTCGGCAGCCATAGTACGTTCAGGGCTGAAGATTCCGAGAATATTCAAGGAGAACGGCATCATGCCCGAATACATGGAGATTGACATGACTGAGATGACAGCCATTTACCGCCATGAACTGCTGATACTGGACATGCTTGCCAATGCCAACTGGGAGCGTCCGTTGTACATGGCTATCACTGTAGGCTCGGACAACTACCCCGAGATTCTTCAGAACTTCTTTGTACTCGAAGGACTCGCTTACCGCATCACTCCTTTCAACTGGACACAGATAGCCGAATTGGCTTCACAGACAGGAATATATGATTACCCAGTCGATACCGAGAAGTTCTACAACAATGTCATGGACCGTTTCAAGTGGGGCGGAATAAAGGAGAACAAGGATTACTATGCCGATGAGACGATACACCGCATGGTAAGCACGCACCGTACACAGATTGCGACACTGGCACAGTACATGCACAATGACATGATACTTGCCGAGAGCGACAACGACAGCACGAAGGTTCTTGACCTGACCAGAAAAGTCATCATGCTGCTCGACAGGTACAGCACTGAGCTACCGGGCGACATTGTGCGCCACGACCCGCTGAGAGACGGAACGTTAGAGATTGCCAAGACATACAAGAACCTTTACCTGCGTCAGAAGGAAGCTGCAGGAACAGATCTTTTCCTTGGCGAGGACACGCTGAACATGCTCAAGGAGAAGTGTCAGAAGACAGCAAGCGTTGTTGTAAAGAGTGAATACGAATATCTGAACTGGTACAATACCCTGAGACCAAGGGAACGTAACAGGATAATCGAGGAGCACCGCACAAAGCAGCTTCTTGAAGGTGTACAGGCAATGCTTGTCGATGAGGAAGAGAGCGAGGATTCAATAAGGGAGAAGTTCGACAACTACGTTGGACACTCATTGGACAAGGTCTATGACATACTGTTAAGCAGCCAGAAAGAACTTCGCTGATGTTTATAGAACAGGTTCCGGAATTTTTCCGCAGGATATACCCCAAGGCGCTATGGCGTATGGACCCGAACGAGAAGGCAGTCTATCTGACCTTTGATGACGGGCCCATACCTGTCATTACCCCATGGGTCGTTGACCTGCTCGGGCGATACGGTATCAAAGCCACATTCTTCATGGTAGGCGACAACGTGCACAAGTTCCCGCAGGAGTATATGCAGGTTGTGGAGAACGGACACCGCGTGGGCAACCACACATTCAACCACCTGAAGGGGCTCTTCACAAGCACAAAAGAGTATGTCGAGAATGTAGACCAGGCCGATGCCTTCATCCACAGTAACCTATTCCGGCCGCCACACGGCATACTGCGCCGCCTGCAGTATGAGGAGCTGAGCAAACGCTACCAGTTTGTGATGTGGGACCTCGTTACGCGTGACTACAGTTTCCGCCTGTACGGAGAGGATGTGCTTGCCAATGTCAAGAAGTTTACACGCAACGGCTCCATAATAACCTTCCACGACTCCATGCGTTCCGAAAGCAACCTGAGATACGCATTGCCACGCTCCATCGACTGGCTTCTTGAACAAGGATACAGTTTCAAGGTTTTTGAATGATGGAGAGAAAGGAGCTTACCCTTTTCATCAAGAGCGAGGCCGCCCGCGTAGGCTTTGACGCTTGCGGGATAGCCAAGGCTACAGCCGTCGATGAGAAGACGGTTGCATTCATCGAGGGCTGGACAAAAGAGGACAAGCACGGCACGATGCACTATCTTGAGCGCAACTGCGAGAAGAGATACGACCCCACCCTGCTTGTCGAGGGTTGCCGAAGTATCATTGTCGTAGCCCTGAACTACACCCCGAAAAGAGCCATTGAGGGGATATCAAACTACGCTCAAGGCTGCGATTATCACAAAGCGGTCAAAGAGCGCCTGTACATGCTGCTGAAGAGCATAAATGAGAAGGTTCCATGCCAAGGACGCGCCTTCTGCGACTCGGCGCCGGTTCTTGAGCGCTATTGGGCCGTGCAGAGCGGGCTGGGTTGGATTGGGCGCAACCGCCAGTTCATCATCCCCGGCAAAGGCTCCTGCTTCTTCATCGGAGAGCTTATTGTCGACATTGAACTTGAGTATGATGAACCATACAGGCAGAGCCACTGCGGCAACTGCAACAAGTGCGTGGAGAACTGCCCCACGGGAGCACTAAAGAGAGAGGGCTTCGATGCACGTGAATGCCTGTCATATCTGACAATAGAGTACCGCGGAGAGTTGCCTGAAAATATCGGTGAAAAGATGGGAAACTGTTTCTACGGTTGTGACAGGTGCCAGGCCGTATGTCCGCACAACAGGTTCGCAACCCCAAACGATACCGCCGAACTCCAGCCCAAGCCTGAACTCATCCGGATGAATGCCGAAAAATGGCGCACGCTCACAAAGGAGCAATACAACGAGCTCTTCTCGGGCTCAGCCGTAGAGCGCTGCGGATATGAGCAGCTCATGCGGAACATCAAAGAATGCAAGAAAGATCCTAAAAAGTAAATGAATAAAAAGATGGAGTTCAAGGCTTGTGCAGCCTTAAAAACCGGAGTTTACTGAGGGTAAATGAGGATTTTTAAGGCCAGCATAACGCAGAAATCCGCTTTTTAGTCGTTTACTCTATCGACATATTGCCTCCAGCACCTTATCCTGCCAACGTCTTACAACCGAAGCCTTCTGCAATCCGTTATTCAGGATTACGAATGCACATAGATGTCCGTTTGACGCATGCGCATAACCGGCAAGAGTACATACACCCTTCACTGTTCCAGTCTTTGCGCGTACCTTCTTATATGCGACACCCTCCTTGGTGCGGTTCTTCATTGTACCCGACACACCCGACATAGGCAGACGGCTGTAGATGACATCGAAAAGAGTGCTATCCTTGTATGCATACCGGAGAGTGTTTATAAGATGCCTGGCAGATATATAATCATAGACCGACAGCCCCGAGCCGTCGGCTACGGAGAATCCGTTGCATCCCCCGGCCTCCCTGTTCAGGAACCCGCGGAGCACCTCACACCCCTCATCCATTGACAATGGCGGCTCATTCCCGAGCGCGGCAAGATGATATACAAGTGCCTCGGCGCAAAGATTGTCGCTCTCCATGAGAGCCTCATCAACGACATCTACTACAGGACGGCGGACAAGATGAATAAGCTCTGCATCATCGGGTGTACATCCGAGAGAGATAACCTTCACTTCTACACCGACAGAATCGAGTTTCTCGGCAAGCAAGGTAAGGAAGAAATCGGCCGACTTGTACATGTTTATCTTCTCCTTGTAGCGCTTGGTACAGTTACCCCTGATTCGGATGAGGTTACTATCCTCAAGCCAGTCACGAAGGATTGTCAGCTTACCGAGGGAGGGGTCGCCGCTACGCGCTTCATTCACAACGGAATAGAATGAGGACTCGGGCGTTACAGTATAATGTGGGGCCTCGCCCTTTGACGCAGGCGAAACGACAACCTCCACAGCACCACCGCACACCATAAGCGGCGACAGATAAGGCTGAAAGCCATAGGGATTGTCATCCCATATCCACCCGCTGCCCCAATAGAGTGAATCCATAAAGGAACAATCGGCAAAAAGAGTGTCAACTGCACTGCCTCCCGGTACCGAAGATGCCATCTTCACCATATCATCAACACCGAAGAGCGGGTCCATACGCCCTTTGACGTAAAGGTTCCGGCACTCCCCATTATCTTTTATGAAAAGCTCGGTATCAATGGTATATCCGTCGCCCAACTTATCAACCGCCACAACCGACGTGACAATCTTCTGCACCGAGGCCGGACGCACAAGTTTGTCGGGGCGATGAGCATAGAGCAGGGTATCATCATCAAGGTCATAGACCATGACAGAAGCATCAATCGTGTTCAGAAGTTCATCCTTGAGCAGATAATCAATGGAGTTCTTCATTGCCCTTTGCGCCGGGGCTGCAAGAGAGAAGAGCAACAGATATATAATCAGGTGCAGTTTCATCGTTCAAAAAAATGTCTTATACTCCGTAAAACTACAGATATTTTACGAAAAAATGGCGCACAGCAGCGTATTATTATATTTTTTTGTAATTTTACACGGCTCCAAAAGAGATATCATAATATGGTTAAGAAATTTGATTTTCTTGTAATCGGTTCCGGCATAGCAGGAATGAGTTACGCGCTCAAGGTTGCCGACAAAGGAAACGTAGCGCTTATCTGCAAGACCACCCTCGAAGAGGCAAACACATTCTTTGCCCAAGGAGGAGTAGCCTCAGTGACAAACAGGCTGGTAGACAACTTCGACAAGCACATTGAAGACACCATGATTGCGGGCGATTGGATAAGCGACCGCGCAGCAGTGGAAAAGGTAGTACGCGAGGCACCTTCACAGATTCAGGCCCTCATCGACTGGGGTGTAGATTTTGACAAGAACGAGAAGGGCGATTTTGACCTGCACCGCGAGGGCGGACACTCCGAATTCCGCATACTGCACCACGCCGACAACACAGGCGCCGAGATACAGGAGTCACTCATAAAGGCAGTGCGCAAGCACCCCAACATAACCATTTTCGACAACCATTTTGCCATTGAGATACTCACGCAGCACCACTTGGGCATTGAGGTGACACGCCAGACCCCCGACATCGAGTGCTACGGCGCATACATACTTGACATTGCCACCAACGAGGTACATACATTCCTGAGCAAGGTGACACTGATGGCAACCGGCGGTTGCGGTGCAGTATACAAGACAACCACCAACCCCCTTGTAGCTACGGGCGACGGCATAGCAATGGTCTACCGTGCCAAAGGAACAGTACAGGACATGGAGTTCGTGCAGTTCCACCCTACAGCACTCTACAACCCCGGCGACAGGCCCTCGTTCCTCATTACCGAGGCCATGCGCGGCTACGGTGGCATACTGCGCACCAGAGACGGCAAGGAGTTCATGCACAAGTACGACCCGCGCCTCTCGCTTGCCCCGCGCGACATTGTGGCACGTGCCATTGACAACGAGATGAAACAGCGTGGCGATGACCATGTATACCTCGACGTCACACACAAGGACCCCGAGGAGACAAAGCGCCACTTCCCCAACATATACGAAAAATGCCTCTCGTTGGGCATTGACATAACCAAGGACTATATACCCGTTGCACCGGCAGCACACTACCTTTGCGGCGGCATAAAGGTCGACCTCAACGCAGCGTCCAGCATACACAGGCTGTATGCCGTGGGCGAATGTTCATGCACAGGCCTGCACGGCGGCAACCGCCTGGCAAGCAACTCGCTCATCGAGGCAGTGGTATATGCCGATGCGGCTGCCAAGCATTCGCTTGCGCACTTTGCGGAGTACAGCTACAAGGAAGAAGTTCCCGAGTGGAACGATGAGGGCACCAAGATGAACGAAGAGATGGTGCTCATCTCACAGGATGCCAAGGAGGTGCAGCAGATTATGAGTACATACGTGGGAATAGTGCGCACCGACCTGCGCCTGAAACGCGCCTGGAACCGCCTTGACCTGTTGTACGAGGAGACCGAGGAGCTGTTCAAAAAGAGCGTCGTGAGCCGCGAGCTATGCGAGTTACGCAACGTAATAAATGTAGGTTATCTTATCATGCGCTGGGCAATGGAGCGCAAGGAGAGCCGCGGCCTGCACTATAACGTGGACCATCCGAGAGTTACAAGCTGAAAACGGGAAGCTATTTAATGTGAATCCGATATAAACTCAACCAAATCGTAGATTTGTCATCCCGACAGAGCATAGCGACGAGGGATCTCAAGAATGTCCAAAATAAGGGATTTTTACCTTCGACGATTATTTTAACGCTTATAGAGTAACATAAAATGAATTCTTGTTACACTCCTTGATACAATAATCCACATTCGTTTGAGATAACAAATACACTAAAATAAGTATAAATTATTATATCGAACCTCAGTTTAACAAGAGGATGACTTTTGAGTCATCCTCTTGTATCAATAGATAAATCGATAAATTGTTGAAAAGATTATTTTGCGATAGCAACAGCACGCACGCTATTACTATCATTACGAATGCGGCCGTACTTGCTAAAACCATTGTGCATAAGCACGAACCAAGAGGAATCGTAATCATACACAGTACTACTCCAATAAAGTTTATCCAGTACCCCCTCTCCTTGTGAAATGTACCTGAATATAAATTCATTTATCGCATCCTTGTTTCTATAAATCATCTTCAATTCCGAAACAGAAGGCAGATACCATTGCAGGTTGTCATACTCATTTGCTTTATAATTCCACGCAGCCTCAGCAGCTGGTGCGCCCCTGATTCCCTTTGAATCTATCTTACCCTTGGCCTGTTCAACTATATTCTTGGTGTCATTATATCCGGTTGTAATAAACTCTGATATTTCTTTATATTGTATTACTCTGTCAAACTCCATACGAACGCACCCGAACTGCAGTTTATAATCGCCATCTTCAGGGTCTTTGCAATCCGTGGGTGCAATAATAAATTCATGACCGTCCTCGCTTATTGAGACACCGACCTTTGCATATTCTGACTTCATATACAAACGATCCCACTCATCTGCTGTGAAATATGCTATTTCATGACTATTTTTATTTACAGCAGCAACGCAGAGCAAACCTTTTGAACTGCGAGGCGTTGAGAGGATTCTCTGAAGATTCAAAACCTCATCAATTTCCTCTTGAGACATATTTCCTTCCCCTTTCTGCTCTATTGACATCTCCCAAGGCTCAGCAGTTTGCACCGACTCAGCGTCCTCCTTACCATCACTACAAAAACGAATTGTAAGAAGTATAAAAAATAACAATGAAACAACGCAACCTAACTTTGACAATATTGATGAACTTTTGGCTACAAGATTTTTCAAAAGATTCAATAAAGATTTACCGATATCATCCCTTTTAATATCAACATTATCACTCCCCTGCTCTTCCAAGAGATGCTCATCGCTTTCGACAACTACTTTAGGTTTAGATATACCCAAGACATCATGAGTTGCATGTACAAGATTCCCAAGTTTCTGTTTATAATCAGGATAAGCCACAAGCCAATGCTTACGTTTAAGAAAGAACTTCAGTTCCGGAGCCATCGGCTTATTTTCTATGAGAAATACAATTATTGGTTTTTTCTTGTTGAAAGCTTCTTCAATTTCACTTGCAACAGGCTCTGAGACATTGGAATTTGAAGAAAAAATAAGAAGAAGCATCTTTGATTCCTCGATACCACTCATTATCTCACAAGCATATGGATTGCCTGGTTTGGCATCTCGCAAAGCAATCCAACAACAGATTCCGTTCTCCTCCAGTACACGGCACACATCGCGGGCAATTGCCTCATCAAATGTAGAGTAGCTTATAAATACATCGTATTTCATCGTATCGCCTTAAAATTTATATCATTCAAACGGTCATTCCACAACAGCTACTGCCCGAACATACTTAAACGCAGCACGATGTTCTGCAAAAGAACTGCCATTAAGCATGACAATATCAAGAGAACGACCGCCATCACACTCAGTACTGCTCCAATACGCATCGCCATTTATTGTTGTGCCACCCGCAATATATTTGAATATAAAATCATTTATGGCATCCTGGTTTTCATATATCATGCCCAGTTCCATATAACTAGGTAGATACCATTGAAGAGGGTCATAGACGTTAGCTTTATACCTCCAAGCAGCCTCAGGCGCAGGAGCCCCTACAATTTGATACGAATAAGTCTTACCACTCGTTTGCTCTATTATCGCCTTTGTATCGTTCTTACCGGTTACCCAAAGACCCGCTCCTGGAGAATAGTTTTCAACACCCTCAAAATTCACTTCGCAACCTCCAAAAGGCAATATATAATCGCCATCGTCAGGGTCTTTACAATCCGTTGGTGCAATAATAAATTCATGACCATCCTCGCTTATTGAGACACCGAGCTGTGCATAATCTGCTTTTATATCCTGCGGGAGACTTTCCCACTCATCGGCAGTAAAATATGCTATCTCGCGACTGTTTTTATTTACAGCAGCAACGCAGAGCAAACCTTTTGAACTGCGAGGCGTTGCAACAATCTTCTCAATATAATCAGTCTCCGCTTTAGGAGCTTTAGAAACCTCACTATCAAAATCTCGCTCCTTGGTAAACCTTGAGGGATGATGCCCACGAATTGCATCTGGAGCAGGCTTGTTGGAATTAGTATATACCTCATCAATCTGTTCACTGCTCTTAATACTGTAAGAAGGTGCACTCTCAACCATAAAACTTGACCAAGCACCAACTCCAACAGATACAACAATCAACAATACTACAAAATACCTGAAACTTACTTTGAATGTCGAACTTGCAAAGTAATTCCAAAAATTATTTGACGGTTTAGCAGCGCCTTCCTCTTTTTTATATATATCGTTCTCTTCTTTTTTATCCGCTACTATTTTTTTACCCAATGAACGTATCAGTTTAGCAATCGCTTCATCCATATCATTGCTACCTTCGCAACGTATAAAATCAAGCCCTGCAAGGTCGAACAACAGGGAATCATTGTACACAGTCGCATCAAGTTTTATCGGAATAATCGTTTTTTTAAGGCTGACAGCAACATTTACCTCCTTCACTGTCCAAGGTGACCTATTGGATGCCTGTGAAGAGAAAAAGAGGAACAGTTCCGATTCTTTTATAGCAGTAACGATCTTGCTTTTGAATTCATCACCTGTCTCCACACCATCAACATCCAACCAACATCTATATCCCGCCTTATGCAGCTCATCGGCAAACCGCTTGACTATTTCGGAATCCTTGCGACTATAGCTTATAAATACATCGTATTTCATAGCAAATTTATCCTTATGACGCAAAGTTAAATTATTTTAACGAAGATAGAAAATATCGGGCATTTTATTCTATGTATTTGATGAACAACAAGCATGTAGTGTTAAAGGGCAAGCAACGACAAAATCAATGACTTCATAGACTGTTTTTGAGATTTTTCGCTACGCTCAAAATGACAAAACAACGTTTTGTTATCGGTGAGTTCATTAGTGTAACAATGAACGAACCAATGCTCTTTTGTTTTGTTATCGGCGAGTTTTGCAGCAATAGGTCAAACGTAGCATAGCCGTAGGTTATGACGTTTGGGTTGCGAAAAGCAAAACGAGTCAATGACCTTTTTTTGTTATCGGCGAGTTTTGCAGCAACAGGTCAAACGTAGCACTCCCACCCCTCCGCCAGTAAACTGGCACCTCCCCTCAGGCAGAGGAGGAATTTAACTTTTGTCGTTTGGGTTGCGAAAAGCAAAACGAGTCAATGACGTTGCAAATATTGAATGACACAGAACCAAGCTGCAACAAACTGCTGTTTTTTTAAATATTTTATATTTAACTGTTGATAAATAACACCCTTTTTGTAGTGCAAAATCGAGCAAAAAAAGTTAACTTCGCGTAAAAATTGGGGAGCATACTCCTTCTTTATATTTAATTGATTGATAACAAACATTATACTCCGGAAATCATTAAAAGAAGTGGGTTGGAATTTTGATTCTTTAAGATTCTTCACTACGTTCAGAATGACATCGGGATTAATTCAGAAAATAAACAACAAAATACAAAATAATCATGTCTACAAAAAGAATTAAATCGGCATTGGTTTCCGTTTTCCACAAAGACGGCCTTGATGAGATAATCAAGCTTCTGCATGCAGAAGGCGTTCAGCTCATTTCTACCGGCGGTACACAACAGTTCATAGAATCACTTGGCATTCCCTGCACTGCAGTGGAGAGCCTCACAGGTTACCCATCAATTCTGGGCGGCCGCGTGAAGACTCTGCACCCCAAGATTTTCGGCGGTATCCTCGGACGCAGAGAGCTTGAGAAGGACCAGCAGCAGATGGCAGAGTATGAGATTCCCGAGATTGACCTCGTGATTGTCGACCTCTACCCATTCGAGCAGACTGTAGCTTCGGGTGCATGCGATGCCGACATCATCGAGAAAATTGACATAGGCGGCATCTCGCTCATCCGCGGTGCTGCAAAGAACTTCAACGATGTTGTCATTGTTGCAAGCAAGGCACAGTATGCTCCGCTCCACGAGATTCTCAAGAGCAAAGGCGCCGAGACAACACTTGAGGAGCGCCGTTTCTTCGCACGTGAGGCATTCGCTGTCTCTTCGGCTTACGACTCGGCAATCTTCAACTGGTTCGACAAGGATGACAAGAGCGCGTTCCGCCAGACAAACGACACCCCGATGTCACTGCGTTACGGCGAGAACCCACACCAGAAGGGCGCTTTCTACGGCAACTTCAACGATATGCTCGAGCAGATTCATGGCAAGGAGATTTCGTACAACAACCTGCTTGACATAAACGCTGCCGTTGAGCTCATCAATGACTTCGCCGGCGAGACCACATTCGCTATCCTCAAGCACAACAACGCTTGCGGTCTGGCGTCACGTCCTACACTTGCCGAGGCTTGGGATGCAGCCCTCGCAGGCGACCCTGTATCGGCCTTCGGCGGAGTGCTCATTGCCAATGCCAATGTAGACAAGGCTACAGCCGAGAAGGTCAACGAGATTTTCTTCGAGGTAATCATCGCTCCAAGCTATGACGCCGACGCCCTTGAGGTACTCAAGCAGAAGAAGAACCGCATCATCCTCATCCAGAAACAGACAGCCATGCCCGAGAAGACATTCCGCAGCGTGCTGAACGGAGTGCTTGTACAGGACCGTGACAGCAAGGTCGAGGTTGCTGCAGACCTTCAGGTAGTGTCAAAAGTCGCACCAAAGGAGAGCGAGATTGAGGATATGCTCTTTGCCAACAAGATTGTAAAGCACAGCAAGAGCAACGCAATCGTGCTCGCGAAGGGCAAGCAGCTCATCGCAAGCGGTGTAGGCCAGACATCACGTGTCGACTCGCTGAGACATGCCATTGAGAAAGCGGGCAACTTCGGTTTCTCTCTCGAGGGCAGCGTAATGGCAAGCGACGCATTCTTCCCCTTCCCCGACTGTGTGGAGATTGCACACAAGGCTGGAGTTACCGCTGTGGTACACCCGGGCGGTTCAATCAGAGACAAGGAGTCTGTCGACTACTGCGATGCTAACGGCGTTGCTATGGTAATAACAGGATTCCGTCACTTCAAACACTAATTAAGGACTTTTAAAAAACAGCAAACAGAATGGGTCTATTTTCATTCACAAGAGATGTCGCTATCGACCTCGGAACCGCAAACACCATTGTGTCGTACAATGGCAAGATTGTGGTCGATGAGCCTTCGGTAGTTGCCATCGACGGACAGAAGAAGATGATTGCGGTTGGCGAGAAGGCAAAGCAGATGCACGAGAAGACCAACCCCAACATACAGACAATCCGTCCTTTGAGGGACGGTGTCATCGCAGACTTCTACGCCTGCGAGATGATGATGCGCGGTTTCATCGACAAGGTGAACATGGGCAGCAAGCTCTTCACACCTTCACTGCGCATGGTAATTGGCGTGCCCTACGGCTCTACCGAGGTTGAGCTGCGTGCCGTACGCGACTCTGCCGAGCATGCAGGCGGCCGCGACGTGTATCTTATTTATGAGCCAATGGCATCGGCTCTCGGTATCGGTCTTGACGTTACAGCACCCGAGGGCAACATGGTTGTCGACATAGGTGGCGGTTCCACAGAGATTGCCGTCATCTCATTGGGCGGTATCGTATCCAACGGTTCACTGCGCACAGCGGGCGATGACTTCACAGCCGACATCCAGGACTACATGAGCCGCCAGCACAACGTACGTGTCAGTGAACGTATGGCCGAGCGTATCAAGATTCACGTCGGTTCGGCACTTACCGACCTAGGCGATGAGGCTCCACAGGACTACATTGTCCATGGCCCTAACCGTATCACAGCCATGCCTATTGAGGTTCCCGTATGCTATCAGGAGATTGCGCACTGCATCGACAAATCAATCATCAAGATTGAGAATGCCATCATCAGCGCACTGGAGCACACACCACCCGAACTCTACGCCGACATCGTGCACAACGGTATCTACCTTGCCGGCGGCGGTGCACTCCTCAGAGGTCTTGACAAGCGCCTGTCAAACAAGATAAACATCCCATTCCACATTGCCGAGAACCCGCTCTACTGTGTGGCCAAGGGTACAGCGCTTGCCCTCAACGACCTTACCTATCCGTTCCTGATGAGATAATCAAGGTAGTGCAAACTGAATAAAAACGACAGAAGTGCAGTCTATACTGAGTCTACTGGTCAAGTACAATCACTGGTTCCTTTTCGTTCTACTGGAAGGAATCAGTATTGTACTTATGTTCAGTTTCAACAGCTACCAGGGCGCAGCGTTCTTTACCTCGGCAAACGGTATCGCAGGCAACATATACTCGTTCATGGCTGATGTAGACGGATATTTCGGCCTTAAGGATGAGAATGAAGCGCTTGTAGAATACAACCGCCGACTGACAGGGGAACTGCTGGCGCTGAAGGATGAGATATCCGCCATTAAGGACAGCACGGCAATAGCCGGGAACGCCTTTGTCCAAAGGAACAAGGAGGTGTTCAGCTTTGCAACGGCAAAGGTCGTGAACAACTCCCTTAACAGGGTCAACAACTACATTACCATCGACAAAGGCAGCGCCGACGGCATCACATCCGAGATGGGCGTATTCAACGAGCAGGGCGTCGTGGGCATCATATACCAGACATCGGACAACTTCTCCATTGTAATGCCGTTGCTCAACAGCAAGAGCATGATAAGCTGTCGCGTAGAGGGCAGCAACAGTTTCTGTACACTCAAATGGGACGGCGGAGAGCTGCAATACTCATACCTCATCGACCTGCCACGCTATGCACTGTTCGAGCCGGGAGACACCGTAATAACAAGCGGGTTCTCATCAATATTCCCCGCAGGATTACCCATTGGAGAGATACAAAACCTTGAGGACTCTGATGACGGCATGTTCTACCGTGCGAAAGTGAAACTATTTGTCGATTTTGCAAGTGTCGACAACGTGACGGTCATCGGCAGCAGCACAAAGGAGGAACAGGAACAGTTAGAGAAGAGCATAGACAGAGAGAAATGACACAGGGCACACTTATAAACATACGTAACTTTGTACTCATAGCACTTGCCCAGGTACTCATATTCAGCCGGATACACCTGTTCGGTTATGTCACTGCGTACATATATCTCATATTCATCCTTAAGCTGCCGCGCCATACATCGGTAAATGCCCTGATGCTATGGGGATTCCTCTTCGGAATAACAGTGGACATATTCTGCGACACTCCAGGAATGAACGCTGCGGCGGCGACAGCCATGGCATTTGCAAGGAACCTGTTCCTCTCGACATTCACGCACAAGGGATTGCCCGATGACTTCATCCCGGGAGCGAACAGCATCAAATGGGGAAGTTATATTGTATACTCCCTCATGTGCATAACACTGTTCTACACACTCCTGTTCTTGCTCGAGCTCTTTACAGTAAGCCACATTACCCCTCTTCTCATAAGCATATCGGGCAGCACTCTGCTCACAATGTTCTTCGTGATAGTTACAGAATGTTTCTCGTTCCGCAGATGACAAGATGAAAGACTACAACCTTGAAAGCCGTAAATTCATATTGGCGGGAGTGGTGATTCTTGTCCTTGTAACATATGTCATCCGCCTCTTCAACATACAGCTGCGCAATGAGGAGTACAAGACCCTTGCCGAGAACAACGCCTACTACACAAAGACCGTCTACCCAGCCCGCGGCCACATGTACGACCGCAACGGCAAGCTGCTCGTATATAACCAGCCCTCATACGACATCACCTTCATTCCCCGAGAGGCAATGAAGGTGGACACGACCGAGTTGTGCAATGCGCTCGGCATGACCCTCGAGGAGTTTGATGAGAGGATGGAGAGGATAAAGAACAGGAAACTGAACCCCGGCTACTCCTCATACACCGAGCAGGACTTTGTCACACAGCTGTCGGGCGAGGAGTTCGCGAGGTTCCAGGAAAACATGTTCCGCTTTCCGGGATTCTATCTGCGCAAGCGTTCGATAAGACAATACAACTACAAGGCAGCAGGTGTCCTCTTGGGCGATATCGGCGAGGTATCACGCTCCAAGATTGAGAAGGACCCGTACTATGGCAGAGGAGACTATATCGGCACACAGGGGCTCGAAGCATCATACGAAGAGGCGTTGCGAGGCCAGAAGGGAACCGAGGTACTGCTGCGCGATGCGCATGGCCGCATACAGGGCAGCCACAGCAACGGCGAGTTCGACCAGCCCGCCATACGTGGCAAGGACCTTACATTGAGCCTTGACATAGAGCTGCAGGAGCTCGGCGAGAGACTCATGGAGAACAAGATAGGCAGCATCGTGGCCATAGAGCCGGCAACGGGCGAAATCCTATGCATGGTATCAGCACCATCATACGACCCGTCATTGCTCACAGGCCGTCAGCGAGGCAAGAACCACAAAGAGCTGTCGAAAGACAAGCGCAAACCGCTGATGAACCGTGCTGTCATGGGAACATACCCTCCCGGCTCCACATTCAAGACCTCACAGGCGCTCACGTTCCTCGAGGAGGGGATAATAACCCCCGAGACCAGCTTTCCCTGTGCCGGCGGCTTTGTCTTCAACAGATTCAAGCTCGGTTGCCACGCACATTCATCCCCCACCCCGCTGAAACCGGCCATTGCGACATCGTGCAACGCCTATTTCTGCTGGGGACTGCACAGGATGTTCAGTTCAAGCAAATATGAGGGCGGTACCAAAGAGGCGATGAACAGATGGCGAGACTACATGGTATCAATGGGATTCGGCTACAGGCTGGGCGTCGACCTGCCCGGCGAGGCACGAGGCATGATACCCAATGCCGACTACTATACAAAGCATTACGGCAACTACTGGCGCGCCGTTACCGTAATAAGCATAGCTATCGGACAGGGAGAGGTAACGCTTACACCGCTGCAGATAGCCAATCTTGGAGCCACAATAGCCAACAGAGGAACATACATCACCCCGCACATGGTCAAGGCCATTGAGGGCGACACCATACGTCAGGACTACCTGACGCCCAAAAGCACATTGGTAGGACGCAAGTCATACGAACATATAGTGGAAGGCATGCGCCTTGCCGTGACAGACGGAACGTGCCGTGCCGCCAACATCCCAGGGCTGGACGTGTGCGGCAAGACAGGTACGGCGCAGAACAGAGGCAAGGACCACTCGGCTTTCATGGGATTCGCACCGATGGACAACCCTAAGATAGCCATTGCCGTGTACGTAGAGAACGGCGGTTTCGGCGCTACATACGGAGTACCTATAGGCGCCCTGCTAATGGAAAAGTACCTGAACGGTGAACTGTCGGAAGAGAGCAAGACAAAAGCGGATGAGATAAGCAAGAGAGTAATCAATTATGGAACAAGCGAGAGGTAACATATTCGGTAAGATAGACTGGTGGACAATACTGTTGTTTGCCGGATTGGCCGTAATGGGGTGGCTTGCCATATGCGGTGCAAGCTACAGCTATGTGGAAACCGGCTACCTGGAATTCCTTGACCTGGGCGAGCGTACAGGCAAACAGGCTATGTGGATGGGAGTCTCATTGGTAGCTGGAGCCATATTGCTCTGCTTCAAAAAGCACACATACCTGAACCTCTCGTGGATAATATATATCGCCACCATGATTATCGGCATTGTTACCATATTCATTGCAAATGATACTAAAGGCTCATTATCATGGATTAAGATAGGCTCATTCCAGATACAACCTGCCGAGTTCATGAAGTTCTCCACATCATTGATGCTGGCAGCCTTCATGAACAGGCGCGACTTCAGCATAAGCAACAATGTCGACCTTGTAAAGTGCATCGGGATAATACTGCTGCCGATGGCCATAATCATTGCACAGAAGGAGACAGGAAGCGCACTTGTCTACATGGCACTGTTCCTTGTGCTCTACCGCGAAGGCATGACAGGAGTGTTCCTGCTCATGGGAGTTAGTGCGATAGTCTATTTCGTGGTGGGAATAAAGTACAGCGGCGAGAATTTCGAGGAGCTGCCAATCGCAATAGGGCCCTATGCCGTAACCGTAATGATACAGATATTCTCCATCGCCATGGTAAAGTTCTGGTGCAAGCACGGCAGGACATCAATCACACTGCTCATAGTGAACACAGCCGTCACGCTGCTATCGTACTGGACAGCCGTATACCTTATCGAGTTCAACATAATGATTGTGCAGTACCTTCTGCTGGCATTCGATATCATCTACCTCATAATTAGGATAAGACTGGGCAAGGAGCTGAAGAACATCTGGATTGCACTATATATCATCGGCGCTGTGGCCTTCTACCACTCATCGAGCTACGTGATGCACGAGGTGCTGAAACCGCACCAGAGAGTACGTATCGAGGTGTTGTTGGGCTTGAAGGAGGACCTTGCCGGTGCCGGATACAACGTGCACCAGTCAATGATAGCGATAGGCTCGGGAGGACTCACAGGCAAGGGGTTCCTTAACGGCACGCAGACAAAGCTCGATTATGTCCCCGAGCAGGACACCGACTTCATATTCTGTACCATAGGCGAGGAGCAGGGCTTCATGGGCGCCACATTCGTGATGACGGTGTTCATTATCTTTATACTCAGGCTCATGGTACTTGCCGAACGGCAGGATGACAGATTCGGACGCGCTTTCGGCTACTCACTGGCATCGATATTCTTCTTCCACTTTGCCATTAACATCGGTATGGTACTTGGAATAACACCTGTCATAGGCATCCCGTTGCCATTCATCAGCTACGGAGGCTCATCGTTCCTGGGATTCTCGATACTGCTTTTCACTTTCCTGAGGATTGACGCTGACCGCGACCGCTCGAAGAGCATATCCTGAGACCCACATCGTACACCCCGCCAAGCTCATCGTTATCCATTATGTGCGATACACGCATAAACAGAGTGTCGCCTTCAATCGCATCAATATATATCGGCTCGCTCGACACCTGATAGAGGATTCCCGCCGTAGCTCCGTTGGGGTTGCCGTTGCCGTCATACACCTCGCACACAAGCGTATCTGCAAAGATTTCCGTTTCCTGTTTTCCGTTTTCAGCTTTCAGCTTCCCGTTTACCTGAACGCCGGCGACAAGGTACTTATAGGCATAAGAGGCATCGACACGCGCCTCGAGAGTGAGCTCATAACCAGTAACACCACTCTCGTGCGAACGGTCATATATGAACATAAGGGTATCGCTCCTGCTCCAGCATGTGTCATCGATGGCACGGTACTCATGAAAGAGAGTGCCACTGCACGAAGCAAGAGATAGAGCAAAGAGCGACAAAAGCGGCTTACTCGCTCTTTGGAGCATTCTTTCCAGACTTTTCCTTATCCCTTCTGCCATTGTTTTTCCTTTGTTCGGGACGGCCCTGACCCTGAGGGTGCCCGCCCTTACGGCGTTTCTTACCACCCTTTGAGGCATTGTCGAAGCGGTTTATATTCTCCTGTTCAAGAAGGTCGACAGGACGTTTCTCTTCCTGTGCACCACCTACCTGAAGAGCCTCGGGACGTTCGCCACGCTTGTTCATCTCGATGACGGCGAATGCACGACGGCCTGTTATGGTAACGAGGTTTGCAGGAATTTGCTTGTCGGTAGAGTATGTTACCTCGCCACGCATTATATCGCACTTGAAGAAATAGTATGTACCGTCCTTGGTCTCAAGCTCGGCATCGCGTGGCGGCAAGCCTCGCGATGCCTCGACATAGGCATCAACCTCATAGTTCAGGCAGCATTTGAGCTTGGCGCACTGACCTGCCAGCTTCTGCGGGTTGAGCGATATATCCTGAAAGCGTGCCGCCGATGTTGATACCGACACAAAGTTGGTCGTAAACGTAGCACAGCAGAGCTCACGTCCGCATGGGCCTATTCCACCAATGCGCCCGGCCTCCTGACGTGCACCAATCTGCTTCATTTCAATCTTTATCCTGAACACCTCGGCAAGCACCTTGATGAGCTGACGGAAGTCGACACGGTTGTCGGCAATATAATAGAAGATTGCCTTCTGACCGTCGCCCTGATACTCGACGTCGCCAATCTTCATGTCAAGGTTGAGGTCCTTGGCAATCTGGCGGGAACGTATCATGGTATCATGCTCGCGCGCCTTGGCCTCCTCATATTTCTCCATATCCACAGGGCGCGCCTTGCGGTATATGCGTTTGAACTCACTCTCGGGCGTGAGGCGGGTCTTCTTCAGTTGCAGCAGCACCAGGCGTCCAGTCATCGTCACCTTACCGATATCGTGCCCCGGAGTAGCCTCAACGGCAACAATGTCTCCCTTCTGCAACGGTATGTTGTTGCTGTTCTTGTAATAGCCCTTGCGGGTATTCTTGAACTGTACCTCGACAATGTCGGTATACTCCTCGTTCCCCGGCACGCATGCAAGCCAGTCGAATGTGTTCAGCGGAGCATCCATCCTGCCGCATCCCTTGCAGCAGATACCGGCACAGCCATTGTTCTCTTTATATTTTTTGTCCATTTATCTTATTATTAACTATCTGTTCTTAATCCAAACAATCATCCTCAATGACATGTCAAAGAAGACCATCTTCGCGTTCACGTTCTGCTCGATGTGCCTTTGAGCCTCGGAGAGCTCTTCCATGATACCGAATATGTTACGCTCGTTCACAAACGGCGAGAAACGCACCGAGAAGTTACGCTCGGCCTGCGACATGTAGTTCATTCCGGTCTCCTTGAAATTCATTATGAAGTTCTCCCTTATCATGCGCTGGCAATAGTCGAGCAGACGTTTCTGACGCTCGCGGCCAAGAGCGGCGACCTGTTCGCTCCACGCTTTCATGTCACGGATGTTGCGGGCATAGGCCACACGCATCAGCTGCATGAACAGTTCAAGATAACGTGCCTTGTCCTCGCTGAGCGATATCAGTTCCTCGGCCTGCTCCCAGTTGCCCGCACTCTGCTGAGCAATCATCTTGGCATCATCGAAAGAGAGCCCGAGGCGGGACTGCAGAGCAAGCTCGATATCCTCTTGCGCGATACGCGGAACATCCACACGCTGTGTGCGGCTCAGTATGGTCGCTATTATCTTGTCAGGCTCCTCCGAGACGAGCAGGAACAAGGTATCTTTAGGAGGCTCCTCTATTATCTTCAACAGTTTGTTGGAGCCGACCTCCTTCATCTTTTCAGGCAACCATATAATGACAACCTTCCAGCCGCCCTCGCGCGACTGCATCGAGAGCTTATGCAGAATCTCGGCACTCTCGCGGTCATATATCATCGGCTGCTGGTTCTCGAGGTCGAGTTTCGCAAGCCAGTCATCATAACTGAAATAGGCCCCTTTAGAAAGCATCTCGCGCCACTCCGTGATATAATCATCACTCACAGGGTTGTCGCTCCCGCCCTTCTTCTTTTTTACAGGAAAGACAAAGTGCAGGTCACTGTGAATGAACTTACCCAGCTTCACGCACGCAGGGCATGTACCACAGGCGTCACCAGCCCCCCTGCCGCAAAGCAGATAGTTGGCAAGCGCAATGGCAATGGCAAGCTTTCCGTTGCCACGTGGTCCTGTTATCAATAGCGCATGGGCAAGACGGTTGTCATCAACGCTGCGACGCAACTGCTCAATGATACCCTTCTGGCCTATTATATCCTTGAAAAAAACACTCATCAGTATATAGCTTTTGCTATTTCGTACACACTGTCAAACGCATTCAGAGTATAGAAATGAATACTCGGCACACCATGCTCCTTGAGCTCGCGACATTGGCTTATTCCCCACTCGCGACCCACCTGTGCAACAGCAGCATCATCCTTGCAACGAGCAATCTCCGCCACAAGGTCGCCCGGCAAATCCACACGAAAGGTCTTTGGCAGTATATTCATCTGCGACAAACGGTGTATGGGCTTTATTCCGGGGATTATGGGTATTGTTATTCCCATTGCTCGCGCACGCTCCACGAACTCGAAGTACTTGCGGTTATCGAAGAACATCTGCGTCACAGCATACGCTGCACCCTCATCGGCCTTCTGTTTGAGTACGGCAAGGTCGCTCTCCATGTTCGGGGCCTCCTCGTGCTTCTCGGGGTAGCATGCGACACCGAAAGAGAAAGGCACACCCTTCTCCTTCATTGCAGAGCCATCGGTAAAGAAGCCCTCGTTGAAACGGTTTACCTGACGCACAAGGTCAATGGCATGCTTGTTGCCCACCTTGGCAGGGGCTGTGTTCGCATCGCCCTTGCACTTGTCGCCACGCAACACAAGAATATCGTTTATACCCGACAACTGAAGGTCGATGAGCGCATACTCCGTATCCTCAAGAGTGTAGCCGTCGCAAAGGATGTGAGGTACCACAGGCACATTGTAACGGTGATGGATTGCAGTAGCCACTGCCACAGTACCCGGACGGCGACGTATTGTACCCAATTTGAACGTTCCGTTGCCGAGGTCCTGATATACAGGCTCGCTATGGTGTGTTGTTATATTTATGTATCCGGGGTTGAACTCCATCAGGCGGTCGATGTTACCGAAGAGCCTTCCGGTACCCGTACCCTTGAGCGGAGGCAGTACCTCAAAAGAGAAAGCCGTCTCGGCAGAAGAGTTTATATAGTCTATTACTCGCATTTGGTTTCTGATTCTCTAAAACAGCAAGCGCATTATCGCGCGCGCTCGCGTAAAACGCAAAAATAGAGAAAAAAAATCGTTTTTCCGCCATTAAGACAGAAAAACGAATGACAAAGTATTATAAATTCAGCCTGAATGAGAGACAAGCTGAAGCCCCTGGAAAATCCAGGAGCTCCGGAACATCTAATTATTCCCCTCTTAGGCTTCTTATATTCTGCAGTATTGCATCAAGACGCCTCTTGTTCGCTTTCTGCTGGCTGTATCCCAAAATTGCAGACAACCCCATTGCAAATGAAGTGATTGCAATAATCTGAGTACTCCAGCTAAAGCCCGATGCCACAAGGATTGTCCACGCGACAAGTGCAATATATGGGAGTGCAAGCACCTTTCCCGTAAACGAACGCAACCTCTTGTGGTTGAGAATCCTCTCCTGTGCCTCAGTCATGCTCATCGACGGCAACCGCTTTATATCAAGCGCCCTGTAACATCTGCGGTTAAAGAGATACTCTAATATTCCCACCGCCAGAATAAACAGGCCAAATCCCCAGTACCCGACTCCACGGCCAAAATACATTACAATGAACACAATACCGACAACCGGTGCCGACACCAATGAAATGCAGAAGCGGTTCCTGTACCATTTCTCTATGTGAGAAAGTTTCTCATTTATTGCCTCGCCGACTATCTCCTCGCTTATGATACGCTGCTTCTCCAGTTTCTCATCAAGAAGAGCAAACTGCTGCTTGAGTTCATCGAACTCCAAAAAATCTATTTCTCGCTGTGCCATAATCTTTAGATTTAATTGTTAGACATTGATTTCAACTGTTCCTTTATGCGAAACAGCCTGGTGGTTACGTTGGACAAGGTTATACCTACCACGTTGGCTATGTCCTGATAGCTCATATTCTCCAGCCAAAGAAGAATTATTGCCCTATCAAAGACATCGAGACGGTTAATCCTGTCATACAGCATCTGAATCTGCTTACTGTGGTGGTCCTCATCGTGATACAGGTCAATGTCAACCAGCAGAGGAACTGTCTGTACACGGCTCTTCTTCTTGCGTTCCTGATTACTGCAGGTATTAAGGCTTACGCGCCATATCCAGCTCTTCATATCACAATCTCCACGGAACTCCTTGAATCCATTCCATAGATTTATAAGAATCTCCTGGAACAGGTCATTGACCTCTTCCTTCTCATTGGAGAAGAAGTAGCAGACAGTATATATTGTTTTGCGGTACTCCTTGACCATTTCAGTAAATTTACGTTCAGTGTTGTCCATCATGTCCATCAGTTTGTTTAGAAGCACTTCTTGTTTCTACACGTTTAGACACACAAAAGCGAGAAAACTTTCATAAAAAGGGATGTTTTTTTCAAAAATAGTAAGAAGCTGTTTAAAATAATGGAAAAACGGATATAAAAAATGGCGGTAACTAAAAAGCCACCGCCTTCCTGATGAAGTGGATAAAAAGATAGGATTCAAGGCTTGCGAACCCACAAAAATCCTCATTTACGCTCAGTAAACTGCGGTTTTTGTGGGTTCGTATAACGCAGAAGATTACTTTTTAGTCATCTTCTTTGGAATTATCATTATCATCGCACTATCACTTCAGCACCTCGCCGTCGGGAGTCACATTGACTATTATCTCGGCACCGCCTACACGCTCCAGCTCTACCTCGTAGTAGACCACTCCGTTAGGACGCTCAACATACTCGGCACTGTCGATAAAATACTGCGGATAGTTGTCGGCAAGAGCCTTATGCACTGCATCGGGCATATTGTCCACCGGAACGTCCCAGTCGGTCTGCACCCAGTTGTCGTTGCTGTCAAAATATACATCCTTCTCTATGACGCCGTCAATGATATCCACCTCAAGCAGGCCGTTTGCATCGTAGCCGTAGTCTGTTATCCTTGCATTGGGATAGTGCTCATCGATAAAGTGGCGCACCGCATCGCTTATCACAGGTTTTGCACCAGGCTCGCCTGCTGTACTCTCAAGAATCTCACCCTCGGGCGAAACATATACCATAATGGAGAGTTTGCCCTTGTCCATTTCAACCGCGTAATAGTTTATTGTCTCACGCTCGATGAAATCAATATCATCTATGCGATAGTCGGGATAAGCCTCGGCAACGGCAGACTTGACAACCTGAGGCAGTTCGTTCTGTCTCACATCCCACGATGTGTAGACCCACTTGCTCTGAGAGTCAAAATAGAGGTCCTTAACCTTTCCTTCGTGCAGAATCTCCACCTCAAGAAGCCCGTTGCTCTCAAACTCAGAACTGCGAAGCTTGGCACCCTGGTATCTGCTGTCAATAAACTGTAGTACAGCATTGTTCAGGTCCACCTTCATCTCATTGTCATCATCGCTGCATGCTACAATAAATGGCAGCGAAAGCATAATCATCAAAAATAGTTTTTTCATAATAGTTGTTTTTTTCAAAGTTGGAAGTTGTTTGTATAGTTTTTCTCAGTTGTTCAATTTTCAGTCATCAATGTCAACAATCTTGAAATCGTTGTTGAACTTCAGTTCAAGTTTGTTCGACAGCTTTACCTCATACCCTCTGCTGTCACGCTCGATTTTCAGAACTCTGCTGTCTGAATAGTTCTCATTAATGAAATTTTTTATTGGAGCCGGTACTATTGCCGAAGGTACCTCGCTGTAACGGCAGTCAACCTCTTTCCAATTACCTTTCTTCGTGAACTCGAGCTTCGTTCCGTCGGCAAGCACAACCTCATAAGAGCGCTCAATGAAGTCAGTCTCCTGCTTTGCGTATGAAATCTTCACATCTGCGAAATTCTCGTTCAAGAAGCTCTGCGCCTGTGCTGGCAACTGGTTCTTGCTGATAACCTTGTCATTGAAACCAAAAGCACTGACTACACCGAGGGAGAATACCAAAGTCAATAAAAACATAATCTTTTTCATAATTCTTAGTCGTTTTAAGTTCTACCATATTTTATTAAACACGTAAACTCCTGTATGGTTTACATGGCAGCCTTCTCATTTGCTACGGTGCAAAGATTATATACGATTCTGAAATGAATTTGAAATTTCATTCCATTTTCAAAAAAAGTTGATTTTTTCCAAAAAAATACCGATGCACTCTAAAATGCACCGGTATATATCATTCATTCTTCACTCGAAAACCTCTTATACAGCCATGTTGTAAGGTAATATATCAGGATTCCCGACAGAAGGCCCGCTATGGCATCCACAAGATAATGCGCCTTGATGTAGACCGTCGCACAGCAAAGAAGCACAAAGACTGGGAACATTATTACGGCAAGCGACCTCTTTGCCCTGAAGGCAAGCATGACCAGGATTGTAGAGACACCGATATGTGAGCTCGGGAAAGCGGCTGTAGGACGCTCACCGCTGCTCTGCGCAGCTCCTACAAGTTCCGTAAAGAGAGCACCTTTACCCTCTTGCGCTATAGTTATATCGGGATTCAGGTTGAAATAGTTTCCAAGCTCGGGATAGATGCCGGCGGCCGCCACATCCTCACCAATGACAGGAAAATAGAACTGAGGCCCGGCAACAGGCACGAATATATATATTATATAATAGAGGAAGAACGATGCCATGATAACGAACGTGCAGCGCTCCACATCCTTCGGGCGACAGAAGAAATAGAAGAACGACACCGTTGCAATCATCGGATAATAGAGCCAGTATCCCATATTGAACGCCTCACGCCACCATATGCTGCTGAACACCTGGTCGAAAAGTATCGCTGGCTGGCAGCCGAAGAGGCTGAACTCCATTGAGGCGAACAGATGGTCCAGATTGGGGAAAATCCTGTTGAACTCAAAGGTATCGGGGTACCAGTAGCTCAGCAGAGACATCTGCGTCACAATCCTCACAAGGCGCGTGGCCTTTGAGGGATATTTGGTGTATATATATATAACCACAAAAGTAGCCGCAGCAATGAAGAAACGCCCCATGAGCATTTCCTGAGGGTCATTCAACCTATTGAAGAACACAATAATAAGCAGCGTCGTGAACAGATTGTAGAGAAGGTTCAGTTTCTCTACGGCGAGGAACTTTACCTGCACCTCCTCGCGTTTTAAAAAGTCTATAGCCATTTTTCCCGTTTATACCATTCAATCATCTCCTTGACACCCCTATCCAACGGATAATCGATGCTGAAGCCCAGTTCCTTCTCAATGGGCGATGTGTCACAGAGCCAATTGCGTTGTTTCATAATCTTATATTTGTCGCCATTCAGAGTGCTCGGTTTCCCGCTCAGATGCGAGAGCCACTCGGCGCATGCCGATATTACCTTGAGCAACCAAACGGGAGCCTTGATGTGAAGCACATGCCTGATGCCCATCTCACGCTGGATGAGGTCACTGAAGGCGCGGCTGTCATACCCGCGAGGTTCACTGACAAAGTAACAGCGGTTCTCCACCCCACTCTCCATGGCAAGATAGACAGCCTTCACAAGGTCCTTGACATAGATGAATGTTATTACCTGAGGCTTATACCCCACGGCAAAGTCGACATGATTCTTTATGCTCACTGCCATCTGGAAATAATCGCGCTCGCGCGGACCATACACGCCAGTCGGACGCAATATCACATAAGGGAACGCAGCATGTTCCATTATATACCGCTCGGCAAGAATCTTGCTCTCGCCATAAGCCGTATTCGGGGCAGGAGTATCACTCTCCGTTATCGGAGTGTAAGGTTGCTCCTCGTGCAGGGGTCCGAAGATGCTGAGCGAACTGAGATAGATGAACTTCTTGGGCTTCATACCTGTTGCGGAAAGAGCATCAACAAAGTTCTTTGTACCCTCATAGTTGACCCTGAAGAACTCCTTCTTGTCGAGACACTTGGTCACACCCGCAGCATGCACGATATAATCCCACGCGCCATGGGCAGCCTTGAATGCCAGCAGTTGTGCTGTAAGCCTCTCCTTTGAAGAGAAATCAAGCTCTACAAAGTTTATGCGTTCATCAGCAAGAAACCTGCGGCTGCTGCCACCTCGCATACCGGCCCATACTGAATAGCCCTTCTCAAGCCCCTGCTCGACAATGAAACTGCCGATAAACCCGCTTGCTCCAGTAACTAAAACTTTCATTTTGGATTTTTTGATGCTGCAAAGATACAATAAAAATGCCAACACTCTCTAAATCAGCACGACAATCAGCGCAGCAATATTGAGCTGTTTGCAGGAGCATAAGAAACTTTTTCACAAACTTTAAACATTCAGTTCTTTACTTTTGGCGTCAGGATATTGTGAAATGCCTTTTTATTACTACTTTAGCAACAAGAAAAATTATGAAGCTATGGCAAAGAAAGGTGGAAAAGGCAAAGGCCGCATAAACAAGAATGTTCTTGTAGAGATGCTTGTATCGTTGTTCAACCACAACGAGGGTAGGACATTGAGCCCCAAGGAGATTTTCAAGGAGCTTAACCTCACATCAACCGCATCGAGGACCTTATGCGTACAGGTTCTTGATGAGATGGTCTTCGACGGGTTCATCATGGAACCTGAGTTCCGCAGATATGTCCTGGCGAACAACACTTCAATGCTGTTCGGTACATTCTCGCGCAGCAAAGACGGATACAACGAGTTCTACCCCGAGGACGGCAGCGAGCCAGTAATCATCAGCGAGCGCAACTCGGCACACGCACTGACCGATGACCTGGTGCGTGTGGCACTCTTTGCACGCCGACGCGGACGTGGACGCGAAGGAGAGGTGGTGGAGATTGTGAAACGTGTGCACGACACATTTGTTGGCGAGTTGCACGTGGAAAAACATTACGCCTTTCTCATTACCGAGAACCGCATAATGCCCAACGACATCTTCATCCCCAAGGATATGCTCAAGGGCGGCAAGAACGGCGACAAAGCCGTCGTGAAGATGCTTGAGTGGCCCATGGACAGCAAGAACCCGGTCGGCAAAGTCATCGACATTTTGGGCAAGAGCGGCGAGAATGACGCCGAGATGAATGCCATACTCGCCGAGTACGGACTGCCATACAAATACCCCGAGGCTGTCGAAGAGGCCGCAGCAAAGCTGCCGACAGACATTACTGCTGAAGAGATTGCCAAGCGCGAGGATTTCCGCGAGGTAACAACATTCACCATAGACCCTATCGACGCCAAGGACTTCGATGACGCGCTCTCCTTGCGCCCGCTCGGCGAGGGGCTGTGGGAAGTAGGCGTACACATTGCCGACGTATCGCACTACGTTACCGAAGGCAGCATAATAGACAAGGAGGCTTTCAAACGCGCCACATCAATATACCTTGTGGACCGCACTATACCGATGCTCCCCGAGAGGCTATGTAATTTCCTATGCTCGCTGCGCCCTGATGAGGAGAAACTGACATACTCGGTCATCTTCACAATCAACGACAAGGCCGAGGTAAAGAAATCGCATATCACACGCTCAATCATCAAGAGTGACCGCCGTTTCAGCTACGAGGAGGTACAGGAAATCATCGAAAAGGGCGAAGGAGAGTATTATGATGAGATAAAGGTTCTCAACTCACTTGCACAGAAGATGCGCGCGAAGCGTTTCCAGGCAGGTGCCATCGACTTCCAGCAGGCCGAGGTAAGATTCCGTCTCGATGACAACGGCAAGCCATTGTCGGTATACTTCTCCGAGAGCAACGAGTCGCACCAGCTCATCGAGGAGTTCATGCTCCTTGCCAACCGCACCGTTGCTGAGAAGATAGGACGCAAGACTGCCACCAACAAGAACCCGAAGACATTCGTTTACCGCATACACGACCAGCCCAACCCCGAGAAGCTGGCTATGCTTTCGAAGTTCGTTACAAAGCTCGGATACAAGATGAAAAGCCCGTCAGGACGCACCACATCGGCATCGGCGCTCAACACCCTGCTCAAGGATATTCACGGCACCAAGGAGCAGAACGTTATCGAGCAGATATCACTGCGCACAATGCAGAAGGCACGCTACTCCACCGAGAACATCGGGCACTACGGTCTCGCGTTCCGTTACTACTCACATTTCACATCGCCCATACGCCGTTACCCCGACCTTCTTGTACACCGTCTGCTGCACCGCTATCTGACACTCGAGTCGCGAACGGTAAGCAAGCCCAAATACGAAGACCTGTGCGACCACTGTTCGGCACAGGAGCAGGTAGCAGCCAATGCCGAGCGTGCCAGCATCAAGTACAAGCAGGTTGAGTTCATGAGCGAGCACATAGGCGAGGAGTATGACGCAGTCATCAGCGGTGTTACCGAGTGGGGACTGTATGCCGAAATCAATGTCAACAAGTGCGAGGGTATGATTCCCATGCGCACCTTGCAGGATGACTACTATGAGTTCGATGATGCCAACTACTGCCTCATAGGCCGCCGCACACACCGCAAGTTCACTATCGGCGACCCTGTACGCATACGCATTGTCCGCGCCAACCTCGACCGCAAGCAGCTCGACTTCGAGTTGGTAGAAAAATAGATTCTTCCGCATTTCAATTTCTTTTCAGAAAGCAGGCATAAATTTGCAGCAAACAGCAAGAAAGGACCATGAAACTGCTTATTATAGAAGATGACGCCTCGCTGCGCGAGATAATGCAGCGTGCGCTCCAGAGCGAGGGTTACGTTGTAGAGACAGCACCGACATATTTCGATGCATGCGACAAGATTGCAGGGTACAGCTACGACTGCATCATGCTCGACATAATGCTGCCCGATGGCAACGGACTCAAGCTGCTCGAGGAGATAAAAAGGAGCGGCAAGGAGGAGAGAGTAATCATAATATCGGCACGCGACTCCCTTGATGACAAGATAACAGGGCTCGACCTCGGAGCCGATGACTACCTTGCCAAGCCATTCTACATGGCAGAGCTCTCTGCACGCATAAAGAGCGTCATGCGCCGCGGAAGCGGTGCTGTAAGCAACACCATGACAGCAGGGAACATAACCCTTGACCTCGGGAGCCGTACAATCAAGGTCGCAGGCAAGGATGTCGCTTTGCTGAAGAAAGAGTTCGACATACTGCTCTACTTCATGCAGCGCCCGGGGCACATTGTCGACAAAGCCGTCCTTGCCGAAGCCGTATGGGGCGACCACATTGACATGGTAGACAACTTCCAGTTCGTATATGCACAGATAAAGAACCTGCGCAAAAGGCTCTCCGAGGCAGGTGCTACTATAAACATAAAGGCCGTCTACGGCTTTGGATACAAATTTACCGACACCGAAGAATGAAACTCATCTACCGCGTAACAAAAAGGCTCTCGGTTGTGCTGCTCCCCATACTCGCGATATGGGCAATCGTTTTCTACTACTCCATGGCAGATGAAATCAACGATGAGACCGATGACAGCCTCGAGGACTATGCCACCATGCTCATACGCCGCACGCTCACGGGCGGCGAGTTGCCGGGCGTGAACAGCGGCAGCAACAACACATACAGCATTGAACGGTTACCCGAAGGCAATGAGTACACCCCGTTCATCAAGTTCGAGGACCAGAGTGTATACATCCCCGAGAAGAGGGAGACAGAGCCCGCGCGCACCCTAACAATGACATTCAGGGACGGCGAAGAACACACATACCTGCTTACCGTCTCCACACCTACTTTCGAGCGCGAGGACCTCATGCTCTCGGTGCTGTGGCACATCGTAGCGCTCTATCTCATACTCACACTCACAATACTTGTTGTCACGGCACTCATCTTCAACTACAGCATGCGCCCGCTCTACCGTCTGCTCGACTGGCTCGACAGTTACAACCTTGGAAACGGCGTAGAGGACCTTCCTGTATGCACACACATAACAGAATTCAAGAAGTTGACCGAGAGCGCCCGCAGCACCATTGAGCGCGCCGAAAAATATTACGAACGACAGAAGCAGTTCATCGGCAACGCCTCACACGAACTGCAGACACCGCTTGCTGTGCTCAGCACACGCATCGAGTGGATGATTGACAACACCCCGCTTACCGAGGAGCAGTTCGCCGAGCTTACCAAGATGCGCCAGTCACTGCACAGGCTTACCCGTCTTAACCGCACCCTGCTGCTCATATCAAAGATTGAGAATGCGCAGTTCAACGAGAGACATGACATAGACATTGTAGAGCTCATCAACAACGAACTTGAAATATACAGGGAAATCTATGCCGACAAGGAGATAAAGTGCAGCACAGAGCTGCCCGCACGCTTCATCGCAAGCATGGATGAGTCACTGGCAACCACACTTGTCACAAACCTAATAAAGAATGCCTTCCTGCACACCGCCGACGGTGGCAGCATAAGTGTTGCAATACATCAGGGGGCAATGACAATAAGCAACAGCGGCGAGGAAGCACTTGACGCCACCCGCCTGTTCGACCGCTTCTACACCAGCGGCAAGAGCGGCTCCACCGGCCTTGGACTGGCACTTGTGAAGTCCATCGCCGAGTTCTACAGGTTCAAGCTGGAGTACAACTTTGCCGGCGGAAGACATCACTTTGCCGTGGTTTTCAAGCAATAGGTCATAGACAATATTTTCATCAGTGCCGGTGAATTTATTTTTATCTCCTCACCTTTACAGGGACTCCTCTTAGATTAACGTGAGTTCGATATAATAATTGGTACTGTAATTGAGTGTATTTGTCATGTCAACCGAACGGGAGATCTCTCTTTTTCATAGTTTTGTCATGTCGAACGTATGTGAGACATCTCTGTTATCGCGTATTGTTTGAGATT
>JAGBFX010000022.1 GCA_017936265.1 Bacteroidaceae bacterium | reverse complement strand
TCGCCAAGCACATTTAATTGAATCCCAAGAGCCTTGTTATAGTATTCCAAAGCCTTGTCGTAATCTCCAAGACTATAATATGCCAAACCTATATTGTTATAACTTGTAGCAACACCAGAGTGGTTCTCGCCAAGCACATTTAATTGAATCCCAAGAGCCTTGTTAAGGTATTCCAAAGCCTTGTCGTAATCTCCAAGATTATAATAAGCCATACCTATATTGTTGTAACTTGCAGCAACATCAGGGTGGTTCTCGCCAAGCACATCTAAACGAATGTCATGAGCCTTGTTATGGTATTCCAAAGCATTGTCGTAATCTCCAAGACTATAATATGCCAAACCTATATTGTTGTAACTTGTAGCAACACCAGAGTGGTTCTCGCCAAGCACATTTAATTGAATCCCAAGAGCCTTGTTATAGTATTCCAAAGCCTTGTCGTAATCTCCAAGACTATAATATGCCACACCTATATTGCTGTAACTTGCAGCAACACCAGGGTGGTTCTCGCCAAGCACATCTAAACGAATGTCATGAGCCCTGTTATAGTATTCCAAAGCCTTGTCGTAATCTCCAAGACTATAATAAGCCACACCTATATTGTTGTAACTTGCAGCTGTGGATACATGTTTTTCGCCAAGATGCTCTTTGCACAACGAAAGCCACTCATCATTTACAACCTGAGCTTCGCTGTAAAGGGCATGTTCAATAAGAAAGTCACTCTTCTTTTCTAAAAGTTTAGCAAATTTTTCCTTGTCGTAATCGCATTCGCGTGCAAGTGAAGATGCTTTCTCATATATTTCAGCTGTACGGGAAACGCGTTCTTCGGCTGCTATTGATGTGTCGGCGAGCATCACCGATGTTTTAAGCAGGAGTTCTTCAATTGAGCAAATGAGCGTTTCGCGCTCTGAGGCAAGCAACTCTTTTGTTTGCTTGTAGCGTGAAAGGGCTGCATCAGCCTCGCACTCGGCATCATCAAGCAGAGTGTTGGCCTCGGCAACCTTTCCCTCTTCGAACATGGCTATGGCACGCTGCATGCGCTCCGATATCTTTTCGCCTGCAAATTTTGCAACACGTACAGCCGTGTTGAAGAGTGATTGCTCGTGCGATGAAAGTTCTTCCTGCAATTTATGCCGCTCGCTCTTTTTGGTATTGAGCAAATCCCGAATTGTCTCATTGGCCTGCACAGCGAGAACTGCTTCAAACGCCTTTATATCATCCTCAATTTTTGCAAGTCGTTCTTTTAAATCTTTGTAATGAGCGTTCTGTGCAGCAAAAGGTATATTATCAAGCGAGGCAACAGGTATGGTGTCGACCATTATCTGGGAATTCTCAACTTTTACAGCACCGCTACTGATATAACCTTCGAGTTGCAGGAGGAAACGCAGTTTTAGAGTATCAGAGTTCTCAAACTTGCCATAGAAATGACCGTACTTCGGATAAAATCTATCCTTGAAACTCTTCATCTCCTGAGTTATTTCTCCAACTTCCTTAAAATAGATATACAGTCTATAAGGTTTACGGCCTGCCTGCAGTTCGGTATATGCAGTTTCCAATTCTTCACGGGTAAACTCCCCCAACCGTTTCCAATAGAGCACCATGCACATGTCGCATGTCTTTATCTCGCGGTTATACTCATCCTGCTTGCGCAATGAGCCCATCGACTCATCGAGGTACTCCCATTTTGATACTTCAAGCACAATACCCCTACGCTTGAATATTGAATTCAAATGAGCAAAAAGGTCCCCTATTTCAAGGCGCTCCTGCCCGAGTTCTTCAGATGAGGCAATGAATACTTTTATTGTTTTCATAGCATTTATTTTGATTATTCTTCCTGTGAATGTTTCTGTTTACAGCGGTACAAATTATAGGGGGGCTATAATTTCAATTTTTCTTTAACGAGTAGTCAGAACCTCGTTAAGGCCACCGCTAATGTGTTTTTTACAAATGTAGCAAAACTTTTTCGAATATTTCAAATATTTTTTACTGCATTTTCGGGGGATGGTAATGTATTTATTGCCAATTACATACAAGCATTGCGCTTTTAAACAGTTATCCACTCCTTGTGGTATCTATAAATTTGTGTCAAACGTGCTATGTTGTATGTAAGGTTTGTCATTGCGACATTCGCTCTTGCTCTAACAATGCCAATTCCTAGAAACACAAGGCAGCCCATTGAACGCTCAACAAATCCAAACACATGTTCTACGCGACTGCGAATCTTTGACTTAGAGCGATTGTTCTGTTTTTGTTCCTCGTTTAATGGGTGTCCTCTAAAAACCCTTCTCACAGATAATAAGAATATAATTTAATAATTATTTATTGCACATAAACATATTTATGAGTAAATTTGCAACAATACTGCATAGAATGCTCAAGTATGTATATTTATGCAGTAGACAGACAATACTGAAGCGACAAAACTAAATAAAAGAAAATATGAAAAGAATATCAGCAATTATGGCAGCAATGGCAATAACCGGTACAGCATTGACAGGCTGTTCGGGAGACAACGCTCCACAGGAGGAGCCGAAGCCGATAATCGGCAAGTCGGACATCAAGATTGAGGGCGGACTGATGACACCCGAGGCACTGTGGGCAATGGGTAGAATAGGCGAGGTAAGCGTATCGCCCGATGCGCAGACTATTATATATGGTGTAAGCTACTACAGCGTGGAGCAGAACAAGAGCCACCACACCCTCAACAGGATGGATGCTGACGGCGGCAATAAGAGCCTGCTTACCACAACAGCGGCAAACGAGAGCAGCGCCACATGGATAAAAGGCGGCAGCAAGATAGCATTCCTCTCGAACGAGGGAGGCAGCAGCCAGCTGTGGGAGATGAACCCCGACGGCACAGGCCGCAAGCAGCTGACAAACGATGCTACAGACATAGAAGGTTTCCTCTTCTCGCCCGATGAGACAAAGGTAATACTTATCAAGCGTATCAAAATAAAGCCCACGACAGCGGACATATATCCCGACCTTCCCGAGGCAAAGGGCTTTGTAGTGGATGACCTCATGTACAAGCATTGGGATGAGTGGTTGAACGATGCTCCCCATCCGTTCCTCGCAAGCTTTGACGGCAACAGCATCGATGAGGGCAAAGACCTGCTCGAGGGAACAGTATATGACTGTCCCAATCGCCCGTTCGGTGGTGCCGAGCAACTCGCATGGAGCAACGACAGCAAGAAGATTGCATACTCATGCAACAAGAAGAGCGGCCGCGACTACACCGTAAGTACCGACACTGACATTTATCTCTATGACCTTGAGAGCGGCAGTACAGAGAACCTGTGCAAGCCCGATGCGGCACGCTCTAACTACGGTTACGACACAGCACCCCAGTTCTCGCCCGACGGCACTATGATTGCATGGCTGAGCATGGAGCATGACGGATATGAGAGCGACCTCAACCGTCTTTGCGTGATGGACCTTGCCACTGGCGAGCGCAAGTATATTACAGAAAAGCCCAACGGCGAGGAGAAGGCAATATTCGACAGCAACGTGGACAGCTACTGCTGGGCACCCGACAGCAAGAGCCTCTACTTCACAGGCACATGGCACGGCACCACACAGGTGTACAACATAACCACCGACTGCAAACTGACCAAGATGACCGAAGGCATGCACGACTACAACTCGGTTGCCATGCTTGGCGATAACAGCCTCATCATGACACGCGTATCGATGAGCGCCCCTGCCGACATATATGTAATGGAAGCCAAGGCCGGTGCCGAGGTCAAGCAACTTACCCAGGAAAACAAGCACATCCTTGACCAGATTGCAATAGGCAAGGTCGAGGCACGCTGGTGCAAGAGCGTCGACGGCAAGGACCTCCACTCATGGGTCATCTACCCGCCACATTTCGACCCGGCGAAGAAGTACCCCACCCTGCTCTTCTGCGAGGGTGGTCCCCAGTCACCTGTGAGCCAGTTCTGGAGCTACCGCTGGAACTTCCAGATAATGGCAGCCAACGGATATATCATCATCGCTCCTAACCGTCGCGGCCTTCCCGGTTTCGGACACGCGTGGAACCGGGAAATCAGTACCAACTACGGCGGCAACTGCATGAGCGACCTGCTTACAGCAATCGATGACATCGCCAAGGAGCCATACGTCGACACCGACCGCTTGGGCTGCGTGGGCGCAAGCTTCGGCGGATATTCATCAATGTGGCTTGCCGGACACCATGAGAAGCGTTTCAAGGCATTCATTGCACATGACGGTTTCTTCAACATGGAGCAGCAGTACTACGAGACCGAGGAGAGCTGGTTCCCCAACTGGGACCTCGGCGGCGCACCATACGAGCAGACCGAGGAGGTAAAGCGTTCATACGCCAACTCTCCGCACAAGTTCGTTGACAAGTGGGACACCCCGATTCTTCTCATCCATGGTGACCGCGACTACCGCATCCTTTCATCGCAATCAATGGCAGCCTTCAACGCGGCACGCCTGAAGGGCATACCTGCACAGTTGCTCCTGTTCCCCGATGAGAACCACTGGGTTCTGAAACCACAGAACGGCATCCTGTGGCAGCGCACATTCTTCGCATGGCTGGATAAATGGCTTAAAAAGTAATTAGACTTGTCAAAATTCGATAAGCCTTGCAGCAATTGGTCGCGGGAAGTGCCGATAAAATTGGCGCCCTTGTTACCCTTTTAGCCCTTAATTAAAAACAAACAACAATCAAAAATACTATGACAACAACACAAAAAATCCAGAAAAGACTGAACGACTCAAAGGCCGCACGTTGGAGCGCGCTCATTATCGTTTCGTTCACAATGATGATGGCCTACTTCTTCACCGACGTGATGGGCCCGCTCGAGGCACCCCTAACCACAAAGGGTAAGCTCGTATATTTTGACAATGGTACATACCTGTCTGCCGACTCGCTGATGAAGGTAAGCACCGTAGAGATTGCTTCGGAAGATGATATTACAGTAGGCAACGAGTACACAATCAACAACGCCGGCAATGAGGAGACCGTCAAGGTTGATTCAACCATCAACGGCCTTGGCTGGGGAAGCGATGACTATGGAGTATTCTCGGGTGCATACGGATATATCAACGTATTCCTGCTCATGCTATTCTTCGGAGGTATCATCCTTGACAAGATGGGCGTACGCTTTACAGGTCTCATGAGTACAGCGCTCATGTTCGCCGGCGCGGCAATCAAGTGGTATGCAGTGAACAGCACATTTACCGGCGAGATTGTGGGCTTGCCTACACAGGTTGCAGTGGCCTGCCTCGGCTTCGCCATCTACGGCATGGGTTGCGAGATTGCAGGTATTACCGTAACAAAGGTCATCGCAAAGTGGTTTACAGGCCATGAACTTGCACTTGCAATGGGATTGCAGGTAGCCCTTGCACGTGTGGGTACAGCATGTGCGCTCTTCTTCGCACTGCCCCTTGCACAGTATTTCGGCATCGTGTCTGCACCGGTGATGATTGGCGCATCGGCATTGTGCATCGGTATGCTCTCATACATCGTATACTGCGTAATGGACAAGAAGCTTGATGCATCGGCAACAACAGCAGAGGGAGTTACAGAGAGCGAGGAGGAGCAGTTCAAGATGAGCGACCTGAAGCTCATCTTCTGCAACAAGGGATTCTGGTTGATTACGCTGCTTTGCCTTATGTTCTATTCAGCAGTGTTCCCGTTCCTGAAATTCGCGACCAACCTGATGATTATCAAGTACAATGTAAGCCCCGACGTAGCCGGCATGATTCCAGGTCTGCTGCCTTTCGGTACAATACTGCTGACACCGCTGTTCGGTTCAATGTACGACAAGATGGGCAAGGGCGCTACCCTCATGCTCATAGGCTCTACACTGCTGACGATTGTACATGTATTGTTTGCGCTGCCCGTGATGAACATCTGGTGGTTCGCAGTTATTGTGATGATACTGCTGGGTATCGCATTCTCACTTGTTCCATCGGCTATGTGGCCATCAGTGCCCAAGATTATCCCGATGAAGCAGCTGGGCTCGGCATACGCCATCATCTTCTACATACAGAACATCGGCCTGTCAATGGTTCCTGTACTCATTGGTAACGTCATCCAGAGCTGCACCTCGAACGGCACGACAGACTACACCCTTCCAATGGCAATCTTCGCCGGATTCGGTGTAATAGCAGTGATTATCTCATTGCTGCTGCTGAAGGCCGACAAGAAGTACAACTACGGTCTTGAGCAGAAGAACGAGAAGTAAAATCCTCGAAATTACAAACCTAAAGGAGCCGTGTCAAAATTTTTGACACGGCTCCTTTAGGTTTACAAGAATGGACAAGATACCAGGCGTATTTGTCCCGACTGTAGGGGCGCTACCAAAGTGTCCGCCCCAAAGCAAGATAACGACAATACTCAAAGTTCCATCTCTTTCAACAGTTCATTGATTTTGCTTTTGAACCTCTCAAGGCTATTCTTGCCCCAACCTTCCACGTCCATAATGACTTTGCCATTTTCATCACAAAGGAAATAGCGTGGTATACCGTTGATATTTGGGATGGTATTCCAATCCTTGTCCGAAAGGCGATAATGATAACCAGGAATGCTCATTATTGTATTACTCCACTCCTGATAGGGACTACTGCCATTGGTAAGATAAACAAACACCACAGGTTTTCCCTCCATTTCTGTTTTATAATCTTTTATCTGGCGTATTCCTGCTTTGCATGGGCCACACCATGTCGCCCAGCAATCAATAAGCAGAATATTGCCTTCAAATTGTAATGAGACATAATCAATTACCGAACCTTGATATTTGTCAGGAACACTGCAAACTTTTACTTTATCTTTCATTTCAGCCTGCATACGAGCCTTTTCGTTACGTATAAAACGGTTAAAGCCGCGTACCTTTTCCATAAATTGCGGAGCAACACTATCCCATTGTACGGCACCGTCATCAAATGGCTCTGCACTGATTTGGCGACATATTTTCCGCGAATACTCAAAATCGGACATCCAACGTGCTACAGGGTTATCGGTCTGGCCATTTGCAACAGCATAAGGCAATATCGTGGCATCCCTTATAAGCCATAAGGCTGCGTTTGAGTTTTTGTCAAACAATTCTATATCTACTGAATGTGTATCTTTTAACGTATACTCCTTAATCTTGATATTGTACACAGAATCGACATTGGCAACACGGGCTCGCTGTAAAGAACGTTTAAGCCATTGCGGATATGAGATTATATTCCTTATATACTCTTTTTGTGCGAACAAAGAAGCCAGTTGCCTTTGTCTATTATTATAAACTTCGCTCTGCAGCAGTTTTTTCTTACGGACCTGCATGGTGTCCCATTGTATTTTGGCAAACTCCTCAAAAGATGTCTCCAAAACGGATTCATGTCCTATGACCGTCTGCCAATCCATATGTGTAAGGTCCCATAAAACTTGTGACAAATCTCCTACAGGCCCATCAAATGTGACCTCATTGCCTGCAAATTCATACCCTTCGAGTTCATATCTTTTGGCCATTGCTGCAGGCAAATCAACGGTAACCGTTGTACGGTAGCCAGGAAAGAACCAGAAGTCGCCACTTATATCTCCCGAAAAGACTGAATATACCGCATGATTATGTAAACCTTGTTTATAAAGAACAAAATCACCATCTATACTGTCTTTCTCTATTTTCACTTCTTCAAGCCCGGTTATAGCATCTTGAGTTACGAAGATATAGGACTGTATTTCATCAGGGACGAACCCTATTATGTTACCTACAACATAAGCGGTATCGCCAACGGCTTCATATTCCGGCAGTGGCTCATCAGCAGGAAAATCATCGCACTTGTCCTGTTTTGTCGATATATATCCTTTACCGTCTGTTCGTATTCCGTACCACCCCTTATCGAAGCCAATGAGATCAAATGTAACAGCCGATGCCGGCAATGCCCTGAAGACAAGTTTAACGCTATCCTTATTTTCAGACACAAAAGCATCTATATAAGGAATTCTGTTATTACCCGCAACAAGGTATTTCGGAGTCTCCAAATCAGGGAGCTTTCCTGGTTCAGTTGCAGAGAAATAAAGTTCCGTACAGTTCTTGTCAATACTTATTTTCTCAAGATACATACTGTTAGAAGCAGTAAAAGCAAATGCCGGACGTGTATATTCCTTAACCCGGGCATTCTTTTGCGTCTGCGCATTCAATGTTGCTATAGCAACTGAAAACAGAATCAATAGCAATGTCTTTTTCATTGTATTTGTTTTATTTATTGTTTTTAAGTTTGTCATTCTATATTTGCACTGTCATTGACTCGTTTTGCTTTTCGCAACCCAAACGGCATAACCTGCGGATATGCTGCGTTTGACCTGTAGCTGCAAAACTCGTCGATAACAAAAAAAGGTCATTGACTCGTTTTGCTTTTCGCAACCCAAACGGCACAACCTGCGGCTATGCTGCGTTTGACCTGTAGCTGCAAAACTCGTCGATAACAAAAAAGGTCATTGACTCGTTTTGCTTTTCGCAACCCAAACGGCATAACCTGCGGATATGCTGCGTTTGACCTGTAGCTGCAAAACTCGTCGATAACAAAACGTTGTTTTGTCATTATGAGATGCTTCACTGCACTCAGCATGACAAGTCCGCGAGTTATATCATCCCCAATATGCAGCGTTCGATACATCATCCCGTCTATAAGACGGGCAAGTAGCCTAATTGTTACAATGAAAGGCAAAAAAAATGGTACACTACATGCATATTATTCCTTATTCAATACCTACGTTTATGCACCTTTGCGACAAGAGTTGAGGAACATTGCATGCAGCGTACCCTTCAGCCGGGAGAACCACCAACCCGGCTGTTTGTTTTATCTTAACCTTTTGCTATAATGTCAGCCGGTTGCAGCCTCATCATCTTGCGTATGTGTACGCCCACGACAAGCGCTACCACAAGCGAGACAATTGAAATACTCATTATAATAGGTATTACAGGCGAAACAAGTTCCCTTGGAATACCCTGCTGCATTCCCCACTCCTGCAACAACGTGTTGAAAATTACCATCAGCGGCATGCTCATCACGCTTGCCACGACTACAAGCCACACATACAGGCGTGCGAAGAAAGCAACCACATCTTTTCTCTTTGCACCGTGAACCTTACGCACGGCAATCTCCTTCTGGCGCGAGCGCGTATCGAGCGATATCGAGCTCCATATTCCCATGAAGCATATCACGAAGCATATGGCCGAGAGTATCCATGCTCCGTACTCCATATTATTAAGAAGGAAGAGTTCCTTTGTCATCTCCTCGTGCAGGTTCATCACCGTCGGTTTCACAGGTTCGGGATTTACGCGCCGCATAACATCCTCGAGTTCCGTGAACACCCTGTCATACTCCCCCTCCTCGGGCACTATTATGAACTGCGTAAAGCAGTTGCCATCGTAACCAAGTTCTACAATACAGTTTGTCTGGAAGCTGCTGTTGTTTTCCATGTAAGGCAGGACCGGGAATGTTCCGCCTATCGGGAAGGCATGGCGGCTGCGCACAAGCAGCGACCCGTTGTCCGTTAATCCCATGCGGCTGAGCCTGCTGTAGAGCGAATCGCTCAGCAACATGCAGTTGTTGCGTTGCCCGGGTGGCAAGAACCATTTTATCGGGCGTTGCCAGAAGTCGAGAATTGCAGTATCGCTCACCTGGAGTGTGGTGAAGAAAGGGGAATGTATAGAAACCTTCTTGGCCTCCACATTATCGAGTTCCTCCAGTTGAGTATAATCCCTGTTGATTTTTATATATTGCTTTATGCCTTTTGGTCCTGTCTGCAAATATTCAATAAACCGCCGTGAATCGGTATCGGCAATGGATGGCTTCACACTGATGCACTCTGCATAGAAAGCATCATTTTCAGGAACATTGCACTGTTTCTCCATAAGCCCTATAAAATGTGACAATGCCAAAGTAGAGCCAAGGAACAGAATGCTTATGAACAGTTGCAGACCAAGCATGCCGTTGCGCAGAGTGTGCCTGCGGCTGCGGTGCATCTGTGCGGCCATTGCCTGACGGGAGTGCAGCATTCCCTTGGCATTGCACCACACCACAACTGCACAGAGAATGGTGACAGCCACTGCTATGAACATAATGCTTGCATTTATGCAGTCTATTCTCCATCCGAACTCATCAAGGAAGCCGGCGAGATATTCACCTGCATAGCCGGCGAGCATGTTGCCAAGCAGCAAAGCAAGCATAAAGGCCATGACTATTGTCAGCACCATCTCGGTGAAGAACAGCCTCATGATACTCCTGCCTTTGGCACCATGTACCCTGCGCAACGACACCTCACGCCGACGCATACGGAAGAGCTGCAGCTGCATCTTCAGGAACCCTATGAGGGCAGCCACAAGAATAAGCAAACTTGTAAGATAGACAATTGTACGCACCCTCAATAAGTTGGTCCTTCTCTCGGTGTATACAAAATCAAGGCTCTCTATCCGGGTGCTTATCCCCAGAGGTTCAAGGCGGCGGTCGGCCTCTTTGCGCACCTGCTCGGGCGACTGTCCCTCGGCAAGCAACATCAGGTAACAGGCAATGTACCCATGTTCGTTCTCCTCTTTGGTTATGTATATGGCATTGGTTACACCGTCATTCAGTTGTCCGGCCCTGTAGACATCGCGTATAGTAAAGGTCATCCACGTCATGTCATTCCACAAAGAGACCTTGCACCCTACGGGATTTTTGTCACCATACACCTGCCTTGCAATCATTTCGCTTATGACAGCCTCATCCTTTTTCAATACCGGGACCTTTTCCCCTGTAAGGGCCGAACGTATGGCATGGAAATTCAGTTCCTCACCCTCTACGGCAAAGAAATCGCTCGGTAGTGTCCTTGTTGTAGAATCGGGCATCGTAAAGGTCATGTCACTGCCACGCATCAATCCCCCGACAAAATAGTTATGGAGCATCTTCTCTACACCGGGCAGTGCGCCACCGGCATTCAGCGCTGCATCCATTTCGGGAGTAACCGTGATGGAATTGCTGATGAATTCGAGCACGAGTTCCGCATTCGGTGCACTTTCATTGCCCACTGTCATCTTTCCATCATAGAGGCACATCACATAGCAACGGTCATAATAGGATTCCTTTGCAATGGATGGAGGCCCAAGGTGCTTTAAGACAAAGTGCGTGGCGGCAAGGGTCACGATACCCACCGCAAGCGCAACAATGCTCACAATGTTCTGTGTCTTGTATTTCATAAGGTTGCGCCAGGCAACCTTGAGATTATGCAATATCATCATATCAATATCATTTACATCTCAACCTCGGATACAATCTCGCCGTCGAAGAGGTTAACCACTCTGTCGGCATAGTTCGCGTCGTGCTGCGAGTGTGTCACCATGATAATGGTTGTTCCCTCGTTGTGCAGTTCCTTCAGAAGCTCCATGACCTCCTTGCCGTGTTTGGAGTCGAGATTACCCGTAGGCTCATCGGCAAGTATTATCTGCGGACGCGAGATTACCGCACGTGCTATTGCCACACGCTGCTGCTGTCCGCCCGAGAGCTGTGCAGGGAAATGCTGTGCACGGTGCGACATTGCAACACGCTCCACAACCTCGTTGACAAGACGGCGGCGTTCTTTCTTCGGTGTCCCCATGTAAAGAAGCGGAAGTTCCACATTCTCGAACACGCTGAGCTCATCGATGAGGTTGAAGCTCTGGAACACGAATCCTAAGCGGCCCTTACGCAGGTCGGTGCGGTCGTCCTCGCTCATGTGGCTCACATCCTTGCCGTCGAGCATGTATGTGCCTTCACTCGGGTTGTCGAGCAGGCCCAGGATATTCAGCAGCGTTGATTTTCCGCATCCGCTGGGGCCCATGATAGCCACGAACTCGCCTTTTTTCACTTCGAGGTTAACATTCTGCAATGCCCATGTCTCAATCTCCTCGGTCTTGAATACTTTCTTGATGTTCTTTAGTGTAATCATAATTCTGTTATTATTTAAGTTTATATGTTTTGTTTATTTATCTGAATTCGATATAACAAATCCAACAACATTTCAACTCCTCAGTCACTGCGTGACAGCTCCTCTTCAAAGAGGAGCACTAAATTTTAAATTGAAGTTTTACTGATATTTACAATTTTATTTAATTTCTGTTTTACTCCTCCTCTGTTCATAGAGGAGGGGGACCGCTTGCGGTGGAGGAGTTTTTAAGACTTTGATGTCTAATTATATCAGATTCTGGTTATTCACTCACTTTTTATTACGTCGGCTGCATTTATGCGGCTGACACTGTATATCTTCTTTCCTATGGTAGCAAGCGTCACAAATGACACAATGAGTATCGCCGCCAATATGTAACAGCAGAGTATCACCCAATCGGTGCCGGAAAGGGTCTGTGCAGAAGCATTCACCAGCACAATCAGCATAAGTGCAATGACCGTTACAAACGCTGCTGCCGTAGCCAGCAGTCGCAGATAGTAGGCACCGAACAGACGCATTATATCGCGGCTCTTTGCACCGTGTATCTTGCGCAGTGCCACCTCCTTGCGGCGGCCGCGGCTCTCGAGCACAATGTTCGAATATACACTTGCCACAATAGAGATAATAGATACGGACACAAGCAGCAGTGCCAGTTCACCGAGGAATTCCATGAATCTCAGTTGGGAGAACCACGAATCGTAAAGGCTACTTATTGGCACATCGTTCATGTCATCGGGCATCGCCTCGCGGTACATTGCCTTTATTGCATCCTCGCAACGGCCCATCTTACCGCCCTTAGGGAATATTATATATTCTCTTCTGGAATGATTCTCAATTATCCCGTCGACCTCGCCGTCCACTATCCAGTATGCCGGTGTATAGTCATTGTATGCTGTATAAGCATAGTGCTGGAGAGCCTTTGCATAGCCAATGAGCGTATAGCTGCGCTCGTTGTTGAGCTTGCGGACAGTTTCATTGGGCAAGGGTTTGAGGCCCCACTTCATGCGCAAGCGCTCTGCCTCCTCGGTGCGCACGTAAACAGCTGTTGTGTAACGTCTGTTGTCGGCCGGACAATCCTGAAGAACCTTTATACCCAGATTATCGAAGAGCTCCTCATCGGTGATGGTATAGGAATAATCATACCCGTCCCCCTCATTTTTCGGCTCTACATAGTGCATCAAAAGCCGGGTATCCAAGGTCGGAGATGTGGAGTGTACCAGATATGTGCGGCTTATGTGGCTGACAGTACCTGTCTGCATGAGCCTGTTTTCAAAATCGGGAATATTGGCAGCTATGCGCCCATTGGCCATTTCCACCAGTGCACGACGGTAGGCCGAGGGGTCATCGGGCAACACGGTCGCCTGCTCCTTGTAATTGTAGCTGACTACATAGAAAAGCCCTAACACCGCCAGAATGAGAATCATGCTGACACCGAGCTGCACGCCCATCATCATGCTCTGCCCCACAGTGCGCGGATGACCGCTACGCCCCACACGAAGACCAACCGGCTTGCGCAGATAACGGTAGACCGTCACAGTAGCGACCAATAGTGCGATAAGGAGCGTACATGCTATTATCCACAACGAAATGCCATATATTGCATCAAGGTCAAAGACCATTTCGCCAACAATCTTGTACATTATCGGGAGTACATAGCCCGACAGTAGAACCGTTATGACAACCGTAGCTATTGCAGCGAACATAAAGACAATTACAATCTCCGTGGCCAGCAATGTGCAGAGCTGTCTTGGACGGGAACCCATTGTGCGACGCAGTGCAAGCTCGCGCGAACGTAGTGAGAAAAGTTGCAGCTGCATCTTCAAGAAGCCGATTACGGCAATGAGCAGCACGCTGCAGCCAAGAAGCAGCAGTGCAAAGACAAGCACCACAAAGAAGAGACCCTCATCACTCCAGTCAAAATCATTGACCCTGTAGGTAAAGTAGTACTCCGGCATTGCCGATGAGAGTTCTTTCTGCAGCTGTGCAGCCGTTGCACCGGGCGCAAGTTCAATACGAATCTCGGGGCTGCTGTAATGTTCTGCCGGCAGGGAGCTGACAATGAATATTCCACTGAAAGAGTCACCAAGGTGGTCGGCGGTTTCAACAACGTCGGTTATGACAAGCTGCGGCTTGTCCACCAGCGGGCTATGTATGACAAGCCCGCGCGGGTCGACACCCTTGCCGTAGACCTTTTTGCTGATGTCGGCTGTTATGATGACATCACCCTCATGCAGTTCCGGAATACGCTTGCCCGTAACGGCACTGGTGTAGAGCCTATAGTGAAAAAAACGGGGCGAGGAATAGCCATAGATACTATTCAATGTCTTGCGCTTGCCATCCTTGGTCTCAAAGTCCGTATCTAATCCCACAAAGATAGAAAAGAATTGAGCCTCGCGCATTGACGGAATCTCAAGCGAATTGAGGCGCTCTATAAAACTACGGTCAATCCATACCTGATCGTTGTATTGTATGTCGGCCCAGTTGGCATCGTGAACAGGACGGCTTTTGTACTGCTCCTCGGTCATGTTGTATGCACTCACTGACACGCTGCGCGTATCCATTTCGGAGAGGTATATCTCAAGCACAAAGCTCTTCAACAGATATACTGTTATCGCGAAACAGACGACACCCACCGCCAGGGAGAGTATTGATATTATGTTCTGTGTCTTGTATTTTAGCAGGTTGCGCCATGCTATCTTGAAATAGTGCTGTATCATTGTTCTGTGGTTTATTAAGATATTGTTTAAATTATTATGGTTATAACATTGCAGTTGCCCCAAGGTACCCTGTCATATCGAAGAAGCGCAGCGACTGAGATATCTCAGTGTCGTTTTTTAAGATCCCTCGTCGCTACGCTCTGTCGGGATGACAGATTCGCGAAAAAACAGTTTTTGTCATCCCGAACCTTGTGTGAGGAATCTCCGGAACAATATATGAGATATCTCACGTTCGTTCGATATGACATCAATACGGAGTCTTATAAGTTTTTGCAGGTCAACATCTATATTATTGCCAAAAGCTTCTTATATAACGTGTTTTTCTTTTTCTTATTCTATTATTACCTCTTCGGCGTCACCTATGCGGTCGTAGCCGCTTGTTATCACACGGTCGCCGGGTTTAAGTCCTTTGAGGACCTCGAACTGCTCAGGGTTCTGCCGCCCCACCTCAATGGGAACACTGCGTGCTATGCCCGTCTCCCCGTCAAGCAGTAAAATCCACTCGCCGCTGCTCTTCTGGTAGAAGTCTCCACGCGGAATGACAACAGCCGGCTCGGGCTGCCCCAGCTCCACCTTCACTCGGTAGCTCTTGCCAAGACGTATATTATCGGGGGTCGCACCGTTGAAGAGAAGGTCGACAGCGAATTTACGCTCCTTGACCTCGGGCACCACACGGCTTATGCGTAGCGGAAAGGTGTCCTGCTTCTGCACTATGGTGGCCGGTAGCCCGGCATGTATGCGTTCAACGTAATATTCACTCAGCTGTGTGCTTACCTTATACTGGTCCATTATCTTGAGTTCGCCAATCTTGGAACCGGCACTCACCTGCTGCCCTATTATGAGATTGATATGACCCAACTGTCCGTCGCACGGTGCGCGTACCACAAGACCCTCGGTGCGACGCCGTGTATTCTGCAACCTGCGCTGTGCGGCCTCGCGGTCGGCTACAATCATCTGACGGCGGAGTACGGTTGCCGCCGAGTCATGCCCAAGGCTCTGAATCTGCAGCATAAGCTTATTATGCAGGTGTTCGTTCTCGGCCTCCACGATATCCAGTTCGGCACGGCTCTTAATGCCCATGGCAAACTCCTCGCGGCTTTGGGTAAGCTTGCGCTCCAGTGCTGTAATCTGGTACTTCTGCTCAAGTGTCTGCAAGCGGAGGTCGATGCTCTTCTGCTCCATCTGAATCTCCTGTTCATGCAGGTTGCGGTTCTCCTTCTCCCATTGTTCGCGTTCCTCGTCAATGGTACGCAGCAGGTCGGGGTTGCTGAGCACGAGGATGGTGTCGCCCTGCTTCAACATTGCACCCTCATCACATACTATGCGCTCTACATATCCGTTCTCAAGAGCATTCAGCTGTATTGTCATTACAGGGTGTACAAGCCCTTCCACTTCGACGAACTCCAGGAAAGGAGCCTCGACAACTTCGGCTATGCGTACACGCTCCTTGCTTATGCTGCGCCGCGGAGGCGAGACGGCAAGCACTATCGTGTACACGAGCAAGGCAACAAGAGCTGTGCCCGAAACAATGTGCACCAGGTATTTTCGGTACCATGGCTGCGGCGGTAGTTTTATATCCATATTTTCCGGTTTTTAGTTTAACGTGAGTTCGGAATAACAATTAATACTGTAATTTAGCGTACTTGTCATCTCGAACAAATGTGAGAGATCTCTTATTTCACGATATTTTAAGATCCCTCGTCGCTTCGCTCTGTCGGGATGACAATTTCGCGATTTGGTTGAGTTTATATCGAACTCACATTAATTTACAGTTTTCAGTTTTCACATTTCAGTTCTCAATCTCCGGCAGCTGTTCGGTTATGCTGCAATGCTCGCGGAAGTCGTACCCCGTCATGCTGCGCAACGTGTAGTACAGGCTCCAATAGGTGCTCATGGCATAGAGGTAAGAGCGCCCGGCAGAATTCTGTTCGGCTATGGCATCGTTGAGGTCAAGCAGCGTATTCTGCCCCATTATGTAGAGGCGCATGGCTACCGTATGCCTGTGGCGGGCACGCCGGTCGGTGAGACGGGCAATGCGCACCTTGCGTGCCTGCATGTTGAACTGCGAGACAAGTTTCTGCACATTATGCGTAAAATCCTCCATACCCTGCTGCGCCTGTATCTCCACGAGCTCCTGTTGCGAACGTGCCACACGCACCTTTCCGCGTCCACGCCCCCAATCGAGTATGGGCAACGAAATGGTAAGGCTGCCGTACTCCTGAGTCATAGGCCTCTTATAAGCACCGGACAGGGTGTTTCCCGTCTGTGACAGACCGAACTGGAGATATATGTCGGCCTTCAGTCCCGCATTGGCCTTTGCATTTGCAAGGTTGCTGCCGGCCTCCTTGCGTATGCGCTCGTAGTACACAGGGTCAGGGCTGTTCTTCATTGCCATTTCAAGCGCCTGGGGAAAGGGGACTATGAAATCGGGGACACTGTCGGGCAGCAGAAGGGTTATAAATGTATCCTGCCCCAACCCGAGGAATGAGCGGAACTGTTGCAGGGTCTCTTCGTGGGCAATCTGCGCATCCATGGCGTTCGCCTCCTCGCTCAGGCGACGTATCTCAAGCTGCAGCATCTCATTTTCAGTTATCGTGCCGAGCTTGTAACGCCCCTGAGCCATACGGTAAAGAGTATCGGCATTGGCATAGTTGTCATGAGCCATACTCAGATTGCTCTGCGCTGTGGCAAGATTGAAGAAATGGTTACATGCCTGTGCCGATACAAGTTCAATGGTCTCGGCATAACTCTTCTTGGCCTCGGCATAGCGCAAAGGCTCTATGCGGCGGTCCCATTTGAGACTGTTGTAACCGAAAAGGCTCTGGCTGTAACCGATACTTACCGGAACGGTACTGAACATGTTCATCTTGCTCTCCATCTCCCTGAGATAGTTGACACTGCTCCTTATGAAGAATGTTCCGCCGGTAAGAGGTATATTCTGGTTGATGCTTAACGACAGATCGCCACCGAACTGGCTCTGACTGAGAAAGAGCGATGTTCCGTCGCCCTGGGTAATCTTGTTTATCTCATTGTTTATATATGGCGAGCTGCTGAGCGTGAGCGACGGAAGGTAGTTGGCACGATAGTAACGGTAATTCCAATACTGCGCAAGGAAGGTATGACTTGCACTACGGGCCGACGGCGACTGCTTCTTGGCCATTTCGATTGCCTGCGGGAGTGTGAGTGTAAGCGTGTCGCCCGTCCATGCAAAAGAGCAGGACGGCAAAAGAAGCAGAAGAAACAATATTCTCCTGACAAAGAGGGATATTACCGATATGGACAATCTGTTTGTTTTCATACTTTCTTATATTGTTCTTTTGATACTGTTCAGAAGCTGTTTAAAAGTTCATCAATTTCTCGCTCGTTTGTTCGTATATTTGCGGTAAACCGCGAATACTGCCTGCACTCGCAGTAAAAAATACTGAAGCAAGCTTCGTATTTCTCGCTCGTTTTTCGTGTATTTGTCATCTCGAACCTTGTGTGAGAGATCTCATATTTCGCGATATTTTTGAGATCCCTCGTCGCTCCGCTCTGTCGGGATGACATTAAACCAAAGATGCTGATCAACCGTTATATTGTCACTAAAAAACATATCAATAATTGACGTAGTCTATTCTGTCTTCTAAATCTCCAAATAAATGTTTTCTTATAATACCCGTATTGGCACGGGCCTCCTATTATACTAAATACAAAAAGCGTGCCAAACTTGCATTTTATTGACTATCAACGGAATATAAAATAAAGCACACAGCAAAAACCGTGCGGTTCCGCACATGATGTGTGCGATTACGCACAACCGCACAGAATGGGCGCAAATAAAATGTAGACAAGTGGCAAAATATTGATATTTTGCCACTTGCAGATTGTTTATTTTCGCATAACTTTACACATGAATTTTCAGGCACATACAATGAAATGTAAAGGAAAGATATTGATAGTCGATGACAACGAGGATGTACTCCTGTCGCTCAACATGCTGTTACGTCCATGGACCGAGGCCATAAGGGTCATTACCGATCCCGGACGCATAATAGAGTTCATGGACACTTTCCACCCCGACGTGATTCTGCTGGACATGAATTTCAGCAGGGACAGCATAAGCGGCGAGGAGGGATATGAGTGGCTTGCGCGCATACTTGAACATGACCCTGCCAGTGTGGTCATATTCATGACTGCATACGTGAGCACCGAGAAGACCGTACGGGCAATAAAGGCCGGCGCGGTGGACTTCGTACCAAAACCTTGGGAGAACAGGAAGATGATTGAGACAATACATTCCGCCGTAGACCTCAAACGCAGCAGAATGATGCCGGCAACGGATGATGATGAGCAAGAGGAGAAAGCTACTCCTCTTCAGGAGTCAAGGTTCATTGGCGAGTCGGCACAGATTATCGAGCTCAAGAGACGCATAACACACATAGCACCCACCGATGCAAACATACTCATCACGGGTGAGAACGGTTCGGGAAAGGATGTCGTTGCACACGAGATACACCGTTTGTCGGCACGTAGCGGAAAGCCTATTGTATCGATAGACCTTGGCTGCATACCCGAGGCACTCTTCGAGAGCGAGCTGTTCGGTCATGAGAAAGGTGCATTCACAGGAGCCACATCATCAAAGGCCGGCCGCATTGAGGAGGCCAACGGAGGCACTCTCTTCCTTGATGAGATAGGCAACCTGTCGCCTGCTATGCAACAGAAACTGCTTACCGTAATCGAAAAGCGTGAGACATCACGCATAGGTTCGACTAAGGTACAGAAAATCGACATCAGAATCGTAGCTGCTACAAATGCCGACCTGAATGCAATGGTGGCCGACGGCAGATTCCGCGAGGACCTGCTCTACCGCATCAACACCATAGAGTTCCACCTGCCGCCACTGCGCGAACGCGGCAATGACATACTGCTGTTGGCAAACCATTTCATGGAGATATATGCCCGTAAATACAACCGGGAGGCAAAAAAGCTGTCGCGCGATGAGGAGCGCCGATTGCTCGCATACCCGTTCCCGGGCAATGTGCGCGAGTTGCAGCACTGCATAGAGAGGATGGTGATTGACCCCGGCTCTCCCTTCCCGACGGGTAACGGCAGAACGCAGGAGAACGCGCAGACATCACTTAACCTGGTGGAGCTTGAGCGTGCGGCAATACGCAAGGCCCTTGAACAGAGCAACGGCAACCTGTCGGTGGCTGCCGAGCTGTTGGGAATTACACGTTATGCGCTTTACAGAAAGATTGACAAACACGGTATCTGATGGGATTCTGGCAGAACATATTCTACAACAAGAGCATCAAGCGTCTTAGACTGATGCTTGAATCGGTACGTATGCGCGATTTCAGCCTGCAATACTCACTTGACAAACTCACAGGCGAGGAACGCCGTATGGCCGAGGAGATAAATGCGGTCATCAATGAGTTCCGCGAGACAGAGCGCAAGCACCAGGGAGAGACACATCTCTATGATGCACTGCTCTCGAATGTAGACTCAATACTCATTGCAACAGATGACACAGGCAAGACAAGATGGATGAACAGAGCTGCAATAGAGCAGTTGTGCGGCTTCCAGTTCGACAGACTCGACAACCTGTCGGCGTTGCATCCCTCGTTGCCCGAACAGCTGAAAGGGCTACGCAAGAACAGCATGAGCCTCATCTCTTTTCCAACCAGCCAAGGTGAGGAGAGACGCTATGCTGCCACAATGAGAAAGATGTTCGTCAACGGCATAGGCTATCGCCTTTATACCATGCAGGACGTTGCATCGGTTTTCAGGCAGAGCGAGTCCCTTGCACAGCAGAGACTGATTAGGGTGTTGACACACGAGATTGTGAACTCGCTGACACCAATAGTATCGCTGTCGGAGACCATGGCCGACAACATGGCTATGGGCAGCGAACGCGACATCAGCGACAGCGAAATGGAGGTTGCACTGTCGGCAATAAGCCGCAGGGCAAAGGGGCTTATGGAGTTTGTGCAACGTTACCGCATGCTATCGGGTATTGCACCGCCTGTCATAAGCACTGTAAAAATAGAGGAACTGATAATGGGTCTTCAAGAACTTGTGGTTCCGCAGATAAAAGAGGGGTGCAAGATGAGTTTCAATACCGGATGCGGGGATGCGATAATTGGCGTTGACCGCGCGCAGATTGAACAGGTATTCCTGAACCTGCTGAAGAATGCGGTAGAAACAGGGGCAACGCTCATTGATGTCACAGGAGCATTATCCGATGATGAGCGTTGGCTTATAGTTTCGGTAACGGACAATGGCGGTGGTTTCCCGCATGAAGCTGCCGAAAACATGTTTACTCCTTTCTTCACCACAAAGAACGGCGGACAGGGTATAGGACTTGCAGTATGCCGCCAGATAGTAAGCAACCATGGCGGGGTCGTAGGAGCCGAATGCCTGGAGGATGGTAGCGGTGCCCGCTTTACCGTAAGGTTGCCGATGAAAGAGGTATAATGGTTACGGCCATACTGCATGCCATGAACTGAAAAGAGATAAGCTGCCGGCCGGCAGCTTATCTCTTTTCAGTTCAGCACAAATTCCCTATAATCGCCGTTCATCTCTTTCTCGACCCTGAAGTTACGCGCGAAGTTCTTTATGAACTCAAGTGAAGAGACCGACGGGCGTGGAAACTTTTCTTTTTTAAGAGCCTTTCTGATAACATGCTCTGTAATTGGGGTAGATGTTTTATCCATAGGCAAACGGTTGTTGGTTCTTTCCTTTGTATTATTAACGCTCGGCACATAAAAATAGTATATGCCGCCAAAGAAAAATTCTTCTGCGGCATATACCCCAACCCTATTACTTAATTATTAGAAACCTCAATACTCCCGAAAGAGATAAAAAGAGCTTCTAATTCCCGTAAGTACTATTCCATTACCAGTGATACATTCTTCTCGGCTGCAATGCGGCGCATGTTCAGCACAGCATAGCGCATACGGCCGAGGGCCGTATTGATGCTCACGCCTGTTATGTCGGCTATCTCCTTGAATGACATATCCTGATAGTAACGCATGAACACGACTTCGCGCTGGCAGTCGGGCAGCTCATCGATGAGCATACGCACATCCTTGAGCACCTGTTCGTTCACCATCCGGTTCTCAATGTTGCCCTCGGAGAGCTTCGCATTGTTCAACAGGTCAATCTCGGTCTCATCATTAGAGACGGTATTCTCGTTCCTCTCGATACGGAACTGGTCTATCACAAGGTTATGCGCAATGCGGGTAATCCATGCCGCAAACTTGCCGTCATTCGTATAACGGCCCTGCTGCAGGGTTACGATAGCCTTGACAAAAGTCTCCTGGAAGATGTCTTCTGCCACCTCCTTTGAACGTACTATAAAATATATGTAGTTGAACAACCTGTCCTGATGACGGCTCAACAATGTATCGAATGCCGAGTTATTGCCCCCCAGATAAAGTGTGACCAACATATCATCGGTCATCTGCTTTAAATTCTCCATTTATTCCTTCTTTAAAAATTGAAGTAGAGATTTTCTATAGGCAATCGGTTTTTACAGGTTTATGAATGAATTAACTTCGCAAAGGAAAGAAATAAATATATTAATTCCAAATAATTTTAAAGAAAATTGCCATTCCTGCACAATATAAGGGGGCGAGTGACGTTACCGCACACCCAAAGTAGCGGCACACATAATTATTTGACGGCACATATATAATCTTATAATTAATTTTACTATTTTTGAGGTAAGCATAAATAAAAACCTAACAAGACTATAATATGAAAAGAAGAGTTTTCCTGTTCCTGCTTTCATTGGCTGCAGGCATATCGGTGGCAGTGGCAAACGCCACTGATGTAAGTAAAATTTTCTCAAAGTCATTCTCGAATGGCACCCCGGTGCAGATAACGAACAACCGCGACAAGGGCTTTGCCATAAAAGTGGGCAATGACGGCACCACTGTGACTAGTGGCAGCACCGCCTACGGCGAGGATGAGATATGGTACCTTGTAGGCGATGCTTCATCGTTCAGGATGTACAGCTACAAGGCCGGCAAAAGACTCGCCCTGAAGCTGGAGAGCAGCGACAGCGGCGCGGCAGCGACAATGGCAAGGGCAAGCGAGGCTACTCCACTCGCGCTTACCGCACAGGAGGACGGCAGTTATGCCATTGGAGCAGCAGGGAACCCGGCACAGAGCTTCAACATGTTTGGCGGCGCAGGCCGTGACATCAGGCTATACAGCAGCGAGGACAACGGAAGCCACTGGAACATAAGACCCATCGACATGAGCAAACCGCTCAGAATAAAGTACAACGCGCAGCTGGAGGGAGGTTTTGACACGAACAGCCGCATTGGCGAACTGGCTATTACCGTTGATGGCTCAACAAGCAACAGCATGCTCACAAAGGAGAGCGCCCTACAGGAACAGACCTGTTACCTGCCGCACAATGCAAAGTTCGGCATTGCCACAGGACTCGTTTGCCACGGTTGGAAGATGGACATAAACGGCGGCAAGGAGATTGCCGAGCAGGAACTTACCGGCAAAGGTATGGATATTACAGTCAACATCAGCGTTGACAAGGAGAACAAGTATCAGTACCTGTTCTATTCTCCCGATGAGAAGGGCATCCCTTACCGCATTCCTGCGATTGTGACTACGGCCAATGGATATGTATTCGCCATAAACGACTACCGTCCATGCGGCAATGACATCGGTTTCGGCGAGGTTGACCTTGTCATGCGCCACAGCGTGAAAGGCGGCAGCGAATGGGACGGTCACTCATGGAGCGAGCCTGTCAAGATTGCCGACGGCGTGGGCAAGGAGGCCAAGGAGACATGGCTCACCGGATTCGGCGACCCGGCTGTAGTAGCCGACCGCGAACGCAACGAGATTCTGGTAATGAGCGTATGCGGTAACCGTGTATGCTGGCACGGCAACTATGGTGCCGGCACGGCAGAGAACCCCGAGAACCCCAATCGCATGGCACGCCTGCGCATCAAGTTCAATGAGGAGACCGGCCAATGGGTGGCAAGCGAGCCCGAAGAGGTCACATATGAGATATACCCGTTGTTCAAGGACAAGAATGGTAAGGCACATGTCGGCTCAATGTTCATTGGCGCAGGTCGCATTGCACAGAGCCGTATGATAAAGGTTGGCGACTACTACCGCATATACTGCGCCGTATGGGCCGTGGAGACAGGCAGCTACCGCCACCACAACTATGCGCTCTACTCCGATGATTTCGGTGAAACATGGCACCTGTTGGGCGAACTGGGCAACGATTTCAACGACAGCCCCGCACCATACGGTAACGAGCCCAAGTGCGAAGAGCTCCCCGACGGCAGTGTGCTGCTGAGCAGCCGCAAGGGCTACGGACGTTACTTCAATGTGTTCCACTACACCAACTTCGAGAAGGCCGAGGGCTATTGGGACGGCGCTGTCGCTACCGACCAAGCGGGCGACCTCAAGTTCGGCAGCAACGACACCAACGGCGAGCCGTTGCTTGTGGGCAACATACTGTTCCAGTCTGTACCCACAGGTGATAGCCGCAGCGACGTGGCGATATTCTATAAGCCGCTGAGCAATGACCCGGCAACATACACCCCGACTGAACTTTCAAAAGGCTGGAAGAAACTGAGGATTTCAGACCGCGGCTCGGCCTACTCGTCAATGTGCATCTTGCCCGACGGCAACATAGGAATATACTACGAGGAAGAGCCCGGCGGCTACTCAATGGTATATGTTCCTATAAATATCTACAGCGCAGTCGGCCCTATTGTATATAACAGCCATCTGATTGACAAGTGCCCCAGCTGTGAAGAAGGGAAATACGAAGGGATTGTCACGGTAGAATAAGACTTCTTGAGCATAATAATTTCTGGGCTGCCTCATAACATGAGGCAGCCCAGAATTTATATGTTGACTTTTAAGATTGAGTGCACTAAGGAGATGGATACATTCCAACTCCTCTGTCACTACTTGCCGCGAACTCTCCCGCTGTTTGCGGGTAAGCCGCAAAGACGGTTCAGTAGCAAAAAGGTGTGGGTTGACAAAATATTTGCGGTTGTAATGAAAAAGAGATCCATTGATAATGCTGTCTTGCCGTAACCCACGCGGCACAAACTTTGTCTGTGCTTCGCGTGACCATTTACTGCCAGCATTATCTATACCTGCGGCATTCGTCGCT
>JAGBFX010000021.1 GCA_017936265.1 Bacteroidaceae bacterium | reverse complement strand
TTGACCAAAAAAATCAAAGGACACGTTGTACTGCTTGTCTGTATGGAATGTTGTCAAGGATCATCTTGCTTTATCGCGGAGCAACCATGTTGCTTCCCGAAAGCGAGTGCAAAGGTAGAGCTTTTTTCTGAACTGACAAACAAAACGCAAGTTTTTTTTTAAAAATAATCGAAAATAATTCAACCCAACTAGCATTGAGTGCGCAATTATTACAAATTACAAGCATTTTTGCAAAAAAAGAAGCCTAAAAAGAGTGCTTTTGAGTACAATTCCAAAAAGAGAGAATTTTATTTGTTGCAACAATTCTTTTATAGTACCTTTACGTTCCTTATAAAATATAATGCAAATGATAGACAGAAAAACCATAGAACAGATAATGGACACCGCGAAGGTGGAAGAGGTAGTGGGTGACTTTGTCGCACTGCGCAAACGCGGCGTGAACATGATCGGTCTGTGCCCGTTCCACAACGAGAAAACCCCTTCGTTCACGGTCTCCCCATCGAAGAATCTATGGAAATGCTTCGGATGCGGAAAGGGCGGTAAACCTGTACATTTCATAATGGAGCATGAGCAGCTCAGCTACTATGACGCGTTACGCTGGCTGGCAAAACGATACCATATAGAAATAAAGGAACGTGAGCTTACCGATGAAGAAAAACGCGAGGAGAGTATCCGCGAGAGCATGTTTGTCATAAACCAGTATGCCCTGCAGTACTTCATAGACACCCTGCACGGCAGCGATGAGGGCAAATCCATCGGCCTGAGTTATTTCCGCCACCGCGGCCTGCGCGATGAGACAATCAGGAAGTTCTGCCTGGGTTATTCGCTTGAGCGGCGCGACTCTTTTGCAAAGACAGCAGTCGCCGCAGGATATAATCCCGAGCTGATAGCCAAGACCGGCGTATGCTACAGCACCGATGACGGCAGGTTACAGGACAGGTTCTGGGGGCGCGTCATCTTTCCCGTACACACGATATCGGGCAAAGTCGTTGCATTCGGTGGCCGAATTCTGCAGAACAATGCCAAGGCCGCAAAATATGTAAACTCGCCCGAGAGCGAGATTTACCACAAGAGCGACCATCTCTATGGCCTCTACTTTGCAAAACAGGCAATAATGCAGAAAGACCGCTGCATACTTGTCGAGGGATATCTTGATGTAATATCGATGTACCAGGCAGGAATACAGAACGTGGTCGCCTCATCGGGAACATCGCTCACCACGGGACAGATAAGGCTGATACACCGTTTCACAAACAACGTCACGCTACTGTACGACGGCGACAAGGCAGGCATCAAGGCCTCTATCCGCGGCATCGACATGCTGCTTGAAGAGGGAATGAACATCAACGTGGTACTGCTGCCCGAGGGCGAGGACCCCGACAGCTACGCACAGAGCCACTCCACCGAGGAGGTAGAAGAGTACATCGAGAAGAACAAGGTCGATTTCATCAGGTTCAAGACAAACCTGCTGCTTGACGAGGTCGGAGAAGACCCCATCCGCCGAGCCGGCCTTATTGGGGACGTCGTAAAAAGCATTGCAGTTGTCCCCAATGATATACTGCGCAGTGAGTATATAAAGAAGTGCAGCGACATGCTGCATATCGGCGAGCAGCTTCTTGTAAAAGAGACCGCAAAGATAAGGATGCAACGTGCCGAAGAGCAGCAGAAACGGCGCTATGATGAGAAAAGTGCCGAAGCCGGAAGAAACGAGAGCAACGAAGACACCCCTGTTGCAGATGAGTTCCAGCAGAACATAATCGAAAGCTACAGCAGCAACCCTTTACACCATAAGGAGAAGGCTATAATACAGTTCCTGCTGAAGAATGGCGGCAAGCAGCTCCAGGTCCCCGCAAGCGAGGCCGACGGCACACCGTCATTTACCGAAAGTGTAATCTCCCACCTCTTCTACTCCTTAGATGCCGACGGCATAGAATTGAGCCACCCGCTCTACAAGAAGATATTCGCCGAGGCCTGTGAGCATGCTACAGAGATAGACTTCGACCCGGAGAAGCACTTCATCACGCATCCCGACTCCGAGATATCGGCACTGACCGCAGAGCTTTGCGGCGAGCGCTATCTGCTGAGCAAGTTCTTCAGCGAGCAGAACAGCGATGAGCGCAATGAACTGGCAGTACTCTTCGAGCAGACAACACGCCTGACCATTGCCTACAAGCTGAGCATAGTGGATGAGATGCTCAAAAGCACAATGGCCAAGCTGAAAGACCCCGCGACAGCAGCCAGCCCGCAATTGCTGCAGGAAAGCATGGAGGAGTTCAAGTTCCTGAAGGAGACACAGCAGGCACTGAACAACGTGCTCAAAGGGTACGGTTTCGGCAATGTTGCTTTGAACGTGTAACGTTCAAAGCAACATCGACAAGGTTTGTAGCAAAAGGTCGCACGCTGCGTGGATGCAATTCACGCCGTGCGGGTTGCAAAAAAACAAACCTTGTCAATGTAATTTTTATAAGGCAGTGATAGGTCGCACGCGTATATTAATAAGGAGAGAAAACAACAGGTTGCACCGCATGGTGCAACCTGCCTTATTTTAAAACCCTGTCATTTCGAAAGAGCAAAGCGACTGAGAAATCTCAACTACCTCTGTTCAGATTTCTCCCATACGCTCGAAATGACAATGAACGGGCATGACAAAAAGCTATTACCTATTCCTGAGCAGATTCATGAACTCCTCACGAGTCTTTGCCTGATTGAAAGCACCACAGAAGTCGGATGTAGTAGTAACAGAGTTCTGTTTCTTCACTCCGCGCATCTGCATGCACAAATGCTGCGCCTCGACAACCACCATTACACCCAGCGGATTGAGAGTCTTCTGTATACACTCCTTAATCTGCAGGGTCATCCTTTCCTGAACCTGCAGACGGCGGGAGAAGACTTCTACAACACGCGCAATCTTGCTGAGTCCGGTAATATAACCGTTAGGGATATATGCCACATGAACTTTGCCGAAGAAGGGCAATATATGATGCTCGCACAAAGAGTAGAAGTCAATATCCTTCACAATGACCATCTGGCTATAATCTTCCTTGAACATCGCCCCGCGCAGTATAGCCTCAGGGTCTTCGCCGTAGCCCGCAGTCGTGTCGAGTATGGCACGCGCCACACGCTCGGGAGTCTTGACAAGACCTTCACGCTCAACATCCTCGCCCATGAGTCTGAGCATATTGCTGCAGCACTCCTTCAACCCTTCGATTCTCTCTTCTCTCTCCTTTGTATCCATCCTGAATGAGTATTATTTAATAAGGCAGGTTAATAAGGCATTTCTTTACAGAAATCTCCTTGAATTTCCTTGTCGACTTGAGCTTGTACATGACAGCCTCGGCCTCCTCGCGTGTACGGTAATCGCCATACAGACAAGTCCTGATTGGAGGATTGAACTCCACATAAGCCTCGGCGCCCGGAAAGTTCTCACGCATGAACTGAGCCATCTTGTTGGCCTCGTCCCTTGCCTGCGCCGAATTGTTTCCCGAATATACCATGACACGATAGCCCTCGACCTGAGGCACTTTGCCGTCAACAGAAATCATGGTACCCATGAGTTCTGTCAGGCCTGCCGGCTGGTTTACCTTTACCTTGCCGCCGAAAAGGCTGAACGATTCGAGTTCCTTTACAATATTGCTCTGCGCACAGCTTGCTGCTGCGCAGAGCAATACAGATATTACAAGTAGTATACGCTTCATATATTACTTGAAAGCGTCGATGATACCCTTGAAGTCAGCCACCTTGAGAGCTGCACCACCGATGAGACCACCGTCAACATTAGGATTAGCGAAGAGCTCCTTAGCGTTGCTTGGCTTGCAGCTTCCACCGTAGAGGATAGAAGTGTTCTCAGCAACCTCGTTGCCATACTTCTCGGCAATGGTAGAGCGGATGTAAGCGTGAATCTCCTCAGCCTGCTCAGGAGTAGCTGTCAAACCTGTACCGATAGCCCATACCGGCTCATAAGCAAGGATAATCTTAGAGAAGTCCTCGGCTGGAAGGTCATAGAGAGAACCAGCCAACTGCTCATATACAACCTGGTTCTGGATACCCTGGTTACGCTCCTCGAGAACCTCACCGATACAGAAGATTGGCGTAAGGCCGTTTGCAAGTGCAAGCTGTACCTTCTCCTTCAGAATCTCAGGAGTCTCGCCATAGTATGCACGACGCTCAGAGTGACCGAGGATAACATACTTTGCACCTGTTGAAGCAACCATTGACGCAGAAACCTCGCCTGTGTAAGCACCTGACACCTTGTCTGCACAGTTCTCGGCACCGACACCGATGATAGCCTCATCCACGATTGGAGTCACTGACGCAAGGTGGATGAATGGAGTACAGATTACTACGTCGCAATTAGGTTTGTCTGCTGTCAAAGCCTCGTTGAGTTCTTTTGCCAAAGCAATGCCCTCCTGGAGATTCATGTTCATCTTCCAGTTACCGGCAACAATGTTCTTTCTCATTTTCTTAAAAATTTAAATGGTTACTAAATATATTGAATTAATCTATTCTCTCTGTTTCAGGCACATCTGCGGAGTCTGCATCACTGCCGACATCGGTACCTTCATCTTTACTTCTTGAGCCCCTGCACGCCACCACATCAACGAGCACGAACAGCAGTAGCGGCAATGCCAACGCCAGCAGCCAGAATCGCCATCCTTGCATCCTCTGCAGCAGTGCAGGCAGACAATCCGGCATGCCGGTAGGCGACTCGGCCATCTCCTCTACCGGTGGCAAGTCAGATACATTCCATTTGCCAACGATTACGCCGTCCTTGAACAGCAGCACCCCCGGATTGGAACGTACCATACTCCTCAGCATCAGTTCATCGCCCCAATAGAGGGGGTATTCCGCCCCTGTACGCTTGCTCCACAGCTCAATATCCTCATCCTCGGATGCTGTAGCAACATAAAATGGCACACCTCTCTCCTGACAGTAATCATACATGTCATTTATCTTGTCGACACGACTGACCGATGCATTCTCGACACGCTCCATTGCCACGAGGCAGACATAACCCGTATCGGCAAGCAGATCCTCGGCAATATCGCTGTCATATTCCCAATCCATTATGGAGAAATCGGCAATCACAGGCTCAATGCTCTCCTTTATAATCTCGGAGCGGTTGCCCACGAATGTCCATGTAGTGTCAGGTTCCTCCCCCTCGGGCAGTTCACAAGTCTCGCCTTCACGCTCGTAGACCGAGATGACCCGATACTCGCCAGGCTCTCCCTGCGTCAATGCACGCAAATCGGCACCGGTCCGATACCGGCTGAAATCGACCACAGGCAGATGCGAGTAGCTCATTATCTCGACAGTCGCAATATAAAAGATGGCAAAGATAACCACCATCCATCTTGTTCTGAAGCTTATGTGGCACACAAAACGTTTGCGGCCCGACAGTAAAGGCAACGACAGGAACAACAGGAAGATATTCTTGACCAGTGTCTCTCCGTTAGACAATGCTATGGCCTCGCCGAAGCAACCGCAATCCTCAATGTTTCCACTGAAATATATTATCGCCGTAAGCGCAGTAAAGAATAGCATTGCCACAGGGGTAAGGTATGACACCACCCTACGGTATACGCCCATAAGCAGGAAAACTCCCAAAAGGAACTCGAGCACCGCCTGGGAGATACCGAAGACAAGCAACCAGTTGTCCGAGAAGAGGTCTATCGAGAATGCCGTCATGTACTCCCTCATCTTGTACATCGCACCTATCGGGTCGACAGCCTTTACAAAGCCCGACACGATAAGCACCAACGACAGCACAAGACGGCATATGTTAGTGTAGGCTATAAAATATTTACTCCTTGTCCACCCCATTCTTTATCAGGCCGAATACAGCATAGTTTATCATATCCATATAGTTGGCATCGATACCCTCGGAGACTTTTGTCTCGCCTTTCAGTTCCTCAATCTGCTTTGTACGCCATATCTTAGTGAGGATAAGGTCGGTATACGAAGTGGTACGCATGCCTCTCCAGGCCTCATTGTAGTCATGGTTCTTCTTCTTCATCAGTTCAAGAGCCTCTTTAGCTTTCTTGTCATAGAGGGCCATGGCCTCATCGGGGGTGATGTCACAGCTGTCGGCATAGCCGAGTTCCAGCTGCACAAGCGATATTATACCATAGTTCACAATTCCGATGAGTTCGGAGTTTATACCCTCGCCCACCATATTCTCGGCGCCGGTCTCAAGGGTACGTATACGTTTCGCCTTGATGAATATCTGGTCGGTCAACGACTCGGGACGCATTATACGCCACGAAGCGCCATAGTCATAAAGTTTCTTGCCGAAGAGGTCGCGGCACACAGCCAACACCCTCTCGAACTGTTCGTTCGTATTGTTTGCCATTGTATTATTCTTTTACTTTCGGATATTTACGGAACCAGCTTCCGATCTTCAGTCTGATGACACCGAAGAGAGCCTCGCTGAATATGCCGCCGCTCATTTTTGATGTACCGAGCACACGGTTCACGAAGATTACCGGAACCTCGCATATCTTGAACCCGCACATGTGGGTAGTGAATTTCATCTCAATCTGGAACGCATATCCCTTGAAGCGTATCTTGTCGAGTTCCATGGTCTCGAGCACCTTGCGACGGTAGCAGTTGAACCCTGCAGTGGTGTCATGCACCGGCAGACGTGTTATGAAGCGCACATACTTTGATGCGAAATATGACATCAGCACACGCCCCATAGGCCAGTTGACCACATTCACGCCCGTCACATAGCGGCTGCCGATAGAGAGGTCGTACCCCCAATCGGCACAAGCCTCATAGAGGCGCGGGACATCGTTAGGGTCATGCGAGAAATCGGCATCCATCTCGAAGATATACTCATAGTCACGCTCAAGAGCCCATTTGAAACCGGTTATGTACGCAGTACCGAGACCAAGTTTTCCCTCGCGCTCTATGAGGTAAACCCTCTCGGGGTAGAGTTCCATCATACCCTTGACAAGCTCCGCTGTACCGTCGGGGGAGCCATCGTCAACCACAAGCACATCGAACTGATGCTCAAGAGCAAGGAGCGTGCGTATCATGCGCTCGATATTCTCCTTCTCGTTGTATGTAGGGATAATAATTACTGTATCACTCATCTTGATTGATTTTAGGTCACACATAGTGCTACAAGCTACAAAGGTAAAAAGATTTTTGAATTAATATCAAATTATATTATTTAAATATATTGTTTCGGCGTTTGATAACCGATATTTCGCCCGTTTTTCTTATATTCGCACCGGATTTACAAACTTATGGGAAAGTGAAAGAGAAGAAACTTTTTATCGAGACATACGGTTGCCAGATGAATGTAGCCGACAGCGAAGTAATTGGCTCAATACTAAAGATTGCAGGCTACACCGTCTGCGAGGATATCAAGGATGCCGACCTCATCCTGCTGAACACCTGTTCGATACGCGACAATGCCGAGCAGAAGATTTACGGCAGACTTGACCAGCTGAATGCCATGCGCCGCGGCAAAAGCACCCTTGTGGGCGTTGTCGGTTGCATGGCCGAACGAGTAAAGGAAGAACTGATAAAGGGATACAAAGTGAACATCGTTGCCGGCCCCGACACATACCTGTCACTGCCCGAGCTCATAGCCGAGGCCGAACTGGGACATGCAGCAATGAACATAGAATTGTCCACCACAGAGACCTACCGAGACGTAATACCCATGCGCATATGCAGCGGCAACGTGTCGGGCTACATTTCAATAATGCGAGGATGCAACAATTTCTGCCACTACTGCGTCGTGCCCTACACACGAGGACGCGAGAGAAGCCGCGACATACAGAGTATTCTGAACGAGGTTGATGACCTTGTAGCGAAAGGGTTCAAGGAGATTATCCTTCTGGGACAGAACGTGAACTCATACAGGTTCGAAGGCGAGGACGGCGAGACCATCACTTTCCCGCAGCTGCTGCGTCGTGTAGCCAAGCATGCCCCGCAGACAAGGATACGCTTTACCACATCACATCCCAAGGACATGAGCGATGAGACATTGCACGTAATCGCCGAGGAGCCGAATGTGTGCAAGAGCATACATCTGCCGGTGCAAAGCGGCAGCAGCACAATGCTCAAGGCGATGAACCGCAAGTACACCCGCGAATGGTATCTTGACAGAATCGAGGCCATCCGTCGTATAGTACCCGACTGCGGCTTGTCGACCGACATAATCGCAGGATTCTGCGGCGAGACCGAGGAGGACCACCAGGAGACGCTGTCGCTCATGAGATACTGCTCCTACGACGCAGCGTTCATGTTCAAATATTCCGAGCGCCCAGGAACCTTCGCAAGCAGACACATGAAGGATGACATTGAGGAGAGCGAGAAGGTACGCCGCCTGAACGAGATTATAGCCCTGCAGCAAGAGTGTTCGGCTGCCAACAACAGAAAGTGCATCGGACAAACATACGAAGTCCTCATCGAAGGAATATCCAAACGCTCAAGGGAGCAGTTCTTCGGGCGTACAGAACAGAACCGCACAGCGGTATTCGACCGCAAAGGATACAAGATCGGAGATTTCGTTAAAGTAAAGATAAATGACTCCACGGCAGCCACCCTACTTGGAGAGATAATAGACTGAAAAATAAAGCGATACAGCATGCTGTATCGCTTTATTTTTCAGTCTAAATGAGGTGAGCGGGTTTAGCGTCTCTCGCCCAGGCGTTTCTGCATACGCTCAGCGTAATCACCACCCAATCTGGCTTCAGGCATAACAATCCATAATATCAGATAGAAAAGAACCGGAGAACCGACGCCAATCACGGACAATACAATCCAGATCAGACGCAACGTACTCACATTCCATTTGAAATATTCGGCAATGCCGGCACATACACCAGCCAGCACCCTGTTTCTTGAGCGAACCAACTTACCCATACTGACAGATTACTTTTGCATAAGTCCGATAATCCAAAGCAGGAGATATGCAAGCACACCTACACCGCCGAAAAGCACTGCAATTACCCAAACGATGCGAACAATCTTTGCATCTACGTTAAAAAACTCTGCCACACCACCGCATACACCGGCGATAACTTTGTTGTTAGAAAGAGCAAACTTTGCCATTTTTATCAAATTTTAAGTTAGTATTTTTATTTTGACCCGCAAAATTAACAATAAATACAATACCCAAATGTTAAAAAAGGCTATTTTTGCAGAAATAGGCAGTAAAACTTCAAAAAAAGAGAACAATTTCGCTCCAAATGGTATATTTTTGTATCATCTTTTGGGGATATATACCCCAAACGGACCATTTTAGCCAAAGTACCGACTCAATGAATGTCATAACCCACACAGCCTGCCCATTATGCAAAGGAAGCGATATAAGAAAACGTTTCACTTGCAAGGACCATTTTGCGACAGGCGAAGGGTTCGACATCTGCGAATGCCCGGCATGCGGTTTTGTGTTCACCCAGGGGATTCCCGATGAAAAGGAGATAGGACGTTATTACGAGTCGCAGGAATACATTTCGCACAGCAACACAAAAAAAGGTATATTCAACAAGATATACCATGTTGTACGTTCAATAATGCTACGCAGGAAAACAGGCCTCATCGAGAAGCTTACATTGCTGAAGAACGGCAACATCCTCGATTACGGTGCAGGCACCGGATATTTTGCGCACGCAATGGCAAAGAAAGGCTGGGAGGTAACGGCCATAGAGAAAAGCCCCCAGGCAAGGGAACTGGCAAAGACCCGGTTCAACCTTGAGATGTACTCCGAGAAGCACCTTTCAACAATAGGCGACAAGGAACTTGACGTCGTTACGCTATGGCATGTAATGGAACATATCCAGGAACTCGACCGGTTCTGGGATGAACTATACCGCATAATTGATGACACGGGCATCGCCGTAATCGCACTCCCGAACTGCAAGTCGTATGACGCGAAGATATACAAGGAGAACTGGGCTGCATATGATGTACCGCGACACCTGTGGCATTTTACCCCCGACACAGTCATGCGCTGGGGCGAGAAACATGGATTCATACTTGAAAGGCAGATAACAATGCCTTTTGACGGGTTTTACATATCCATGCTCAGCGAGCGCTACCGCGGAAGCATGCTGGCGAGCATCAAAGGTCTATGGAATGGCCTGAAAGGATGGTTCGCCACAAGCACACGTCGCGAAGCCAGCAGTTCAATAATTTATGTATTCAGGAAGAAAAGATGAGCAAGCCGGTATTCAAAGTACAGACAATAAGCGTATACATCAGCACTACACTGGTACTGCTGCTGTTAGGGGTCATGGGCATACTATTTGTCGTGGCACAGGAGATATCCAGGAACATTCAGGACAACCTTGGTGTCTCTGTAATCATCAACAGCGAAGTTGAAGAACCGGACATTCTGAAGTTGAAAGAGAAACTCGAAGCGAGCAGATACACCCAAGAGGTTGCATACATATCAAAAGAACAGGCACTCGAGGAGCAGAGATCCGAACTGGGTATAGACCCGGTAGAGCAACTCGGCTACAATCCTTATGAGGCCGAGCTTGAGGTTACCCTGCAGCCCGAGTATGCCAACAGTGACTCGCTGGCAATAATCGAAAGTACACTCCTGAGAAACAGGAATATAAAGGAGGTCATATACCAGAAAGACCTCATGAACTCAGTAAACGACAGTATAAAGAAAGTGGGAGTTGCGATGCTTGTACTCCTTGCCCTGCTGACAATAATATCGTGGTCGCTCATAAGCAACCTGGTGCGCCTGTCGATATACTCGAAGCGTTTCCTATTACACACGATGAAACTGACAGGAGCGACATGGGGATTCATACGCAAACCGTTCATCATAAGCAACATATGGATTGGACTATTCTCGGGCATAATGGCAAACATTCTGCTCGCGTCAAGCATATATATATTACAAGGACAGGTACCGGGGCTCATCTCCTATCTGCCCATGAACGGCCTCGCCGTTGTCGGAGCGACGGTAATACTGTTCGGTATCATAATATGCAGCCTATGCGCATTCACGTCGGTAAACCGTTTCCTGCGTATGCGCAATAACGATTTATATTTTATCTAAATTATCTATGGACAAATCGAAATTCGCATTCGGAAAGACCAACTACATACTGTTCATCATAGGAATAGTAGCAATCGTTGTAGGGTTTGTACTCATGACGGGCCCAAGCACCACAGAGACCATGTTCGAGCCCGACATCTTCAGTTTCAGGCGCATCAAGCTGGCACCGACAGTATGTTTCCTCGGGTTCGTGTTCATGATTGTGTCAATCATGATAAAGCCAAAGGACAGGAACAATAAAGAATAAACAACAATATGTCGGACATTTCAATATTTGAGACCATAATCATTGCCATAGTGGAGGGACTTACCGAGTTCCTGCCTGTATCATCCACCGGTCACATGATCATAACCCAGAATGTGCTGGGTGTAGAGAGCACGGAGTTCGTGAAGGCATTTACCTTTATCATCCAGTTCGGAGCCATACTTTCGGTTGTCGTGCTCTACTGGAAACGTTTCTTCCACCTGAACCACACCCCTGCGCCCGAAGGCGCAAGCGCACTGAAACGGTTCCTTCACAAGTATGACTTCTACTGGAAACTGTTTGTCGCGTTTATACCCGCCGCAGTGCTCGGCCTGCTGTTCAGCGACATGATTGACGCCATGCTCGAGAGCGTGACAGTGGTTGCCACTACACTCATCCTTGGCGGCATATTCATGCTATTCTGTGACAGGATATTCAATAAGGGCAATGACAACACCGAGCTTACCGAAAAACGCGCATTCTGGATAGGTATGTTCCAGTGTATCTCCATGATTCCCGGCGTGTCACGTTCAATGGCGACAATTGTCGGCGGTATGGCACAGAAACTTTCACGGAAGAAAGCCGCCGAGTTCTCATTCTTCCTTGCTGTACCCACCATGTTCGCGGCAACGCTCTTCAAGATGCTCAAGCTATTCATGGAGCCAGCAGGAATGGAAATTATCACAAACAACCTAGGCACGCTGCTCATAGGAAACATCGTTGCGTTCATCGTTGCGATGCTGGCAATAAAGTTCTTCATCAGTTTTGTTACAAAATATGGTTTCAAGGCTTTCGGATGGTACAGAATAGTTCTTGGAGGAGTGATACTCCTGTTGTTGTTAACCGGACATAACCTTACTATTGCATAATGGATTTTGTTGCAGGAGAAGTAATACCGATATATAAGCCCTACACCTGGACATCGTTCCAGATAGTGAGCCGTATACGATACCACTTGAGCCGCAAGTACGGCATAAAGAGATTCAAGGTGGGACATGCGGGAACACTCGACCCGTTGGCGACCGGCGTGCTGCTGCTATGCACGGGAAAGGCAACCAAAAGGATTGAAGAGCTGCAGAGCCACACGAAAGAATATGAAGCCGAGATAATGCTTGGCGCCACAACACCGTCCTATGACATGGAGCATCCCGTGAATGCCACATACCCCTATGAGCATATCACGGAGGAGGCTGTCAGAGAGGCTTTGAAGACGTTTGTAGGTGACATCGCCCAGCGTCCGCCGCTGTTCAGCGCATGCAAGGTCGACGGCAAGCGCGCCTACGACCTCGCACGCAAAGGCTGTGACATGGAGCTTGCTCCAAAGCAGATACGCATTGATTCCATCGAGCTGCTTGAATGCGAGCTGCCGAGAATAAAGATACGTGTTGTGTGCGGAAAAGGCACATACATACGTTCACTGGCCCGCGACATCGGCGAGGCACTCGGAAGCGGTGCATACCTTACAGCCCTTGCACGCACCAGAATCGGAGAGTATAAATTAGAAGATTGTATAAACCCAGAGACATTCCAGGAATGGCTTGAAAAACAGTTAGAATCATGACAGACGATCATTTTTACATAAACGGACAGCACATGAAGCTGTCACAGTTCAAGTACAAGTTACCCGAGGAGCGTATCGCTCTGTACCCGGCATCTTGCCGCGATGAGTCGCGCCTGCTTGTCCTACACCGAAAGACCGGCGAGATTGAGCACCGTCTGTTCAAGGAGGTAATCGACTATTTCGATGAGAAGGATCTTTTCGTGATGAACGACAGCAAGGTATTCCCCGCACGTCTGTACGGCAACAAAGAGAAGACCAACGCGCAGATTGAGGTATTCCTGTTGCGCGAGCTGAACGAGGAGTTCCGCCTGTGGGATGTCCTTGTTGACCCCGCACGCAAGATACGCATCGGCAACAAGCTCTACTTCGGCGAAGACAACTCAATGGTAGCCGAGGTCATCGACAACACCACATCACGCGGACGTACGCTCCGTTTCCTCTATGACGGACCGCACGATGAGTTCAAGAAGGCTCTTTTCGCGCTCGGCGTGGCACCGCTGCCCGAGGACTTCAAGCGACTACGCAAGGAGGAGCCCGAGGACCTTGAGAACTTCCAGACATACTTCGCAAAGAAAGAGGGTTCAGTGACAGCGTCGTTCGCAGGCCTGCACTTCACACGCGAGCTCATGAAGCGCATGGAAATCAAGGGTATTGACACCGCATTCGTTACCATGCACACAGGCCTCGGCTGTTTCCGCGAGATTGACGTGGAAGATTTAACAAAGCACAAGATGGACAGCGACCTCATCAGTGTCGACACAGAGGCCGTGCAGCTGGTAAACAGGGCAAAGACCGAAGGCCGCCGCATCTGCGCTGTGGGAACATCGGTACAGCGCGTGCTCGAGACAGCCACCCTCACCGGAGGCATGCTCAAGGAGTATGACGGCTGGACAAGCAAGTTCATCTTCCCTGAATACGATTTCCATGTGGCAAACTGCATGATAGCGAACTTCTACGCACCTTACTCTACCATGCTCATGCTCACAACTGCATTCGGTGGCTACGACCACGTGATGAACGCATACAGCGTTGCGCTCAAGGAGGGCTACCGCTTCGGCCTCTACGGCGATGCTATGCTAATCATTGACTGATGACAAAGAGATTATACCTTAGCCTTGGTACGAACCTCGGCAACAAGAGAGAAAACCTTACGCGAGCGATAGAGTTTCTATCGCTCGCGTTCGGCAAGTGCGTGGCTGCGTCGCGGTTCATAGGGACCGCCCCATGGGGCTTTGAAAGCGATAACAGCTTCCTCAACTGCGCCGTAGCATTTGATATCGACCTTGCACCGCTTGAGCTGCTCGACATCACAGAAAGTATCGAGCGCAAACTGGGCCGCACACAAAAATCCCATGGCGGACACTACAGCGACCGCATAATAGACATAGACATACTGCTCTATGGGGGCAGTATCATTGAAAGCGAAAGGCTCACAATTCCCCACCCCCTGATGCACAAACGCGACTTTGTGCTTGAGCCGCTTGCCGAGATAGCACCGGATATTGAACACCCCGTGCTGCACAAGAGCATAAAGCAGCTTATGGAGGAGAACAAAGAACAGACGCTCAGCAAATAGTTAAAAAATGCAGTTATAACAAAAAAAGAGAGCAACCATTGCTGCTTTTACGCCAAAAGGCATTACCTTTGCCCAAGAAATGATAGCCCTACGGGCTGTGTGGAGAGATTTGACTGCTTGCAACCACGGTAAAAAATGCTAAAAGCCCCTTCAGAGGGCATTTGTAAGGCAATTCGCCGGCATAAGTAATCCCACCACATTGTTCCTACAGGGCTGTTTATAAAGAAAAAAAGATTTTTAACCACGCCCATGAAGACACAAGATTATTGGTACCTTCGGGCATAATACAGAAAAAACTATGGGATACTTATTCACATCAGAATCAGTTTCAGAGGGACACCCCGACAAGGTTGCCGACCAGATTTCGGACGCAGTGCTTGACCAGCTCATCGCTTTTGACCCGCAGTCAAAGGTAGCTTGCGAGACACTTGTCACAACAGGACAGGTTGTAATAGCAGGAGAGGTAAAGTCTTCGGCATACGTTGATTTGCAGGAGATAGCACGTGGCGTAATCAACAGGATAGGCTACACAAAGAGCGAGTACATGTTCGACGGCGACTCATGCGGCATATTCTCGGCCATTCATGAGCAGAGTGCCGACATCAACCGTGGTGTAGAGCGCGAGGACCCCATGAACCAGGGTGCAGGTGACCAGGGTATGATGTTCGGCTACGCGACCAACGAGACCGAGAACTATATGCCGGTGTCGCTTGACCTTTCGCACCTTATCCTTACCGAGCTTGCCGAGATTCGCCGTGAGGGCAAGGAAATGACCTACCTGCGTCCCGACTCAAAGAGCCAGGTAACAATAGAGTACAACGATGAGAACAAACCCGTGCGCATTGACACAATAGTTGTATCGACACAGCACGACGACTTCATACTGCCCACAGAGGAGGGCTATGAGGCACAACTTGCCGCCGATGCCGCACAGGTTGCAAGGATAAAAGAGGATGTAATAAACATACTCATGCCACGCGTGAAGGCAAAGATTACATCGGAGAGCGTTCTTGCACTCTTTGGCGATGACATCAAATACCACGTGAACCCTACAGGCAAGTTCGTTATCGGCGGCCCACACGGCGACACCGGTCTCACAGGACGCAAGATTATCGTTGACACCTACGGTGGCAAGGGAGCACACGGCGGTGGCGCATTCAGCGGCAAGGACCCAAGCAAGGTTGACCGCAGCGCAGCATACGCGGCACGCCACATTGCAAAGAACCTTGTTGCAGCAGGTGTAGCCGATGAGGCTCTCATCCAGCTCTCATATGCCATCGGCGTTGCCGAGCCTGTAAGCGTGTTCGTGAACACATACGGAAGTGCAAAGGTCGCCCTTACAGACGGTGAGATTGCCGAGAAGGTAAAGGCACTATTCGACCTGCGTCCCAAGGCTATCGAGGAGCGCCTGAAGCTGCGTAACCCAATCTACAGCGAGACCGCATCATACGGTCACATGGGACGCAAGCCACAGATTGTGACAAAGCGTTTCGAATCGCGTTACCTGGAGACAAAGGTTGTAGAGGTAGAGCTCTTCACATGGGAGAAGCTCGATTACGTGGAGAAGGTAAAAGAGGCTTTCGCACTCTAAAAAACGCAGACAATGTTCAAGCCAGGCAGCTGGATAAACCGCAAAAGGCACAACAGGGGGTTTGGAATACAATCCCCCTCTGCCTTTTTCTTCGTTACCCAAGTGCTGAAGGAGAGACTCCCCTACTACGCCTACGAGGAACTCGATACTATTGCAATTGAGTGTGGCGGGATGAACAGAGAGGCATGCCGCAGGCTGTTCAGGATAGCCAACGAAGCAATGCCCGCAAACGCAATCATCATCGGCTCTGTCACTGCCGCCTGTGCAATAAGCAGCGCGCACCCCGCAACACCCAAGATGCTGCTGACAGAGAGAACCGCGATACCAGCAGGCGCAGCAAGGCATCTTGAGTCATGCAACTGCGGGCACATGAGTGGAGATACCATGCAACTGTTTGAGGAGAGGCTCCGTAGCTGCGGCAACGCCATAGGCATTCTCTACATTGGCGAGTGCCATAACTGCAAGGAACTGCTCGATGCAGCACTGAAGCGCACAAACAAAGATAGCATAATCATTGTTGAAGGCATAAACCGCAGTAAAGAGCACAAGGAGTGGTGGCAACAGACAATATCCGACCCAAGGACAATTGTCACCTATGACCTCTACAGCATGGGAATACTCTTTTTTAACGATGAAAGACAGAAACAGAACTACACACTGAAGCTATAATGAAGAAAGCAGTCATCTACACAAGGACAGGCGATGAAGGCACAACATCACTCATAGGCAACACGCGGGTACGCAAGAACCACCCGCGGGTAGAGTCGTACGGCACCCTTGATGAGCTGAACGCACATCTGGGACTGCTGAATGTCGTAATCGGGGATTGCGACACAAAAGCTTTCATCGAGAATATAGAGAACCGGATAATGACCCTCGGCAGCTACCTTGCCACCGACAAGGAGTGCAGATGCGCCATAGGCACAGAGGACATTGAAGTTCTTGAGAGAGCCATCGACCGGCTCGAGGCAGAGTTGCCTCCAATGCATGAATTCATACTCCCGGGAAGCACCGAGGCATCGGCCCGCGCAAACGTATGCCGCACAGTATGCCGCCGCGCCGAAAGAGCCATAGTGGCACTTCAGGAGTGCAGCCCTATAGACTGCAATGCTCTGGTTTATGTGAACCGTCTATCCGACTATCTTTTCCTGCTTCAGCGCAAGCTTGCCGAAGGCACAGAAAAAAAGTGGCAAAAGTCTTGTGAATAAACAAAATTAGACTATTTTTGCACGCACTTAACAAATATAATCATTTATAAAACCATTTATAATATGTATTGGACACTGGAATTGGCATCGAAACTGGAAGATGCACCATGGCCTGCAACAAAAGATGAGCTCATCGACTACGCAGTACGTTCAGGTGCACCATTGGAAGTTATTGAGAACCTGCAAGAAATAGAGGATGAGGGCGACGTATACGAGAGTATAGAGGACATATGGCCCGACTACCCAAGCAAAGAGGACTTCTTCTTCGACGAGGAGGAGTATTGATTTATAGACTAACCTTAGAAGCTGTTTAAATTTATATCGTCAAGTTTTTTATAGGTCAAAAATAGAATGTTTTGTTGTTTTTTGAGAGCGCGTAGGGGGCTACGTAACAGAAGAGAAGAAGAAAACAGGCATTTTTGGACATAAGAAACAACGAAATAGCAGCTTCCTATAGTAAGAACGTTTTTTTAGAAATTTAAACAGTTTCTTAATATCTAATACAAAATAAACATGGGAAAGTTTGTTATTACAACACGCAAGAACGGTGAGTTCCAGTTCGAGCTAAAGGCTACTAACGGCCAGGCAATCCTTGCAAGCGAGGGATATACTACTATGGCTGCATGCAAGAACGGTATTGAGTCAGTAAAGAAAAACGCGGCAGATGAGGGTCGTTTCGAGCGCAAGGAGGCAAAGAACGGTGCTCCATATTTCGTGTTGAAGGCTGGCAACGGTCAGGTAATCGGCCAGAGCGAGATGTATTCAAGCGAGGCTGCACGCGACAACGGCATCGCTTCGGTAATGAAGAATGCTCCAGACGCAGAAATCGTTGATGAAACGGTTTAAAAAGAACCGACAACAAAATAGCGAGGCTGTAAACATTCCTGCTTACAGCCTCGCTATTTTGTTAAAACAAGTGAAAAAAGAAGGGAGTTTCCTTTGAGAACCATTGACAATCTCATCTCCGTTTTGTATATTTGTTTAAAAGTGGCAATTCACGGAGGAAAAACTGGTGAAAATACTACAGGCTGTTTTATTCCTGGTGATTCTTTTGAACTTAACAAGAAAAAAGCAATTATGTCATAAACAATAACCAAAAGAAAGAAGAACTCTTTAGGTTTTTTGACAACTACGGACATAATGGAATAAAAATAAACGTAAACTCCGAGTAATTATATTTTTAGAAACAATAAATCTTATGAAACGCTTTTTTCTTACACTATTACTGTTTGCAACGTTTCTTTCAACAATCGCAGCGCAATATTTTCCCATTGACACAGCAAGACTAAACAATGCATATAGGGCATTATTGCAAAATCCACAATCCCCAAAATTGCAATTGGATTTTTTCAGAGCGTTTCCTAAAAATTGGGACGATTTTAACTCTACATACAGATACAGCGACAAAGATGGGTACGACTTGTCAATGTATAATCGAGCATATGAGCACATAAAGGCACTCGCGGAATGTTATGCAATAAACGACACTTTATACTGCAACAGACTAATAGCATTATCGGTTGGAGCGTCGCTTGATGCAGACGCCCCTAACTATCTGCAAACATTATTACACGACACAATGCAAGAAAAGAATGATGTATTCATTCATTGTTTATCAAAAATAGAAAAGGGGCACCAAATGCAATTCTGGCAATTCTTTTGGTCGAA
>JAGBFX010000020.1 GCA_017936265.1 Bacteroidaceae bacterium | reverse complement strand
TAATTTTTCTTTTTACCAGCAAAATCAAAACTTACTACGATACTTTTTCTCTTTTCGAGGAAAGAATATACTATCTCAATGCATTTAGTTGACAACAGTTGGCGATAATACGCAATAAAAATCGTACCTTTACACTGCGTGCGAAAGTAGGCTGCACTCGTTGCGAAATGCTCAAACAAGTTTGGCATCTCACTCGTTTGCACTGCCTTTGTACTTAGAAAAAGAGGTGAACTTATGGATGGGAAAGCCACGAGTAAGCGAGCAGGCAGATGCTTGCATATGCATGCAGCGAGCGAGAGTGGGTTCGTGAAACAAACTCAGTTTTTCCATGACTCAAGAGAACGAACGTTGGAACGGCAAAAATGGCGGATTTTTCTACCGCGGAACAAGTAAGAAAAGGTTTTCTACCGTTTAAAGCATAAGATTCTCATAATTAAATAGTTCTACATGTTGCATCGATAATCGTTTATTTGTTTACTGAGCTGCTATAATTCATTGATTACCCTTTGGAGTTGCTCTAAAAAACCGGCGCCGTGCCCGCCATCCATTTGTACATGGTGAAACTGAAAAGATATGGGCAATGTGGTACAGAACCAATTACGGCGATACCGTCCCCACATGACCATTGGATTGCAGAACTTGTCGGTATATTGGTTTACAATGCAGTCGAGTTCCGTCCCTGTCATTGCGGATGTTCCCACAATCATACTATCCTCAAGGAATGAACTCTTGCACTGTGTGGCAGCCTGTGCTGTCAGCCTGTTGTATTCCTTGGCGAATTGTCCGGCATCATCGGTGTATACAATGTCGCAAGAATTGATTCCCCCTTTGCTGTTGTTTACAATTACGTTTATGGCAATGCTGTCATATTTGAAGAGTTTCCCGTTTTCGGGTAAAATATAGAACTCTTTTATGTTGCTTGCAGCCTTTCCTATACACCAACATAGCAGGGCATTGAATTTGATTCCACGTCTCTTACTTGCCCTGAGCAACTTGGTTACATTGAATGTTTTTGTCAATGTAACCATTGGCATAGGAGAGGTCATCCAAAGCGAGAAGGCTTCGGCACGTGTGGTTTCTTGAGGAGCTATTTCTATTTTCATATTATTATAGTCTTACTGTTTTAATTTTGTGACAATATAGGTGCTGGCGGTTAATTTAGAGTTCCCTAGTCGCTTCGCTCTGTCGGGATGACTAGCAGCAATGGTTCAACTTGTCTTACTCCACCCACAGTCTCCGTGGTAAATCATCTGCTTGGTCATGCCGCCATCGATGCAGATGTTCTCGCCCGTGATAAAGCCGGCCTTGTCGCTGCAAAGAAACAGTACCATATTGGCTATGTCCATAGGATTACCCACTCTACCGGCTGGTTGCTGCGTGGCATCGGGACCTTCGTAAACAGTATATGCCGTATCTATCCAACCGGGAGAGATGGAGTTTACTCTTGCCTTGCCGGCGAGGCTGACAGCCAATGCGTGAGTGAGTGCCGCAATGCCCCCTTTGGCAGCTGTATAACTCTCGGTCTGTGGTTGGCTCATGCGGTCTCGTGAGGAAGAAATGTTGATGATGGACGCGCCTTCGGCCAAATATGGCATAAAGAGCTTGACCAAATAGAAGGGTGCGGTTACTCCCACACTCATGGCATACTGGAACTCCTCGTAGGAACATTCATCAATCCCTTTCATCAGTGGCAAGGCATTGTTGATGATGGCATCCACTTTATCATGCTTGCTCAACACCTCTGCCGCAAAAGCCTCCAGCACCTCTTTCCTGGAGATATCCCCAACAAAATGCTCTCCCTCCTGCTTGTCAATCACAAAGACTACGGCTCCTTGAGAACGGAACTCATCGGCAATGCATCGGCCAATCCCGTTGGCACCACCGGTTACTATGACTACTTTATCTTTGAATGTATCTGTCTGCATAAAGTCTTATTCTTTTATATCATCAAATATAATCCGTCCTTCTGCCTTTGTAAAAATTTGACAGAATAGAATATTCATACAGTTCTTTCATGAGTACCGTATCTATCATAATAATATTTGCTGTCAAGATACAAGCATAATATCAATATACTGATATCTACAACAAATGTACTTTATTTCCGGTTACAACAGTTGCTTTTCAAAAGAAAAAACGATTTTGTTTCACGAACTTGCTCCCGCTCGGCAAAACAAGTAAACTTTCTTTGCTCTCACTTACTCGCAACTTCACTTCAATGTCGCACTCGTAATATTCACCAGCAACCGCATCCAGCCATTATACACTACAGCAAAAAGCCTGTAAAATATTACAGGCTTTTTGCCTTATTGTCATATCTATTCACTATATTTGAGAAAAATCTCTAATATTTTCTGCAATCGCTGTAAAACACATATACAAAACAGGATATCATGAGCCGTAAAAGGATTTATTTTGACATGGATGGCGTGCTGGTCGACTTTGAGTCGGGTGTAGCCAAGTTAAGTAATGAGTTAAAGGAGGAGTACAAAGGACGCATTGATGAGGTCCCAGGGCTGTTTGCCCTCATGGAGCCCGCGTCTGGTGCAGTGGAAGCTGTACAGCTGCTGGCAAAACACTTTGATGTGTATATTCTCTCTACATCGCCATGGAACAACCCCACCGCGGCAAGCGACAAGATTGAGTGGGTAAAGAAGTACATGAACAGCATATTCCACAAGCGCGTGATAATAACCCACCACAAGGAGTTGTTATTGGGCGACTACCTCATTGATGACCGCAGCAAGAACGGTGCCAGCGAGTTCAAGGGCGAATGGCTGCACTTCGGTTCGGAGCAGTTCCCCGACTGGGATGCTGTACTCAAGTATCTTCTGATGTAACCCCAAGGACCACCTACCCGGACTTCCATTATGAACATAACAGAAAAAAATCTTATAATTACCGACGGAGACCTTCATGTCGAGGTTGCCGTATATGCAATGGTTAACGAGTTCCATGAGTTGGTCATCGAGTATTGTCACAATGATGACATGGCACCATGCAGGAGTTTCAGCAGGTCGGCGACTGTTGACAGGGAGGAGACCCGCGAAATGGCCAAGCTGCTGAACATCAAGGTCGAGGAGTTACCCAAGAGGCTATATGAAGAGTGCGGTGTATCGTACGGAAGCACTCCGTCACATGCTGAAACTGTTTTTCAGGAAACTTTGGATTTCATACTTGACTGCGGCGCTAGATACGAACTAAAGTAGGCAAACCCCAACGGGGCGAAACTATACAGCACAGGCTGTCAGGCCTGTGGGAAAGGCGCAAAGCCTGTGAATGTGAAAAGGCCGTCAGGCCTGTGAATATGTAAACAAACAATACCAACAAAACCAATAGCCAATGGGAACCCCTACATTGAAAGAGCCGAGCGACAGCAAGTTCGCCGAAGGCAAATAGGAGTACCCGCCTATGCATACATGTGAGTAAGGTGTTTCACAATTAATAATACATTCACAATGATTGTCATTCTATATTTGCACTGTCATTGACTCGTTTTGCTTTTCGCAACCCAAACGGCATAACCTGCGGCTATGCTGCGTTTGACCTGTTGCTGCAAAACTCGTCGATAACAAAACGTTGTTCTGTCATTCTGACGACTGAAAGGAGGAAGAATCTCATAAGAAACAATGAAGAGATCTTTAACTTCGTTCAAGATGACAAGTCCTATATATAATATATCATACCTATCAAATATTCTATGGAAATAAACCAACCAGCAGCAAAGTTTCAGGATATATCAATCGCACCCATGCACACCACAGAGCATATTCTTAACCAGACAATGGTTCGTATGTTCGGTTGCGAGCGCAGCCGTAATGCTCATATCGAGCGCAAGAAGAGCAAATGTGACTATACACTGCCCTGTGCGCCCACTGAGGAGCAGATTGCAGAGATTGAGGAGCGTGTAAACGCAGTCATTGCACAGAATATGCCTGTAACAATTGAGTTCGTGTCCCGCGACAATGTTCCCCAGGAGGTTGACCTTGGAAAGCTCCCGCCTGATGCCAGTGACACGCTGCGCATAGTGCGTGTGGGTGACTACGACGTCTGCGCATGCATTGGGACACATGTGGAGAATACAAGCAAAATAGGAATGTTCCGCATCATAAGCCACAGCTACGAGAACGGCACGTTGCGCCTGCGTTTCAAGCTCACATGAGAGAGCAGAATGTGTGCGTGAATGAATTATTCTGTTTTCCGCTTTGAGATTTATGATAATGGGGCGTACAACGCTGTTTTTTTCGGTATTTTTTTATAAATTTGCGTTCTGGTAACAGTAACATGCATGTTCAGTAAGAGAGAAACGATATTCACGACAAGGAGTTGCGGTACATTGGAAGAGATGTGCCATGACATTCTTGTGCAGGCGAGCGGGGAGGGATTGCTGAAAATCGCCTTTTTCTGCGGTGCTTCCAATGACAGCGAATATCTTGAAATACTGGACACGTTGCGTTCGGCTGTTGACTGTTTTTTCCCAACTGACAAGCCTCTTGTCAGCTACATTGCCCAAAAACCCGGAAATTCTCAGCTTGCTGCCGAGGCTATATATCTTACCGACACGGGTGCCGGCATTGAGCATCATGAGCGCTACATATTACTGAGTGACGGCACATGCAGAGAGATTATCACTGAAGGTATCGTGCCTCGCGACATATCAATGACCGCCTTTGAGCAGTCGATGGAGATATTCTCCACAATCGGCGACATTCTTAGGAGCAACGGTTTCGTGCCAAGCGACATTTACCGCCAGTGGAACTACATACAGCATATCACGGCCGGCAATGACGGCAGTCAGAACTATCAGGAGTTCAACGATGCACGTTCTATCTTCTATGCCGATGCCGACTGGAGCAACGGTTACCCGGCCGCTACAGGCATAGGCACCAGCGCAGGAGGAATAATGGTCGAGCTATGTGCCACAAAAGGCTACAGCGCTCCCAACAAGCCCATCGACAACCCGTTGCAGATAGCAGCCCATAGCTACTCACAGAAAGTGCTTGACGGCAAGGTCGTGGAGATGTTGACCGAGAAGACAACACCAAAATTCGAGAGAGCGCGCATTCTTGGCACAACAATCTTCATCTCGGGAACAGCCGCCATAAAGGGCGAGAGCAGCAACATGAGCAGCGACACCGTGGAGCAGGCCTCGATAACAATGGAGATAATGAACAGGCTCATCGCCACGGACAATATTCCGGTGGCAAACAACGGTGCGCAATATGAGCTTCTGCGCGTGTATGTCAAGAGAGAAAGAGACATCCCTGCCACACGTTCCTACATGGAGGAACACTACCCTGCCGTTCCCAAACATTATCTTGTAGCAGACATATGCCGTCCCGAGCTTCTCATTGAGATTGAGGGCGTGGCACACATTTGAGTAGCATTCCCCACTCTACCTTTTAAACCACAACAAACAGACACCTTTATGAAATTCAAAAAGACCATTCTGATGACAGCATTATCATTGGCTCTGTGCGGTTGCTCTACGCAACAGCCCAAGGAGCAGGGCAACCCGTTCTTCAGCGAGTTCGACACACCCCACGGCATTGCACCATTTGCCGACATTACCATAGAGCACTACCGCGAGGGCATGCTCAAGGGCATGGAGGAGCAGAAAGCCGAGATTGAGGCAATAATCAACAATGCCGAAGAAGCGACATTCGAAAACACTATCGTTGCCCTGGACCAGAGCGGACAGTTGCTGCGCAAGGTACGCGGCACGTTCAGTCCGCTGTCGAGCAGCAACTCCAACGATGAGTTCAGAGCATTGCAGAAGGAGATGTCACCGCTATCATCGGCACACAACGATGACATTTACCTGAACGAGAAACTCTTTGCCCGCGTGAAGAGCGTGTACGACTCAAGGGAATCACTCAGCCTCACTGCAGAGCAGGCAAAGGTTCTCGAGAACATATATGACCGTTTCGTGAACAGCGGCGCCGAGCTGAACGATGAAGAGAAGGCAAGACTGCGCGAGCTCAACAAAGAGATTTCAATGCTCCAGCTCGAGTTCTCGCAGAACCTGCTGCACGAGACAAACAACACATTCGTTGTTGCCGAGAACGTAGATGAGCTGAAAGGGTTGCCACAGGCAAACATCGACGCAGCAGCCAAAATGGCCGAGGAGAACGGCCAGCCTGGCAAGTGGATGTTCAACATGCAGCGCCCGAGCTGCAACCCGGTGCTGCAGTATTGCGAGAACCGCGAGTTGCGCCGGAAGGTATACGAGGCATACTACAACCGCGGTAACCAGAACAACGAGCATGACAGCAAGGAGATTTGCGCAAGGATTGTTGCATTGCGCCTTGAGAAGGCAAAACTCATGGGATATGAGAACTATGCACAGATGGCACTCAAGGACCGCATGGCAAGTACTCCCGAGGCTGTGTACGACCTTCTGATGCAGGTATGGGAGCCTGCAGTTGCAAAGGCAAAGGAAGAGATTGAGGACATACGTGCCGAAATCCGCAAGGAAGGAAAAGATTTTGAGCCTGCCGGCTGGGATTACATGTACTATCTTGACAAAGCGAAAAAGGCGAAGTTCGCTGTCGATGAAGAGGAGATACGCTCTTACCTTGAGATAAACAATGTGATGCAAGGAATATTCCACGTTGCAAACAAACTCTACGGCCTTACATTCAAGGAGGTAACCGGCGAGGTTCCTGCATACGAACCCACAGCGAAGGCATTCGAGGTCATTGACCGCGACGGCAAGCTGCTTGCGATATTCTACAGCGACAACTTCCCGCGCGAGAGCAAGCGTGCAGGAGCATGGTGCACATCGTTCCGTCCGCAGAGCTACAGGAACGGCGAGCGCATTATCCCCATTGTCGTCAACAGCTGTAACATGACACTCCCCAACAGCGAGGGCTATGCGCTGCAGAGCATCGACAATGTAGAGACCTTGTTCCATGAGTTCGGCCACGCACTGCACAACTTCATGCGCGACGTACAGTACAGCAGCGCAAGCGGCGTTGAGCGCGACTTTGTTGAGTTGCCATCGCAGATTAATGAGCACTGGGCATTCGAGCCCGAGGTGCTTGCAGTTTATGCCAAACACTACAAGACAGGCGAGGTCATACCTATGGAGCTTGTCGACAAGATTCAGGAGAGCGCCAAGTATGGCCAGGGTTTTGCCACAGTCGAGTATATCGCAGCATCGTTGAGCGACATGGACCTTCACGTGCTTACCGAGATTCCCGAGAATCTTAACGTAATGGATTTCGAGGCCGAAGGATTGGCAAAGCGCGGCATTCCCTCACAGATTCTGCCACGTTACCGCATGACAAACTTCAGCCACACCATGGGCGGCGGCTACACTGCCGGCTACTACAGCTACATGTGGGCCGAGGTACTCGACGCCGACGCCTTCGAGGCTTTTGCCGAGACCGGTGACATCTTCAACCAGGAGGTTGCTGCCAAGTTCCTCAACCACGTACTCACACCGGGCGGCATTGAGGACGGAATGACAATGTACAAGAAGTTCCGCGGCCGCGAGCCACAGATTGACGCACTGTTGCGAAACAGAGGATTCTGATTCCTGCAAAAGGACATTACAATTGTGGGTGATCCAAAGTGAAATGGGTCACCCACAATTATAGGGAGGTTGGATAAAAAGAGCTATTTTTAGGCTTGTGAAGCCCGAAAAAACGCAACCGACGCTGTAATGCAAGAGCAGAGAATGCTTGTATTCTATGCCGAGCTACGAGGAGGAAAAGCCACTTAGTGGGTTAATTTACTAAACGTAAATGAGTATTTTTCGGGCAAGCGTAACAACAAAAGAGCCTTTTTAGTCAGCCTCTTAATTTATGCTAAATCCACGCTTCCCTAACAAACAAACGGCATATGCTAGGCATTATATAGTCAAGAACGGCACCGCAGCCGACGGGCATTCAATAAGTCACTCCGCGAGAGACTGCGACCTGGTCAACACCTGCATCACATTGAGGTCGTCATTGCTTCTGTTCGGCTACGGTCCGTTTATATAATGAACCATTTGTATAACAACTAAAAAACAAAGACCATGAGTATGCCAATGAAACATGGAGGACAGCACTGGATTCCAAGCATCTTCAACGATTTTTTCAACAACGAACTTCTCGTGCGCAACAGCTGCACTGCACCTGCAATCAATGTCTTCGAGACAGAGAAGGAGTACAAGGTAGAGGTTGCAGCTGCGGGAATGTGCAAGGATGATTTCAAGATAAGCATCGACAGCGAGAATGACCTTACCATCACGATGGAGAAGAACTGCAACTGCGGTTGCGACAGCAAGGAGAAGGGCTGCAGCACCGACAAAGGCGACGGGAAAAGTTGCGGCACCGAAAAGGGCGAAGAGAAAGAGGAGTGCAAAGGGCGCTACATACGCCGCGAGTTCTCATACAGCAAGTTCCAGCAGACGCTAATCATGCCTGAGAACGCCGATACAGCCAAAATTGAGGCAAAAGTGAAGCATGGAGTACTTTGCATACGCATTCCAAAGAAGATGAATGCACCACAGGAGAAGACAGCAAGAGTAATTGAGATTGAATAAAAAGCTATCAGTATCAAGGCAATAGATTTATTGTCTTGATATTTTATTATAAATCAACTACCTTTGCAGAAAATTTCAGGACAATTGAATACAATGAAAAAAGCACTTATTACAGGAGTCACAGGACAAGACGGTTCTTTCTTGTCAGAACTTCTGATAGATAAAGGATATGACGTACATGGCACCATAAGGCGTTCTTCTGTTGACTACCGCGAGCGAATAGCGCACCTTGAAGGAGATCCGCAGTTTCACTTGCATTATGCAGACCTTGGCGATTCAATGAGCCTGGTACAGGTCATAGGCAAGGTGCGCCCCGATGAAATATACAATCTGGCGGCACAAAGCCATGTACAGGTGAGTTTTGACTCTCCGGAGTTCACTGCCAACATTGACGCGACTGGTGTCCTGCGAGTACTTGAAGCAGTACGCCTTTGCGGACTGGCCGAAACATGCCACATATATCAGGCATCGACATCAGAACTTTACGGCAAGGTCGAGGAGGTTCCACAGAACGAGAACACTCCATTCCATCCTTACAGTCCGTATGCTGTTGCCAAGCTGTATGGCCACTGGATAGTCAGGGAGTACCGCGAGGCTTATAACATGTTCTGCTGTTCAGGAATCCTGTTCAACCACGAGAGCGAGCGTCGCGGAGAGACATTCGTGACACGCAAGATTACCTTGGCAGCAGCCCGCATTGCTCAGGGCAAGCAGGACAAACTCTATCTGGGCAACCTCTCATCGTTGCGCGACTGGGGATATGCAAAGGACTATGTTGAGTGCATGTGGCTCATGTTACAGAATGAGAAGCCCGAAGACTTTGTAATTGCCACAGGCGAGCAGCACTCGGTACGCGAATTCTGCTACTATGCGTTCAAGCATGTAGGCATTGAGCTTGAATTCATTGGAGAGGGAGCTGATGAGAAAGGCATAGACAAGGCTACAGGCAAGGTTCTTGTTGAAGTATCTCCTGACTTCTACCGTCCTACCGATGTTGTCAATCTTTGGGGTGACCCAACGAAGGCGCGTAAAGAACTCGGGTGGAATCCACAGAAAACGACCTTCGAGCAGCTTGTAAAAATCATGGTAGAGTCGGATATGGCTAAAGTAGCCGTAGAGAAAGCTGGAGAAAAGGTCCGCACCAACCTCGCAGAGTTCCTTGAGCGCGGTATCGTAAAATAAACATATTGAACGGTCATGGATAAAGATTCAAAAATATATGTAGCAGGACACCGCGGAATGGTAGGCTCCGCCATTGTGCGCGAACTGCAGCGTCAGGGTTACACAAACATAATAACACGCACGCACAGCGAGCTTGACCTGTGCCGTCAGGAGCAGGTTGAGCAGTTCTTCGCCACCGAGAGCCCTGAATATATTTTCCTTGCAGCTGCCAAAGTCGGCGGAATCATTGCCAACCACACAGCCCTCGCCGATTTCATGTACGACAACATTATGCTCGAGATGAATGTAATCAATGCGGCATGGCGCAACGGATGCAAGAAACTGGAATTCCTTGGCTCATCATGTATATATCCGCGCATGGCACCTCAACCCATGAAGGAGAGCTGCCTGCTGACATCGGAACTTGAGCCTACAAACGAGGCGTATGCGCTTGCGAAGATTTCGGGTCTCAAATACTGCGAATACCTGAACCGCCAGTACGGAACTGATTTCATAAGCCTTATGCCGACAAACCTGTATGGTCCCAACGACAACTACCACCCCACTCACAGCCATGTGCTGCCAGCGCTTATACGTCGTTTCCATGAGGCTAAGGAGAATGGGACAAACGAAGTAGTATGTTGGGGTGACGGAACACCTATGCGCGAGTTCCTGTATGTCGATGACCTTGCAGACCTTTGCGTATTCCTCATGAACAATTACAGCGGCAACGAGACTGTAAACGCAGGCACTGGGAAAGAGGTTTCAATAAAGGAACTCACTGAAATTGTGGCACGTGTCGTTGGCTACAGAGGAGAAATCAAATGGGACACCACAAAACCCAACGGCACCCCCCGCAAGCTGCTCGACGTATCGAAGAGCGCAGCTCTTGGATGGAAATACAAGACAGAACTTGAAGATGGCATCAGGTTAGCGTATGAGGATTTCCTCAACAACCCCATGCGTGCAGAGAGATAAATCGTTCCACAAGAGATTGGATATAAATCAGAAAGGTGTTGCGTTACACGCAACACCTTTCTGATTTATACAAAAACTGCATTTTCATTCGTACAGGAAGAACTGCGGACGGCCATAGAGGCGGAAATCCTTGATGCAGCCTGGCAGGTTCACATCGCGCATGCAGATGCGGAAGCCCTTAACAGTGCGTATGTTGCCAAGGTCGATGATAAGCTGATGCGGCAGAGCCTTGACATCCTTCTTCCATGCAGAATGCCAGTATGTCGACTCATCGCCGTCAATCATATCCTCGGCCAAGCCCTCGCCGAGAGCCTCGGTGTTGGTGTGCACAATCTCCCACTTTTTCTTGTCGATTGGATTGCCGTTCTCATCAAGCAGCTCTACCTCGCAGATGCATGAGTTCTTGCCGTCATATGTACTCTGTATATCTATGCATAGATGACGCAGCGTCTTCATGCCGTCAAAGGTAAACTCCTGCCAGCCGGTCTTCTTCTCGACTGTACCCTTAAAGATTCCGTCGAACTCATCGAGGATGGGGACACGGTTATACTTGCGTGATGTCTTGAAGGCATTCTTGTCGGGTCCGAGGACATTGAGGATAGGCTTCTCGACACCGCAGAGCGAACGCTTACCTGTAGCCTCCATCTCAAAGACGACAATCTCGTTCTCGCCCTCCTTCATCCATGGAGCAGGCAGATAGATTGTCTGCTGAGGACCGATGCCCCAGAACTTTCCGAGTGAACGGCCGTTTACCCATACGGCACCCTTACCCCAACCGGTCATGTCAATGAATGTATCGCCGACCTTGTCTACAGTGAATGTACCACGATAGAAACCCGGGAGGTTGCCCTCGTAGCGCATCTTGGGGAACACGAACTTGTCGACCTCGGCACGATGGAGAGGAAGCGATGTTATTGTCCATCCCTTGAGCTCCTCGCCAGCCAGAGTAACACCCTTTGTTATACCCTTGAGGTTGTTTACGAGGTCCTTGCCATAGTTTACACGTCCACCGTTCTCTACAAGAATCTCAAGCACCGAGTTGGGCTCTGTAACCTCAATCTCGATTGAGTTCTGGTGGAATCGACGGTCGATGCTGCCGACAACCTTGCCGTTGAGCACTACGACTGCATAGTCGCGCAGTTCATCAATGACCAGCTTGTCCTTTACAGGCTCGGCAACTGTTGTCTCATAATGGATGTATCCGTAATCCTGGTTCATATCCTCCATGGTAAGAGTCGTCTCCGACTCAACGCGCTCTCCGAATGCTACAGAAAGAGGAGCCCACTCGGTAAGTTCGACCTCGGCAAATGTGGTTGTCGGATTGTCGGCCGGAACGGGAGGGAGTGTTACACCCTCGGGGAGGTTCTTCTGGATTACCTCGCGGAAAGCATGATACTTGGGATACGCATTGCCATACTCGCCGAGCGGTGCATCATAGTCATAACTTGTAGGCTGTGGCTCATATGAACCGTTGTTGGTGTTGGCACCATTGGTATATGCGAAGTTTGTTCCGCCATGGAACATGTAGATGCTGACAGAAACATCGTTGCTCAGCATCCAGTCGAGCTGCTCGGCAGGACGCTGGTAGTCGACAGCCGAATGTGGCAATCCCCAAACGTCGAACCATGCGGGATAGAACTCAGCAACGAAGTATGGACCGCCAGGATAGAAACGGTCGATGGATGTCATAATATCCTCGCCCACGGCACCGTTCACAGTCGGAAGGATGCCCGGGATGTAGCCGTTAGGCATCTGACCGGAGCCGTCACATGTCATCAGCGGCACGTTGAAACCTGCATTCTTTATCATCTCGGCGAGTTTGCCAAGATATACCTTATCATCGCTGTAGGAACCGTACTCGTTCTCGACCTGAACCATGATGATGTTACCTCCATTTGTTACAGTGTGAGGAGCAAGTTCCTTGCCAAGAGCATTGAGGTAGCGCTCGCACGCGGCGAGGAATGCGGGGTTGTCGCTGCGCCATTTGAGCGTGCTGTCTTTCTGCAGCCAATAGGGATAGCCGCCGAAGTCAAATTCGGCACACACATACGGACCCGGACGCAGAAGCACGAAGAGGCCCTCCTCGGCCGCAATCTCTACAAAGCGGGCAATGTCGGCCTGTCCCTCAAAATTGAACTCTCCCGGCTGTGGCTCATGAACAGCCCAGAACACATATGCCGAGACTGTATTCAATCCCATAGCCTTGGCACGCTGTATACGGTCACGCCAATACTCTACCGGAATACGCGGATAGTGCATCTCGCCACAGATGAGCTGAACCTTTTCGCCGTCATAAAGGAACTTTCCGTCCTTTATCTCGAACGTGTGCTTCTCCTTGCTGCATGATACTATTCCGAGCGTCAAGGCAAGCGCCAATAAGATGATAATCTTTCTCATAACAGTTATTTATGGTTAGCAATGTTATATAAATAAGGTAATTTTTGATAAAGATAGTCAAATTCGCCATTATATAAAACATAGCACTCCTTTTTTTGATACTTGCCGGAAAAAGACAACAAAAGGGGCCTCACCATTGTGAGCCCCCTTCATATTTAGGCTTTGTTTGCCCCAAATTACTTAGCAGCGATAACGCGAGCCATCTCACAAACCTTGTTTGAGTAACCCCACTCGTTGTCATACCAAGAAACAACCTTAGCGAAGTTAGCATCGAGAGAGATACCAGCCTTAGCGTCGAAGATTGAAGTGTTGGCGCAACCACGGAAGTCTGTAGAAACAACAGCGTCCTCTGTGTAGCCGAGGATACCCTTCAACTCGCCCTCAGAAGCCTCCTTCATTGCAGCGCAGATGTCAGCCATTGTAGCCTCCTTCTCCAATACAACAGTAAGGTCAACTACAGAAACGTCAGAAGTAGGAACGCGGAATGCCATACCTGTGAGCTTACCGTTGAGAACAGGAAGAACCTTACCTACAGCCTTAGCAGCACCTGTTGAAGATGGGATGATGTTCTCAAGGATACCGCGACCACCACGCCAGTCTTTCTTTGAAGGACCGTCAACAGTCTTCTGAGTAGCTGTTGCAGCGTGTACAGTAGTCATCAAGCCCTTAACGATACCGAACTTGTCGTTCAATACCTTAGCGATAGGAGCCAAGCAGTTAGTTGTACAAGAAGCGTTAGAGATGATGTCCTGACCAGCGTATGTTGTGTGGTTTACACCGTACACGAACATAGGAGTGCTGTCCTTTGAAGGAGCTGACATGATAACCTTCTTTGCACCAGCGGTGATGTGCTTGCGAGCTGTCTCGTCTGTCAAGAAGAAACCTGTAGACTCAACAACAACCTCAGCACCTACCTCGTCCCACTTCAAGTTAGCAGGATCCATCTCAGCTGTCAAACGGATTCTGTTACCGTTTACTACCAAGTAGTTGCCATCAACCTCAACTGTACCGTCGAAACGACCGTGTACAGAGTCATAACGCAACATGTAAGCCAAGTAATCAGCATCGAGAAGGTCATTGATACCTACAACCTGAATGTCGTTGCCGAAATTCTTCACTGCAGCACGGAATACCATACGGCCGATACGACCGAAACCGTTAATACCAAGTTTAATCATTTTCTTAAAAATTTAATTAAAACGTTTATAATTAAAAAAACTCTCGTAATTCTTTTATCAAATGGCCGATACAATCAACCACAATTGCAATATTCAGCAGCCCTGCACGCCACAAGCACCAACGCCATTATCAACAGCACGAATATCATTTTTGCCTTTTTCATACTTCGCCTACTAAACATCAATGCAAATTTAACAAAATGTTTTTAGATACAAAACAAAAGGTCGCCTAAAAATATAAAAAAAGAACTTTTCCTCCTATTTAATATTACTTTGTGGCCGCCGAAAACAAAAGATGGGAGCAAGCACAGATTTTTTCAATTATTTTTACTATCTTTGCACTGAAACTCGAAAATAGGATGCACTCGCTGTGAAAAACGTTGAAACAAGTTTCATGTTTCTCGCTTGTTTGCAACTATCTTTGCAATCATTAATAAAACACGCAGTTCCGACAGGGAACACAGAGCAAGAGTTTAACTTAAAATAAGAATATATTATGGGATTCCTTAAAGATTTTAAAGCCTTCGCAATGAAGGGTAATGTCGTAGACATGGCTGTCGGTGTAATCATCGGCGGTGCATTCGGTAAAATCGTCACTTCAGTTGTAAATGACATAATCATGCCTCCTATCGGTCTGCTGGTCGGCGGCGTAGATTTCAAGGACCTCAAGCTGATTCTTCAGGCAGGTCAGGAAGAAGTCCTTAACGAGGCCGGCGAGGTAATCACTCCTGCCGTTGCCGAGGTTACACTCAACTATGGCAACTTCCTGCAGCAGACATTCGACTTCCTCATCATCGCATTATCAATCTTCTTCATCATCAAGCTCATCGCAAAACTTGGCGAGTTGAACAAGAAAGAAGAGGAAGCAGCAGCTGCAGCCGCAGCCCAGACACCGGCTCCTGCACCAGAGCCAAGCGCTGAAGAGAAGCTCCTTACCGAGATTCGTGACCTCTTGAAAGAGAAGAAATAACAACGCGCACTAACGAGAGTGAGACCTTGCGGTTTCACTCTCGCTTTTTAATAATCTTTTTTACCGGCCATACACAATTATTAAGCATTTAGCGCTTGTAGAAAAAAGAAAAAACACTATTTTCGCAACAAATAAAAAACCATTAATTATATCTGATATATGAAACAGGACATGATTGTTATTCTGGACCTCGGCAGTCACGAGAACACCGTACTTGCAAGAGCCATCCGCGCCCTTGGCGTCTACAGCGAAATCTATCCGCATGACATCACAGTAGATGAACTCAAGGCACTCCCCAATGTAAAAGGTATCATCATCAACGGCGGCCCCAACAACGTCATCGACGGTGTTGCCATTGATGTGAACAAAGAGATATACTCGGCAGGTTTCCCTGTTATGGCGGCAGGCCACGACAAGGCACTCTGCGACATCAAGATAGCCCAGATAGGCAACGATGTAGAAGAGGTGAAGGAGGCTGTCAAGGAGTTCGTTCTTGACACATGCAAGGCCGAGAAGAACTGGAACATGACCAACTTCGTGAACGACCAGGTAGAGCTCATCCGCCGTCAGGTAGGCGACCGCAAGGTACTGCTTGCCCTCTCAGGCGGTGTCGACAGCTCTGTTGTGGCAGCGCTTCTTTTGAAAGCCATAGGCAACAACCTTGTATGCGTTCACGTCAACCACGGTCTCATGCGTAAGGGCGAGAGCGAGGCTGTCATAGACGTATTCAGCAAGCAGCTATGCGCAAACCTTGTATATGTTGACGCTACAGACCGTTTCCTTGACAAGCTTGCCGGTGTTGCCGACCCTGAGCAGAAACGCAAGATTATCGGTGGAGAGTTCATCCGCGTATTCGAGGAGGAAGCACGCAAGCTTGACGGCATTGACTTCCTTGGCCAGGGTACCATCTACCCCGACATTGTGGAGAGCGGCACCAAGACAGCCAAGATGGTCAAGAGCCACCACAATGTAGGCGGTCTCCCCGAAGACCTCCAGTTCGAGTTGGTAGAGCCCATCCGTCAGTTGTTCAAGGATGAGGTACGCGCATGTGGTCTTGAACTCGGCTTGCCATATGACATGGTATACCGTCAGCCGTTCCCAGGTCCCGGTTTAGGTGTACGTTGCCTCGGTGCCATCACACGCGACCGTCTTGAGGCATTGCGTGAGGCAGACGCCATCCTTCGCGAAGAGTTCAAGATTGCCGGCCTCGACAAGACCGTATGGCAGTACTTCACCGTAGTGCCCGACTTCAAGTCAGTAGGCGTACGCAACAATGCACGTTCATACGACTGGCCCGTCATCATCCGCGCCGTCAACACCGTTGACGCCATGACAGCGACCATCGAGCAGATAGAGTGGCCCATATTGTTGAAGATTACCGACCGCATTCTGGCCGAAGTCCCCAACATCAACCGCGTCTGCTACGACATGTCGCCAAAGCCAAGCGCCACTATTGAGTGGGAGTAAAAAACGCTGTTTTTTACTCCCACAGAGCAACCTTTTGAGCAGTTAGTCGCGTGCAGCACTGACGAAGATAGTGCCACGCGGGGTGCGATTGCCGAAAACACCTGCCAACGAGTTAAAACCAAACTTGTTTGAGTTTTTACAACGAGTGCAGCAGTGTTTCAACAAAGTTAAAGGCAACAAAAGGTTGGTCAATGGGATGGCCCTGAAGGGGGACAAAGACTATATTCCACAAAAAATGGAACCGCAAGGTTCCATTTTTTTATTACTCCTTCCGAGGGTTTCAATGAGTAATAGTCGCACATAGCACCAAACTCCCTCCCCCTTCGGGTACTCCCTCTATAAACAGAGGGAGAGTTGTTGTGCCGTGCGGGATACGGTTGCCACGGGCAACATTGAAACCCTCAATGGGATGACCCCAAAGGGGACAAATACTTTACTACAAAGACTACCCGAAAATCACTAGCAGCGTTTCAACTCTATCTTTTAGCGAAGAAGGGCATCCGCAGAAAGAGGGAGTTCTTGTATTAGCACAGCACAAAGAGTAAAAAGAGAGTTTTTCATTATAGCAGTTATTGCTCCCGGCTTCGCCAGGAGCAATAACTTTATATATGAATATCACTTGGTTAAATGAATATAAATATATAACTTTGTACATCAAAACATAGCACAATGAATATTTGGCACTATTGGTGGTTCCAATAAAAGTAAATAATCACTTTCCACCAGCCATTAATTTTTACCGCTTATGAACATAAATAAAACAGCCTACCTTATTCTTATTATAATAGGATTATGTTTCACTGTTGAAGCAAGCGCACAAAGCAGATTATACCCAACGGGCAGAGACAACTCAAAGAACAGTCTAACAGCCTATGCCGCAAGAGTAGATAGTCTGTTGTTGAATAACAGAAAGTTGAACAGTTTCGCCTTTACAATACGACCATCTTTTACAGGCGAACTGGGATGCTACTACGAAAATTCCGAACTCGTATTAAGAATCGCCAACAAGTGCATATGGTATTCAAAGAACATAGAGATTAACGAACATCGCTGCAAGATTTCCGATGAAGCAGCAAACAGTATAAATCTACTGTTCTCTGCTGCAATATTTTCATCGTCCTATCTTGCCCGACCCAATGGTTTGGACGGTGAGACATACGAAATATTAATTAAAGGAGGATTTTGCACTGCCGAGTGTTGGAGCCCGAAAAAAGATACAAACTGCTATAAATTAGTAGAGATTCTCAAAACATTAGTTTCGGCAACAAAAGAGAACGACAAGGTTGCCATAGATAATCTTATTCCCAAAATGACAGAACTTACAAAAGAGTTTGAGAGCCTATTCCCCGAGGATGTAAAGGAATAAACATTTCGACACCAGTCTTTGACACCAGTTCGCTAAATTAAGGATAAGAATCCGTGTTAAAGTATTGATAATTAAGTTAAAATATTTAGCAATAATTTAACAGTTCTAGTCGAGTGGGAGTAATAAAAAATGGAACCGCAAGGTTCCATTTTTTATTACTCCTTCCGAGCTAATCGCAGAGCCATTGGTCACGCGAAGTGCCGTAAGGTGGCACCGCGTGGGTTGCGATTGTCAAAGACAAAAACAATGGACTCAATGGGATGGCCCTGAAGGGGACAAAGAGTATATTCCACAAAAAATGGAACCGCAAGGTTCCATTTTTTTATTACTCCTTCCGAGCTAATCGCAGAGCCATAGGTCACGCGAAGTGCCGCAAAGTGACACCGCGTGGGTTGCGATTGTCAAAGACAAAAACAATGGACTCAATGGGATGGCCCCGAAAGGGACAAATACTATACTATAAGAACAGCCAATATAGAAATTGCCAAGCAGTTAGTCGCACGTAGCACCAAACTCCCTCCCCCTTCGGGTACTCCCTCTATAAACAGAGGGAGAGTTGTTGTGCC
>JAGBFX010000019.1 GCA_017936265.1 Bacteroidaceae bacterium | reverse complement strand
CGTTGTAGATTATATCTGCAAATGCCCCGAAGGACATCACTTCTCAAATTGTTTGTACCGGCCGGAATTAAAAAGTATATCAAATCTATTGACGGTTCGTTTTTCGTTCCTTACTTACTTTGTTGACCTTTGACCAAAAAATCAAAGGACACGTTGTACTGCTTGTCTGTATGGAATGTTGTCAAGGATCATCTTGCTTTATCGCGGAGCAACCACGTTGCTTCCCGAAAGCGAGTGCAAAGGTAGAGCTTTTTTCTGAACTGGCAAACAAAACGCGAAATAATTTCAAATAAATTTTAAATATTTTTAAAAAGGCCTCTAAAATCAGGCAAATAGAGATATAAAAAAGTTTCGTTTATGTCAAGACAGCAACCTTACTGCCCCAACACGACAATATCTTTGCCATAAAAAAAGATGAAAAAGAAAAAGATTATTTTCAGTTCTTCGGGCGGAACACCGGCAATGAAACTGCTGATGCGCCTTATTGAGAATTTCGGCGAATCGGAAATCGGACACATCGCGGCACAGATAGCCGCCACATGCCGTAACACGGTTATCAAAGTGTGGATGACATTCGACAGCGAAACACCCGAGCTACACGGTAGTACAGCAAAATGCGTAAACGTAAATGGCGGGATACTCGTTCTTGAAGGAGAGAACATATTTGAAAAAGATTACATTATATATATATTATAAAGTATGGCAAGAATAAACAGAATCAAAATTGGAGACACACTCTACGACATCACTCCACAAATTGGTACAGGGCTTCAATTCGGGACAGGACTGACAAATCCGAACGTGGTGTATGTGAACATTGGCGACGCAACATGCAACAACAGCCAGATGCCGGAAACCGGCATGAGCATAACACCACTGGGATTCATCATTGATTATGAAAAATTCACAGCGTTCCTCAAGGCTCTCGGTTTCAAGACTGCATAAAAGGATGGTCAGCATAGTCATAACCGCGTACAATGTAGAAAAGTGGATTAAAGAAACCGTCAGGTCTGCTTGCAGGCAGAGATATAACGACATTGAAATCATTGTAGTCGAGGATTGCTCAACGGACAACACGCGAAAAGAGCTCGCAATATTAAGCGACAATAGGATTAAAATCCTTTACAATGACAGGAATATCGGTGCAGGCGCATCACGCAGACGCGGAATAGAGGCATCCAGTGGGGAATATATACTGCTGCTTGACGGCGACGACCTAATTAAAGAGGATTTCGTCGAGGAACTTTACGGCAAAGCGATAGAACAAGATGCCGACATAGTAAGTGGCGGAATAACCATAGAGCACGATGACGGTTCAAGGGAGACATCATCCTACGGCAACGTAAGCGTGGAAGGAGATGACAAGATTTGCCGATTCTGGGGCGAGAAAGTCGTTTTCATGAACAACAAGCTCATAAGGCGTTCGTTGCACGAAAAGGTACCCTACTCCACACGCCGTTTCATAGAAGACACTCCCGTCATCATACCGATGCTCTACCTTGCCAACAAGGTTGTATACACCGACAACTGCGGCTACATCTATCGTATGAACAGCGAGAGCCTCACACACAAGGCATCGCCGTTCAAATACGCACTGTTCCGCGCACTGTGCGCCGATGACATCATCACATTCTTCGAGGAGCATGACAGAGGTTTTATCGAGCGCCTTCCTTTTGCAACGGCATATTCGCGATGTCTATATGAGATAAGGAGATGCCATCCCACAAAGGAAATGATAGAGCCTTACAAAGATGAATGGATCGAGTTTACGGCAAGACTCATGCAGAGGCTTTGTCCGCAACAGTGATTCTGAATACAGAAGACGGGCCGAGTCCTATGCTCGGTCCGTCTTCTGTATATATTTCATAAGGTATTTACTTTGCGGGGCTCAAAGAAATCTGGATGAAGTTTCCTTGTCCGAGTATTGTCTGCATGAGAGCTACGACAGCCTCCGATGTGACAGCATTCACCGCAGCATCATAAGCGGCATCATAGTCGATACCATAGTCGGCATGCTGCTGGAGGTTTGACATCCAGTAAGAATTCTCGATTCTTCTCTGCGGAATATTCTTCTTGATATTCTTTATAATCATATCGAGCTTGTCAGCCGGAATTCCATCCTCGACAAGACTGTACATTCCGGTAATTGCAAGTTCAGAGAGTTTCTTCACGCTCTCTGGATTAGTCTCGAATGCCACCTGCATGAGCGCGAGTTCTTTAGGCTCACGGTTTAGCGCAGAGGCTACGCTTGCTCCATATGTGCCGCCCTCGCTCTCGCGGAGAGACTCCACGTAAAGCATATCGAGATACTGCTTTGCAACATCAAGAAGAACCTCATTCTCCACTGTTGCGGGAACCTTTGCCGAGTAAACCTGAAGTACGGTGTTCTTTGGAGTCTCCATCTCAACAGGGAAGTCCTTTACAACCTCGCCCTTCACAATATACTCCTTGTGGTCGATGGCCTTTGCACCTTTCTTGCCACCGGGGAGCGATGCCACATATTTCTCTACAAGAGGTTTCAGAGTCTCTTTGTCCACATTACCGACTACATAGAGTGTAGCACCGGCCACATTACCGAAGAGACGGCGGCTTGCGTTCTCGACATCTTTAATATTGGCTTTCTCAAGAATCTCGGTGTTGATTACCATACGGCGCTCATGATTGCCATATAGTGTTGCATTGGCATGCTTCTGGAACTGCATCATAGGCTGTTTCTCAAGGTTAGGAAGAATAGCCTTTATCTGGTTGATGCCTGTCATGAACTCATCGTTGTCGAAACGCGGCTCCATGATGTTCAAATAGAGCAACTGCATTGCTGTCTCGATATCCTTTGGAGTGCTAACACCACCTATTTTATGCTCTCTGCCACCGATTGTGATATTGCAACGCACATTCTTGCCGGTAAGCATCTTCTTGAGTTGCACGCCGCTGAACTTCGACAAACCACGGTTCTGTGTATAAAGCGTCCATATATTATCCTCGAAAGAGGGAAGCTCGGCAGTCTCGATGAGTGAAGAACCGCCCTTCTTTACAAGTTCGAAGAGAACCTGGTCGTTCTTGAGAGTCGAAGGCATGAAAACAACCTTCACGCCATTGCTGAGTGTCCACTCAGTTGAACCGTAAGCCCCACTCTTCTCTTTCTTCACATTGCCGGGGACAATGGCATCGGCATCAAGCAGCGGCTCGTTTGCGCCCTCCTCTACTGGTGCAGAGACCTCGCTTGCCTTAACTTCGTTGATTACGGAAAGAATCTCTCCCTCTGTGGGGTGAACAAGACCTTCGCGTGAAGGAGCCTTGTAGATTACCACAAAGTTCTCTTCAGTGAATATCTGTGAAAGTATCTGCTGGAATACCATTGAAGGCAACTGTCCGCAAATGGTCTGAGTCATCTGAAGCTCAACCTCGGGCGAGAGGAGGTAGCTATTCTGGAAGAAGTTACCGAGGATAGGCCATACGAACTCTGCATTCTGGCGGCTTGATGCCGCCTCGGCTGCTTTCTCGGCACGGCTTATGAGCTTTGTCTTTGCGCGCTCAAGTTCGCTCTCGGTTAAGCCGTGACGGCGCAGTCTTTCAACCTCGGTATAGAATGCCTTCATTGCATTTGTATAATCGCCGTCTTTGAATACAACCTGTGCCTGTACTGCATCGCAGCCCTCGCAAAGCGCACCTATGCCAAGACCGCCACCGATGAATGGAGCATTGGATGAAGCAGTGATTGCCTCCATGCGCTCACTGAACACATTGCTGATGACTGCCTTTACAATGTCAAGCACGAAAGCTGCGTCGGTTGATGCCATTTCCTTGGGCATTGCCTCGCTTCTCCATAAAAACTCAACCATTGATGAGTTTGCTTCGGGGTCGGTTATTACAGCAACGACAGGCTCTTTATTGGCGGGAACGGGAATAATGGGCTTCACCGTGGGAGTAGCCGGAGCGGGGATTGAACCGAATGTATTCTTTATCTTCTGCTCAATCTGGTCAACATCCACATCTCCGATGACAACTACAGCCTGCATGTCAGGGTTGTACCATTTGCGGTAGAAGTTCACAAGACTCTCGGGCTTGAAGGTCTTGAGTTGCTCCTCGCCGCCGATAAGTGTACGGCGTGCCATCTGGGTGTCACCGAAGTAGTATGGCAATGATTTCTCGAACATTCTCCAGTTGGCATCGCGGCGTGAACGGCGCTCCTCAAGGATTACACCACGCTCGGCATCAATCTCTTTGGGGTCACATGTCACGTAGTGTGAATAGTCGTGCAAAATAAGAAGACAAGAGTCAATGATACCCTCGCGTACGACAGGAATATTGTTGAGCATATACTGTGTCTGCTCGAAGCCTGTAGATGCATTGATGTTACGGCCGAACTCTGCACCTATGCTGCGCAGATAGTCGAGCAATGTCTTGTCGGGAAAATTCTTTGTACCGTTGAAGCACATGTGCTCAAGGAAGTGAGCAAGACCGTCCTGGTCGTCTGCCTCCTGGAAAGCACCCACATTGGTTGCCAGATAGAACTCGGCACGTTGGGCAGGCTTGTCGTTGTGACGGATGTAATATGTCAAGCCATTCTCGAGCTTGCCTATTCTTACATTCTCATCAACGGGCAACTGTGTCTGTCCGAATGAGATAATGGCTACAGATATCGCCATCAAGGAAATAAAAAACCTTTTCATAATAATATATAAGTTTAAAGTATTATTTTTTGAACATGATATCAATACATATTAGACGTGCGAAATTATATAAAACTACAAAATTATCAAACCTTGACATATTATTTTTAAACGTATTGTGTTAAAATATCTTTACAACAGTCCATAGCAGAGTGCAAAATTTAGCATGACATCTGAGCTACTTTATGAAATATTCATTATCTTCGCAGAAACTATTCATTCAAGGAGTACTATGGTTTATAACGAAAGAGATGAACGTCACTTGCATGTGATTGAATGTGCAAAACAGATGATGACAGCCGCACGCACCGCTCCCAAGGCCAAAGGCGTGGACATTATAGAGATTTCAATGATTACCGATGATGATATCGTTGCGCTCAGCAACGCCCTTCATCAGATTGGCGAGAACATGGGCCGCGGCGGACTCATGCGCGATGCCGACAACATCCTCTCTGCCGAGGCTGTCCTGCTCATCGGTTCACGCGAAGAGGCAATGTGCCTGAACTGTGGTTATTGCGGTTTCCCCACTTGCGGCGAGCGTACCGAAGGTGTACCATGCGCAATGAACACAATAGACGTAGGCATTGCCGTAGGCTCTGCATGCGCTACGGCAGCCGACCTCAGGCTCGACACACGCGTGATGTATTCAGTAGGTTATGCAGCACTCAAACTCGGTTGGATGCCAGGATGCAATTATATAATAGGAATACCGGTTAGCGCAAGTTCAAAGAACCCGTTCTTCGACCGCAAACGTAAAGTACAACCACAGCAGTAATGGAGCAACCGAAAAGACAGCTATTCATGTCCGCAGAGTGGCATAGGCTACAGATGGTGCAGCTTACATGGCCGCACGAAGGGACTGACTGGAACTACATGCTCCACGAAGTCGAAGAGTGTTATATGGAACTTGCCAAGGCTATAAGTTCACGGGTGCAGTTGCTTGTTGTCGCGCCCGATACAGAGAAAGTGCGTGTGACACTCGAGAAATGTGGGGCGAAGATGAACAATATCATTCTGTTCCAGTGCGAAACCAACGACACATGGGCACGCGACCACGCCTTCATAACAATCCTTGGCGACAACGTGCCGCACTACGTCGATTTCTGCTTCAACGGTTGGGGCCGTAAGTTCGAAGCCTCGCTTGACAATGCCATCAACGGCAAACTATATGACGCCGGTATTGTAAAAGGCGAGTATGAGGACTGCACCTCTTTCGTGCTCGAAGGAGGCTCAATAGAGAGCGACGGTAAAGGAACAATCCTCACTACAAGCCAATGTCTGCTTGCTCCGCACCGCAACCAGCCAATGGGCAAGGAGGAGATTGAAGAGTGCCTGAAGAAGATGCTTCATGCCGAGCGCATATTGTGGCTTAACCACGGCAACCTCATCGGCGACGACACCGATGGTCATGTCGACACCGTTGCACGCCTTGCGCCCAACAATACAATCGTGTACATGCAGTGCACAGATGAGAACGATGCGCAATACGAAGACCTCAAGGCCATGGAGGATGAGATTGCGGCATTACGTACAGCCGAGGACAAGCCATACAGGATGATAGCCCTGCCCTCCCCTGCACCCATATATGATGAAGACGGAGAACGTCTGCCGGCAACTTACGCAAACTTCCTCATCATGAACAACTGCGTACTCTACCCCATATACGCACAGGAGGAGAACGACCGTGATGCTGCAGTCGCACTCAGCAAGGCGTTCCCCACACATGAGATTGTAGGTATCGATTGCCGCGCATTGATTAAACAGCATGGCTCATTACATTGTGTGACCATGCAATACCCACGATAAAAAGATAAGGAAATATGGATACGATAAAAGTAGGAATCATACAACAGAGTATCGGGACAGACATCGAGTGCAACAAGCAGAAACTTGCGCAATGCATACGTGATGTTGCGGCAAAGGGCGCACAATTGGTAGTGTTGCAGGAACTGCACAATTCGCCCTATTTCTGTCAGGTAGAGTCTACCGAGAATTTCTCTTATGCTGAGCCAATCCCCGGCCCATCGACCGAGTTCTACAGCAAAGTAGCGGCCGAGTGCAAGGTGGTGCTTGTCACATCCCTTTTCGAGGCTCGTGCAAAGGGTCTCTACCACAACACCGCCGTTGTATTCGACAGTGACGGCAGCATTGCCGGCAAATACCGCAAGATGCATATCCCAGATGACCCTGCATACTACGAGAAATTCTATTTCACACCCGGCGATATCGGGTTCCGCCCGATAAGGACCTCAATAGGAACATTGGGCGTACAGGTATGCTGGGACCAGTGGTACCCCGAGGGAGCACGTCTTATGGCGCTCCGCGGAGCCGACATGCTCATTTACCCTACCGCTATCGGCTGGGAGAGCACCGACACCCCCGAGGAGAAGGAACGTCAGCTCGGTGCATGGCAGACGGTACAGCGCGGCCATGCAGTAGCCAACGGCATCCCTGTAATTGCAGTGAACCGCTGCGGGCATGAGCCCGACCCGTCGGGAATGACCAACGGCATACAGTTCTGGGGACACAGTTTCATTGCAGGGCCGCAGGGAGAATTCATCGCTCATCTGGGCGAACAGGAGCAGTGCGAGGTTATCGAGGTCAGCATGAAGCGTAGCGAGACAGTGCGCCAATGGTGGCCATTCCTCCGCGACCGCCGCATTGAGGAGTATGGCGGAATCACCAAAAGATACCTTGACGAAGAATAATTGAGAAGTGTATTTAAATGCTGAAAGAGGTCCCGAGTGGGACCTCTTTCAGCATTTTGTTTCCATCGCTTTTACAATCCACTCAATATCCCTGAGCAGATCCTGAAGGTCCTGTTCATGCTCCTCTTCCTCGGCCATTATGCGCTTTGCTATGTCGCAGGTCGTATAATCGACATTATTGCAGAATGTTGCAATCTCCTCATAACGCACCACCGCGCAACGCTCGGCTGCGATATTCTGCTTGAGGAGCGTCGCGACATCGGGGCTCAAGGGTGCAGAATACTTGCATCTTGCAAGGATGCCCCACCTTTCAGGGTCAAGAACCGGGGTACCCTCAAGCTGTATTATCCTGTCGGCCACCAAACGCGCATGCTTGAACTCCTCCATGGCATGCTCTTCGAATTCGCGCTGCACGTCGGAGCGCATCGCCCCTTCTGCCACCAGCGAGCCAATCCAGTACTGGTAGAAGGCCAGCCACTCCTCACTGAGCGCTGCATTAAGCTGTGAAATCAACTCGGGAAGGTCTATCCTCTTGCGAAGAATCAAAATACTCTCTTTTGCCATATCAATCCGTTTTTAGGTATACTTACGGAAAGTAAAACATGGAGTCCACTCATTTGTTTAATTTATTGCAGCTATTTTTTTGCTTACTGTTCTTTTTCAATTATATTTGCGCTAAAGCGTATTGGCGCTAAACAGTGAATATTGAATGTTGCCGTTGCGGAATAAACCAAGACAGCATTGCATATGACGTCCGTTTGCCACCATACCGATAGGCTATGGATGCAAAATGGATATATCAGATACTTTTATGTAATAAAAGTCGCGCTTGTTCGTGTACATTATCATAAAAAGTATTAATTTTGCATTGAATTATAAAGAATAATCATAATTGTATCATATGAAACTGGCCGTACTTACAAAACCGACCTTTTTTGTAGAAGAGGACAAGATTATCACCCGTCTTTTCGACGAGGGGCTTAATTGTCTTTTCCTCTATAAGGAGTATGCCCATCCACAGTTCATGGAGAGACTACTCAATCTTATACCAAAGAAATATCACAAGAAGATATACACCTGCAACAACCGCCTTATGCAGGAATACAAGATGGCGGGCACCCTGTTTACACCTGGCTCTAACCCACCGATGGGCAACGAAAAGGGGAAACTTGTAGGCTATGCAAGCAATCTGATGCATCTGAAGGAGCTGCGTAAGACATACGACATCGTATGCTTCGGTCCTCTTGGCCGCACATTCTATCAGAGCGCAGAGCTGAACGAGATAGGCAAGAAGATGATAAACAAGAACACTTGGGCATTCGGCGACATTGACGAGGCAAACCTCAAGCGCCTGACAAACTACGGTTTTGGCGGAGTGATAATCGATGAGCTCATGTGGAGCAACTTCGACTCTTGCCGCTCAACCGACTACAGCGACCTCATCGACCGGTTCAAGAGGATAAAGAAGGCCGTCGACAAGCTATAACGACAAGTGAAAAAAGAAGAAAATATTATAACAAATAAATAAATTAAAAAGTATTATGGACAATACTCCTTACATGGTATTTGCAGGTACAAAGTCACGCTACCTTGCTGAAGAGATTTGCAAAGAATTGGGCTGCGAACTCGGTCAGATGAACACAACACATTTTGCCGATGGCGAGTTTGCCGTTTCTTACGAAGAGTCAATCCGCGGAAAGAATGTATTCCTTGTACAGTCTACATTCCCCAATTCGGACAACCTCATGGAGCTTCTGCTCATGGTTGATGCTGCAAAGCGTGCTTCGGCAAAGAGCATCGTTGCTGTAATGCCATATTTCGGTTGGGCCCGTCAGGACCGCAAGGACAAGCCACGTGTTTCGATAGGCGCAAAGTTAGTTGCCGACCTTCTGAGCGTTGCAGGTGTAAGCCGTGTAATCACAATGGACCTTCACGCCGACCAAATCCAGGGATTCTTCGACATTCCTGTTGACCATCTCTATGCATCAATGGTATTCATCCCATATATCAAGTCTCTCAACCTTGAGGACCTTGTAATCGCCACACCGGATGTAGGCGGTTCAAAGCGTGCAAGCACATACTCAAAATGCCTTGGTGTACCCCTGGTACTCTGCCACAAGACACGCGCAAAGGCAAATGTCGTGGACACAATGCAGATTATCGGTGAGGTCGAGGGAAAGAACGTCATCCTTGTAGATGACATCGTTGACACAGCCGGAACAATCTCAAAGGCTGCAGACCTGATGATTGAGAATGGCGCAAAGTCAGTACGCGCGCTTGCATCACACTGCATCATGTCAGGCAACGCATCGGAGAGAGTACGTGAGTCAAAGATGACCGAGATTGTCTTCACAAACAGTATTCCTTACGACCGCGGTTGTCCTAAGGTAAAGCAGCTCTCTATTGCCAAGGGCTTTGCCGAGGCTATCCAGTGCGTGCTCAACAACCAGTCTATCAGCAAGCAGTACATCTGCTGATAACACTTACATACATTGAGAGAGGACGGAGATTGCCACTGCAATATCCGTCCTCTCTCAATGTATTCCTTTTTACCTTAATTTAACAATATCAGAACCGTCATCTCGTTGAAAAACATTATCTTTGCTTTGGAATTGTCAAGCATTGAGAATTGTGAGAAATAGACTGAGGTATCTGATACCATTCATCTTGGTTCTGACCGCATTTGCCTTTACGGGTAGTGCCGATATTGAGTTCCCCATTCATCAGGGATATGATACCTCAAACCGACAAACAGAGATAGAGGTCTGTTATATGGAATCCCCTTCATCCTGTTCCGTTCTCAATCTTCCAAGTCAGATTTCCGGCACAAACATGTTTCGAATGCAGAGTTCTGCAAAAAGGACGGGCAGCACCCACAGGAACAACCTTGAATTTGCCCAATCCCACAAATCGACAAATGCCGGAACAACAAATTTCACAATAAACGAATCCTTAAACATTCGCCGCCTCGTTGTCAAGCCCGTTTCCATGTTAATCAGTCTTGGCAAACTCATTATTTAGCATTCTTACATATATTGCAATCATGTGACATTATCCTGCCACACGTCAGGAGGATGCCACTCTTTCTGTCGTGCAGACAGCACAAGTGAGCCATGCATTATCAAGAAAGCAAATAATGAAATGAAAAGAATGTAACATGGAATATTTAATTCTGGTTTTCTCCTTGGCAGGTATCGTCATCGGAGCGAACTATCTTGTTTCGGGCGCGGTGTCAGTAGCCCGAAGGTTCAAAGTCTCCGACTTTGTCATCGGAGCAGCAATTGTCGGAGTGGGCACATCAATGCCCGAGTTCGTAGTCAGTTTCATCGGAGCATTGAACGGCAACGCCGACGTTGCAATAGGCAATGTTGTCGGCTCAAACATATTCAACGTATTGGGCATTTTAGGTCTCACTGCCCTATTCTTTCCTGTAGCAATAGACAGGAAGAATATGAAATTCGAGATTCCTTATGCAATAGGGGTCTCTGCACTGCAGACGCTCCTCGCATTGAACTTCTTCAACGGAGAAGCAGCCTCAATAGGACGCATGGACGGAATACTCCTTCTGCTCCTGTTCACAACATACATGTGGTATTCGTTCTTACGTGACAGGAAAGAGAATGAGCCAACTGCATCCGAAAGCAACGAAGAGGGCCCGCTATGGATAGGCATCCTTAAGGTTACAGGCGGACTTGCACTGCTTGTCACAAGCTGCGATTTCTTTGTCGACAATGCGGTGTACATAGCAAAATCCTTTGGAGTAAGCAACGCCTTTATATCACTGACACTTATTGCATGCGGCACATCATTGCCCGAACTGGCAGCCTCCATTGCAGCTGCGGTCAAGAAGAACACCGACATGGCTCTTGGAAACATAATAGGCTCCAACATCTTCAACATTACTTTCATCCTTGGCATCAGTTCTCAGGTCATGCCGCTTACCTCATCGGACATTACTCTTGTCGACTACTCTGTAATGATTGCAGCAGCCCTACTACCTTTGATTATAGGATTGAGAGGCGGAATTGGCCGTTTGAGCGGATTGTTAATGATAGCATGTTTCGTATTCTACAATTGGTACCTTATAACAAATCAAATATCTTAATATATGGGAATCCTACAGATTTTTACACTTTTGGGAGCATTGGGAATGTTCCTCTATGGAATGAACCTCATGAGTTCGGGACTGCAGAAAGCGTCCGGGAACAAACTTAGGGAATTTCTATCGGCAATGACATCAAACCCTTTTAAAGGTGTAATGACAGGATTGGGAATCACTTCTGTAATCCAGTCATCATCGGCAACAACCGTCATGGTCGTCAGTTTTGTGAACGCAGGACTTCTGACACTTGCACAGGCCATCGGAGTCATCATGGGTGCCAACATCGGTACTACCGTTACCGCATGGCTCGTGTCATGGCTCGGATTCAAGGCGGATATCTCTATACTTGCAATCCCGCTTATGGCGCTGGGTTTCCTGTTCTCCAATTCAAAGAAGAACCAGAGACAGAACATAGGAGAACTTATAGTCGGTTTCTGTCTGCTGTTCCTTGGTCTTTCATTCATGAAGGAATCGGTTCCGGACCTGAATGAGACGCCACAGGTTCTCGATTTTGTCAAGAGTTGGTCAAGTCACGGATTCGGTTCCGTAATCATCTTCCTGCTGTTCGGTACGCTACTGACATTGGTCCTGCAATCATCATCGGCTACAATGGCTATCACGCTCATCATGCTCAGCATGGGCTGGATTCCATTTGACATGGCATGCGCGATGGTGTTGGGAGAGAACATCGGTACAACCATTACAGCCAACATTGCCGCAGCAGTCGGAAACACACAGGCAAAGAGAGCCGCAATGTCACACACCATATTCAACCTATTCGGAGTCGCATGGGCATTGTTGCTCTTCAAGCCGTTCCTTGCACTGGTCGGTTACCTTATAGAACTGTTCGGCCTACCAAACCCTGCTGCCGAAGGATTTGTGGTAAATAATCCAGTCTCGGATGAAGGTACAGCGGCACTATACGGTCTTTCAATGCTCCATACACTCTTCAACACAATCAATACACTTATTCTTGTGTGGTTCGTGAAATACATCGAGAAGGTGGTCGTATGGATTATAAAGACACCCGCAAACCAGGATAGCGAAGTATTCAGGCTCAAATACATTTCGGCAGGTCCTGTCGCTACGCCGGAACTTGCGACCGAGCAGGCGTTCAACGAAATCATGCACTTTGCACAGATATCAAGGAAAGGACTCGGATATGCAAAGCAGGCTGTCAGCGAGAGCGACTCAGGCAAGTTCGAGACGTTGCGTACCAAGCTGGTAAAGTATGAAGAGATATCGGACAAGATAGAGTATGAGATTGCCACATTCCTCAATGCAGTCTCCATGGAGGATATCAGCGAAGAGACTTCTATGAGAATCAAGGCCATGTACAAGATTATAGGAGAGTTGGAATCATTGGGCGACTCGGGAGAGGCCATAAGCCGCATTATCTCACGAAGGAACATCCACAACAAGAGCTTCGATGCAACGACAATAGGAAACCTTGAGAGCATAGCAGATGCAGTCGATGCAGCATACGGTGCAATGCTCGAGAACCTTGAAGCCGCACACGCTGGCACACTTGGCTGCATATCAAACGCATATAATGCCGAGAATTATATCAATGAGCTGAGGAACAGCCTGCGCAATGCCGAGATTGAGGCACTTGAGAATGGCGGAAAGAACTATCAGGCGAGTGTCTATTATATGGACATCCTTAACGAGTTCGAGCGCATGGGAGATTTCATAATCAACATCTCGCAAGACCTTGAGAAGGCATTCGCCAATAAATAACGGCAGATGACATTACACAATCAACCCCCAAGAACCGAAATCCGCAAAAGCTGATAAGTTCTTGGGGGTTATTCTACAAGAGGTATTTATCAATCAGTACTGTTCCTTCTCGTTAGGGAAATCACAAGCCTTGACATCGCTCACATAGCTGCCTACAGCGTCGGTGATGATTGTGTTGAGGTCGGCATAGCGACGGAGGAACTTCGGAGAGAAATCGGCTGTCATACCGAGCATATCGGCATATACAAGCACCTGACCGTCAACCTTGACACCTGCACCGATACCGATTACTGGAATTGAGATTGAGCTCGCCACCTTCTCGGCAAGAGCAGCAGGAATCTTCTCAAGGACAAGTGCAAAACAGCCGGCCTCTTCAAGGAGCTTTGCATCGGCAAGGAGCTTTGCAGCCTCTGCCTCATCTTTGGCACGTACAGCGTAGGTTCCGAACTTGTTTATGCTCTGAGGGGTAAGTCCAAGATGACCCATAATGGGGATACCGGCATCAAGAATCTTGCGCACTGAAGGCAGAATCTCTTCACCACCCTCAAGCTTGAGAGCATCAGCATGAGTCTCCTTCATGATGCGGATTGCGTTCTTCACAGCCTCGTCTGCATTTACCTGATATGTACCGAAAGGCATATCGACAACTACCAACGCGCGTTTAACTCCACGTACGACACCCTTTGCGTGATAAATCATCTGGTCGAGTGTGATTGGCAAGGTGGTTACATTACCCGCCATTACATTGGACGCCGAATCTCCCACGAGCAGCGCGTCAATACCCGCATTGTCAAGGATAGATGCTGTAGTATAATCGTATGCGGTGAGCATTGCAATCTTCTCACCCTTGCGCTTCATTTCAATAAATCGGTGCGTAGTAACCTTTCGTGTGTCTTCCACCAAATACTTTGACATGATTAAAATCTTTTTATGAAAATTAAAAATGTTTGTCTTCGTGTGCTTTTGAAAGCGACGGCAAAGTTACATCATTTTTATCAAAAGGCAATGCCGTATCAAAATAATCAGTAACTTTAGGGCATACTAATTGTTATTAACGTAAGCAAGATATAAATTCACACAGAACCGCGGACCTGTCATTCTATATTTGCACTGTCATTGACTCGTTTTGCTTTTCGCAACCCAAACGGCATAACCTACTGCTATGCTACGTTTGACCTGTTGCTGCAAAACTCGTCGATAACAAAACAAAAGAACATTGGTTCGTTCATTGTTACACTAATGAACTCACCGATAACAAAACGTTGTTTTGTCATTCCGATACGCAGTGAGGAATCTCCAAACGCGATTTCAGTATGGATTGTTTATCATACGTTCATTAGATATAAAATAGCAGAATATGAAAAAGATAGTTATCATTGACGGCGGGCCACGCCGCAACATGAACACCGCACAGTTATTGCAGAAATTTGCCGAGGGTGCAGAATCAGCAGGCAAAGATGTCGAGATAAAAAGAGTGCGGCTCTATGAGTTGGACTACAAAGGTTGCATGTCATGCATGGCCTGCAAACTCAAGGGCAAGGCCTCAAACGTATGCAAATTCAAGGATGCACTGACTCCTGTATTGGAAGAGATAGCCAATGCCGACGGCCTTGTCCTTGGCTCGCCAATATATTTCGGAGAGGTGACAGGAGTGATGCGCGCCTTTCTTGAGCGCCTCTCCTTCCCGTGGCTCTCGTACAACGATTACAGCCTGACCGCGCCGAAGCGTATGCCGGTGGTGCTCATTGAAACGATGAACGGCACTCCAGAGCGCAATAACAGCAACCATTTCGGCACGATGGAATGGTGCATAACGACAGCTCTTGGCGAGCCAGAGCGCATCATCGGCTACAACACATGCCAAGTGGCAAAATATGACAACTACGAGCTCGGCAGCTTCTCCGAGGAAGCAAAGCACACCTGGCGCGATGCCCACTGGGAAGAGGATTTGAAGAAGGCATTCGACGCCGGCCGGAAGATGGCGGAGCTGTAGTAACAAGTAAAAAAGAATATGTAGAGAAAAAGTTTCGGCTTTTTCTCTACATTATTATATGGAAATGCCATCATCATCTCTTTTCCCAAGATGGGCTGAGCCCTGTCATTACCCAACAGGTATCCTTAAGCACAAAAGCGTTAGGGGGTGAAATGGAAGTTATACTGACATCCTTTATGCAAAAAGTCCTGCTACGTGATTTAGAGTTAAAATAGATATGCGAAATATTGACGTCACTGTATCAGCAAAGAAATATATTAGTGTTTCTTAGAAATTCTGCGCAAAAATCACTATCTTAGCATGATATAACAGCAAGAACGGAAAACCGAAAATGAAGATAATACACACAGCCGACTGGCACCTTGGACAGACATTCTACAACTACGACCGCAGCAAGGAGCATGTGTTGTTCCTCGACTGGCTCTGTTCCCTCATCAAAGAGCGCGGAACGGAGCTGTTGCTCATAGCCGGCGACATCTTTGATAATCCGAATCCTTCGGCCGAGGCACAGCGGATATATTACAGTTTCCTGAAAAAAATAACGGCCGAAAATGATGGATTGCAGATTATTGTCACAGCTGGCAACCACGACTCGGCGGCACGCATCGAGGCACCATCTCCCCTACTCAATGCCTTCAACGTGCAGGTATCGGGTGTTGTACACTACAAGGATGGGGAAATTGACTATGACAGCATGATTATTCCCATAGCCAATAACGGCTGTTGCCTTGCGGTTCCTTACCTTAGATACAGCGACCTTCCCGAGGCTGAGACCTACAGCGAGGGAATTGCAAAGATGTATTCCAACCTTTATGAGAGGGCACGTGAAAAGGGTTACTACCCTATCATTTCCATGGGGCACCTTCAGGCATCGGGTGCCGAGGTTTCGGTCGGCGACTCATCGGAGCATATGGTAATAGGAGGAATGGAAGGCGTAGACACAGGATTCTGTGCCGACGGCATTGCATACACTGCGCTGGGACACCTGCACAAGGCACAGCGCGTGGGCAAGAGAGATAATGTGCGCTATTCAGGTTCGCCGCTGCCCATGTCATTTGCCGAACTCAGGAACAGGCAGAGTGTGACAGAAGTTGTGATTGAAGGGAATTCGTGCAACATTGAAAAGATACCATTCGACACTCCGGTAAAACTGCTGAGCATTCCCGAGAAACCCGAGCCGATAGACGTCGTGCTCGATGAGATTTCAAGGCTCCCTGCCGGAGAGGCCGGCGACTACACCCCGTACCTTGAAATCAAAGTGCTTGTCAGTACAGTCGACCCTACAATAAGGCAACGCATAGAAGAGGCTCTGGCAGAGAAGGCGGTGCGGCTTGCTAACATATCGGCTACAAGCAACATAACAAGAGAGGACGGCGAATGCAGACCCATGACTTATGAAGAGTTCAAGAGAGCCGAGCCTATTGAACTGATTAAAGAGATATACAAGAAAGGTAAAGGAGAGACAATGCCCCGGCATCTTGAGCAGTTGTTGACAGAAATAATCAAAGAGGTAAAGAATGAAAATCTTGGCAATAAGAGGTAAGAACCTCGCATCACTGACGGGAGAGTTCGAGATAGACTTCCGCTCTGAGCCGTTGCGTTCAGCAGGCCTGTTCGCCATAACCGGAAGCACAGGCTCGGGAAAGAGCACTATTCTTGATGCCATGTGCATAGCCCTTTATGAGAAGACTCCACGTCTCGAGAGCATAAAGGACAGCGAGGCCATAGAAAGACATGGCGAGAAAGGTATATTCGAGAATGATGCAAAGACAATCCTGAGCAAAGGTTGTCACACCGGATATGCCGAGGTGGAGTTCCTTGCCGTCGACAACAAGGAGTATCGGGTAAGGCTTACCATATCAAGGGCAGGCGACAAGGCGGACGGCAATTTCCGCAAGACGGCATATGACCTTTTCAACCTTACTGACGGAACACATCAAGTCTACAAGACAAAGGAGTACAAAGCGCTGTTACCTACGTTGGTGGGGTTGACATACGAGGAGTTTACCCGCGCGGTACTTCTTTCGCAAGGGAACTTCGCCGCATTCCTCAAGGCACCCGAGAAGGAAAAGGCAGCTATCCTGCAAAAGCTGACAGGAACGGAAATATACAGCCGCATATCGGCTATGATATACAGCCGCTACAGCGATGCAAGACATGAACTTGAGCTGATAGAGAACCAGATAAAGGATATTGAACGTCTCTCGCCCGAGGAGAAGGAGGAACTTTATGCCACAATTGATGAGCTCGACCGTTTCAACAAAGAGAATGAGCTTATGCTTGCGCGTCTTGCAATGGAAAAGCAATGGATTGAGCGGCACACCCTGCTCGAAAGGGAACTCGCCGAGGCAGAGAGAGTATACAGGACGGCGCTCTCACTGAAAGAGCAGAACCGCCCTGTGGCAGAGAAGCTGAAACGCATTGACAGTGTACAGGAGATACGCGACACATACATGCAGAGGGCATCAACCGCTGAGCACCTAAAAGAGAACTGCAAAGCCCTTGCACTCCTGAAAGGGAGCGAACCCGCTGCCGCACAGGTACTGGCCGATACCGTTACCTTGGCCAAACAGGCCGAGGAGTTGACGGCAAAGATTCAGAGTGAATATGACACATTCAAGCCCAGGCTTAAAGAGGCAATAAAGATTGAGGAGCAGATAAAAGGATGCGAGTCACGTCTCAAAGAGAACTGCGAAGCAAGAAAGCGTTCTTATGAGGAGAGGGAGAAGCTTGTTCAATCCATACAGGAAGAGAAGAAAAGACTGGAGGAGTGTACCGAAGAGAGCAATGGAATTGAGCAGTGGTTCAGTGAACACAAGGAGTATGAAAGGATTGTCCCCAACATTCCGGTCATCCTCTCCAACATGCGTGTCGTTGCAGATACACGCATGCAGATAGAAGAGCAGGAGAAGAGACTTACGGCAACCAAGGCTATGCTTGCCGACAACGAGAAGAGACTTGCCGAGGCAAAGACAAAGGAGGAGGAACTCGCAGGTACGCTCTCAAAAGAGATTGCCGAGCTGCGCAGCCGTCTTGTCGAAGGGGAACCTTGCCCTGTATGCGGTAGCAGGAATCATCATATTACCCGAAACGGACAGAAGACACTTGCAGAGACCGAGCTTGAGAAGGCAAGGGAGTGCGTAAGAAAAAGCATTGAGCTGCTGACACAAAGTATTGAAAGCTACAAGAACGACATCACAAGGCTACAGAGCGGTATCGATACTCTTGGAACCTCGATAGCGACGTTGACCGCAAACTGCATGGCATTGCTCGAAGGCATTGAAAGGAGAGAAGAGATTATAGCCGACAAGAATGCAGTCAAAGAGCTTTCGACCCTGGCAAACAGTTGGGAGAGCAAGAGCAAACGCCTTGTAGCCATAAAAGAAGAGGCATCAGTAAAGAGCAAGGGAATTGAACTATCGGCCGCACGTGTCGATGAGCTGACAGAAGTGCTGGCCGAACGCGACGCAGTCATCAAGGCACTGTATGCCGAAATCGAGGAGAACCGGAAACAGTTTGCAACGATGCTTGGAGAGTGGAAGAACAGGGAAGAAGCCGAGCGTCATTTCGGGAAGGCGGTGACTGATGCGAACAAGGCTTTTGCCGAGGCTGTTGAGAAGAAAAGTACGGCAGCAAGCAACTACAGCAAGCTGAAAGGCAGCATCGAAGAGATGGAAAAGCTTGTCGAAGCGCAAGGGAAAATAGTAGAAAGACTTTCGTTGGAGATTGGACAATATCTGGCGGAGCGTACCGACAACATGAGCAAGGAAGAGCTTGATGAGTTGTTGAGCCCCGACAACGATGTTGCCAGGATGCGCAGGCAGAGCGAGGAGGTTACAAAGGCACTCCTTAATGCTACAGCCACCCTCGATGAGAGGAAGCGTAACCTCGAGGAACACCTTAAGGCAACTGCAAAGCCTCAGGAAGACAAGAGTATCGGGGATGTTCTCGAGGCTACGGAAAAGGCACTTGCACGACGCAGTGAACTGACAGAAAAGAAAAGTGCAGTAAACGCGACGCTGCTCAAGGACAAGGAGAACAACGAGAGATACAGCAAATACCGCGAACTGCACGAAAGCAAGCAGAAAACGGCTGATGACTGGTGCGCTCTCAATGCGGCTTTCGGCTCGGCGAACGGTGACAAACTGACACGTCTGACACAAGGATACACGCTCGATATTCTTCTTGATGTCGCCAATATCCACCTGAAGGAGTTTTCGGGACGCTACATGCTCTCACGTATATCACAGGAGTCATTGGGCATAAAGGTCATTGACCTTGAGATGATGTCGGACAGCCGCTCGGTACACTCACTCTCTGGCGGAGAGACTTTCCTTGCATCGTTGGCATTGTCGCTTGCACTCTCATCTGTATCATCAAACAGGATGAACATTGAGTCACTGTTCATTGATGAAGGGTTCGGAGCGCTCGACGGCGACACTTTGAAAGAGGCCATTGATGTGCTCGAGAAGCTACAGAGCAAAGGACGCAAGATTGGTGTAATATCACATTTGAGTGATATGCTCGAACGTATTCCTACAAGAATCAGAGTGGTAAAGAAGGGCAACGGAAAGAGCAGGATAATTACAGAATAACAGGAGTCATGAGAAAAACCTTAAAGATATACAAGGCATCGGCGGGGTCGGGAAAGACTTTTACCCTTGCACTGGAATACATCAAGTTGCTTGTACAGAACCCCTACTCGTACCGCAACATACTCGCTGTGACCTTTACCAACAAGGCTACAGCCGAGATGAAAGAGCGCATACTGGGCAAGTTGTACGGTGTTGCCAACTGCTCAAAGAGCGCCAAGGAGTACATGGAAAAGGTCAAGCAGCAGATGCCGCACATGAGCGAGGAGCTGATTAGGGAGAGGGCAAGGATGGCTTTCGGCCTCATAATGCATGATTACGGCCATTTCCGTATTCAGACAATCGACGCATTCTTCCAGACCGTACTCCGTGGCCTAGCCAAGGAGCTTGAGCTGAGTGGCGACATGGAGATTGCAATAGAGAGAGATGAGTATCTCGAGAATGCGGTTGACACATACATCAGAGAACTCGATCCGGGGAAGAAAGAGATTGAGCAGGTTGTCAGATATATTGATGAGCAACTTGAGAGCGGCAGCGACTGGAATGTGGACAAGGCATTGAAGAGCTTCGCGAAGAATATTCTTGAGGAGGAGTATCAGGAACGAGGAGAACAACTCCGCAAGGAGATTGACCAGGAGAACGGAAAGCTGTTCGAAGAGTTCCGTATCAGTATAAGAAGGCTAAGGGATGAGGCTAAGGAGGAATTGAAGGAGATTGGCAATGAGTTCTTTGTTCTCAATGACGGCAGGAGAATCGATGATTTTTCGGGAAAATCCAACGGTGCATGGCCCTTCTTCGAGAAGCTGAGGGACGGCAAGATGCCCAATGTGGGCAAGACCATAAACGCGATGATGGATGATTCAAGCAGGATTTCCAAGATAGAGCAGTGTTGCGAAGCCACAGCGCCACTGTTCGACAGATACAAGGCTGTCATGAAGAAATATACAAGCTGTGAACTCGCATTGAAGCATATCCATCAGTTGGGACTGCTCAACAGCATAGCAAGGACACTCAAGGAGGAGAATACAAGAGAGAACCGTTTCATGCTCGCCGAGACCACGCACCTGCTGACAACCTTGATAAAGGAGAACACTACCTTCATATTCGAGAAGATAGGCACCGAGATTGAACATATCTTCATCGATGAGTTCCAGGACACCTCAAAATTGCAATGGCAATGCTTCGAGGTTCTGCTGAAGGAGATTCTGGCAAGGGGCAACTACAACCTCATCGTGGGCGACGTGAAGCAGGCCATATACCGTTGGCGCAACGGAGACTGGAAAATAATGAACAATCTTGCCTCTTATTTCAAGGAATTCGGCGACACTCTTGAGTTCGAGAGTCAAGAGACCATAATTGACGGCAAGAAGTTCAAATCGGTAAACTACAGGAGCGACCGCCGCATAATATCGTTCAACAATGCCTTGTACCGCAGTGCAATAAAAGTCATTGAGAGCACATTCAGCGATGACCTCGGGAAGAGCATGCTTAATGAAATCACAAGCGCATACGATGATGTGGAGCAGGCCTATCCCCTACCCGCCCCGGGCAAAAGTCCGAAACCCGAACAGGGATATGCCGAAGTAAGGATAATCGAGAGGGTCAAGAAGACTAAAGACAAGGAGTTTGACGCCATTGTTCTGGGCAATCTAATGTCAACGCTGCATACACTGTTGGAGGAGAAAGGAGTCAAGCCGAAGGACATTGTAATACTTGTCCGCACCAACAGACATATCGAGAAGATTGTGGATGCGTTCAAGAGTGAGTTCCCGAACCTGAATATTGTCAGCGATGAGGCATACAGGCTATCGTCTTCACTGACAGTATCACTTGCCATTGCTGCGATGCGATACATCGCGACACCCGAGGACAAGATAAACATCGCCAACCTTCTGAACCTTTACAACAAGGTAATCCTGAAGAACGACACCCCGCTTGAAGGATATCTCTCACAGGGTGAACTCATTGAACTGTTGCCTGAGAAGTTCCGTTGCGACCTTGAGCACATGAAGGGATTGCCGACATACGAGTTGATAGAAAGACTCATGGCGATACTCAATATCGAGAGCTCAAAAGGCGAAGAGGCATACATATACGCCTTCCTCGACCATATGTCGCAGTACATAAACAACAAAAGCGCCGACCTGAACGCCGTCCTGAACGCATGGGATGAGGGATTGTGCGACAAATGCATTCCTGCAGAGAGCGATGACAGCATCAAAGCCATGACGATACACAAATCGAAAGGTCTTGAGTTCCATACAGTGATAATGCCGTTCTGCGACTGGAAACTGACAGCCGATGAGAGGAGCCTCCTGTGGTGCGAACCGCAAGTGGAACCGTTCAACAAGCTGAGTCTTCTGCCTGTCAAGAGCAAGAGCGAAATGAAGGAATCATACTTTGCAAAAGACTACAACGAGGAGTTCCTGTACCAGATTGTGGACAACCTAAACATAATTTATGTAGCGACTACACGTGCCAAGAGTAACCTTTTCATCTTTACCGAGAACAAGGAAACAGAGACTTATCCTGTGTGGAAACTCATAAACCATGCCGTAGTAGACATTGCACAGAGCAATGCATTGCCAGGGATGACGGAAACCGATGAAGAACTGCTCAAGATATACCGTTATGGCGAGATTGTCGCGAGCAAGGGCGAGGATAAAGGCAAAGATGCGGGCAGCGAGGCTTGTGATAACCCGTTCGAGTCGGAATCTGTTCCGCAAAGGACGCCGCTAACATTCCACGGCAACAGGCTCGAGGTAAAGCAGTCACGTGAGCTGACCCGTTTCCTGGCAAGCGAGGAGGAGAAAAAGGTGCTGAAGAACATCGCCGAGGGAGAGCTCATGCACATGGTAATGCAGGAGATTGAGACTGTCGATGATATTGACAAGGCTCTTGACAAGCTGATGCTTCAGGGTGTCATCGAAGATGCATCACGACATAAAAGGATAAAGGAGCTTGTCGGGCAGGCGCTATCCAACCCGAAGGCAGCAGAGTGGTTCAACGGCCGATACAGGCTCTACAACGAGTGTACAATCCTGAGCCGCAGAAAAAAACAGGCGCGACGTCCCGACCGAGTGATGATTGAAGGCGATGAGGCCGTTGTCGTAGACTACAAGTTCGGACGTGAGAATGAGTCCTACGAGGAGCAGGTAAAGGAATACATGGAATTGCTCAAAGAGATGGGCTACAGGAACGTGACAGGATATCTGTGGTATGTATACAAGAACGAGATTAAACCGGTAACGCTATGAAACCATTTTTGAAGTCAGTAGCAGAGGATATATATAGGAGATTCGAAGGCAAACTTGACAGTGTAGCCGTAGTGTTCCCCAACAAACGCGCAGGGCTTTTTTTCAACGAATATCTGCTTGAGTGCAGCGGTAACACCCCGATATGGAGCCCAAGATACATGACAATCAGTGAACTTTTCCAGCAGAACAGCGAGCTTGTCGTGGGCGACTCCATATTGCTTGTAAGCAAGCTATATAAGGAATACATCCGACCCAAACGCGCGGATGAAAGCCAGGAGGAGTATGAGAAGAGCATAGAGGACATTGACTCGTTCTACTATTGGGGCGAGATGATGATAAGGGATTTTGATGACATTGACAAGAATCTTGCCGATGCCGGACGTCTATTTGCCAATATAAAGGATTTGAAGGAGATGGGCACAGGGAAGGATACCCTGACAGATGAACAGAAGGAGTCGATAGAGAGATTCTTCAAGAACTTCAATCCCGATGCAGGCAGTGATGTAAAGAGCTGTTTCCAGAACCTTTGGGAGCGTATGTACACAATATACAGCAATTTCAAGGAGAGCCTTAGAAAGATAAACGTTGCCTATGAGGGCATGCTCTACCGTGATGTCATTGAGAGGGATGAGGAGCTGCTGCTCAAGCACGAGAAGTATGTATTCGTAGGTTTCAACGCTTTGAACGGCGCCGAGACAGCACTCTTCAGGAGAATAAAGGAGAGCGGCAAGGCACTATTCTACTGGGATTATGACAAGCACTACACCGAATCGGCCGGACATGAGGCAGGACACTTCATGCGCAAGAACCTGAAGCTGTTCCCTAATGCCTTGCATAATGAGGATTTCAATTATCTGAGCCAAAGCAAAAAGAACATCACTGTCGTTTCGGCAGGTACTGACAGCATCGGTGCCCGTTATGTATCATCATGGCTCGACAGCAACCTTACCGCCAATAACGTAGAGACTGCAATTGTCCTATGCGATGAGACACTGCTTGACCCTGTACTCCACACAATCCCAGGCGAGGCAAACGGACATACACTGAACTCGATGAACGTGACTATGGGTTACCCGATACAGAACACACCCATATTCTCACTTGTCAAACAGCTCGTTGAGTTGCAGACACGGGGATGGAGCGAAAAGCACAATGCCTTCAACCTTAACCATGTATGTAAATTGCTCAAGCACCCTTACGTCATACAGGGCAGCAACGCAGCCGAGGAACTATACACATACCTCGTCAGGAACAATGTATTCTACCCTACTGAAGAGCAACTTGACAAGGACAGTTTCCTGGGAATGCTCTTCACTCACTCAGCCGAAAACGGCCAATGGATAGAACATATTTCCGGGATAATCTACACCGTTGCCGAGAACCGCTCAAAGGTTGCCGAAGAGAAAGATGAAATATATGACAAACTCTTCAGCGAAGCCATAATGAAAGTACACTCTCAGGCGCAGCGCCTCAAGGCTCTTCACAGCGCAGGAGAACTGAACATGAAACTGCCGACTCTGGGCCGTCTGTTCATGAGAATGCTCTCATCGCTCAGCGTACCTTTCCATGGGGAGCCCGTCGTGGGGCTACAGCTGATGGGACTGCTCGAGACACGAAACCTTGATTTCAGGAACATCATACTGTTATCGGTCAACGAAGGTGCCCTCCCCAGAGTGAGCAGCGAGAACTCGTTTGTGCCATACAACCTGAGGAAGGCATTCGGTCTTACGTTGAGCGAGCATAGAGATTCAATATATGCATACAACTTTTACCGTCTGTTGCAACGTGCCGAGAACGTTACACTAGTATACAACAGTTCCACCGACGGCAAGTACCGTGGCGAATGCTCGCGTTACATACTGCAGTTGCTCGGAAGCAACCTGTACGACATCAAGAAGATAACACTTAGCGCAAGACAGGAGAACAAGGAGATTGTCATCAACGAGGTCATAAAGACACCCGAGATGATAAAGAGGCTCCGCGAACGCTTTGATACCGGCTACAGCAGTCAGGCGATGGATATATCGCCCTCGGCGATAAACCGTTACATCAGGTGCGGACTAGAGTTCTTCTACTACTACGTCCTCGGGCTTAAGCCTATGGAAGAGGCAAGCACCGAGTTGGAAGCCACTGACCTAGGTACGATATTCCACTCATCGGCCGAAATGATGTACGATAAGATTGTCGGCAACTGGAGCAACATTATAACAGGCAACCTGCTCGAACACTATGTGAACAACCCCAAGCTGCTGTACGAATTCATTGACGCTGCTTTCAAGAAAGAGTTCTTCAAGAAGGGCAAGCTTGAATACAACGGCGAGCAGTATATAAAAAGAGGAGTACTCCACAACTATCTGCTGCGTCTGGCAAAGATAGATGCAGGTTATGCCGATTTCCTATATATAGGCGGCGAGAAGAGCATAAGAATAGGATACCCGCTCAAGTGCAACGGCTTTGATGCGCAGCTGAGGATTGGCGGAAAGATTGACCGCATTGATGTCAAGGGGGACACCGTCAACATTGTCGACTACAAGACAGGCAGTGCCGACAAGAAGGAGAACATCTCGCTTGATGACATATTCAGCAACAATGCCGACAGCGCAGGCTACAGACTGCAGGCATTCCTGTACGCCATAGCTCTTGATGAACTGTTGGAGAAGAACACAGGAATGGTGTTGGAAAGCGACCTTGCATGGGTCAATGAGGTCAAGAAGTCTGGGGCAAGAAAGGTAGCACCTTCGCTTATTTACATGAAGAAGAGCAAAGACAAGAAGACAAAGCAACCGATAGACAATATCAGCAGAGAGGACTGTATAATCAAACTTGAAAAGGAAGCTGTCACTGATATAAAATCATTGAAAGAGGAGTTCATTGCAAAACTGAACGATGTGCTGTATGAGATATTCGATATTGACACACCTTTCTCATTTGCACAGAACGAGAAAAGTTGCGAATACTGTAAATACAAGGAAATCTGTGGAAAATAACATTTTTTAACCACGTGCCCGGAACATTCCTCCCTCCCGAGCGGTTATATGAATGTGTTTTTCATAGTAATAGATTTATTTACGGTAGCATCCGCTTGTGAAAGCCGATGCCCGAACGGGCAAAAGCGTTTGCTCGGACAAAGAAGCTGCGTCGTTCCCCTAAGGCGCAGCTTTTTTTTGCCCGGGTAAAGGAACGGAAAAGTTGCCTTAACCGTAGGCGACAGCTACGTTTAACCGCTCATGAACTGTTTTTGAATACTTAATGAACATTAAAGAATATATTTTGGATAACATATTCTGAAAATTATTAATAATTTTGCACTAAAGTGTGAAAATAGTCTTCACTCGCAATGATATGCTTAAACAGGTTTCATCCGTCTTGTTCGTATGTTGATGTTTTCACAGAATGATATGATTACCGATAGACAGAAATGAAAAAACTGCTTGCCATAATACTCATCGCACTCCTACCTTCCCTGCTCAATGCGCAGCAGAAGGTCGGACTTGTCATGAGTGGTGGCGGCGCAAAGGGACTCGCCCACATAGGAGTAATCAAGGCACTTGAGGAGGAGAACATACCCATTGACTATGCAACAGGAACATCAATGGGTGCCATAGTAGCGGCGCTCTACTCCATGGGATATACTCCGGATGAGATGATTGCCGTAATGAAAAGCAGCGATTTCCAACGCTGGTACACAGGAACCATGGACCGCAAGTACATGTTCTACTTCAAACGCCCGAAGGATGTCCCTGACATGGTGAGCATACATTTCGACATAAAGGATTCGTTGCGCATTCTCAAGCCCACAGTCAACCTTATCAGTGCGACTCCCATGAACCTTGGATTCATGGAGATATTCGCCGGCGCAAACGCAGCATGCAAGAGCGACTTCGACAGCCTGATGATTCCCTTCCGTTGCGTGGCTGCAGACGTACACAAGAAGAAGCAGGTCGTTTTTTCCAATGGTGACCTCGGCGATGCGGTACGCGCCTCAATGAGCTATCCGTTTTTCTTTAAGCCGATAAGGAAGGATGGCATACTGCTATATGATGGAGGCATATACAACAACTTCCCGCTTGACATAATGAAAGATGAGTTCAGCCCGGACATGATTATTGGAAGTGTAGTCAGCGACAATCCCCCACCACCCGATGAGAGGGACATCATGAGCCAAGTGCAGAACATGATTATAAACAGAAGTGACTACACCATAAGCGACAAGGATGGTTTCCTGCTCAATATCGACGCCAAGGGAGTGAACCTTCTCGATTTCCACAAGATTGATGAGATAGTAGATGCCGGATACATACATACAATGGAAAGAATAGATTCCATTAAGGGACGTATCCGCACACGACGTGACAGCACCCTGCTCGCCGACAGCCGCAAGAAATTTAAGAAACGTATACCCGAGCTGAAGTTCAGAGACGTGGTTGTCAGCGGTGTCACAAAGGAACAGCAGAGGTCTATCGCTAATGAATTCCGCAAGTTCGGCGACACGTTTACGTACGATGAGTGCAAGAAGGGATACTACAGCCTCATGTCGGGCAACAACATCGAGTCCATCATCCCGCATGCGGTATATAATGAGGCCGACAGCACATACACGCTCTACATTGATGCAAGCATCAACCCGCCATTCACACTCAAGTTGGGTGGCAACATGGCTACCAACGTGTCGAACCAGCTCTACTTCGGGCTACATTACCGCAACCTCGACAACCACGCTAAGGAGTTCATCCTTGACGGCCAGTTCGGTAAGGTTTACAACAATGCCCAGATATCGGCACGTATAGATTTCCTGACCAAGTTGCCCGTATCGATGAAGTTCCTCGGCTCATACTCCACCATTGACTACTTCAACATGAAGTACCCCTTCTCGATGGAGAACTCAATGGCACTCAACCACCAGCGCGAGATGTTCGCGAAGGTAAAGTTCATACTTCCGTTCCTGAGCCAGCATAAGGCAGAGTTCAGCATAGGCATAGCCGACATCAAGGATGAGTATATGCCATCGAACATACTCGACCTGAACACACCTGAATATGACAGGAACGACATGGTACTTTATGGCACAGGGATAAGGTTCGAAGGCAACACTCTCGATGCCAAGGTATACTCCACATCGGGAATGTACGAGTCGCTGACGGCACAGTTCATTACCGGCACCGAGAAATACCGCGGTATCACAGAGTTGCCGACAAACAGGATTGAGCAATCATGGCTACAGTTGGGATACATACGCCGCGACCACTTCGATGTGGGCAAGAAACTGACGTTGGGTACATACCTTCAGCTCTTCTATTCAACCCGTAGATTGTCACACACCTATCAGTCGACAATGATGCAGGCCGGATCCTTCACACCCACCATGAACAGCCTCTTCAACTACGACCCAAAGTTCCGTGCCAACCAGTTCGTTGCAGGTGGTGTCACTCCGATCATCAAGCTGAACAATTTTCTGCAGATACGCCCCAGCTTCTATGCCTTTGTGCCCTACCGTATGATTAAAGAGAAGAGCGACGGTACAGCCTATTATGCGGGAAAGCGTTTCAACGACTTCCAGTACATAGGCGATTTCACTGTCGCAGCAAAGTTCTCGAACATATCAGTTAGCGCATTTGCCAACTATTACAGTTCGCACAGAAACAGCGTCAATTTCGGTATCACTATCGGTTGGTTCATGTTCCATGAACGTTTCATTGAACAATAAAAGCAACAATCACGTGATTGTTGCTTTTATTGTTCAAATGTCGGAATATCCTGTTGTCACTTTACCTTCATGCTTGCTCTCACAAGGTAGATGATGAGCAAAGCGTATGCCACAATGGCAATGGCCTCGCTCCAGTAGCATGCAAGCCATGCCTCGTTTATCATGTTGATACCGCCGAAACGGAGACCGGCACTGAGCACACCCATAAGCGCACCACCGGCGATGAAACCCGATGCAAGCAGAGTACACTTCTCGCCACGCTCGGCATTCAATGCAGCATCATTGCTGCGTGTTGTCACATACCAGTTGATGATACCACCCACAAGAAGAGGAAGGTTAAGTTCGAGAGGTATGAACATACCGAGTGCGAAAGGCAATGCAGGAACATTACAGAACGTAAGCACAAGCGCCAAGGCGGCACCTATATCATAGAGCAGCCAAGGTGCACCTACACCGTTCATCAGCGGATCGATGACTGCTGCCATGGCATTTGCCTGAGGCGCAGCAAGCTCGCCGCTTGTGAAACCGTATGTCTTGTTGAGAATCATGATTACACCTGCAACGGTAGCGGCCGAAACCAATGTACCCAAGAACTTCCATGTCTGCTGCTTTGCAGGGGTGCTGCCCAGCCAATAGCCAATCTTGAGGTCAGTGATGAAGCCACCCGCCATTGAGAGTGCAGTACATACCACACCGCCCATGATGAGTGCAGCGACCATGCCTGATGAGCCTTTCAGCCCTACAGCGACCATGATTACCGATGCAAGGATGAGAGTCATAAGCGTCATACCCGACACAGGGTTCGAGCCCACGATTGCGATTGCATTGGCAGCCACGGTTGTGAAGAGGAAAGATATGACAGCCACAAGCAGGACAGCGACAATACTGTGCAGGAGATTACCGTTCATGACATCAAGCACGAAGAACGCGAACACCAGCAAAAGAGTGAAGATAGAGCCGAAGAGCACAACCTTCATCGAGAGGTCCTTCTGTGTACGCTCCACATTCTCGCCACCCTTCTTGCCGCCAATCTCACGCGCAGCGAGACCGACAGCACTCTTGATGATGCCCCAAGACCTGAAGATACCTATTACACCGGCCATGGCGATACCGCCTATACCGATGCTCTTTGCATACTCCTTGAAGATAACCTCGGGAGACATCTCGCTGACAGTCTGTACAATGGCGGGATTCCATGCATTCAACACCTGGTCACCGAAAAGCAGTGACATGCCAGGGATTATGATGAGCCACACAGCCAAAGAACCCACACAGATGATGATTGCATACTTGAGGCCGATGATACAACCGAGACCAAGCACCGCAGCACCGACATTGATTTTAAGGACAATCTTCGCCTTGTCGGCAAGCACCTCGCCCCAGCCTACAATACGTGTAGTCACATTCTCGTTCCACCAGCCGAAGGTAGCCACGATGAAGTCGTAGAGACCACCGATGAGACCCGCAATGAGCAGAGGCTTCGCCTGGCTACCGCCCTTCTCGCCCGAAATAAGCACCTGGGTACTTGCCGTAGCCTCGGGGAAAGGGTACTCGCCATGCTTCTCCTTAACGAAGTACTTGCGGAAAGGGATAAGGAACAGAATACCCAGTATACCGCCAAGCAACGAACTGATGAACATCTGCATGAAGTTCACGGTCATCTCGGGGTACTTCGCCTGCAGGATGTAAAGTGCCGGCAATGTAAAGATGGCACCTGCGACAATAACGCCCGAGCATGCACCGATAGACTGGATAATCACATTCTCGCCGAGAGCACCCTTGCGCTTTGCGAGAGTAGACATACCTACTGCAATGATTGCAATGGGAATAGCAGCCTCGAACACCTGACCCACCTTAAGACCAAGATAAGCCGATGCTGCCGAGAAGAGCACCGCCATGAGGATACCCCACGACACCGACCAGAAGTTGACCTCGGGGTACTTCTTGTCAGGTGACATCAAGGGCTTGTACTCCTCACCCTCGTTCAAAGGACGGAACGCGTTTTCCGGCAATCCCGTCGGTTTTTCATTTTCCTGTTTCATTTTATATACTGTTTATTTTACCATTTAATGATATTTTGCAAAAATAATGAAAGCTAAGTGAAGAAAAAGGATATATTGTTAATTTTATTATTATCCGAATCATTGGACTCATAAAAAGTCTATATGAATTTACGACAATATATAGCCTTCTTGATCATATGCTTTGCGTTCAGCGTGAATTAGGTCTATTAACTGTTGCAACTCGCAACAATCAGATTTTATGTCTTTGAAACGACAAAACTGTTCATCATATCTTTTTCTTGAACCTGATTTTAGTCTGGATTTAATATCATCTGGTATTAAATAAGAGGAACGCTCCTTACCTAAATATCGTTGAAACTCAGATAAAAATATATGAATGCCTGCCAGATCAAAATCACCGAAATGTAGATAATGGTTAGGAATAGACACAAGCCACTTCCTCAAGTCTACTGATTGTGGATATCGAGAAACAAAAAGCACTTTTGTTGGCAATCTACGTGTTTTGAGGTAAGTCCCAAAAAACGATCTTTGTTGGCGAATCAGTCTAAAGTTTTCCATATTTTCGATACCGATGACTGTCACATCCTCTGGTATTGAAAAATGATTCCATTCTGTAACGAAGAAGAAATACCCTTCCTGGGGATTAACCACAAAGGGTTCAGTATTCAACCAGCACTCAATAGATTCATAACTATTCACTGGAAATCCTGGGCACGAACGAACTATTGCAAGTTTTGAGTTACCTGTTTCCGCAGCCATATAAGCACGCGAATCTAACACATCAACTTCCAACATACGATAGTTCTCGTCTTTATCAATGAGATAACGTTTTAGGGCATTGACATCACGTGCACGATATGATTTTCTGGAACCACGAGAATTAACCAATAACAGACCTTCAGCTAACAGTTCTTCTAGTAATTTATTATTTATTTTCGAACCGGCGACTTGCTCACCTGTCATCAAAGCTTTTATTGATGCACTTATTGCCATATATTACAATTAGTTAGTACGTTTCAATAATTTTTCAACTCTTGTCTTCACCCCATGTTTACTCAACATATAAGTATAGCGGTAATCATATGGATTATACGACGTTGGAGAACTATTGATTAGATAAATATTACGTGAATTTGCAAACTGTAAAATACCTTTAATATTATTGGGATGTAATCGTCCAATTTCGTCCATCATACAATGCACAATGAAGTCTCCACTCTTCTTTGCTACCTTCTTTTTGAAGACATTAATAAGCATGATATTCACCATTGCTTTCACTAAAATATCTGTGCCATCCGATCCCACATTATTTATTCGTTCTACCCAGTTGGTGTCGTTGTCGTTTTCTTTAACACGGAATTGCAGACGGAAAGCATCGCTAAGTGAAACCGTTGGACG
>JAGBFX010000018.1 GCA_017936265.1 Bacteroidaceae bacterium | reverse complement strand
TTGACCAAAAAAATCAAAGGACACGTTGTACTGCTTGTCTGTATGGAATGTTGTCAAGGATCATCTTGCTTTATCGCGGAGCAACCATGTTGCTTCCCGAAAGCGAGTGCAAAGGTAGAGCTTTTTTCTGAACTGACAAACTTTTTGGAAGAAATTTTTAAGAAAAAGCGAGAAAAAATTAATTACGCATTTTTAAGTGCGCAATTCTCTAAATTTTCAGTCAAAATTTACAAAAACTCCAAACTTTTGCCTTGATTATCTTTTCAAACACCTGCAAGAAAAAAACAGTAGGCGGAAAAGAAATGCATCAGTTTGCATCACCATTGCTCGGCTAAAGTATGGAATATTTGTTTAATACAAAAATAATTCGGACTTTTTTTTCGATTTTCTGTAAAATCTTTCATTTTTCTAAAATTCAGTCCAAAAATCAAATAATTTGGAGTGCCCTAAAAAAGACACTCCAAACCTTATTATATATAATCAAAGACATCACTCGACAGCAACCGCCTTTACCGGGTTAAGACCAGCCGGGAATTCAGCAACAAGCATTCCGTCGGTATCATAAAGGTAGACATCGCCGTCATTGATGTAATCAGAAGCCGTAACGCAAACACACTCCCCTACCGTGCACACCTTATAAGGAACAGGTTTCTGCTCTTCTTTAATCCACGGAACATCAACGACTCCTGTAGATGGATTATACGAGATATATGTTATCGTCGCATTCCAATTCGCATCGTACTGCGAAAGGAAACCGTACAAAGTTCCCGAATTATAGCAGATTTCCGTCATCTGCCTGCACGCATCAGGCAGAACATATTGTACACCACCCTTTGAGATATATTGCAAAGCGCTTGGGACATCGACATAATTACCATAAGAGGCAACAAACACACCATCACCTGCCGAGACAACATTCGCAGGATTCAAAACAACCTCAATCTTATCCACCTCGCAGAAAGAGACAAGGTCAACAACAGAGACCGTATTGTCATAGCCAATTTCCGTATTGTAATCCATGCCGCCAGAGTTTGCAACAAACAGTTTACCGCCACACACTGCCAGCTGCTCGGGGTTGCGACCGACCTTCACCTTGGCATCGACCTCAAGCGAAAATGTATCGATGCGTGCAACATGACCGTCATAATATGTCGCATACACCTTTCCACCATAAGCCGCAAGATAGCGTGGTTGCGCACCGCACTCTATCTGCCTCAAGGACTTTGCATCGAGCGTCGTAACCTCGATTGTACCCTCTCCGGCCACCGCAATATACATCTTTGAGCCGTACACGATAATATCATTTGCAGTATTCCCGAGACAACGCCCATTCTGTTGCTCGAAATAGCCCTGCACAGCCTCACCTGTGGAAACATTATACCTTGTGAGCGAGGAGTTGTTGCTCTTCCAGTCACCGGAATTGAGGACATACATCATACTACCCTCTCCCGCATCGGGAGGGGCCGGCAGAGAGTCATCATCAGAACATGCCGCAAAAGAGAAGATTGCAGCAAAAAGCAATAGAACCTTTACACTTGTTTTCATAATAAAAATATTTATGGTTAAAATTTGACACCTGCCGATACCTGCCACGAAAAACCGGGCATTGGATAATAGCGTATTACCTCATACTGCTCGTTTCCCACATTCATGAGCTTGGCCTGCAGATGCAGTACATTGCCCCCGAACGGCAACTCCCTATTCAAGACAAAAGAATGCTCGACATATCCATTCATAAGGTTGCGCTCGGTATTCTGCGGCAACATATATCGCTCGCCTACAGCCGAAAGCATATATGTAACGTCAACTATCGGATTCTCGAATGTAAAAGAGAAGTTACCCGAATGTTCCGGGGTGTAGGGAAGCTGATGACGGTAATTCTTTGCAGAAGAGTCGGTCACATCAACGGCATATTGCCACGAATACGCCACATCGGCCCGCAGAGCAAGCCCCCCGGCAAATTCAGAACGCAGCGACAGACTCACATCCGCGCCGAATATATCGGCCCTGCCGAAATTCATCATACGCCAGACATACATCGTAGGCAGGGCGACAATCTTGTCACGCACATTATTATAATAGAAGTCTGCCGTCATCAGAGCATAGCCACGCGCTCCACAGCAGCTGCCATCGCCCCACCAGGTAAAGCCGACATTATATTGAGTTGCCCTCTCGGGTCTGAGAGCCATATTGCCATGACGCAGATAATAGAGGTCGGCAAAAGTGGGCACACGATAGGAATCCTTGAACGAAACGCGCAACATCAGCCTTCCCGACCCTAACGGCTTTACCGAAACAGATAGCGACGGTGAAAGCCTCCTGAACGGAGAGGGAGAGACACCGTTACTGACATCATCTTTCATATATGTCGCAAGCAGTGAAGCGACAACGCCCACCGCATCCCAGCGATAGCTGGCAGCAAGTGCGGTATACGAAGAGAGGCGTCGCGGCGACCTGCTGTTCTCGAAATTATTCTCTAACGTGGCATATGACACATCTGACGCAAGCGAGCAGCCAAAGCGTCCTGAGTTGCATTTTGCCACAGCCAAAGAGAGGTAATACTCGTTCTGCAGATTCTTGTCCGTCTGCTCGCCCGCCGCATAGTTTTTGTTGACCTCATTATAACGCGAATAGTTACGGTCATATTTGGCGACTACCCTCATATCGACACTACCTGACAAGGCATGGTCATATACCGCCTGGGCAAAAAGATTCCTGTTCCAAAGACGCTCTTTGTTATCCTTGTTATAAAGGTTGACAGCACCAGGCAGACCACGCTCGGAATCATAATAATAGACCTTCGACTTCAACAGACCGCCGAGCACGTCCGCTCTCAGGTTACCCTCGAGCGTCAATGACTCAATATCACTGTCGCGGCGCTTTTCGCGTGTTGAACGAATAGCATTGACAAGAGTAAACGGATACATGCCGTCACTGCGGAGATAGTTTCCAGCAAACGAAGCTGCAAAAGCACCATCCTTGTCAGAGAGACCGCCACAAGCGGACAACCCCGCAAGACCGAACGAGCCGCCCATAATCCTCGCTGATGAAACTACCTTGCCAGACGTAGCCAACGAGCCATTCATCGACACAAGCGAAGCCAAAGAGTATTCACGTGCGGTATTCAGAGCAACCTCGCAATGCCCCAACACGAGAGAAACCGCGCTTACATTTTCCAACGAAAAACGCCCAAGGTCAACCATTCCGCTCTGTGCATCAGAGACCACCACCCCATCATAGCTGACGGCGGTATGCTTAGCGCCGAGACCGCGGACAGAGACAGATTTCAGGCCACCTACGCCACCATAATCCTGGACCTGCACACCAGGCATCATCCTGATAGCCTCAGAAAGAGTACGCATTCCGTAGCGGGTCACATCGCCCGCATCAGTTCTCCTGAACGGCACAGCTGAAGTCTCGGGCCCGACACGCCTTTCCACAACAGTCACGAGCGGGGTGAGTTCATAACACAACGAATCCGCATCCTGCGCTTTGAGCGAAGATGGAAGAATGGCCGCTCCGAGAGCGCACAACAAAGATAAAAGCACGTTTTGCATATAAAGTCCATAAAACCCTTACCCGGGGTTTGTATAAAACACAATTGACAAGGCAGGTTTTCTGGCTCGTTCCGCCCAGAAGCCTTCCCACCCACAAGGAGCAGTGGCAACAGAATATCTGGGTTTACAGGAACCTACAGCTACGGGTATAGCTCCGGATTTTGACCGGATTCCCTTTTACTAGCCATTGCCGACAGCTATGGCTACACCGTTGTCCGACGCAAAGATATAAAGTTTTTTGAATTCCAAAGCACATTCAGGTAAAATAATTGAAGAGACAAACACACCCGAACGCACAGCAAAAGAAACAAAAAGGCGACACAAATTAATTTGTGTCGCCTTCATATTGTCTGTATAATATCTTACTCGGCAGCAGCCTCAGCTACAACAGCGAAAGGTACCTTTACAGAAACCTCCTTGTGCAACTTGATTGTAGCGGTGTAAGAACCAACCTCCTTTGCTGCGTCAGCAACAATAATCTTGCGGTCGATCTCGAAACCAAGCTTTGCAAGCTCCTCTGCAACCTGGGCAGCGCCAACTGAACCGTAAACGGCACCAGCCTCGCTTACCTTAGCGGCAATAGTCAAAGATACAACCTCCAACTTCTTGGCAAGCTCCTCTGCGTCAGCCTTGATCTTAGCGAGCTTGTGAGCGCGCTGCTTCAAGTTCTCAGCGAGTACTTTCTTTGCAGACTCTGTTGCAATGACAGCCTTGCCTGTCGGAATCAAATAATTACGGCCATAACCGTCCTTTACCTTAACGATATCGTCTTTGTAACCCAAGTTGATTACATCTTCTTTCAATATAAGCTCCATAATTATTCCTCCTATTATTTCATCATGTCAGTAACAAAAGGCAGCAAAGCCAAGTGGCGTGCACGCTTAACAGCCTGAGCGATACGACGCTGGAACTTCAATGAAGTACCGGTAATGCGGCGTGGGAGAAGTTTACCCTGCTCATTCAAGAACTTCTTCAAGAATTCGGGATCCTTGTAATCGATATACTTAATACCGTTCTTCTTGAAACGGCAATATTTCTTCTTCTTGACATCAACTGTAGGAGGTGTCAAATATCTGATTTCTGAAGGTGTCTGTGCCATAATTAATTCTCCTTATTACCTTTTAAATTTCTTCTCTTGGCAGCATACTCTGCAGCATACTTGTCCAACTTAACAACCAAAGAGCGAATAACGCGCTCATCGCGACGGTACTGCAACTCCAACTTAGAGATAACCTTAGGCTCAGCATTGAACTCGAACATTACATAAAAGCCTGTAGTTTTCTTCTGGATGGGGTAAGCAAGCTTCTTGAGACCCCAATTCTCCTCATTGACAATCTCAGCACCTTCAGCAGTGAGAATGCCCTTGAACTTCTCTACCGCTTCCTTCATCTGAGCATCAGACAAAACGGGAGTTAAAATGAAAACGGTTTCGTATTGATTCATTTTTAATTAATAAATTGGTTAAACATTCGTTTATCTAAACGCGGGTGCAAAGATAAGTACAATTTTTCAATTGACAAAACATTAGAGCAACCTTTTTACCCAAAGCACTTTACCGACAGCCCGAACAACGAGCGCCAGTGATAAGAAAGCTACGCCCAATAGTCATGCTGAAACGGAAGAGGCATTTTCAGACATCCTGAGAACCGTAAACAAATCGCATTTTACCAACCGGCACTTTTTCGTCTACAAAAAGGCCCGGCAATATAAATTAAAACAGTCTATTACATTATTTTTTCGGAAAAAAATTTCTTTCTCTAAATATTTATATGTTTCTTTGCAGTTAGAAAAGCGGAAAATGCGCAAAAATAAATAAAAAACAATATAGAATTATGGGACAGAAGATTCAGTATGCAGGATTAGCACTGATAATCATTGCAGCAATTATCCTTATCATCAGCTACTTTGCCGGTTGGAACAACATCAACGCAGTTAACGTAGGTTCATTCGCAGCAATGGTAGTCGGACTCATCGTTTACATCGTAGGCGGCAAGCGCAGCCTCAACGAATAAACAATGACGCAATCACAAACATAAAGGGCTCGACAAATGTCGAGCCCTTTATGTTTGTGATACATACAGACAATATCACTCTACCTCAGGAGCAATGAGTTTGTATCCCTTGCCGTGGATATTGATGATCTCGATTGAGTCATCTGCCTTGAGATGCTTGCGCAGCTTTGTGATGTATACATCCATACTGCGGGCATTGAAGTAGTTGTCATCAGTCCACACGGTCTTGAGCGCGAAGTCACGCTGGAGTATCTCATTGGCATGCGCACACAACAGGCTCAGAAGTTCCGACTCCTTTGTAGTCAGCTTGGTCTGCTGGTCACCGATAGAGAGAATCTGTTTCTTTGTATCGAACTGGAAACGGCCAATCTTGTACATAGCGTTTTCCTTGTTCTTCTTGCCACGTACACGGCGGAGCACTGTCTCGATACGCGCCACAAGCACCTCCATACTGAATGACTTTGTAATGTAGTCATCGGCACCGATCTTGAAACCCTCGAGAATATCCTCGTTAAGAGTCTTCGCAGTCAGGAATATGATGGGGATATCGGCATTTACCGCACGAATCTCCTGAGCCAACGTAAAGCCATCCTTGATAGGCATCATGACATCAAACACACATATATCGAATTTGCCTTTCAAGAAAGCCTTGTAACCGGCATCGCCATCGGGACAGAGTTCAGCATAATAGCCCTTCGCCTGAAGATACTCACGCAGAAGCATGCCCAGATTCTCATCATCCTCACACAATAAAATCCTTGTCTTTTCTTCCATAATTCTTTATTTTAAAGGTAATACAATCGTAAAAGTAGTTCCCACACCCGGCTCACTCTCGGCACGTATGGTACCGCGATGCGCCTGTACTATCTGTTTGACATATGCAAGGCCGAGACCGAAGCCCTTCACATCGTGCACGTTACCGGTATTGACCCTGTAGAACCTGTCAAAAATCTTCTTCAGATGCTCCTTCCGTATTCCGACGCCGTTATCCTTTATAGACATCATGAACTTTTCGCCGGAGTTCCAGGTACGCACCTCGAGAGCTATGGGGACATCGTAGCGCTTATACTTGACCGCATTGTCAAGGAGATTGAAAATCACATTGGTAAAATGCATCTCATCGACAAACACATACGGATCGGTCGCATCAAGAACATAATCAATATGCCCGCCCCCCTGCTCGACCTTTACCGCAAAGGTATTCACGATATTCGAGACCAGTTCGTTGGCATCAAGTTCCTTCATCTTGAGCGACGCCGTATTCTTGTCATCGAACATTGACATCTGGAGAACCTTATCTACCTGAAAGCGCAAGCGTTTGGACTCACTGGAGATGACGCCTGAGAGACGGTTGAACATCTCAGGAGACTTGTTCACCGAGGGATCCTGAAGCATCTGCGCCGCAAGCGAGATTGTAGATATCGGAGTCTTGAACTCGTGGGTCATATTATTTATGAAGTCATTCTTCATCTGGGTTATCCTCTTGTGCCTTATCGCCATATAGAGTGTAATCACGAAGGTTATTAACATAACCAAAGTGAACAACAGCGAAGGTATCATAAATTTAACCGCACCATAAATGTAATTGTTCAGGTACGAGGTGGGGAAACTGACCTCTAGCGTAGATATACGGTTGAAGACATCGTTCGCAAAAAGCGCCTCACGGTAGACACGGCACGACTCATCACTGAAATGACCGTTGCTGGCAAAGATAGTATCGCCCGAGTTGTTTATCACACGGAATTCGAAAGGCAGTGTTATGCCGCTGTTCGCGAATTCCACACCAAGGTTCTTGTAAAGCATCTCGGGATTCATACGCAACTGCAACGGCTTGCCGCCCGCATTCATTATTATATCATATATGACCCTGTCGAAGACATCGCGCTGATGTTTGTATTTCATCTTTATGATATCCTGGGTCAGGCTCTTCGCACCCTGTACAGACATATCCCTCTTGTTGGAGAGCGGAGATGACTGGTCCCTGCCGGCCGAAGGCCTTTCATCAATCATAAGAAACTCGAAGAAAGTATAGAAATCGCTTGTCCTGCCCTGCTGTCTGTTCAGCAATTTTTCGTTCAGCATGCGGGCATACTCGACATCGCTACGCAGTTCGCCCGACAGATAGGCACGCATCTCCTCTATCTCGAAATTATACGCCACAGCATGCAGGCTTCTCTTCACGCCCTCATCAAAATGCTCGACGCGCATCTTGACCATAGTCTCGATGTATGACAGCTGCATGAAAAGCAGCGCCACACAACAGACACCCATTATAAGCCCTACAAGCCAAATTGTAATCTTTTTCATAAAGCAAATATAAAGACAACATCTTTAGTTTGTATAACAAATATTTATTTTTATTGTTTTTTTCTTTTTAATTAACAAAGACATTCAAACAAGTTACGATTTTAACAACTCGTTTCTTCCACAAGCGGCATAAAAAGCAAAAAGGGCACGCAATTTAACAAAAAAAGGCGAAGAGCATGCTCTTCGCCTTTTGCATATGGAAACAGTAATTATTATTCCTCATCCTTCACTGCGAGCTCCTCGACAAGCTTGTTCTGTACATCGCCCGGAACGAGTTCATATGTTGATGGAGACATGATGAACGAAGCACGTCCGCCAGTCAACGAGCTGAGTGTAGTCGAATAAGAAGCCATCTCCTTCAAAGGAACCTTTGCCGAGAGTTTCTCATAACCATTCTCGCTCTCCATACCCATAATCATACCGCGACGACCCTGGATATCACTCATGACATCACCCATCTTGTCCGACGGAACAAATACTTCAACGTCATAAACAGGCTCAAGAATCTTCGGACCCGCCTCACGGAACGCAGCGCTGAAGGCATTGCGACCTGCGAGCATGAACGAAAGCTCATTAGAGTCAACGGGGTGCATCTTTCCGTCGTAAACGATGACGCGAACGTCACGTGCATAAGAACCTGTAAGCGGACCGCGCTCCATGCGCTCCATGACACCCTTGAGGATAGCCGGCATGAAACGAGCATCGATACTACCGCCGACAATACTGTTCACGAATACCAACTTGCCACCCCACTCGAGTGAAACCTCCTCGGTAGCCTTGGCGTTGATCTTGAACTCCTGACCGCCGAAACGGTAAACCTCCTGCAATGGCTTGCCTTCCTCGTATGGTTCTACAATCATGTGAACCTCACCGAACTGGCCGGCACCACCCGACTGTTTCTTGTGGCGATAGTCGGCACGTGCAGCCTTGGTAATGGTCTCGCGATAAGGAATCTTCGGCTCCTCATACTTGACCTGCACCTTCTCGACATTCTCAAGACGCCATTTCAAAGTACGCAGGTGGAACTCACCCTGACCATAGACAATTGTCTGGCGAAGCTCCTTTGACTGCTCGATGCGCCATGTCGGGTCTTCCTCGTGCATGCGGTTGAGGACCTGCATCATCTTCTCGATTTCAGATTCGTTGGCAGGCTTGATTGCACGTGAATATTTTGATGCCGGATATTTCACCAACGCAAACTTGTTGTTGGCATCCTTTGCATTAAGGGTATTACCGATTTTGATATCCTTCAGCTTTACAGTACAGCCGAGGTCACCGGCCTTGAGTTCATCTACAGCCACACGGTTGGCACCTGCGCTGCAGAACAACTGGGCAATACGCTCCTTTGAGCCACGGTCAGCATTCAGAAGGTCATCGCCGGCCTTCAATGTACCGCTCATTACCTTGAAGTAATTTACCTCACCGATATGTGGCTCAACAGAAGTCTTATAGAAAAGGATTGATGTAGGAGCCTCACTGTCATAAGGAACAGTCTCGCCATCAGCATTTACCGGCTGAGGCATATCTGTAATCTCAGGAGCAACGTTTGCAAGGAACTCCAACAGACGACTTACTGCAACATCGGTAGATGCAGAACAGCAGAGTACAGGATAAACACTGTCGGTAGAGAGACCAAGGCGCGCACCCATACGGATTTCATCGGTAGTCAACTCCTCTGACTCGAAGAACTTGTCCATAAGGCCCTCTTCATTCTCGGCAGCCTTCTCAACGAGTTCCATGTGAAGAGCCTTCGCCTTCTCGACCTCGCCAGCCGGGATATCTTCAACAAGTGGCGGCTGTCCCTCGCCGGTGAATGTAAGCTTCTTCATAAGAAGGACGTCGATGATAGTGCTGAAGCCAGGACCCGCGTTCAAAGGATACTGAACAGGAACCACCTTTGAGCCATAGATAGACTGCAACTGCTCGATGATGGTATCATAGTCGCACTTCTCGTTGTCAACCTGGTTAACCACGAACATCATAGGCTTCTTCATCTTGCTGATGTAGCGGTAGCAGTTCTGTGTACCTACCTCAACACCATACTGGCCGTTGATGACCATCATTGCCAGGTCGGCAACAGTCATCGCGCTTACCATACTGCCTGCAAAGTCATCAGAGCCCGGGCAATCGATAAGATTCAGTTTCTTGCCGGCCTGCTCAATCTGGAATACAGTTGAAAACACCGAATAGCCATACTCCTGTTCAACAGGGAAGTAGTCACTAACGGTGTTCTTCGCTTCAATTGTACCTCTACGTTTGATGATTCCACCCTCAAAGAGCATAGCCTCTGTGAGAGTGGTTTTTCCAGAGCCGGAACATCCTACGATTGCAATGTTCTTGATTTCGTTGGTTTGATAAGTTTTCATACTATTTTTGTTTTAATTGGAAAGGAGAGCCACCGCAACAAGCCTCATTCGTTGAATATTCTTCATCACTTGCGGCCCAGCCTTTCAGTCTGTTAGTTAAAGTTTCAAATGAGTTGGCAATATAGGAATTTTCCCGAAGAAAAGCAAACAGAATGGAAATGTTTTTTACTAAAAAGTTTTAAAAAGCTCATATATGGACAGAAATAGCATTATCTTCGCGGCATGTAAACAATGACCAATGGCCGGAATCTATATACATATACCATTCTGCAAACAGAGGTGCAGATATTGCGCATTCTACTCTTCCACCTTATATAATATAAAGGAAGAGTATGTAAAGGCACTTTGCAGGGAACTGCAGGAGCGCAGACATTACATAGGCAACGAGACTGTCGAGACAATATATTTTGGAGGCGGAACCCCCTCGACGCTCACAATCAGGCAGCTACGCACAATATGCGACACCGTCTACAACACCTACCCCGTCGGCAGTAACCCCGAGGTCACAATCGAATGCAACCCCGATGACATGATTCCCGAGTTCCTTGAGCAGCTGAAAGGGTTGCCGTTCAACAGGATAAGCATGGGAGTACAGAGTTTCAACGATGAGCAACTGAAAAGGCTTGGGCGACGCCACACTGCAGAAGGAGCACGCAACGCCGTAAGGAACGCACGGGCAGCGGGATATGAGAACATAAGCATTGACCTGATGTTCGCTCTCCCCGGCTCCACTGCCGAGGAATGGCAGTATGACCTGAATAGCGCAATAGGGTTGAAGCCCGACCACCTCTCGGCCTACAATCTAATGTACGAGGAGGGTACACCGCTCCACCGCGACCTGTGCAGCGGCAAGATTACGGAACTCAGCGAAGAGGAGAATGTCGAGCAGTTCGGCATGCTCATTGAAACAATGAAAGGTGCCGGCTACCGCCACTATGAAATCTCGAACTTTGCGTTGCCAGGCAAAGAGAGCCGTCACAACAGCAGCTACTGGAACGACACACCCTACATCGGTTGCGGGGCTGCAGCACACTCATACAACGGCAAGTCACGCGAGTGGAACATTGCTGACATTAAGGCATACATCGAAAGCATGGACAGCGGGAAGCGCAACTTCGAGGTTGAGTACCTCACTGAAGAGGAGCGCTACAATGACACAATCCTGACCCGCCTGCGCACCGCCGACGGCATACCACTCACATGGATAAAGGAGAGATTCAACGAAAGACTCAACGCTTACTTGCTGCGTGCCGCAGAAAAGGAGATTGCACTGGGAAATCTTAAAGAGAAAGAGGGGCATCTGTCACTGACCGAGAAAGGAATTTTCATAAGCGATGCCGTAATAAGGGAACTGATATATGTATAACAACAGAGCAACCCTTGCTCACAAAAGCAAGGGTTGCCCACATTTATATTTTATATCTTATCTCCCAAATAGCTCCTCAATGCCTGCACATACTCCTCAAAAGCAGAAACGCCTTCAGAGGTTATCGAGCACGTAGTACGGGGCATCTTGCCCTTGAAGCCCTTTTCTACCTTAACATAACCGGCTTTCTGCAATTTATCCAACTGCACGCTCAAATTGCCGGCCGTTGCCTTTGTCTGCTCTTTGATGTAGACAAAATCAGCACTCTCCACACTTATCAGCAGGGAGATGACCGCAAGGCGCAGTTCGGAGTGCAACAAAGGATTCAGTTCTTTAAACATTTTTTCTTGTAATTGAGTATATGTCCTGAAACGACAAGCAACAGGAACATTATCACTGCAAAGATAATACATTCTACCAAATAGCGCTCCTTTCCGCCAAACTGTTCAGGGCTCAACACTCGCGAAAGCAGCAGTCTTACAAAAGAGAACAGCAGTGATGAGAATATTGCGGCATAGCCGATACACTTCACTATCTTGTCCTTTACAACGGCAGCAGTAGTTGCAGTGCCGATTCCCATGAGCATTATCACACCGGGAAACACAAAGACGCCCGTAAAAGGCAACAGAAAGGCGGCTACGCCAATTGCACACCATAAAGCATTTATACAGCGGTCAATGTAATTGGTTACCGCTTTCTCCTGCTTATTGAACAGCATCATCAGCAACCACCCCACTACAGGAATTGCGAACCACCCCCACAGATAAGGATAAAACTCCTCTACACAGGCAAGTATAACCGCCTGACATATTGAAACGGCAACTGTCGTATACCCCCAGATGAGGAAAGGTGTTCCAAGATTCTTTGTCATTCGCGCACGCGAATCGTTAATCATCGAGGTTATGAGCTCCAGGCTCTCGGCCTCATTCATTCTTTTTCCTTCCATAATAAGTTCTTTTTAGAGTTTGCAACATGGATATCCGCTACAAATATAAAGTAGTTTATTATATAAACCAAATATTCGGATTATATTTTTCTTATTCCGCTATCAGCTCATTATAAAAAGGTATAAAAAATCAGAGCGCCCAAAAGAGCGCTCTGAAAATATAATTAAGGTTCAAATTACATCAAGCTGTTCGCAAGTGCGAGAATCTCCTCACCGATTGCATCGGCAGCCTCCTGTGTAGGACCCTCTGAATAGATGCGGATGATTGGCTCGGTGTTGCTCTTGCGCAGGTGTACCCATGTCTCGGGGAAGTCAAGCTTAACGCCATCAACAGTATTGATTTCTGCCTTGCCTGCGTATGTAGCCTTGATCTTCTCGAGGATAGCATCAACATCGCAACCCGGTTTGAGGTCGATGCGGTTCTTGCCCATGAAGTAGGCAGGATATGTGGCACGGAGCTCGCTTACTGTCTTCTTCTCGTGAGCGAGGTGGCTGAGGAACAAGCAGATACCTACCAAAGCGTCACGACCTGCGTGGCAAGCAGGATAGATGACACCACCGTTACCCTCGCCGCCGATGACAGCATTTGTCTCACGCATCTTTGTAACTACATTGACCTCGCCGACAGCTGATGCGGTATAAGTACAACCATGAGCATTAGTTACATCACGCAATGCACGTGTTGAGCTGAGGTTTGAAACCGTGTTGCCAGGAGTGTGCTTCAATACATAGTCGGCAACTGTTACGAGTGTATACTCCTCGCCGTACATCTCGCCGTTCTCGCAGATGATAGCCAGACGGTCAACGTCCGGGTCAACAACGAAAGCAACGTCGTTACCACCCTTTGCCATGAGACCCATGATATCGCCTAGGTTCTTTGCAAGTGGCTCAGGGTTATGCTGGAAGTCACCTGTCGGTTCGCAATAGAGTTTGTCAACCTTTGTGATACCGAGTTTCTCGAACAGACGTGGGAGAATGAGACCGCCTACAGAGTTTACACAGTCGATAGCAACCTTGAAGTTTGCAGCCTTGATGGCCTCAACATCAACGAGAGGCAATGCAAGAACTGCATCGATGTGTTTCTCATCGTAGCTCTCATCAAGACGGTAATTGCCAAGAGTCTCTACATCTGCATAGTCAAACTCCTCGGCTGCTGCTATGCGGAGAACCTCCTGACCCTCTGCGGCATTCAGGAACTCGCCCTTCTCGTTAAGGAGCTTCAGGGCATTCCACTGACGTGGATTGTGGCTTGCAGTAAGAATGATACCGCCACATGCGTCCTCCATTGTAACAGCGACCTCAGTCGTAGGTGTTGACGCAAGACCTATGTCAACAACATCAAAGCCCATACCCATGAGAGTACCGCAGACAATCTTGTTTACCATTGAGCCAGAAAGGCGTGCGTCACGGCCGACAACAATCTTGTTGCTTGTCTTAGTGGTTGTCTTACGGATCAACGCTGCATACGCTGAAGTGAGTTTCACAACATCAAGAGGAGTTAGACCCTCATCGGCACGGCCACCGATAGTACCTCTGATTCCTGAAATAGATTTGATTAGTGTCATATAAGTTTTTGATTGAAATGATAAGTCCTCATTATTCTGCCGCCAACTCATCCTGCTGTTCCTCAAATTCATAGAGGTTCTCAGGCTGGAAAGATATTCTGTAAAGGCAAGGATATACCTGGTTACTTGCAGTCACTGTTCCTTTTGAATGGGGAACAATCAATATCACTTCTGCAAGATTGTCGGTCTTACGTGTGAAGTAAAGATAGTTCAACGGGGTCAGCCACCCTGTGGGCACGGCATTTCCATAAATACTTGCCATGACTCCCGATGTAAACGTTGCCGAGTAGCTGCCGTCGGTATTGGTTACGCGCATCTCATCGGCATCAGGCATAAAATTGTTCGATGATATGGTATCGCCCTCCATTATGTTGAACTCATGATAACGTACAAGCATGTTACGTGTATCACCGGGTAGAATCTTGCGGGCGTCGCTTGCATCCTTGGGGTTATTCAGAATCTGCATGTATACATCATCGACCTCTACGAACTCGTTGTTCGCGACATCCGTTACAGTATCATTGGCAATGAAGTCGGCATAAGATATTACCTTGATACCGTTATCCTTCACAAACTTGTTCACTGCATCGCGCTCCTTCTCCTTCATCTCGGAATATGTCACCGCATCATCGCATGCAACCAGAAGAGTCGCAAGCACAGGCAAGAATAAAATATGTTTGAATATGTTCAGTCTCATAATTTTCATAGTACCACGTCAAAATACATTAATCTCTCAAAATTACAATTTTCTGCGAAGATACAAAAACAAATGTCAAAAAACCGTTTAACAAGAGAGAAATAATCTTATAATTCCGATAGATACGCAAAAATCTGCAATATGTGTCATCCTTTTGTTTATAGAATCATCGGCTTGTCTCGTTTTTTGCCATGCATATAGCAAAAACATATTTTTGTTTCACCCGGCCAATAGCGGCAAAACTCGCCGACAACAAAACCCGATCTACTATTCAGTCAGTTCACTTTTGAATTTACGCAAAGCGGCACGGAACAGTTCTACAGCCTCATCCATAGAGCAGTATAGTTCACCGCCGGAAGCATTCATGTGTCCTCCTCCATTGAAGAACTCCGCCGCCACTGCGTTGCATGGGAAATCATCAACGCTGCGCAGAGAGACATTGATTTTCCCCGGCTGCTCCTCACGGAAGAAACAGGAGAAACGGACACCTTTTATCTGTAATGGTTGGTTTACAATGCCTTCAGTATCACCTTTCTGTGCATAGAAACGCATAAGTTCATTGTGCGACAAGGTAATAAGCGCTGCATTATACTTGTTGTAGAGTTTCAGTTTCTCATACAAGGTGAACCCCCACAGGCGCATACGAGTGAGCGATGACGTGTAGAAGACCTTGCGATAGATGACATCTTTGTCTATGCCCTTGCCAAGAAGTTCGGCAATAATAAGATATATATCCTTGCGTGTAGAGGCATAGGCAAAAGCACCCGTATCGGTCATCATGCCCGCATAGATGCACTGCGCCATTTCGAACGAGACGGCATCGATACCCGAAAGGCGCACTATGAGTCTGAATACAAGTTCCGATGTAGAGCACGCCACAGGGTGCGAAATCGAAACCGCAAACTCCTGCGACGGTTGCGGATGATGGTCAACGAGCAGTTTGGGGACATTGCAGGCAGCAACAGCGGCACCAGCATCCCCTATTCGGGAGAGTGTATTGAAATCGAGACAGAAGAATGCATCAGCTGCATCGAAAAGCGACATTGCCTTTTCGTGCTCTGCATCATAAAAAAGCACCTCATCGGTACCTGGCATCCATGCCAAGAAATCGGGGAAACGGTTGGGGAGAACCACATGGCACTCCTTACCGAGAGAACGCAGATAATGACACAATGCCAATGATGAGCCCACAGCATCGCCATCGGGGTTCTTGTGCGACAGTACCACAAAACGCGTACCTGCATCAACTATTCTCTTTACCGCATCGATATTTTCCTGTAAAATGATTTTCTCAAGCATGACTCCAATATTTTCTACGAAGATACAAAAGAGCGCGGAAAAAACGGCAAAACATATGATGATTTATTTGCCACGCATCGGGAACAGAGTGAATTCTTCGCCCGAAGGAACCACCATTATAGCGCCGACCTCTGAGATATCTATAGCTTCGATACCCAAAGCGGAACATTCACGCATTATCCTTTCCCTGCTGTGCTTGTACAATGAGGCATCAAGAACCAGACAGGATGACGGATAAGCCTCGACAAGTTCCTCAATCTTACCAAGAAATCCCCTGCAGAGCAGTACTATATCGGAAGGATGCACATATAGATTCTCTTGCCACAAATCACTGTCGACCATTCTGAGCTTGAGACCGTCGTACTGCAGCAGACCGTCACTTAACGTAAATACGGAGTCACAATACTCGCCATTGACCCATAAAGGTTCAGAAAGTTTCTCGCGTTTTATGTACGGAGAAGAGGAGTACTCATATTCAGCATCAAGCTGTGGGACAGTCGATACAAGATAGTTGCTTCCACCCGAAGCAACCAGATGAAGCAAAGGGTTCTTCTTGTTGTTGTAGATTACAAAACATGCGCCCTCGCGACTCTTTTCCTGCCCCATGAACAGGACGACAAGAGATGATGATATGCAACACAAAGAGAAGAGCATGAGCCAACGTCTCCTATTGACCATTGCATATGAGAGCAGAGCGAGCAAGAATGCCGCGCTGCATGCGCCTGCAACACCTACCGACGGAAGGGAAAGCGAAGCACCAGGAAGCGAAGCGATAAGCATTACACAGCCATTCATGAAGCCCACGACAAATTTCAGAAGCACGACAAACGGCCATTGCAGAAGGGGAAGGAACGACAGCATCCACACAATGACGGAGAGTGACATGAGCAGGAAAGCCAGAGGTACGACCACAATGTTCGTGAGAAGGAAATATAACGGGAATACACCGAAATAGTACCATACAAGGGGCAGAGTGCCCACCTGTGCCACAACGGAGAGTATAAGCAGATTCGCTACATAGCGGAACATCCATCCACGACGTTCAAGAGCAAGAAGGCGCTGCAATGGAGGTGCCAGCATCAGTATCGAGAATACGGCAGCAAAAGAGAGCTGGAAACTTATGTCGAAAAACAGATGCGGCGAGAAGAGTAGCATCACAATTGCTGCAAAAGAAAGCGAACTGACCCCAGACGCATCCTGATGCAGAGAACGCCCGATAGAAACAAGAGTAAAAAGCACCGCCGCACGGACTACAGAAGGAGAGAGGCCTGCCACGAAAGCAAAGCCCCACAAAAGAAGCACGGTTACAAGTTCCCGCAATATAACAGCAAGGCGCGACCTGCCCCAGAAGGAGAGCAACGTGGTAAGCAGCAGATAGAACACACCGAGGTGCATGCCCGAGAGAGCCAGAATGTGGCTTGCCCCTGCGACAGTGTAGCTTTCTTTGAGTTCTTTGGGGAATTCGCCTCTTTCGCCTACGGTAAGTGCCGAGAGCAGTGCAAGTTCATTCCCTTCAAAAGAGAGATCTTTGTACATTGAAACGACATTGCCCCTGAGCCGCAGCGCCCTCATCTGCAAGGAAAGTTCGCCCTCGCCTTCATAACTCCACTCATCACGGCCAACATAGGCAAAGCCCGTAATACCCTCTATGTAATAGAACCTCTCTACATCGAACTCGGCAGGATTTCCGGCATTACGGAACGGAGAGAGTGCTACTCTCAGCGCCACATTGCTGCCGATCTTCAATTGCTCAGCCTCAACAGAACGGGGGAAATAGAGATATACCGTACCATTCCCACGCACTGCGGAAGGAATGGTATCATCTACCGTAATAGTCGCGAGGGCCCTGACTGTAGAGCCTTTTACAACGGGCTGTTCAAGCAACTGCGCACGATAAGAGAGTTTTTCGCTACTCCAGGGTGTCGACATCTCACGTTCCTTGCACTCCTCGACAAACATTCCGACTGCAAACATGAACAACGATGCACCTATGCCGAAGAGCCACTTCGGCGTACAGCGGAACATGCCGATAAGCATCGCGGGGATTGAGAAGAGAGCCAACAAACATATCTGCGGCATATCGACACCGCAGTACCAGCCAACGACAATGCCTGCCATAAGAGGCAACGCCAGCCTCAGGAGTGGATTCTTCTTAAAGAACGAGGAGAGTGCCACGTCGTGAATCAAAGCGCACGCAAAGCCGATATCACTGCATGCGGGTCAGCATCCTTGAAGACTGCATTGCCGGCAACGAGAGCGTCGGAACCAGCCTCAGCAAGCAGAGAACCGGTTGTGACATTCACACCGCCATCGACCTCGATGAGAGCCTTGGAACCTGTCGTGTCAATAAGTTCGCGCAGTTCGCGGACCTTGTTCACGGTATGCGGGATAAATTTCTGACCGCCGAAACCAGGATTAACGCTCATGAGAAGCACAAGGTCGAGTTCCCCGATGATATCCTTCAACAGATGTACGGGAGTAGAAGGATTCAATGTAACGCCGGCCATCATGCCTGCGTCCTTAATCTGTGTCACAGCACGATGCAGGTGCGTGCATGCCTCATAGTGGATATTCATTATACGCGCATTAATATCCTTAATCGCCGGCAGATAATTCATTGGGTTGACAACCATCAGATGCACATCTAGCGGTTTCTCGCAAAGCTCAGCCACATATTTGAGCACCGGGGGACCGAATGAGAGGTTAGGGACAAAGACTCCGTCCATAATATCAATGTGCAACCACTCAGCCTCGCTGCTGTTAATCATTTTCAAATCCTCTTGCAGGTTGCCGAAATTAGCCGACAACAACGATGGGGAAACAATCTGTGCCATAATATCATTAATTCATTTTCAATTCAAAGCCTTCAATGGAAAATCCACGCAGGAGGTCGGCTATAGGCATACGTTTCTTGCCCGCGAGCTGCACCTCAACAAGTGATATGTAACCGCCTTCGACCGCCACCTTCACGAATGTCTTGCCGTCGGTCAGCAGCGTGCCGCACGGCCTGTCGTGTCGCGACAGTTCCTTTTCTACCTCATACACCTTCAATGCGACCTCCTTACCCTGGGCATCGGCAAGCTCGCACCATGCCGCGGGATACGGTGACATTCCACGTACGAAATCATATACCTGACTGGCACTCTTGCCCCAATCGATGCGGCATGTCTCACGGAAAATCTTCGGTGCAGGGCGCAAGTCACACTCATTATCGTACATCGCAGTCTGCTCAACGGCCGTAGCCTCGCCACGGACAATGGCCTCAACGGTGCGCAACACGGTATCGCCCCCCTGCAGCATCAGTTTGTCGTGAAGAGTACCCGCATTATCCTTCTCGTCAATGGCAACTGTATCACGATAAATTACATCTCCTGTATCAATCTCATGCTTGAGGAAGAACGTTGTGACGCCCGTCTCCTTATCGCCGTTTATTATCGCCCAGTTGATTGGCGCAGCACCACGATACTGCGGCAAGAGCGACGCATGCAAGTTGAATGTTCCCAAGCGAGGCATGTTCCACACACTCTCGGGGAGCATGCGGAAAGCAACTACAATCTGCAGGTCAGCCCTCCACTCGCGCAATGCATTCTGGAAAGCCTCATCCTTGAGAGACTCAGGTTGCAGGACAGGAAGATTCTCGGCCACTGCAAACTGTTTGACAGGGCTCATGAGCAGCTGGTTGCCACGTTTGTTTATCATCTTGTCGGGCATAGTGACTACACCGACAATCTCATATCCGCACCCGCTGCACTCACGCTGCTTCCCGAGCAGTCGGCGCAACGGTTCCACCGCGAAATCGGGTGTTCCAAGATATACTATACGCAATTTTTCCATAATCAATCAGATGTAAACTCCAACAAAGTCTTACGGTAAGCCGTAAATATTGCCGATTTTGATATAAAGCCGATATACTCACCGTTGACATCCTCTACGGGGAGGTTCCATGCACCCGTCTCCTCGAATTTTCTCATGACCGCCTCCATGGGTTCCTCAATGCTTAGCCTGTCGGGAACCTCGCGCATGAGGGTCGCCACTGAATAGCGGTGGTAGAGTTCCTGCCGGAACATTATGTGCCTTATGTCATCGAGGTGTATTATACCCACAAGACGGTTGGCCGTGTCAACAACGGGGAAAATGTTTCTTTTGGTCTTTGCCACGACAGAGGTAAGTTGTCCTAAGTCCATATCAGGACTGACACGCATAAAGTTCTTCTCTATGACGTCGGCCACCTTCAGTATCGTCAGTACAGCCTGGTCCTTGTGATGCGTGATGAGCTCGCCACGCTGGGCAAGACGTACCGCATAGATGTTGTTGCTGTCGAAGACTCTCACTGTGAGGTATGAACATACCGACACAATCATCAACGGCAAGAAAAGGGCATATCCGCCGGTAAGTTCCGCTATGAGGAAGACACCAGTCAGGGGGGCATGGAACACTCCCGACATGAGCGCAGCCATGCCGAAGAGAGCGAAGTTCTTGTCGGACACCGGCAAACCGATACCCGCCAGGTTGCAGATGCTTGCAAAAAGGTATCCTGTAATGCATCCAAGGAAGAGGCTCGGGGCGAAGATACCGCCACAGCCCCCGGCGCAGTTCGTTACCGTAGAGGCTAGAGCCTTGAATGCCACAATAAAGAACATATACAGCAATATGTACTTGGCATGCCCGTAGAAAAGTGAGTTGTCAAGGATTATATTGTCCGAAGCGCCATTGATGAGATGGTTGATAGTCTCGTATCCCTCACCATAAAGCGGAGGGAAAAGGAATATGAGCACACTCAATATACCGCCGCCGATGGCAAGTTTCGCATACGGGTTATTGAGACGCTTGAACTGACGCTCGACAGCTATGGTCACATGAGTAAAATAGAGCGACACCAGACCACAGACCACTCCAAGCATCATTACATGCGGTACACGCGCGATGCTGAAGGCATTCTCCATATGGAATTCAAAAGTAGCCTCGGTACCCATAAGTATGTAAGAGAGGGTCGCGGCCGTAACGCTCGAGATGAGCAGCGGCAACAGCGATGACATGGTAAGGTCTATCATCAGCACCTCAATCACAAAGACAAGTCCTGCAATAGGAGCCTTGAAGATACCTGATACGGCGCCGGCTGCACCGCAGCCAATAAGCAGCATCATGACCTTCTTCTCCATCTTGAAGAGACTTCCGAGATTGGAACCGATTGCCGAGCCCGTCATAACGATTGGAGACTCGGCACCGACCGAGCCACCGAATCCGATGGTTATACCGCTGGCTATGAGTGATGACCAGGTATTGTGACGGCGTATCTTACCCATTCGGCAGGATATCGCATAGAGAACCTTGGTTACACCATGACTGATGTCATCACGCACGATTTTCCGGATAAAAAGACCTGTTATGAAAATACCGATGACAGGATAGACAAGATATAGCCAGTTGAAAGTATGCGGGTCAAAGCCACCCGTAAGCAGGTGCTGGATGAAATGTATCAGATGCTTGAGCGCAAAGGCCGCCAATGCCGAAAGTACACCGACAATAAGACTCAGCAGCAGTATGAACTGATTCTGAGGTACATGCTTCTCGCGCCAGTTGATAAAGCGGTCGAGCAGGCTCATATCTTTATTCGCGTTACTCATCACTCTCTAATGACTGTTACTGTTCCGTTTGCCGTCAGTTTGATTATACTGGAGGACTTTGCCTTGCCCATATCGAGCTGTTTGTAGCCTACGACATAATCGACCGCATCGATAATATCCTTGCTGATTTCACTGAAGTTCCCGGGAGTAGGCTCGCCGCTGATATTTGCCGATGTGGAGACGACAGGCTTCTGGAAGCGGAAACAGAGTTCCTTTGAAAAAAGCTCCGAAGTAACACGTATCCCGACGCTACCGTCCTCGGCTACAAGAGCGGGAGCTATATTGCGCGCACCGTCATATATTATTGTCAGCGGCTTTGTAGTAAGTTCTATCAAATCCCAGGCAACGGCAGGCACATCGCCCACATAGCGCGACAGACGGTCGGCATTGTCCACAAGGAGCAACATTGCCTTGCTGTCGGCACGTCTTTTTATTTCAAATACCCGCTTGACGGCCTCGGCGTTGGTAGGGTCACACCCGATGCCCCATACGGTATCTGTGGGATAGAGGATTACACCACCCTTGCGCATTACCTCGACACATTTCTTTGCCTCTTCTGCAATTGTACCCATAATCCTTTGTCAATTAGAATTCGCTTGTAAAGTGAAAACGTATGCCCTTGAAATCATTCTGGGCCATCTGCAATACATAGTTGCTGTCGGCGAGGAAGACATCACGTCCCTCGATATCCTTGGCCATATACTGGTATTTGCGTTTCTTGAAGTTCTCGAGCTCAGCCGGGTCATCGCTCTCAATCCAGCATGCCTTGTAGAGGTTTACAGGCTCCCAACGGCACTTGGCATTGTACTCGTTCTCGAGACGGTACTGTATGACCTCAAACTGCAGCTGACCCACCGTACCGATGAGCTTACGGCCGTTATGCTGGTTCACGAAGAGCTGTGCCACACCTTCTCCCATAAGCTGGTCGATACCCTTGGCAAGCTGTTTGGTCTTCATAGGGTCGGCATTCTCGATATATTTGAACATCTCGGGCGAAAAACTCGGCAATCCCTTGAAATGGAGCATCTCTCCCTCGGTAAGCGTATCGCCAATCTTGAAGTTGCCGGTATCGGGCAGACCGATGATGTCACCCGGATAAGCCTCTTCAATGGTGCTCTTGCGCTGTGCCATGAACTGAGTAGGAGAAGAGAAGCGCAGGTCCTTGCCCAGACGTATGTGACGGTAAGGGGTATTGCGCACGAACTTTCCCGAACAGATTTTACAGAAAGCCACACAGGAACGGTGGTTGGGGTCGATATTCGCTGTAATCTTGAATATGAAGCCTGTGAATTTCGGGTCATCGGGATTTACCACACGTTCAACAGCCTGCACCGGACGCGGGCTCGGAGCTATCTTCACGAAGCAGTCGAGCAGTTCCTGGACACCGAAGTTATTGAGTGCCGAACCGAAGAATACTGGCGCGACCTTCGCATCAAGGTAATCCTGAACATTGAATTCAGGATATACGCCATCGACAAGCTCAAGGTCAGCACGCAACTTGAATGCGAGTTCCTCGCCGATGTTCTTGTCAAGTTCCTCGCTGTTGACATCAATCTCGACCTTCTCGGTCACACGCTGTTTGTTAGGGGTAAAGAGATCGAGTTTCTGTTCATAGATATTGTATACGCCCTTGAAACGCGCTCCCTGGTCAATTGGCCAACTGAGCGGACGCACAGCAATCTGCAACTCGCTCTCGAGTTCATCGAGCAATTCAAACGGGTCGCGTCCTTCGCGGTCCATTTTGTTGACATACACGATAACGGGCGTATTGCGCATGCGGCAGACAGCCATGAGCTTGCGTGTCTGCGTCTCTACACCCTTCGCGCTGTCGACCACGATTATTACGCTGTCCACGGCTGTAAGCGTGCGGAATGTATCCTCGGCGAAATCCTGGTGACCCGGAGTATCGAGAATATTTATCTTGTAACCCGCATAATCGAACTCCATGACAGAGGTCGTAACAGAAATTCCGCGCTGTTTTTCAATCTCCATCCAGTCCGATGTAGCGGTTTTCTTTATCTTGTTCGACTTTACCGCACCTGCAACCTGAATCTGGCCTCCGAACAGAAGCAGTTTCTCGGTCAATGTAGTCTTTCCGGCATCCGGGTGCGATATAATCGCAAATGTTCTTCTTCTTCCTATCTCTTCCTGTACACTCATTGTATAGCAGTTTTATCGTTATATTTCTTAAATTACATCAATTCATCCTCAAGGTCAAGTTTACCCTCCTCGTCCTCCTTGAAATAGAGCGAAAGCATTGACATGAACCTTCCAATTTCAGCAGCCGCCTTCAGCGTTCCCTCGTTCATTTCCCTCTTCTGCAGTTTCATCATCCATACGATGTAGAGGACGTCGAAACAGTTCTCAAGTTCACTCTTCTCGCGTCCTTCGCTCTTGGCACGGAACTCCACGATGAATGGCAGTGCCTTGTAGTAGGCCGCAGAATAGAACGGCACCTTCTGTGACTTGAGCAGACGCAGATGAAGGTCGGTAAGGTTGATGAGCACATTCTTGTTTATCTGCAGATGCCCCTTCTCCTTTACCTCCTCGAGACGCATCATCTCTATGAGATTGGAATACCACTCCAAAGCCTCTTTCTCCTGCTGGGGAGAGAGCTTGTACGGGTCAACAAGGAGAGCCTTGATTTTATCGATGGAGAGTTCGTTGGCACGGATAATATCCTCAACCTGCCACATATACAGCAGATATTCTGCTATATTTTTCTTTCTAAGTTCACGTGATACAAACAAAACAACAGATTTTTAGGAACAGCAAAAAAACGGTTTCTCAATGCAATGACCAGATGCCAGTAGCAATAAGTACCGCACCGATGACAGAGCCGGCCATTACCGCAGAGCCGATGACACGGTTTATTATCATTACCCCTCTCAGGTCGAACCGTGCACGCAATTTATTTACCACAGAAGTAATGAAGAACCACCACAGCAAAGCGCCTCCGAAAATCGAGAGATAGCCTATGAACTGAAGGTACAACGGCATATCGGGCAACATGAAGTTGAATGGTGTGAAGAGCGCCATGAACAGCAGGACAATCATCGGATTCGACAGGGTTATGAAGAAGCCTGTAATGCCGTTATGAAGCAGGCTGCTCTTGTTGCGGCTCACATTACGCGTATTTTTCATTGGATTCGTACGGAATGTATGCACACCGAATATGAACATTATCGTCGCACCGAGCAGCTGCATCCAGTAGAGAGCCGATTCGTTGTGTATTATATCGTACAGGAACGAGAGTCCATATCCGGTAACAAGAGCATAGAGCAAATCGCTGAATGCTGCGCCAGCACCTGTAACAAGGCCGTACGCACGCCCCTTGTTCAGTGTACGCTGGACACAAAGGACACCGACAGGGCCCATAGGAGCAGAAGCCACGATTCCGATGAGGATTCCCTTGAGAACCACATCAACCGTCGCCATTTGGGATATTAAACTCTTAAAAACTTCATCCATATTGCAAAGTTGTCACTTTTTTATGAAATAACAGCAAAAGAATGGAGTTTTTTTGTTGTCAGGATGATAAAAAAACAGTCATCATTGACAGACAAAGAACCGAGACCTCTGAAAACTGAGCAATGGCACTCATGAAACACCGTTCCCGGCACGATGCCCACGACGTCTGTTCCCAAGCAGAAGAACCAGAAAGATATCGGTCAAACCGACAAAAACAGCACAAAGCCCGAGCAGCAGAGACAGCGTTGAAGCCACCTTGAACGGATAGACAAAAAGCACAGCCGACGCAACAGCGACAAGCATAGGAGCAACACCCATTTTCCAGGTTATCGCATTGTCGGCACGCAGTCTGTAGAGGTAGTAGATACGGTACGACGCAGCCAAGAATAGAGCCACGGCAATCAACTTAAGGAAGAGCCCCATAAAGACCTCGGGAGAGAGTATGAGCCAAAGGCCGAAGGCCATGCTGCCGACATTGATCAGTGTCGTGAATGTCACCCCTGCCGCCGTAAGCCCGGGCCGCGCAAAAAAGAGATTCGCCAACGAGATGAAGGCCGGCACGAAGAAGACCACACCCACGACACGGACAAGCAGAGGCATCGTACCTGTATTCATGAACACAAGCAGCATACCCACGAATATTATTACCAGATTCCTTACGAAGTCACTCCTCATAGCCTCATTACAGTTTAGGGTTCAACACCTACCCAACAAAAAAGCCAAAAGGAATGTTCAGATAAGACAGCAGGAAGAAAGGTTACGCCAACAGGCAATGGGATACGGCATTGAGGGACTATTTCGCCTCAATAAGAAGTATAAAAAGTTCCCCGTCATTGACATACATGGCTTCAAAGTCACAGTCAAGAGTTGGAGATATCCCTTTAATCGAGACATCCATTGTTCCTTGTGTTTCTGGCCGGAAAGGTTTTACAATGACATTCTCCTTATAGGTTCCCCCGACATCCCCGACGAGTTTGAAGAGTGCCTCACACGCACACCAAGAGGCAAGCATGTAAGTCGCACGCCAGGAATCGGGCACCGTATTAAGATGGCTTTCATTCAAGAAACGGCGGGCAGCAGTCGAGACATCACGGTCAACACGCTCCATGTCAACGCCTAAAGGGTTTACGGTGGAATATGCCAAAAGTGCATAGCCTTTCGTGTGGGAGACGCCGATATATCCTGCAGCACCGATGAGCAGAGGTTTGCCGGCCTCATCATACACTATACGTGCATCTGCACCGCACATTCTCTCAAGCAGAATGCGCACAGCAAGCCACTCCGTACGTCGTTGACCGCCACGCAGCATAGCAGCCCCGGTTACATATTCCGTCGGGAGTAGGGAGAGCAGTTTCTCCGCTGTTTCAGTTATTTTCCACACGGCAACAGAGGCGTTACCGAGTTTGAATTCACGATAAAGAGGCATCGTCACTCATCTTCATTACCCTCCCCTGCATCATCAACAGGCAAGGTTGCCTTTATCCTCACAATACGGTGCTTGTCCTTCTCTATGACCTCGAAGATAATTCCGTTGCATATTATTTTTTCATGCAGATGAGGGAACTCGCCCTTGACCTCAAGCAGAAGACCGGCAAGGGTATCGGCACTGCCTGCAACTTCCGCAAAGTCATCGCTGTCGAGAGATGTTACCTTGTAGAAATCCGAAAGCATTGTCCTTCCGTCAAAAAGATAGATATTGTCTCCTACCTTTTCGTAAGAGGTCTCCGGTTCATCGAACTCGTCATTGATTTCACCCACTATCTCCTCAATTATATCCTCGAGCGTTATGAGGCCAGACACGCCACCGAATTCATCGACCACAATAGCCATATGCACCTTGACAGCCTGGAAATCGCACAGCAGATCATCGATTTTTCTTGTCTCGGGCACAAAGAAAGGCTGACGCAGAAGTGTCTGCCAACGAAAATTGGCACCCTTATTAAGATGCGGGATAAGATCTTTGATATAAAGTATTCCGCGAATGTCATCCTGGGTCTTGCCATATACAGGAATTCGGGAATATGCATTCTCTGCGGCGCACTTCAGAACCTGAGAATATGGGGCATGAATATCAAGCACGACCATATCAAGACGTGATGTCATGATATCCTTTACAGCCTCATCGCCGAAACGGATAATACCTTCGAGCATCTTCTTCTGCTCGCCTATCTCGTTGTTGTCGGTAAGTTCGAGAGCCTGTTCAAGTTCATCGACAGACAGCATATGGTTCTTCTTCGACACAAGCCTTTGTGTAAATGTCGTGGAACGCACCAGGAATGTAGAGAACGGCAGAAGAATCTTCGTCAGATAGTAGAACTTGTTCGACGAGAATCGTGCAAACGCAAGTGTGTTGTTCTTGGAGTATAGCTTAGGCATGACCTCGCCGAACAACAGCAGAAGGAATGTGAGAATGACTGTCAGAAGCAGGAACTCAAGCCACTCGGCGCCCTCCCCGAAATGCAACATGCTCATGAAGAAGAAGTTCAGGAGCATTACGATTCCGACGTTCACGAAGTCGTTTATTATAAGTATCGTAGCCAACAATCTCTCGGGATTACCGAGCATTTCCAATATCCGTTCATCCTTGACAGACTTTGACTCGGAGAGCTCATCAAGCTCACTCCTTGTCAACGAGAAGAACGCCAGCTCAGAACCCGACGCGAAAGCCGAGCACATGAGCAGAAAGATAGCGACCACAAGCGCAACGACAGCCTCTGATGAAGGTGCCGAGACGGTTATGGGCAAAGCAAAATTGAGAATCTGCGCAAAAGCAGCTAAAAATGTATCCAAAACAAAAATATTAAGTTAGAAACTGTTTGAATTTCTAAAAAAATCGGCAATATAAATTCAAGCAGCTTCTTAGAAAGGAGCACCGCTCGGGTTAGAATCTGCCGCAGGTGCAGTGCCGGCTGTTCTCGATGAGAGCATCTCCATTGTCTCGGCAAGGATTTCTGTACGGTAGCGACGGATTCCGTTCTGGTCCTCGTAAGTGTTTGTCCTTATCTTGCCTTCGATGTATATGCGGTCGCCCTTGTGTACATATCGCTCGGCAACCTCGGCCAGACCGCCCCAAAGTACAATATTGTGCCACTCGGTCCTTTCGGGCACCTGAGTACCGTTCTGGAGTGTATATGCACGCTCGGTTGTAGCGAGAACCATGTTTGCTACAGCCACATTGCGGTCGAGATGACGGACATCGGGGTCTTTACCGACGTTACCTATCAGAATAACTTTATTTACAGACATATCATTAATTTTATTGTCGTTACTAACCAAAATTCCGCGCAAAGTTAAGAAAATTGCAAAGGTCTGTCAAGTATTTTAAAAACAAATATTTAACCATATACATTAAATATCAGGAACTGAAAGAGATGCGACGCCTTGCCGAAGACGCAGAAAAACAAGAATGAAAAAGCAAAATTGCTGGCATACAGAGCAGAAGAGTCACTTTTTTTGAAAAAAAAGCATATAAATTTCGGAGATAGTAAAAAAAAGAGTATATTTGCAACCCGGAAATTAACACATTGACTTTTAATATAAATCGTAAGAAAGATGACAAAAGCAGAGATTGTAAATGAGATTGCGAAGAAGACAGGTATTGAGAAATCTGTGGTTTTGACAACTGTAGAATCATTCATGGATGTTGTAAAGACATCTTTGTCTAATCAGGAGCCGGTTTATTTGCGTGGTTTTGGTAGTTTCATCATCAAGCACAGAGCTGAAAAGACAGCCCGTGACATCCACAAGGAGAAGACAATCACCATTCCAGCGCACAACATCCCAGCTTTCAAGCCAGCCAAGACATTTATCAATGATGTAAAAAAATAATAGTGATTAATTAATAAATTTGTAAATTATGCCAAGCGGAAAGAAAAAGAAAAGACATAAGATGTCTACGCACAAGCGTAAGAAAAGACTGAGAAAGAACAGACACAAGAACAAGTAATTCAGTCTGCGCAAACACAAAAAACAAACTTGCAGGTACGGTTTACAGACAGCACTTCAAGTTTGTTTTTTGCTTTAAAGGGTCATGGGCCTTGCCTTGAAGAAAAGAGGCCCTCTAAATCAAAACAGATAGTATTGTGACAAGCGAACTTATTGTAGATGTCCATTCGCAAGGAGTCTCCATCGCCATTACAGAAGAGAAGCATCTGGTGGAGTTCCAGCGTGAAGAACAGACCGAAACATTCTCGGTAGGCAACATCTATCACGGGCGTGTCAAAAAGATAATGCCCGGACTGAACGCCTGCTTCGTGGATGTCGGTTCCGAGAAGGAAGCATTCCTACACTATTCCGATTTAGGTCCACAATTTTACTCTCTTCAGAAATATCTGAAACAGGTCACAAGCGACCGCAAAAAGAACTTCCCGATAGCCAAGGCATCAATAATGCCCGAGAAGAAGAAGGAAGGCAACATTTCCGAAGCACTGCAAACGGGGCAGGAGATTCTGGTACAGATTACCAAGGAGCCCATAAACACCAAAGGGCCCCGACTGACTTGCGAGTTGTCGTTTGCAGGACGATTCCTGATACTTATTCCTTTCGAGGACTAAGTATCGGTATCATCAAAGATAAAGTCCCCCGAGGAGCGCACCCGCCTGAAGCAGCTGCTCCAGAGCATTAAACCGAAGAACTTCGGCATAATCGTACGCACTGTAGCCGAAGGCAAAAGGGTTGCCGAGCTTGACAGCGAGCTACGCACACTGGTCAGCCACTGGGAAACACTCGTGGGAAAGGTGCAAAAGAGCACCAAGCCGCCTACAATGGTTCACGAAGAATCGGACAGGACACTCGCTCTGCTACGCGACCTCTTCAACCCGTCGTATGAGAGCATACACGTGAACGACATTGAGGTATACAAGAGAATAAGGGATTATGTCTCAATCATCGCTCCCGAGAGCGTAGACATAATAAAGCTGTACAGAGGCGAGAATCCCATATTCGACCACTTCGGAATTACCAAACAGATAAAATCCTCATTCGGAAGGATTGTATCGTTCAAAGGCGGGGCTTACCTTGTTATAGAGCACACCGAGGCGCTTCATGTTGTCGATGTGAACAGCGGCAACAGGACACGCAACAATGCGGGCAGCCAGGAAGAGAACGCCCTTGAGGTCAACCTTGGTGCAGCCGATGAGCTTGCACGCCAATTGAGACTGAGAGACATGGGAGGCATCATTGTCGTAGACTTCATCGACATGGATAAGGCCGAACATCGCCAGGCGCTGTATGAGAGAATGACAGAGAACATGGGACGCGACAGGGCAAAGCACAACATCCTGCCCTTGAGCAAGTTCGGGCTCATGCAGATTACACGTCAGAGGGTACGCCCAGCAACCAACCTGGAGGTTGAGGAGAGTTGCCCCGTATGCCACGGCAAGGGCAAGATACAGCCTTCTGTACTCTTTACAGAGGCATTAGAGAGTAAGATTGAGACACTTGTGACCACCATTGGTGTCAAGAGATTTAAACTTCATGTACACCCATACGTCGCAGCCTACATCAAGCAGGGCATGATATCCCTGTACCGGAAATGGCAATTCAAGTATGGAATGGGAATACGTGTCATTGCCGACCAGAAACTTGCATACCTTGAGTATCATTTCTACGACAAGGATGGCAACGAGGTCGACATGAAAGAGGAATCAGAAATCAAAAAATGATTGCAGCTACGCAATCAGCCATCAAAAAAAGCAGCGGGCGCATGCGCCCGCTGCTTTTTTATATAAAGTCCATCCGGTTATCAGATACCCATAGCCTCCTTCATCGCCTCGATAGTCTTGTCAGCCTTGGCAACAGCATCGGCATAGCACTCGCGGCAGCCCATCTTGCCCTTGGCCTCCATGTAGAACTTGATTTTAGGCTCAGTTCCTGAAGGACGTACAGAAACCTTGTTGCCGCTCTCTGTAAAGTACTGAAGAACGTTTGATGGCTCCGGCATGTCGATGTCTGTCACATTGCCGTCGGCATCGGTCTGTTTCATGACCTTGAAGTCCTTGTAGCAAACCACCTTCTCGCCGGCCATCTCCTTGAGCGGGTTAGCGCGGAAGTTCTCCATCATCTGACGGATTTCATCGGCACCGCTCTTACCAGGCTTGACTACATTGACAGTAATCTCCTTTGAGAAGCCGTACTCAACGTAGATATCCATGAGAAGCTCGTAAAGGCTCTTGCCGTTATCCTTTGCCCAAGCAGCAACCTCTGCAATAAGGCTACATGCAGAAACGGCATCCTTGTCGCGGCAGAAATCCTCGGCCAGGAAGCCGAAGCTCTCCTCGCCACCGCCGATATACTTGGCAATACCCTCGTTGTCGCGGATAACCTTGGCAATCCACTTGAAGCCGGTATAGCAGTCATACATCTTGATATTGTTCTTCTCGGCAATATTCTTGATGACCTCGGTTGTAACGATAGTTTTTACAACGAACTCCTTGCCTGTCATCTTGCCGAGCTTTGTATACTGGGTAATGATGTAGTAGAGGAACATCATACATGTCTGGTTACCGTTGATAATCATCCACTCGCCGGCCTTGTTCTTGCAGGCAATAGCCAAACGGTCGGCATCAGGGTCAGAAGCCATAACGAGGTCGGCATCAATCTCCTTTGCAAGGTTGACAGCCATTGTCATAGCCTCGGGGTTCTCGGGGTTAGGAGAAACCACTGTCGGGAAGTTACCGTCCTTAATCATCTGCTCCTCGACACAATGGATATTCTCGAAGCCCCAACGACGCAATGACGCAGGGATGAGCACGCGGCCGCAACCATGGATTGGAGTATAGACAATCTTCAGGTCCTTGTGACGCTCGATAACCTCGGGGTCAATGATAAGACCCTTGACAGCATCAAGGAACGCGTTGTCAACCTCCTCGCCGATAACCTCGATGAGTGCAGGATTGCCCTGGAACTTGATATCCTCGACCTTCACGCTCTCGACATGCTTAATTGTGTTGACATCATGAGGAGCAAGCATCTGCGCGCCGTCATCCCAATATGCCTTGTATCCGTTGTACTCCTTAGGGTTGTGGCTGGCTGTGATGTTCACACCGCTCTGGCAGCCCAAGTGACGGATTGCGAATGATATTTCGGGAGTAGGACGAAGATCCTCGAAAAGATAGACCTTGATTCCGTTTGCCGAGAAAATATTTGCCGAAATCTCTGCAAAAAGACGGCTGTTGTTACGGCAGTCATGACCTACAACGACAGAAATCTGCTCCAGATCCTTGAAACACTCGTTGAGATAGTTTGCCAAGCCCTGAGTAGCCTTGCCCACTGTGTAGATGTTCATACGGTTGCTACCCGCACCCATGATACCGCGCAAACCACCTGTTCCGAACTCGAGCTCGCGGTAGAACGCGTCAATAAGAGGAGTCTTGTCCTCGTTATCGAGCATTGCCTGAACCTCTTTACGTGTCTCTTCATCATAAGCCGGAGAAAGCCACTCTGTAGCCTTTTCCGTTACCATCTTGATTAATTCCTGATCCATGATTATAGTTAGTTTTAAATAAATTGCGTAATCGTATAGTGCAACACACTATCTACTGCAATATATGCAATTAACCGCAAATATACGAAATTCTTTGAATAAAAAACAATTATAGCATTATTTTGATTGAGGAATGAGATATTTGTCGCCTGTCTGCTCAACAATCTGCTTCAGATACTCCTGAGGATAGCCCGGGCGTGTTATCTTGCCTACAAGGCCTGTCTTACCGCGCATAACCTTACCGTTCTTCTCTGCCTTGACAACCATGTCGTTATACTTCACGATTATCTTCTCGCCAAAAGCCTTCCACTCTGCAAGAGTTTCTTCTGCACTGCGGCATGTAAAATCGGTAAGCATCTTTGCTGCATATTTGGGCGAAGACTTTATGACAGAAAGCGCCTCGGCCTCAACCTCCTTGCTCTGCTCATAGATAGAAGCCTCGAGCGCACCCTGTACTGCACGCATATCATCAATTATCATAGAGTATTTCGGATAAATCATATTAGACACCCAGTTGAACACCCAGAATGATGATTTCCATGAGAAGACTACAGGGTCGGCATACTCCTCTTTATAACAGTCGGGAACCGTTGTAGCACAGCAGTAGACCGGAGTAAATACAACCATATTGGCATCATCAGTACCGAACCACATTACACCGCCGACTGCATCGGGCAGCCAGCTGCGGAGCTGGGCAACGAAAGTGAACGCCGTCTGGAATGTAGAGATAGGACGTTCGTTGAAATACTCCTTGCCGTCAACCTTGAAACTCAATGGAGAGGGACGGTAAGGCATACAGTATGGACCGGCACCAAGGTCGGTTGTAACATCGAACGGAGTGCCCTCATAATGGTCACGCATTCCACGCTGCATATCCTGAAGAGAGACAGGAGTCTTCGGCTTCATGTAGAGAGGCATAGGCTCTGTTGTCGCATCGCCCGATGCCCATGCAAGGTACTTTGACATATCCTCTTCGCCGAACATGTTGAAGAAACTCCACACACGCGCATCGCAGTAACGCAGAGCGCCGAAATCGGCGGGACAGTATGCTGCCGCGAAATCGAAATCCTCATCCTTGCCATCAAAGTAGCCCATCTTGCGTGCAAACTTGATTACATCCTTCGAGAAACGCACGTTCTCTTTGTCCTTCATGTCGAACTTGCGGATACGAGCCTGGTTGGCATGAGCCGAGATACAGTCATCGGGGATACGGATAGCTACCCATACGGCACCTTTCTCCTTACCGCCCTTGCCTATCATCTCAAGAATCCAGGCCTCATTGGGGTCGGCAATGGAGAAGCTCTCGCCACTGCTGTAGTATCCGTACTCAGCAACAAGAGAGGTCATAACGTCAATAGCCTCACGCGCGGTACGTGAACGCTGGAGAGCGATGTAGATGAGGTTGCCATAATCGATGAGACCGGCTGTATCAACCAACTCCTCACGGCCACCGAAAGTAGTCTCGGCAATAGCCACCTGATGCTCGTTTATGTTGCCTAGAACGTTATAGGTAACTCTTGCCTCGGGGATAGATCCGATGTAATCACCCGAATCCCAGTTATATATTTCACGCATAGTACCCTCGGGGTGTACCGCCGCGGGGAAATGTGCAACGAAGCCACTCATGCCATAGCTGTCGGCACTGTAAGAGATGAACACGGAGCCGTCAGCCGAAGCCTTTTTGCCCACAAGGAAATTGGTACACGCGTCAGACGCTGAAACAGAGATTACCAATGCAATCAAAAACAAATAGAATCTTTTCATAGTATCATTACATTTATGTTATCTGAAATCAATATCTTTCTCATAAACAGCCTTATTACCACAGGCATCAGTCACCTCGAGACGAAGCATATGCCTGCCACGGCTTACATTCTCCTTCCTGAGGTCGAGTACCATGCGCTTGTTCTTGCTGCTGTAGCTGAAGAGCACGAACTTGCCGTCTACTGTACCCCGGAAGGATTTTACCGATGTCTCTCTCTCGCTGACAGCAAGCACTACCCTGCCGTTGCGCATCCACGCCTTTTCCTTGACTGGGGAGAGCCTGGGAGCGACTGTATCAACAGCAACTTCAAAACTGCCGAACGAACTTATATCCGTTGATACCCAACCATCCTTGTATTTGCCCCCGACCGAATAGCCATCTTTTTCCGTTATACGTTTTATATACAATTTCGAGCTGTCGACAGAGAGCGAATCCACTTTAAGCGAGAGTCCTGCGCCATGCCACAACGGCAAAGGCTCATCCCCAATGGAATACCTGCGCGAAACGCCATACTCCCCATCGGTAACATCTACATCAAACAGAGCATCCTCAAAAAGTTCTCCACGGGGTACATCCAGTCTCATCCCCTCATGCTCAACAGCATTGTTCAGAAACCAATGAAGATGGAATGCACCATTCGGCGATGGGATACAGCACCGCTTACCACGCACGTTCATAAGATAACTGCTGCTGTTGCCATGATAGTCACTCAAACGGAACTCAACCTTGTACAAACGCTCCTCGCAGACATCAAGCCACCCGTTATTGGCATCGGCAGACAAGGCACGCAGAGGGTTATTCTCGAGTACGAACATGCGCAGGAACCACTCTCCGCCGTTCACATATCGGGGATAATCGGCCCAAGCGTTAATCAAGCGGTTCTCGGCAAACGAGAAACGAGCCATCCGGCTCGAGAAACGGAGGCTGTCATCCACCAACAGTTCCATTCTGTATACGCCATACTTGTTATTGACACCATCCATATAATCGAGAGCCTTTACACCGAAACCGACCCTGCCCCACACATCTATGGTATCATTGACAATGCCGTCATTTATCTTATACACTCTGGAAATGCCAAGCGTATCGACAGCACCTGCACCAGGTGCCGGATAAACGGCGACCTCAGAAGCCACTGGCGGACGCCGGTCCTTTAGCTTGCCCGCATAGAAAGCCATAGGATCATACAGTTCATTACCGGTCGTATCGCGTACCTCGAAATGCAGATGCGGACCGAACGAATATCCGCTGTTGCCGGCAACGGCAAGGAACTCGCCCCTCTTTACCACAAACTCATCGGGCGCGAATGATATGTCAAGCGAAAATGACTCATTCTCATACTGTGCCTCACGCACTCGCTGTTCAACAGCCTGGGGAAAACGTTCAAGATGCCCATAGACCGTCATGTAGCCATTATCATGTATCACATAGATGGCCTGTCCGTACCCGCCAGGCTGGACCGTTGCACGCGAGATATAACCGTCGGCGACACATCTTATGGGTTTACCCACTACACCTTGTGTCTTGAAATCGACACCAGAGTGGAAATGGTTGGAACGGAGCTCGCCGAAGTTGCCGCTGAGCAGAAGACTGAAATCAAACGGAACCGTCAGCATGTCCTCGTCCGTCTGCGACCTCAGCGGAACAGCCAGGACAAAAAACGAAAGAAGCAACAATATCCGTTTCATCATTATCTTCTGAATTTATTTAACAACTTGTCGGCAAAACGCGAAACCGAGACTGGAACTACTGCCAGCCTGCTGAACATATACAATGCCACCGCCACCGAGAGCAGGGCACACACACCTCCGACAACCCAATAGCTCCACCCCATGGGCAGCAACAAGCTTACGGCAATTACAGCGATGAACAACGGCAACTGCAACATGAAATAAAGTACAACATTGCCATTGAGCCTCATACCATACCTGAAACGTGTCACCAAAGCCACCATTACAAAGTCAAGTATATGAAGCAAAGCAATTCCAGCGCCGATTCCGACAAAGTTCCACAGCATATATCCGCCGACAATCAACGCCACGAACAGAACACTGTACACACCCTCCATGAACACATAGACAAAAGTGTCATTCTTCGACAACGAGAGGTACGAGAGAGGGAAAGTCATTGTACGCATGAACATGCCGAACATTGCAAACTGGGCCATAGCGACAGCAGGGATAAAATCGTCTTGATACAACAAGGGTACAAGGATTGGCATCGCCACAATAAAGGCAATGAGCATGGGCGGCTGCACAAGCAACTGTACCTCTATCTGCTCGTTTACCATGGAATTGCACGCATTGACATCGGAAGCCACGCCCGACAAACGCGGATAGTACTCCGAATCAAGCGCTGCAAAAAGCACACCGGGCAACAATGTAATCATGGTGAAACCGGCGCTGAAGAGACCCGCAGTCCTGCCATCACCCACATCGGACAGCAAAGCACAGACAAGCCACATTGAAAAGGCGTTGAACATTGAAGCGAAAATGAACCCGGCTCCGAGTTTGACCATATCAAATCCCTCGCGCAGAAGAGAGAAGGAGAATGGCGAGACCCGGTATCTGTAACGCGGCATAGTAAAGGACAGCAACAGACACATCTGCAGGAAAGCTGTAGAGAATATCGCAACGAATATACCGCCGATACCGATAAAACAATATAGGGGCACTGCCACGACAAGCGATATAAACGAAGTGGCAAACGTATACAAAGCAACTTTATTGAGCCGCCTTGTCCCCCGCAGAATGGCAATCTCACCGTTTGATATAGCCATGAAAAGGACTACAGGCGAAAGCATCATCACTTTTGGCATATAATGCAGACTCGACTCTTCAAACACCCAGTCGCAAACCACAGGAGTGGCAACAAGCATCAGTAGCATACCGACTGTTCCCGTCAGGATGGCTATGCTCCTTACCACCTTCAAGCACCTTGAAAGCGCCGCCTCATCATGGTTCTCGTATGTCTCGGAAATCTTGCGCACAGCGCTGAATGCAAGGCTCAAGCCCGTACCGTCGCTGAACATCTGTACGGTACGGTTGGAGAGCGCCACTATTGACATACCGGCAACGCCAAGAAGCTTACTGGAAATCTTGGTACGTAGCATATTCAGCAGGATAGAGAGCCCATGGGCACCTCCGAAGATACCCATATATTTGATTGTATGCCCATAGACGGACTTGCCGCCCCTAACTTGCCCCTTTCTGCCCATTAAACCGTATACGCTGTAACCATAAACAACTATTAAATGCGAAGATAGTGCTTTTTTATGAAAATCAGGCCGTCAAGGAGCGCAAAAAGAGGCACTACAATAAATAAAAAACAACATAAAAGAAAAACACCCTTTTTATCGGAACATTTACAGTAATTTATTATCTTTGCGGTAAACCGCGAGGATGTGGTGCACGCGTTGCAGACAGAATCGTTTCATCATCACATAATCAAACGACAAAAAGAGAGAACGGATGAAGTTAAGTATCATAGTACCGGTATACAAGGTAAGACGTTACCTGCAGCGATGCATCGAGAGCATACTGCAGCAGACATACACCGACTATGAGCTTATCCTTGTCGATGACGGTTCCCCCGACAGCTGCGGTGCCATATGTGACCGCTACGCACAGGAGTGCGACAAGGTCAGGGTCATACACAAGAAGAACGGCGGACTCTCATCGGCCCGCAATGCGGGAATAGCCGCCGCAAGAGGAGAGTATATCACATTTGTCGACGGTGATGATGCTGTCGCATCGGGCACATACTACTACAACATGAACATCCTGCGTGCCAGGCCGGACATTGACATTCTTGAGTACCCGATTATATCGCACTACGAATCACCAAGAAGCAAGGTTATATCATTCAAACCCGAAAAGGTGTCGGGCAACGAGAACATATTCAAGGATTGGATTACACGCCAGGGATACGAGCACTGCTTCGCTTGCAACAAAATATACCGCGCCGACCTGTTCATGTTCATCCGCTACCCCGAGGGGGAAGTATTTGAGGACACATTCATAACCCCTACACTATATAGCAGCAGCGAGAACGTGTATTATTCAGATTGTGGATTCTACTATTATTACGACAACGAAGAGAGCATAAGCAACAGCCACTCTTTCGACTCATATTTCTTCCTGTTCCGCAACCTGGCGGCACTCCACGAGAAGTGCGCCGCCATTCCGGAGCTTCACGAAGAAGCGAACAGGATACTGTTGCGCTGCATTGACAACCTGACAGACCTGTGCCGTTGCTCCGACTGCGAAAAGGGCAGGTTCAAGGAAACCTTAAAGCTCATTGAAGGACGCAGAATAGACATTGGCACGCTGTACAAGATGAACCTGAACCTAAAGCAGAAAATAAAATATACCACTTTTGCACTGTTCGGTGCAGGCATCCATAGCCGATTGCTTGCCCTGTTCCATAAAAAACTGAACTGATATGCTGCTCTCGATAGTCATTCCCCACTACAACATCCCGTCGGAGTTGCTGAAACAGTGCATTGACAGCATAATCACACAAGGCATACCAGCGGAGGAGTACGAGGTTATCGTTGTAGATGACGGCTCGGAAGCACCCCCTACGTGGATAAACGATACATACAAAGGGTACAATGTCAGGCTTGTCGTGAACACGCATGGCGGCCCTGGAGCTGCACGTAACCGGGGAATAGAGGAGGCACAAGGCAGATACATACAGTTTGTCGATGCCGATGATTACCTGCTGACAAACGGGCAGATGACACAGTGCCTTGCAGCGCTCAAGGAGGAACGGCCACAGATACTGCGTTTCGGATACATCGTGACCACAGACAGGAAGAGCCCGAAAACAGCAAAGACAAAGAGAGTCAAGTTCAGCAATACCATAAGCGGCGCCATGCACATGAGGGACAACAACCTCAGCGGCAGCCCATGCACATACTTTTTCCTCAAGAAACTAGCAACAGACAACAACACGGTGTTCAGCACCAATATTTTCCACGAAGATGAGGAGTTCAACACCAAGCTCCACTACCATGCGCAGACACTCATCGAGAGCAATGCCACACTTTATTGCTACTGCACGAGAGAAGGCTCCACTACGGCCAACCGCTCCAAGGATTTCGAGAGAAGACGCATTGACAATCTCTTCACAATAATCGAAAAGACAAACGCATTCAAAGAAGAGAACGCAACAAGATCCAACACCATACAGCGCGACGCCATTACCCGCAAGCTACGCACACTGGCCGTGGACGCCATACTCAACATGATGTACGACGGCCGCAAAGCCAAGGAGATATACGATACCTGCTTGGAGCGCCTTGCCCCTATCGGGCTATTCCCGCTGCCACAAGCCCACTATTCACACAAATACAGGATATTCCGCACACTGGCCAATACCCGGAGAGGAATGAGAGCACTACGTTTTATCATCCCGAGCCGTAAACCCGCAAAAAGATGAAGATACTCCTTATCGGCGAATACAGCAATGTACACTGGACACTGGCCGAGGGGTTACGCGCCCTCGGGCATAACGTATGCGTAATAAGCAACGGAGATTTCTGGAAGGATTACAGACGAGACATCTCACTGGTGCGCCGTTACACCAAATTTGGGGGCATAAGTTACATGCTGAAACTATATTCGCTGTTGCCCAGGCTACGCGGATACGATGTAGTGCAGCTCATAAACCCGATGTTCCTGGAGATAAAGGCCGAGCGCATAGCACCCATATACCGTTACCTGAAGAAACACAACAAAAAAGTGTTCCTCGGAGCGTTCGGCATGGATGCCTACTGGGTAAAGGCATGCACACGCAAGCCAAGGACGTTCCGTTACTCCGACTTCAACATAGGCGAGAAGGAAATACTCAACGGCTACACTCGCGAGCAGATTGCAGACTGGCAAGGAACAGCAAAGGCCCGCCTCAACCATGAGATTGCCGCAACATGCGACGGCATCATAGCCGGTCTTTACGAATACCACGAAGCATACAGAAAAGCACACTATGACAAGCTGACATATATACCGTTCCCCATACCAAGCGACCCGAGCGCAGCTGCACGGTACGACAGCAAACGTAAAATAAGATTCTTCATAGGCATACAGAAAGAACGCAGCATATACAAAGGTACCGATATCATGCTACGCGCCCTTGAGCGTATTGCCACCGACTATCCACAAGAATGCGAGATGCTGAAAGCCGAGAGCGTACCATTTGAGCAATACTCAAGAATGGTAAACGACTGCGACATACTGCTCGACCAGCTATACGGATACTCCCCAGCCATGAATGCACTGCTCGCAATGTCAAAAGGCAAGATAGTCGTTGGCGGTGCCGAGGAAGAGTGCTATGCCATATTGGGCGAGAACGAACTGCGCCCGATGATAAACGTTACCCCGAGCGAAGAAGACGTATATGCCAAGCTCCAATGGATTGTCAAGAACAGAGAGAAGGTCGCCTCAATGCAGAGAGAAAGCATCGAATATGTCAAAAAGCACCACGACCCTCTCAAAGTAGCCATGGAGTACCTTGAGTTCTGGAGCAAAAAATAAAGAGGATGACTCAAAAGTCAAAAACGCAGGACTTTTACGTTGAGCCTTTATTATCAATGGCAGACGGACAAAAAAATAGAACCTTGAAGGGTTCTAAATAAAGTAGCGCCTACGGGAATTAACAGCAACGCTGTTAATCGGCAACACTTGCAGCAATAGTCGCACGTAGCACCGCGATAGTGCTGCAGGGCGGGATGCAAACAGCAAGTGTTGTGGCTCAACGTAAAAAGTTGAGGGATGCTTCTTATGATGACATTAGGAATGGGAATAAATATAAGTCTTTATTCTTCAATACAACTTACCCTTAATCTGTTGTTGTATATTCTTTTTGTTGTCGTTCTGTCACATACTTTTC
>JAGBFX010000017.1 GCA_017936265.1 Bacteroidaceae bacterium | reverse complement strand
ATGAGCTTTAGCGAATAACGAATGTGAGACGTGTTGTTGAGGGCTTTGCCCGAAAAAATCTCTTATTCCACGATATTTTTGAGATCCCTCGTCGCTTCGCTCTGTCGGGATGACAATTGCACGATTTGGTTGAGTTTATATTGAACTCAGGTTATAATAATAATGTACGCGCGCGAGAGTGACGAGCACTCAACTGTTAAACCACATTAACAATCGAGCCGCGGATGCAGACAATCGTATTGTAAACCATTTTTGCAAAACCGCTGACATTTTGTCAAAACATATCAAAATGCGCACAGAGTACTCCACAAAGCCATTATTTTTACAAAAAGTGAAAAAACGGGATTAAACAAAGCCAATACTAAATAAAAAATATCGCAAAAACGCAGAATTTGTAACACTTTCAAATAGTCAAAATGAGAGTAAAAAGATGATTTTGAAAAAAAAACAACACATTTGTTGAAAAAAAGTGCTTAACTTATTTTAAAGTTATTATCAAAAGTTGTATCTTCGCGCCATTACTTTCCCAAAAATATATTTGAGGAAAAGACGAATAAATAACCTAAATACTTAATTATTATTAACTTAAATTTCATTATTATGAAAAGAGTGCTATTTCTATTGACCTTTATCTGTTTAGGTATCGGTACAATAGCAGCGCAAAGCGCCAAGGTGACCGGTAGGGTTACGGACACAAATGGCGAAGCTGTTATTGGAGCCTCTGTCTATGTAATCGGTACCAATCTGGGTGCCAACACAGACGTTGAGGGTAACTTTACAATTGAAAATGTACCAAGCAGCGCGACTACTCTCCGCGTGTCATACATCGGTATGACAACACAGGAGGTACACATTCTCAAGGGCAAGCCTATGAAGATTGTTCTTGTTGAGGATGGCGTATCACTTGATGAGGTTATAGTCGTTGCATATGGTACAGCCAAAAGATCTGCTTTCACCGGTTCTGCAACAGTCGTTGACTCAGAGGAACTCGGCAAGGTACAGGCGACAAACCCCGTAGCTGCCCTCACAGGTAAGATGGCCGGTGTGCAGCTCCACTCAGCTTCAGGCCAGCCAGGTTCCAGCCCTTCTATCCGTATCCGCGGTATCTCTTCAATCAACGCAGGCAAAGACCCTCTGATTGTCCTCGACGGTGCCCCATTTGACGGCAATCTCAACGACATCAGCACACAGGATATCGAGTCAATGACAGTATTGAAGGACGCTGCTTCAACAGCCCTTTATGGTGCACGTGGTGCCAATGGTGTCATAATCGTTACTACAAAGAACGGTTCAAGCGGTACTGCACGCGTGACATTCGACGCAAAGTGGGGTTCAAACCAGCGTGCTGCCCAGGAGTATGACTACATCACAAACCCTGCACAGTACTACGAGACATACTACACCGCATTAAAGAACTACGGTACAAGCAAGCTTGGCCAGTCATCTGCTGAAGCACACGCTTTTGCTAACGCATCAATGATTGACCACGCCGACTACGGCCTTGGCTACAATGTATTCACAATTCCACAGGGCGAGTACATGATTGGTACTAACGGCAGAATGAACCCCAACGCCACACTCGGCCGCTTGATTTCAGACGGCGTGCAGGAGTACTGGCTCACACCCGACAACTGGTTGGACGAGGCATACAGCAATAGCCTTCGTCAGGAGTACAACCTTAGCGTGGCTGCCGGTAACGATAAGTCTAACTTCTATGCATCGGTCAACTACCTCAACAACGAGGGAATCACCTTCAATTCGAACTACGAACGCCTTACAACCCGTATGAAGGCCGACTACAAGGTAAAGAAATGGCTGAAGGTTGGCGCTAACATGTCATACACACACACCGACCGCGACCGCGTTGACGGTGACGGTGATGCAGGTTCATCAGGCAACATCTTCGAGCATGCTTCATCAGTAGCTCCTATCTATCCTCTTTATGTACGTGACGCTAACGGCAACATCATGAAGGACGGCAACGGTTTCACACGCCATGACTTCGGTAACGGCGACTACGCTGGCCTCATCCGTCCATTCCTGCCAACAGTGAACCCATACCTCACCAACCAGCTCGACGTATACTACACCGAGGGCAACGCATTCAATGCCAGTGGTTTTGCAGAGTTCACATTCCTCAAAAACTTCAAGTTCACATGGAGAAGCGGCGTGAATGTTGCAGAGTCTCGTACCTCTTCTGTAACAAACCCATACTATGGACAGTATGCAAACTCTAACGGTATTGTTTCTAAGAGCCACTCACGCTCATTTGCATGGAACCACCAGCAGATACTGAACTGGAGCGACTCATTTGGCGACAACAACATTTCTCTTATGTTGGGCCACGAGTCTTACAGAAGCAAGTACTATTACCTGAGCGCTACAAGGAAGAACATGTTCGACCCCGCAAACGACGAGCTTGCAGGCGCAATCACTGATGACGGCGGCAACTCTTATACAACAGACTATAACAACGAGGGTTACTTCGGCCGTGCGCTCTACGACTACGACAACAGGTACTATGCCGAGGCTTCTTACCGCCGTGATGCTTCTTCACGTTTCCACCCAGACCACCGTTGGGGTGACTTCTGGTCAGCATCTTTTGCTTGGGATATCTCAAACGAGAACTGGTTCAACGCAAAGTGGGTAGACATGCTGAAGGTTAAGGCTTCTTACGGCGAGCAGGGTAACGACCAGATCAGCGATTTCCTCTATGTAACACGCTATGACATCGTCAACTCTAACGGCAAGCCCGCTGCTGTTCCTTCTACACTCGGTACAAAGGACATCACATGGGAGACACAGGGCAACTTCAACATCGGTGTTGACTTCGAGTTCTTCAAGGGTCGTTTGGGCGGTACTGTAGAGTTCTTCAACCGTAAGACATACGACATGCTCTATCCGTTCCCGCTTCCAGCCTCTTATGGTTACACCTCATATTGGGACAACATCGGTGATATGAGGAACCGTGGTGTTGAGGTTGAGTTGAGAGCCACACCTATCAAGACAAAGGACTTCGAGTGGAACGTCAACTTTAACGTGACATCTTACAAGAACAAGATTACATACCTCCCTGAGGAGAGAAAGACTACAACAATCGACGGCAAGAAGGGTTACACAAGCGGCAACCTCTTCTACGGCGAAGACTGCTCACTCTACACATTCTACATGCACAAGTATGCAGGCGTGAACGAGAACGGTCAGTCAATGTGGTACTACAAGGACTTTGAGCCAGTGCTCAACGCCGACGGTACTCCAAAGGTTGACGCAGAGGGCAACGCTGTGACAAAGCAGGTGCTCAAGACTACAACAGACTATAACCTGCTTGATGACGAGTCAAGAATGAACTTCCTTTGCGGTACATCACTGCCCGATGCATATGGCGGTTTCGGCACCAGCCTCTCATTCTTCGGTTTCGACCTCTCTGTTGACTTCGCTTACCAGATTGGCGGCCAGGTTTATGACAGCGACTACGCAGGCCTCATGTCTTCACCTACAGCAACATCACATGGTTCTAACATGCACAAGGACTTGCTGAACTCATGGACACCTACCAACAAGACAAACATTCCACGTCTTGTATTCGGCGACACACACGCTGCAGCGTCTTCAGACCGCTTCTTGACAGATGCTTCATACCTCAGCCTCCAGAACATCAACTTCGGCTACACATTGCCAAGAATGTTCACAAAGAAGGCAGGTATCGAGAAGATGCGTATATACCTTGCAGCCGACAACATCTGTTATTGGTCAAAGCGCAAGGGTCTTGACCCACGCCAGAGCATCAGCGGTGGTGCATCAAACGTATACTACTCTCCCATCCGTACAATTTCAGGTGGTGTGACATTAACTTTCTAAACCAATAAAAACAGAATATTATGAAGAATATTATAACAAAGGTATTCGTAGGATTTTTCTGTGCATCTACCCTGTTCACAACAACCAGCTGTATCGATGAGACATTCCCTACGGACTCTGCTACTGAAGATCAGGTAGCATCTTCATCAAAGGCAACCGAGGCGCTCCTCTGGGCGATTCCTGCCTACGTTAACAAGCTCTACTCTTATGTAGGCACCCACTATGACTGGGGTTACGGTTCAATCATGCACGTTCGTGACGTAATGACCGGCGACATGGCCATTACCTCACACGGCTATGACCAGTACAACTACTGGCAGATTAACAGCTATATGGGCCCCGACTACATCTTCGGACAGTTCATATGGAGTTACTACTGGCCATTCGTACAGACACAGAACAACCTTATCAAGGCCATTAACCCAGAGGAGGCAAACGACGCTCAGCTGGGTATGCTCGGCGCTGCGCAGGCATTCCGTGCAATGACTTACCTTGACATGGCACAGATGTTCGAGTTCCTGCCTAATGACAAAACCGACACCATAAACCTGGACGGCAACAACATCAAGCACCTCACAGTGCCCATTGTTGACGAGAACACAACTGAGGAGATGGCCCGCAACAACCCTCGCGTTCACCGCGACAGCATTGCAAAGTTCATCCTCAGAGACCTTGACAACGCCGAGAAGAACATTGTTAAGCTTGAGATTGCAAGCAAGACACTTCCTCACCTCGACGCAGTATATGGTCTCAAGGCACGCTGCTACATGTGGCTTGGCGACTACGCTAACGCACAGAAGTATGCACGCCTTGCTATAGACAACTCATCTGTTCAGCCTATGAACCAGAAGGCATGCCTTGACCCGACTACAGGTTTCAACCAGCTCAGCGCTTGGATGTGGGGTTCTCAGCTCGTAAAGGAGGATGAGACCGTGCAGACAGGTATCCTCAACTGGACATCTTGGGCAAGCAACGAGGCTGTTTACGGCTATTCAGGTGCAGGTCCATACGTAATGATTGACCGCTCAATGTACGACCGCATGAGCGACACCGACTTCCGCAAGCTCATGTTCAAGGCTCCGGCCGACCATGCGCTTTCAGGCAAGGAGACATACATCGACGCAAGTGTAGGCGCATCGCTCCCAGTATACGCTTCACTCAAGTTCCGTCCTAACGCAGGCGACATCATGGAGCCTTCAGTAGGTTCAGCTTCGGCTTATCCTCTTATGCGTGTTGAGGAGATGTACTTCATTGAGGCAGAGGCTGCCGAGCACCAGGCTGCTGGTGCAGGCGTAGAACTTCTTGAGAACTTCATGAAGAACTACCGCGATGCCGAGTACACTTTCCCTGCTGACGCTGACGCTATTGACGAGATTGTATTCCAGAAGCGCGTTGAGCTCTGGGGCGAGGGCCTGAACTTCTACGACATCAAGCGTCTCGACTTGTCAGTAAGACGCGGTTATCCAGGAACAAACTTCAAGGCTCCTGCACGTTTCAACACAATTGGCCGTCCTGCATGGATGAACTTCTGTATCGTTGTAACAGAGCAGCGCAACAACATCGCATTGAAGGGATTCGGTAACCCCGACCCATCAGATGTCTATGAACCATGGACAGAATAATAAAAACATCTAAATGTCAACGATTATGAAAAAGTTATTTAATTTAAACTATATTGTTCTCCTCGCAGTACTTGCACTCTTCAGTGCATGTACTGAGGATAACGAATATGTTCCTGCAGGTCCATGCGCCGAGACAAATGAGTTCCGTTTTGCTGCCGACCAGAATGCAGCCCCTGTATTGGCGCTTACCGACAGCGTATACGTTGTTACACTTGAGCGTGACAATACCGAGGAAGAGGTAACCGTAGCACTCAGCGTCAAGGGCGACACCGACATGCTGAAGGCACCTTCAACAGTCACATTCGCTGCAGGCGAGGCACAGGTTTCACTGAACATTGAAATTGCTCCCTCAATGGAGGCGTTCAAGAACTACTACCTTGAGATAAGCATTGACGAGAGCCTCGTTAACCCTTATCTGCCTGATAACAACTCAATACTCAGCCTTACCGTCCTCAAAGAGGATTATAAGCCGTTTGCAGCAGGCAACTACACTTCGTGGCTTTTTGAGCAGACTTGGCCGGCAGTACTGGAGTACTCAGAGATGCTCGACATCTACCGTTTCAAGGATTGCTGGGTAAAGGGCGATGTAACATTCAGGATTACAGACCCCGAGACTATGGCGTTTGAAATGACACAGAGCAGCTTCGGTACAGGTTACCTGTATTCTGGAATTGAGGTGGTCGCTACAGTTCTGGGCGCAAACAACAAGTTCGACCCAGAAACAAACGCCTTCTACTTTGCATACCAGATGGATGTTCCAGGTCTTGGTTCTTTCGGTGCAGGATATGACACATACCAGATTACAGAGTACGCTGAATAATCGGCTGCTTTAGTAATACTCTTCAGGAGACGGGTTTTTATGGCCCGTCTCTTTTTTTTGATTTTGCCCAGAACTTCTGCCGCCAAGAGTGCAGCAAAGCAATAGAGAAGAATATTTAATTATTTCTTTCTCTTTTACACAACTTCTTCGTATCTTCGCACCGGTAATATGCACGAGTGTGCAGTCACACGCGCATGGATTGGAACAAAAAAAATAACAACACAATAATATGACAGACGTAATAAGCGTAGCGAAAAAGTGTTTCGAGGATGAGGCACAGGCGATACTTAACCTTATACCCAAGCTCGATGACAACTTTACAAAAGCGGTCGAGCTGATAATAAACAGAAAAGGTAGACTCATTGTAACCGGTGTCGGAAAATCGGGACACATCGGTGCCAAGATTGCATCGACAATGGCAAGTACAGGCACGCCCGCTTTCTTCGTAAACCCGCTCGATGCCTTCCATGGCGACCTGGGTATGATTTGCGAGAATGATGTCGTGCTGGCAATATCCAACTCGGGACAGACCGATGAGTTGCTGCGTTTCATACCCATGCTTGCCGACCGCAAGATTCCTATCATATCGATGTCGGGTAACCCGCAATCACTGCTTGCAAAATACTCCGACTGCCACCTCGACATATCTGTGGAGAAGGAGGCATGCCCACTGAACCTCGCCCCTACCTCATCGACTACCGCCACACTTGCCATGGGCGATGCCATAGCATGTGCGCTGATGACCGTACGCGATTTCAAAGCGAAGGATTTTGCGAAGTTCCACCCGGGTGGCTCGCTGGGACGCCGCCTGTTGGCAAAAGTCAAGGATTTCATGATAAGCGACAACCTGCCGGTAGTGACACGCGACTCGAAGATAAGCGACACGCTGTTGCAGATAAGCAGCACCAAGATGGGTATCGCCGTTGTTCTTGAGGAGGGCAAGATTCTCGGCGTGGTTACCGACGGTGACATACGCCGCACCATGCAGCGCGACCAGGACCGTTTCTTCCAACTGACGGTGAAGGACCTGATGAACAGTGCCCCGAAGATAATAAAGGAGGATGCCAAGCTGTCACAGGCCGAGGAACTGATGCGCCAACACAACATCAACTCGCTCATAGTAGTGAATGCCGAGGGCAAGCTCGTGGGTGTGATTGATGCGTTCAGCTGTTTCTGATACTGCAGGCGTGGACACGGCGGCGCTCGTTGGGAAACATTGAAGCAAGCTTCATGTTTCACTCGTTTGCACGAGCTTCCAGTTTTAACCTTTAAGTTTTCAGTTCATATAATGAAGACAGTAGCATTTGTACCCATACGTCTCAACAGCAAGAGGGTTGTAGGCAAGAACCTGAAGCCGCTTGGCGGCAAGCCACTGATGTGGTATATACTCGAGACACTTGTCAAGGTAAAGAACATTGATGAGGTATATGTATACTGCAGCAGCGAGGAAATCATACCATACCTGCCCGAGGGTATAAGGTATCTGAAGCGCAGCGAGTGGCTCGACCGCGATGAGACGCTGGGCGAGGAGATATATGACGCATTCACAAAGGAGGTGGATGCCGACGTGTATATGCTCGCACACACCACATCGCCGTTCATCAAGGAGGAGACGATAAGCAGCGCCATAGAGAAGGTCACATCGGGAGAGTACGATTCCGCGTTCAGCGCACAGAAGATACAGACATTCTGCTGGCACAAGGGCGCCCCGCTGAACTATGACCTCAAGAAGATTCCGCAGACACAGAAGATTGAGCCCGTATTCGTGGAGACAAGCGCTTTCTACATCTTCCGCAAGGAGTTGTGGACGGTGGAGCACCAGCGCGTAGGCTTCAACCCTTACATGGCGATAATAGACCCAATCGAGGGAATCGACATCGACTACCCCGAGGACTTCGAGTTCGCCGAGAAGGTCATTTCGCTGTAACACATTCTCTGTGGTTGCAGCATTGTCATCCTGAACGAAGCAAAACAACACCAGCATTGTCATCCACAATATATTGAACAAGAGAACAACAGGCAACGTTAAATAAGAAAACTACTTTATGGAACAGGAAGAGAAGAATACATGCAACTGTTGCAACGGCTCAAAGAGCAGCACATCCGGTTGCGCCATGATGATAGGACTCATCATACTCGGCATTTTCATCTGCAAAGGACTGAAGAGCATTGCCGAGAAAGACCAGTTCGTGACCGTCAAGGGACTTGCCGAGCGCGAGGTAATGGCAAACAAGGTAGTATGGCCAATACCCTACTACTGCGTCAGCAATGACATACAGGAGCTTTACAACGAACTTGACAGGAGCAGTACTACCATAATCAGGTTCCTGAAAGAGAACGGGATAAGTGATGAGGAGATTATCCTCTCGACACCTAACGTAACCGACCGCCTTGCACAGAGCTACACTCCCGAGAACCTTACCTACCGCTACCAGGGCAGGGATGTGGTGACAGTCTCTTCGGCACAGGTCGAGAAGGTCATAGAACTCATCAAGAAACAGATTGTACTGATGAAGCAGGGTGTCAACATAGGCACCGAATATGGCTACGGCAACGACGCCTCATTCGAGTACACCAAGCTGAACGACATCAAGCCCGAGATGATTGAGGAGGCCACACGCAATGCGCGCGCTGTGGCACAGAAGTTCGCCGAAGACTCGGAGAGCGAGCTCGGCGGTATAAGGAATGCCAATCAAGGACAATTCAGCATAAGCAGCGACGAAACGACACCACACATAAAGAACATCAGGGTTGTGACAACAATAGATTATATCCTGAAGAACTGAAAAACACGAAAGCAGCCATTCGGCTGCTTTCGTGTTTTTCATACATGATTCTCAGGCTTTCTGCTTCCCGCCTTTAAGTCCCTTATAAATAAGGAAACCCACACCTGCAACAGCCAGCGCAATGAATATGTAACCGATAACGGCGCTATGCTCCTTGACAGCCTCCATTACGGCCGCTTCGCTGTCCATGCCCGGGATTTTTGACATGTAATAACCGAGTATGGCAAGGATTATGTTCCATGCTCCTGCTCCAAGAGAGGTAAAGAGCACGAAACGGGGAAGGCTCATGCGTGACAGACCAGCAGGAATTGATATGAGCTGTCGCACAGCAGGAACCAGACGTCCGATGAGCGTAGAGGCGGCACCATGCTTCTCGAAATACTCCTCGGCATGCTTTACCTTATCTTCATCGAGCAGACAGATGTGACCGAAACGGCTGTTGGCAAACCTGTACACAATGGGGCGTCCGAGCCACAGGGCAAGATAATAGTTGAAGAGGGCACCGATAAGGGCACCGAGTGTCGCAATGATGACTACCATGAATATGTTCATGTCGCCTGTTGTAGCAGCCTTCCACGCTGCCGGAGGAACTACTGCCTCTGAGGGGAACGGTATGAAGGAACTCTCGATTGCCATAAACATGGCGACGGTTCCGTAATTGAGATGCTCAAGACAAAAAGAGACCAGTTTCTCCATTGTTGAGAGCTCGGCACTTTCTACCGTTACGGTATCAGTGAGAGCAGTCTGAATAGCTGCAGCAGCCTCGGGCATACCATCCGTGACAGCATCCTGTGCCATGACCGGCAGTGTAGACATTGCCATTGCAATGGCAAAAGTCAGTGTAGCAAATAACCTATTCATGTATATTTTGTTTTTTATTTCGTTAGACAGATTCCTGGTCAAACAGATTCAGTTTGTTTGCACGTGCCTCATCGAGGGAGCGCAACTGCGCCCTGCCCTTTACTGCGGCCTGCGCACGTAATGCCTCCTGCCCGCTCTTCAACGCCGCCACAAAGGCGCTGTAACGCTCGTGGCCGCCAAGCAGCTCGGCTGCCACAACTACGTTCTGCGACACATCCTTCACATGTATCACAGGAGCATCGTACGCTGTTGCTATCTTCAGAGCCGTATGCATGGGGCTGGTCGTTGCACCCGCAATCATCACAGGAATTGAGAGCCCTGCCGCCTTCATGGCCTTGACAGTAGTTATCATCTCATCGAGCGAGGGGGTAATAAGACCGCTGAGAATGACAATGTCCGCATTATTCTCGACCGCAGCTTCCACTATTCTCTCGGCAGGCACCATGACACCGAGGTCTATTACATCGTAACCGTTGCAACCCATGACCACCGTAGCGATGTTCTTTCCTATGTCGTGAACGTCGCCCTTGACGGTTGCCACAACGGTGCGTCCTGCCGACGCACTACGCGCACTGTTCTCGCTCTCAATGAGCGGTTGCAGTATCGCCACGGCCTGTTTCATGGTTCGTGCGCTCTTCACCACCTGCGGCAAGAAGAGCTTGCCTGCACCGAAAAGCTCGCCCACATGGCCCATGCCGTCCATAAGAGGGCCACCGATGACATCCACTGCGCTGCCATACTTCGCGACGGCCTCATCAAGGTCCTGGGCAAGATAGTCGCCCACACCCTTCACAAGAGCCACTTTCAGGCGCTCTTCGAGAGAGGCCTCGCGCCATGCCTCGGCAGCTGCCGACTGGACGCCCGCAGCCTGTTCCTTGAGTTCGGCAGCAAGCGATATGAGGCGTTCCGTGGCATCGGCATCACGATTGAGCACAACATCCTCCATGACTGTACGAAGTTCCGATGGGATATCTTCGTACTGTACCGATGTCTGCGGATTCACGATACCCATGTCCATTCCCGCCGCTATGGCATGATAGAGGAACACCGCATGCAACGCCTCGCGCACATAGTTGTTGCCACGGAAAGAGAAGGAGAGGTTGCTCACTCCGCCACTGATATGCGCACCGGGAAGATTCTCCTTTATCCATGCACACGCACGGATGAAGTCAAGCCCGTATGATGCATGTTCCTCGATGCCTGTAGCTATCGCAAGTATATTTGGGTCGAAGATTATATCATGTGGGGCAAAGCCTGCCTTTTCGGTCAGCAGCCTGTAGGCACGCCCGCACACCTCTATTTTGCGTTCAAAAGTTGTTGCTTGTCCATTCTCATCGAATGCCATGACCACCACTGCGGCACCGAGGCTCTTTGCCTCGCGCGCACGACTGATGAAGAGTTCCTCGCCCTCCTTCAGCGATATCGAGTTGACAATAGAACGGCCCTGCACGCATTTGAGACCCTCTTTGATGACCTCCCAGTCCGAGGAGTCTATCATCAGCGGGACACGTGCAATATCGGGCTCGCCGGCAAGCATATTGATAAAGGTCTTCATCTCTTCACGAGAGTCAAGCAGACCGTCATCCATATTTATATCTATTACCTGGGCACCGTCCTCTACCTGCTTGCGGGCTATGGCAAGCGCCTCGGTGTAGTTTTTCTCATTGATGAGACGCAGGAACTTACGCGAACCCGCCACATTGCAGCGCTCGCCCACATTGATGAAGTTCATCGAGGGGTTTACCACCAGACGCTCAAGACCCGAGAGCCACATCTCCTGCGGGGCCTGTCGTGGCACGCGTGGGGCAGCACCTCTTACCAATGGCGGGAAGAGAGCGATGAACTCATCGGTCGTTCCGCAGCAACCGCCTACGATATTCACAAGCCCTTCATCAATATACTCCTTGACTATTGCAGCCATCTCTTCGGGTGTCTGGTCGTACTCGCCAAGTTCGTTGGGCAAGCCCGCATTGGGATACACGCTCACATAGTAGGGGGCCTTGTCGCTGAGGTTCTTGAGGAAAGGTTTCATCTCCCGTGCACCGAAAGAGCAGTTAAGACCTACCGACAGCAGGTTCCTGCCCGAGTGCGATGCAAGCACAGCCTCGAGTGTCTGCCCCGAGAGAATGCGACCCTGAGTATCGGCAACGGTAAAAGAGAGCATTACCGGCACCTCGCGACCCGCCTCCGCCATTGCCTCATCGGCAGCACAAAGAGCCGCCTTGGCATTGAGGGTGTCAAAGATTGTCTCACAAAGCAAGGCATCCACACCACCCTCTATGAGGGCGGTCATCTGCTCCCTGTATGCGTCGACAAGCATGTCGAAGGTGACGTTACGCATGGCTGGGTTCTCCACATCGGGGCTCATTGAGCATGTGCGGCCTGTGGGACCTACCGAACCTGCCACGAAACGGGGTTTCACTGCCGTGGAAAATTCATCGGCCACCTTGCGGGCAAGCTGTGCGGCATGACGGTTTATCTCGGAACACAGGTGCGCACAGCCATACTCTCCCTGCGAAATGGCATTGGCATTGAACGTGCAGGTCTCGATTATGTCGGCACCTGCGGCAAGATACTTCGTGTGTATCTCGCTTATGACATCGGGGCGGGTAAGCACCAGCAGGTCATTGTTGCCCTTGAGCGCACAGGGATGAGCCGCAAGCAGCGTGCCGCGGAAATCACTCTCGCCAAGGGAGTATTTCTGTATCATGGTACCCATGGCTCCGTCGAGCACCAGAATACGTTCCTTTATTGCATCTGTCAGGGTTGTTTTCATTTGGTTTTCTGCTTTAATGGAAAGAAAGCGAACTTACAGTTCCCTGTTTTCATCTTTCAACTTTCCGTTTTCACCTTACTAAAAGCATTTTACTCTACCCCGCGGGATAGAGTAAAACAATCAGAAATTCCGTCTTATGCGGTCAATCTCGCGCTTGTCGTCGCGTTCCTTGATTGACTCGCGCTTGTCATACTCATGCTTACCACGTGCAAGAGCGATTACAAGCTTCGCCAGGCCTTTCTCGTTTATGAACAGTTTCATGGGAACAATGGTAAAGCCGGGGTTCTTGACCGCCTGTTTGAGTTTACGTAGTTCCTTGCGTTCAAGCAGCAGCTTGCGGTCGCGACGTGCCGTGTGGTTGTTGTACGAACCGTAGAAATATTCGGCCACATGCATGTTCTTTACCCACAGTTCCTCGTTGATGAAGGTACAGTATGTGTCGACAAGGCTCGCCTTTGACTGGCGTATTGACTTTATCTCGGTGCCGGTCAGTACTATACCCGCCGTATATGTCTCCGTCACGATATAATCGAACGAAGCCCTGCGGTTCTTTATGACTACGTTTGAAACTCTTTTATCCATATTATTTCACAGGATTAGCAATCTTGCCGCCAATGATATCGGCCCTTTTCACTTCGCCGTCCACCTCGCGGTTGAAGAATATTCTTGTCCTTAGCGAATCAATATCGGCAATGCTGTTTTTCTGCTCCTCGGAGAGGAAATCACCGGCTTTGGAAAGGTCGAATGCCAACAGTCTGGTTGTTGTATACTCATTGTTTCTCTTTGCCTTTGCATAGAGGTCAAGCTCGAGACAGTCGTTGCTGATGCCGCGTACCGCCATTGCGAATGAGGCACCCTCTTCAACACCGAAGTAAGAGATGTTGATGTTCTGACGGTTCTTCCATATCCATACAGGCTTCACGTACCTGTCGGCCAGCTCATAATCGTGCAGTTTATTGAAGGCCGCATCATACTCCGCAGAGTCAATCATCGCGGGAGCCGTGAGAGGCAATGTCTCGATTTTTCGTGTAACACGATATATCTCCCACAGAGGCATCTTCATTGTAGAGATGTCGAAATAGTAGCGCAAGGTCATGTGCACCCTGTCGCCTGTCCCGTAAGGATATTTATCCATATTGTTTATGCGGATTACAGAGTCAGAGAACTCGGGAGAGACTGTATGCTTGTTCACTGTGTAAATATCATCGAAATAGTACTCGTATCTGTATTCCGGCTCAACAGGGTCACACGAGAACAGAACAAGTATCAATGAAGACAGCAATGAAATATCAAGTAGTTTTTTCATGTTATATGGTATTTGTATGTTAAATCAAAAATCAGACGCGAAGATACGAAGAAAATGGCAAACAGGAGCACCTGCAAAATAAATATGCAACGCTTTTATGCTTTTTTATGAAGTAAATTCTTTTTATGAAGAAAAAAAAGCCACAACTTTTGCTCAAGAGATTATTTTTACTAACTTCGCAAATTGAAAGAGACTATGTTTCACATTTTAAACATACAACAATTATGGTTTATTCACACGAAGTAGAAAACATGTGTGTTGTAAAGAAGGGTCCTAACCACGGTCCTGCTCCAATCCCCGAAGAGGGCAAATGGATTAAGGCTAAGGAGGTTGCTGACATCTCTGGCTTTACACACGGTATCGGCTGGTGTGCTCCTCAGCAGGGTGCATGCAAGCTCTCATTGAACATCAAGAACGGTATCATCCAGGAGGCTCTTGTCGAGACTATCGGTTGTTCAGGTATGACTCACTCTGCCGCTATGGCATCTGAGATTCTCCCCGGCAAGACAATCCTTGAGGCACTCAACACTGACCTTGTTTGCGACGCCATCAACACTGCAATGCGCGAGCTGTTCCTGCAGATTGTTTACGGCCGCAGCCAGTCAGCTTTCTCTGAGGGTGGTTTGATTATCGGTGCAGGTCTTGAGGACTTGGGTAAGGGTCTCCGCAGCCAGACAGGTACTCTCTATGGTACTTTGGCTAAGGGTTCACGTTACCTTGAGATGGCTGAGGGTTACATCACACGCCTCGCCCTTGACAAGAACGATGAGATTTGCGGTTACGAGTTCATCAACCTCGGCCAGCTTATGGAAGAGATCAAGAAGGGCACTGACGCCAATGAGGCTGTCAAGAAGTTGACAAAGTCTTATGGCCGTTTCTCTGAGGAGGCAGGTGCTGTTAAGTATATTGACCCACGTAACGAATAAGGAGGACAAAGCTATGATAAGACCCGTAAAATTTGAAAGTCAGGATCGTCGTATCAAGCAGATCCTCGCTGTACTTAACGAGAATGGTATCGCTTCTATCGAAGAGGCTAACGAGATTTGTGAGCAGTATGGCATCGACCCTTACAAGATTTGTGAGGAGACACAGCCCATCTGTTTCGAGAATGCAAAGTGGGCTTACGTCGTAGGCGCTGCCATCGCATTGAAGAAGGGTTGTTCAAATGCAGCTGACGCTGCCGAGGCTATCGGTCTTGGTCTCCAGGCATTCTGTATCCCAGGTTCAGTAGCTGATGACCGCAAGGTAGGTATCGGCCACGGTAACCTCGCTGCACGCTTGCTCCGCGAGGAGACAAAGTGCTTCGCATTCCTTGCAGGTCACGAGTCTTTCGCTGCTGCCGAGGGTGCCATCAAGATTGCTGCCAAGGCAGACAAGGTTCGTAAAGAGCCTCTCCGTTGTATCCTCAACGGTCTTGGCAAGGACGCTGCACAGATCATTTCACGCATCAACGGCTTCACATACGTACAGACAGAGTTCGACTACTTCACAGGCGAATTGAAGGTTGTACGCGAAATCGCTTACAGCGACGGTCCTCGTGCTAAGGTACGTTGCTACGGTGCCGATGACGTTCGCGAAGGTGTTGCCATCATGTGGAAGGAGGGCGTTGACGTATCTATCACAGGTAACTCAACCAACCCGACACGTTTCCAGCACCCTGTTGCAGGTACATACAAGAAGGAGCGCGTACTCGCCGGCCAGAACTACTTCTCAGTAGCTTCAGGTGGTGGTACAGGCCGTACATTGCACCCGGACAACATGGCAGCAGGTCCTGCATCTTACGGTATGACCGACACAATGGGCCGTATGCACTCAGACGCACAGTTCGCAGGTTCTTCATCAGTTCCCGCACACGTTGAGATGATGGGCTTCCTGGGTATCGGTAACAACCCGATGGTAGGTGCAACTGTTGCTATCGCTGTGGACGTTTCTGCTGCATTGAGCAAGTAATTAGCTAAAACCTAATACTTTATAGAGAGTTGTCCTTTAAGGGCAGCTCTCTTTTTTATTTCCCTTTTCAATGCAATCGACTTGTAAACTTCAACACCACTACCCCAATAAAAGTTGTAATTTAAGGCTCAATTTTTCTTGTGACGGTATAAGCTGATTTACCTCTATTTTTACTATAAAAACACCCAAAAACGACTATTTTTGCGACGGTTTTGTGACGGTTTTGTGACGGTTTTGTGACGGTGTCGGACACCGTCCGGAAAATCAGCATAAATCACTATTACATAATAAAATCACCCCCTTTCGACCATATTTTAAGCATAGACAAAGTTAGGTATTAATTTAATAGGAAACAACTTCTTTATGCTTTAGAAGAAAGACCGTCCATAAAGTTTTCCAATAATCCTACTTATCACAAAAATCAAAATTTCACAGTTTTATTCCCCGTCAACAAAGCCCATCTTATTATATTCTACAACAAAAAAATAACCGCACCTGTTACAGCGCGGTCAATCTGTTAGTCTGGCAACAACTTATATGCCCTCGAACCATTCTTTTTGCATTGAATACAATTTACATATTTTTCAAGGTCGGTAGCTGTTGCTGTCATTTTAAGCCCAAGTTCATTATAAATCAGTTGTAGTTTCCCTTTAACCTCTTCCCTGGTATACACCCCATTAAGTTCAAAATATTGTGGGAGCCGCATTCGGATATCAAACTCGGCATTATTGTTATTAATGGCCTCATCCAACTTTGTGCTATTAAAGCCACACGCTCTAATATGTTCAGCAGGAAGATTGCTGTAATAATAACCAATTTCGTTATATCCCTCATTACGTAGCATTATAAAATAGTCTGCTTTCAAAGCGTTATCTGCAGAAACAAAATAATCGTATGCTACTCTTAAAGCATCTGCAAGGGATTTTGCTATGCTTAATCTATCTTTAAGTTCTTGCACAGGCATTGAATAAGTTCTTCCGTAAGAGTTTGATGACATAATGAACCATTGATGATGATTCTTTATAACGTCGTAACAGTAACGCTCTGAAACGATGAGCAGATTATTTATTACAGGTTCACCGCTTGTTGTAGTAATATAAAGGTCATTTGGGTTGTGTTTTATATAAGAATCTATAATGCTCAAAGCACTCTCCTTACAATCAGTCGGTGCACTCTGCCATATCTCTATCTGTCTTTGGCTTTCCTGCATCTTCTCAGCTTGCGACGCATTAAACTCATTATCATAGAGTTGTTGTTTGTTATCTTTATAGAACAGATGCACAGTATTCCTAAACGGATTATCCTTTCTTCTCTGCCTACCTACTATCTGTGGTATATCTGATGCAATGTCCAAAGAAAGGCTCGATACATTATAATTAGCAATGACGTATGTGCTTGCCGATGGACTATAGAAATCTACTCCTTCGAAAGCTGTACGCGTAACAAATGTCCAGGTGGTGTGAGGTTCATCCGCCTTGGGTATTGAGTTTGCAATACAGAGTTTTCTGTGTACTTTATGCAGTTCCCTGAGATTTTCTTTATTATCGGCACAGATTATTGTAACATCATCGGGATTTATAAGTTGTTTTTTGACTATATATTTACGTAGAATGCCACATATCTCCTTTACGCTGTTCAAGAATATCACCCCTTCGTAACTATACGGAGCATTGCAACCGGGGAGATTTATTACGTCGAACACCCCTTGCTGCTTATTGTACTTTGCATATATCTGGTCAAAAGCATTAAGGGCGCTATTGCAGGTGTATGTTCTTTGTGTAATCGGTTCTATATTGCTCCAACCAAGTTCGTAGTAACAAACGTAATTGTCTTTGAACTCCTCTATCTCCTGCATATAATCGATAATGGGCGTTGCTGATATAAATAGGACATTCTTGTAACTGAACAATCTATCTATAAAGGTTGAAAGAACGCTTTTGTTGCTATACTCCTTCAGCTTTATATCCTTTATAAGACAGTGTGACTCATCGACGGTAATATTAAACTTCTTGCTGATGTCGATTTTGAAACCTTCGAGCATTGAGGCAAGAGCACAAAACGAGTCGTATGTAACGAGTATCTTCAACGGTCTCTTGTTCTGTTCGCATTCGTGTTGGTATAAAGCAAATTCATTCTCCAGTTCATCGATAGTCTTTTGTTTACCATCGTATCCCTTCTCGCGGTTAAAGTAGTAACAGAGTGGTTCGTCTTTGTTAAACTGCTCAATCTTATTCAATATAAGTTTTAATCGTGGCGAGACAAGTATCGTATCAATTTTATTACAAAGGCTGTAGGTGGTGAACCCACAGCCTGTAACGACTTTGTTTATTATAACTTTACCGACACGTATAATATCGTCCAGTACATATTTCCCGGTATTATCTCTCCAATCATTAATATAGTTTACTCCAGGAGTAACTTCTATTGTTCCTTTATTATCTATCATAATAAGAATAAATTATATGATTATTTACCATTTTTCATAAATAAGGATTTAAGGGGACATTTTTTGGAAAAATTTATCATTTTACCTAATAAGAATATTATGTATTAAAAATGTCCTCTCATAAGTGTCCACTAAAAAATCGAAATAGTTCTTTGAAATGATTGATATTTAATTTGTTACAAGAGATTTTTGAGTCAACGGATTTGAAATTACTTTTGCGGTCATAATCAGACCGTTATGCATAAAGACAAATTCGT
>JAGBFX010000016.1 GCA_017936265.1 Bacteroidaceae bacterium | reverse complement strand
CCTTCGGGTACTCCCTCTATAAACAGAGGGAGAGTTGTTGTGCCATGCGGGATACGGTTGCCACGGGCAACAATGATTGGTTCAATTATCACGAAGCGATGATAGAGGCCATTGTTTAGCAATAGTCACGCGAAGTGCCGCAAAGTGACACCGCGTGGGTTGCGATTGTCAAAGACAAAAACAATGGACTCAATGGGATGACCCCGGAGGGGACAAACATTTTAATATAAAAATGGCCTATATAGAAATTGTAGCAGTTAGTCGCACGTAGCACCAAACTCCCTCCCCCTTCGGGTACTCCCTCTATAAACAGAGGGAGAGTTGTTGTGCCGTGCGGGATACGATTGTCGCAGACAACAAAAGGTTGGTCAATTATCGCGAAGCGATGATAGAGGCCATTGTTTGGCAATAGTCACGCGAAGTGTCGCAAAGTGACACCGCGTGGGTGGCGCTTGCGAAGCAAGTAAACTTTCTTTGCACTCGTTTAATCGCTGCTTTCGTGCGTCAGTGTTAGCACTCTTCAATAAAAACAAAAACCACCGCTCACAGCCAAACGTAAATTAAAGCCATTGATTTGTTTCATCAATTACGGAAATTGGTCTATATTCGCATTGTAACACAAGGGAGATAGAAATGAGACACTTTATCACTTTGGCAGCCATACTTATAGCATTGGCTGCTCCAGCGCAGAAGCAGCGCTTCATGTATGACGGAGAGAAGAAAATATACTACACATCGGTTGCCGATGCCGAGAACAAACTGATAGACCACATAAAGAAGAACAAGGGTTACAGAAGTTTCCCCGAGAGGTTCTTTGCATACCTGATAAGCAACGATGAGCGTTGCTTCACATATGATTTCAGCAGACTGGAAGAGGTTACGGAGAGTGCAGCAACGGCAAGGCCGTTAAGAGTAGTTACATCCGAAGACGGCATGCTGCGTCTCTATTCATGGGATATCGAAGGTGGTACCATGTCGAGTTTCTCGGGAATAACATCGTACAAGGATAAAAACAGGATATTCAGCCACATATTCATCTCGGATGAAATTGACATGGATGAGCACGAAGAGGGACTTGACAAATCGCGCAAGATTGGGGCGATAGCATGCGGAGTATACGATATAAACAGCATTAGCCTCAACAGCGGGCAGACTGTATATGTGGTGCATTCCTACGCATCCGGCTCGGGTATCATGTACTCATCTGGACTAGAAGCATATACTATAGGCAACGGAGAGCTGAAGGAGTACAATCTCTTCACCCATGGTTCGGAGAGCAGTAACAGGGTATCGTACTTCGCAAACCCTTGTTGTACATATATAGGCGACATCATGCTTGACGGCTGCGACCTTTACATACCCGAGACACGTGAGGGATACAACCCTTATGGCGGAGACCTGGAGACCGGCCGACGCCTCTATTATCAGTTCGACGGCAGCACATTCAACTATGTCGGGATAGATTACCCCCAAGGACTCACCAAAGGTCTATGCAACTACAAGCATAACCTGATTATAATAGGACAGGCACCATGGACCATACGCATAGACATTATGCCCGACGGAAAGGCCAGGTACTCCTCATGGAAGGAGAAAAGCTGTAAAGAAACGCCCGATATCGTACTCAAGAATGGTAGCCACACATCGGAGCCCAAGGATGGAGACCCCAAGCAAAGCAAAGAGAAATATTCATTCCGCAACGGGGAATATATTTACGAAATCTCATGGACACTTGACTACATGTTCAACCCTATAAATCCCAAGGACTGGAAGGTAGTTGTAAAGAGGAACGACAAGGTGCTCATGACATTGAGCGGTAAGGAGGAGTAAAATAAGGAAAGCCTCCCTACTTCGCCCTGTTGATGAGGTATATTCCTGCGGTTGCAAGTGCTGCTGCCGCTACATATTTCCAATAGAACGGTTCGCCCAGACACATGCAAGATGTAACGGCACCTACAACGGGGATGAGCGAGTTGAAGATTGCCACCTTACCCACTGGATTGCATGTGAGCAGCTTATTGTAGAGCGTGAATCCGAGTGCCGAGATACAGACAAGCAGAAAGAGTATCACAACGCCGGCCACCGTAATGGCAGGAAGTGTTCCGCCCATGAGCAGGCCTGGGACAACAAGCATCACTCCACCGAAGGCAAGGCTGTAGCCTGTGCCCACAAAGACATCTACGCGCTTGCCGAGACCCCGTGTCATCAAGCCCGCCAACGCCGCACATACGGTGTTAAGGATAATCATTCCGTCGCCCATGAAGGTAAAACCGCCACCATGCGCACCGCCGATGTTCAGCGCCATTATTCCGGCAAAGCCAAGCGTACAGCCGATAATTTTGTTTGCAGTGAGCCTGTCGCTCTTGAAGAAGATGCATGCAAGAAGCACAAGCATAAAGGTGCCGAGCGAGTTGAGAATTGCTGCACGTGCACCGTCGCTGTAGGAGAGCCCCACATAAAAGAAATAATAGTGCAGTCCTGTATTGAGCAATGCGAAGAGCAGCACATATAGCCAGCTGCCGCCGTTTGCGACAGCAAAGCTGCGACGTGTCGCAGCGGCTATGGCAAGCACGATGAGCCCCGATAGAATAAAGCGTATACCGGCGAAGAGCATCTTGCTGCCTGTCATTGACTGTGTTATCCCGAACTCAGCAAAACCGAGCTTTATGAGAGGATAGGCCCATCCCCATGCCATTGCTGCCGACAAAGCGAACACAACCACCCACACCGGGCGTTGGAATATCGGAGTCTTTATATTGTTCTGTTCCATAAGTACTGCAAAATTAACAAAATTATCAGTACTGCATTATGTTTTTTACCTGTTTGTTGTTACCTTTGCATATATAAGAAAAGCAAAGGACTATTATGGCTACAACAATTTATATGACCCGTCATGGCGAGACCATCGAGAATTCAAAAGGGCTTTTCCAGGGACAGACACCCGGGCACCTGTCGCCGTTAGGTATTGAACAAGCACATTCGCTGCGCCCACGCATTGCCGAACTGGAGTTTGACGTAGTGCTCTGCAGCGACCTCAAGCGTTGCCTCGACACTGCCGAGATTGCCCTCGAGGGGCGCGAGTGCACATTCATCAAGGAGCCTCTGTTGCGCGAGCGCGACCTCGGCAATCTTGCGGGCACACCCATCAAGGGAGCAGTATACAACGAGACAGTGGAGACCGAGGAGTCGATGAAGGAGCGTGCCCACAAGTTCCTGGACAAAGTGCGCCGCGAGTACCCCGGGAAGAAGATTCTTGCCTTCAGCCACGGATTCTTCTGCCGCATAATGGAGGCCGAAATCAAGGGAGTAACACACAGGGATGTAACCCTCTTCGGCAACTGCGAGATAAGGGAATTCATAGTATAATATCCATGAAAAAAGCAGACCTATATAAAAAAGCCATCGAGTACTTCGAGATAGCCATTCCTGTGGCCGAGACGGAGCTGGACTACTCCACTCCGTTCGACCTGCTTGTGGCGGTCATCCTCTCGGCGCAATGTACCGACAAGCGCGTAAACATGGTGACCCCCGACCTCATAGCACGCTACCCCGACCCTTGGGAGATGGCACAGGCACACCCCGATGAAATCTACAACTACATAAAGAGCGTATCGTACCCCAACAACAAGGCGAAACACCTTGTGGGTATGGCACAGAAACTATGCAGCGACTTCGGAGGCGAGGTGCCCGACACACTGGAGGAGCTCATTACCTTGCCGGGCGTGGGACGCAAGACTGCCAATGTCATATTGTCGGTCGTGTGGGACAAGAGCGCCATGGCAGTGGACACACACGTGTTCCGCGTAAGCCACCGCATAGGGCTTGTGCCCAAGCGCTGCACCACCCCCTACAGTGTTGAGATGGAACTGATGAAGTACCTGCCGCATGATATCATCCCCAAGGCACACCATTGGCTCATACTGCATGGGCGTTACATGTGCACGGCAAGAGCCCCCAAGTGCTCAGCATGCGGACTGACCGAAGTGTGCAAAGAGTACAACAGGCACAAAAAACATAACCAATGAACAACGAAGATAAAAAATGGAAGGTCCTTGACAGGGAGTATCTTATAAAACGTCCGTGGTTGACAGCGCGACGCGACAAACTTGAACTCCCTGACGGAAGGATTATGAACGAGTACTATGTCCTTGAATACCCCGACTGGATAAATGTAATCGCAATAACCAAGGATGGCCGCTTCGTTATGGAGAAGCAATATCGTCACGGATTGGAGGTAATAAGCACCGAACTGCCCTGCGGGGTTATTGAGGAAGGCGAAGACCCTTTGTATGCCGCCAGACGCGAACTGCTTGAGGAGACAGGCTACAGCGGTGGTGAGTGGAGCAAACTGATGACCCTCTCGCCCAACCCGAGTTCCATGAACAATCTTGCGCACTGTTTCCTTGCTGTCGGTGTAGAAAAAACAGCAGAGCAGTCACTTGATGAGAATGAAGAATTGGAAGTGGTTCTGATGAGCGAAGATGAAGTGAGGGAACTGCTCGTGAATGGGGGGATTTGCCAAGCATTGATGGTTGCACCGCTCTACAAGTATTTCTGCAACAAATAGAATCCTGAAAGGCAAAAACGTCTTTTAGAATTTTTATTTGAAATTATTACCTCTTTTATTTAAAAAACATTATCTTCGCAAGATGAAATAGTGTCGGTGATTGTTATTATCTGCAGCATGCAAAGGTTTAGAGATCCTTCGTTTCACTCAGGATGACAAATAGACAGGATGACAACAACAGGTACTTGTCATGCTGGAGCGAAGCGAAGCATCTAAAAGAACGGGGAAAGAGATCCTTCCGTTCCGTCAAGATGACAAGTACGAAGGATGACAAACAGGCAGGATGACAACACTAGGTACTTGTCATGCTGGAGCGGAACAAAGCATCTAAAAGAACGGGGAAAGAGATCCTTCCGTTCCGTCAGGATGACAAACAGACAGGATGACAAATGCACAAGGATGACAATAACGGCACTATAACCAAACAAGCATTTAACAACCATTACTAACATAAAATCAATTAAGCTATGACAATTGACAATTTCAAGTTTGCCGGCAAGAAGGCAATCGTTCGCGTTGACTTCAACGTACCCTTGAACGAGGAAGGTAAGATTACCGATGACACACGTATCCGTGGTGCTCTTCCCACATTGAAGAAGGTCTTGGCCGATGGCGGTGCTCTCATCATCATGTCACACATGGGCAAGCCAAAGGGTAAGGTAAACGCAAAGTACTCTTTGAGCCAGATTGTTGACGCCGTATCGGAGAAGCTTGGTGTACCCGTACAGTTCGCTCCCGACTGCGCAAAGGCTGCCGAGGCTGCTGCTGCATTGAAGCCAGGCGAGGTATTGATGCTCGAGAACCTCCGTTTCTATCCCGAGGAGGAGGGTAAGCCTGTTGGCATAGACAAGGAGGACCCAGCATACAACGATGCAAAGAAGGCAATGAAGGAGTCACAGAAGGAGTTCTCAAAGACTCTCGCTTCTTATGCTGACTGCTACATCAACGACGCATTCGGTACAGCACACCGCCGTCACGCATCTACAGCAGTCATCGCTGACTACTTCGATGCTGACAACAAGATGCTCGGCTACTTGATGGAGAAAGAGGTTAAGGCTGTTGACAACATCCTCAAGGACATCAAGCGTCCTTTCACAGCTATCATGGGTGGTTCAAAGGTATCTACAAAAATCGGTATCATCGAGAACCTCATGGACAAGGTTGACAACCTCATCCTCTGCGGTGGTATGACATACACATTCGCCAAGGCTCAGGGTGGTCAGATTGGCCGTTCAATCGTTGAGGACGACAAGCTCGACCTCGCTATCAGCATCATGGAGCAGGCTAAGGCAAAGGGTGTGAACCTCGTTCTCGCTCAGGACTGCGTTGCAGCTGATGATTTCTCTAACGACGCCAACACTCAGGTGTGCCCGGCAGGTGCAATCCCCGAGGGTTGGGAGGGCTTGGATGCAGGTCCAGAGGCTCAGAAGGCATTCGCTGCTGCTATCGTTGACGCAAAGACCATCCTTTGGAACGGTCCTGCAGGCGTATTCGAGTTCGACAACTTCACAGCAGGTTCACGTGCTATCGCCGAGGCTATCGGCAAGGCAACTGCCAACGGTGCATTCTCGCTCATCGGTGGTGGTGACTCTGTAGCATGTATCAACAAGTTCGGTATGGCCGACCAGGTATCATACATCTCAACAGGTGGTGGTGCTCTTCTCGAGGCAATCGAGGGTAAGGTTCTCCCGGGCGTTGCAGCTATCAAGGGCGAATAATATCCCGCCGAAATAATTCATAATAAACAGCGCGGTTGTCCGCGCTGTTTATTATATCAAATAAGTTGCGCCGCCTTAGAGCCTTTAGAGTCCTTAAGGACCTTAGAGCCCTTACACTAAGGCGCAAACTACATTTCACATTGGTTAAATGGACGAAAAACGTATCACTGAAATACAGAAGAGCGTCATTGACGCACTTGGCAAGGAGAGGCTGAAGAGAGCCATTGACATCCTGGGCGAAGAGATAGAGTCGCTCCAGGACTGGGAGTTGCGCACACGGTACAACGAACTGCAGACAGCATACCGTTACATGCTCGACTATCTGCGCATGGGCATGCCCGACCCCGACAGGGAGCGTCTGCATGGCGAGCTCATAGGCAAGTGCTACGTCATCAACGACCAGATAGCCATAGCAAGGCTTACCGAGCACTCCACGAAGGTATACTGCCAGATGCGCCGCAAGTACAAAGGCCTGTCAGGCATCGACGGCATATACGCAAGACTCAAGGAGAACCACGCCAACACCCAGGTGGCGCAGAGCCTTCCTGCCGAGGAGTGCCGTTCGCTGAACGCCACCCTCGCCAAGGAGCATGAGCAGCTGTTGCCACAGCTCTTCGGCACATTGTGGAGCAGCAACTGCTGGAGCAAGGGCGACGCCGAGAAGGTGTACGGCATCATCAGCAGCAACGAGATAAGCCTCAACGACCGTGCCGTGGCAGTGAGCGCCGTGACACTCAGCGCCCTCAAATGCATGGAGCCGCATAAGGTCACCACACTATGCAACATAGCGACCAGCGAGGAAAGTCTTCTCGCCACACGCGCCATTGTGGGCCTCATCATGGTGCTGTTCATGTACGAGAGACGCATCAAGCACTACCCCGCCATTGCCAATGCCATAGCAGCCATACGCGAGAACACGACTGTCATACACCGCATACAGACCATACAGATACAGTTGCTGCGCTGCCGCGAGACACAGAAGATTGACCGCAAGATGCGCGAGGAGATAATCCCCGCCATGATGAAGAATCCCAACCTGAGGAACAGCAAGCTCAGCATGGACATACTCAAGGAGATTGAGGATGATGAGGACAAGAACCCCGAGTGGCGCAAGTGGATAGAGGAGGATGAGATAAAAGGCAAGATTGAGGAGATGAGCCGATGGCAGGTTGAGGGCGCCGATGTATACATGAGCACCTTCTCGCAGTTGAAGAGTTTCCCCTTCTTCGGCGAAATGAGCAACTGGCTGCGTCCCTTCGACACCAGCGTGCCATGCGTGGCCGACATACTGCCCAAGGAGATCAGCGGCAACAAGAGCATCCTTGGTGCAATATGCGCCTCGCAGTTCTTCTGCAACAGCGACAAGTACTCGTTCTGCCTTACCTTCGAGCGCGTTCCCAAGGAGCAGCGCGACGCCATGATGGCACAGATGACAGAGGCCGGTCCCGACGCACAGGCCATAGATACCGCCACCGAGATACCCGCCGAGAAGAAAGCCGAGGTCGAGAGCAACCAGTATATACAGGACCTCTACCGTTTCTTCAAGGTGTCCAACTTCCGCGGCGAGTTTACCGACCCCTTTACCCTGTCGCTCAACCTGCTGCAGAGCGAGACACTGACACCACTCATCGACAGCAATGAAGCCATGCTGCGCACCTTCCGCTACCTGGTAGAGAAAGAGTACTACGATGAAGCCTTCAAGGCCGGACGTCTGTTCGAGAAGAGCGGCGAGGGCGACGCACAGTTCTTCCAGGAGATGGGCTTCTGCGCACAGAAAGAGTGCGACTACGACACCGCCATCGACTACTACACCAAGGCCGACATCATCAAGCCCGACACCCTGTGGACCCTGCGCCACATAGCACAGTGCTACCGTCTGCAAGGCGAGTTCGACAAGGCCTTAAGCTACTATCTCATGGCCGAGGAGCTTGCACCCGAGAACATCTCCCTGCTCATGCAGACAGGCGAGAGCCATGCCGCACTCAAGCAGTACGAAGAGGCCTTCGCCCGGTTCTACAAGGTTGAATACCTGATGCCCGACTCACGCCGCGCCATGCGTGCCATAGCATGGTGCTCGTTCATCACAGGCAAGGACAGCCAGGCCCGCGGCTACTACCAGCGCCTGATGGAGCAGCCCCACCCCGCATTCGAGGACTACCTCAATGCCGCACATGTCGAATGGGTAACAAAGAACAATGCCAAAGCAATAGAACTCTACGAAAAAGCAAAAGAAATCTGCGGGAATGCCGAGAAAGTAGCCAAGCACATCCTCAACGACAAAGAAGTAATGTTTGAACGAGGAGTAAGTGAAACAGAACTGCAACTGCTAGTAGATTTAATAGCATAGAGGTATAGACAATGTTGGCAGCAGTTGGTCGCAGGCAGTGCAGCGAACTCCCTCCCGGCTAAAGCCGTACTCCCTCTTTAAAAAGCGGGAGAGTTTTTGCGCCCTGCGGGTTGCGATAAGACAACATTGTCAGTGCCGCACATTTAGAATGGGTAACAAAGAACAACCAACAGGCAGTAGAATACTACAACAAAGCCAAGGAAATTTGCGGTAACGCAGACAAAGTCGCAGAGCACATAATGCAAGACAAAGAAGCCCTCATTGCAAGAGGAGTAAGCGAAACAGAACTGCAGTTGCTGATAGACATAATCGCATAGAGGTATAGACAATGTTGGCAGCAGTTGGTCGCAGGCAGTGCAGCGAACTCCCTCCCGACTAAAGCCGTACTCCCTCTTTAAAAAGCGGGAGAGTTTTTACGCCCTGCGGGTCACGAAAGGCGAGTGTTGTCAAAACGGAAAACGAAATTTCGACGACACCGTAGGGGCATCCCTTGTGGGTGCCCTAAGTAATGAATGTAGTACGTTTAATGTTTAAGACGAACCGGCGTGTTCGCACTTTTGTCATCACGACAGAGCGCATCGACGAGGGAACTCTGCACTATTAACATCTATTAACACGGCAATAAAGTAGCTGTAGCCTGTAGTGTGTAATGTTTAACGCGTAATGGGTAATTGTGTAGGGGCGGGTCAGCCCGCACGATAGTAGTACAACGTGAACGTTTAAGTGGAGAACTGGTGTGTTTACACTGTTACCTACAATCGCTCCTTACAAGTCGCAGTCCTATTTGCTTTTGTTTTTTGCCTCTTTATTTAATTCCTTAATGGTATCCAAGTAAGACTGTTCAACCGGCGAGAGCGTACGTAACTCATATTTGCGATATTCGCTCTCCGCTTTGGACATTGCCATAGCATGACTGACTTTTCCGGCACCATCGAGCATTGGTTCACCTGTAGAAGAAAGGATATTATCAAGTTGTTGGATATAATCACTCATATACATTGGGCGGCGTTTCATTGCCTGTATCTCGGCAAAATCGAAATATCCCGATACAAGATTGTTCAATATCTTCAGTTCATCTTCACTCAAATAGTTCTTTGCAATTCTTACATCTGCAAGCGTTGGATGTTCTCCTTTAAAGGTTGTCAATCCCATAAAAGGCTGTTCAGCGTCAGCGCGTTCATATATAACCTCTGCTGCTGTGTGTCCGTGTGCTGCAAAGTGCAGCTTGTTCTGCACAATCTTGAAGAACTCTATTGAAAGTTCGCTACGTGGGTCATAATCCACCGCTGTTGCATAGAGGTCAAGTACCTGACGGTACATAACCTTTTCTGATGAACGGATATCCCTAATTCGGTCGAGCAACTCTTTCCAATAGTTGCCACCACCCAACTGTTTCAGGCGTTCATCATCCATTGTAAAGCCCTTGATGATATATTCTTTCAATCGCTCTGTAGCCCACTGGCGGAAACGGGTTGCAGTAACAGAACGCACACGATAACCAAGCGAAATAATCATATCGAGGTTATAGTGATCTACTTCACGCTCCACCTTACGGGTACCTTCAATTTGAACTGTTCGGAATTTCCGAACAGTTGCCTCGCGAGAAAGTTCTTCATCCTCGAATATATGCTTAATATGCTCACTTACATTTGATTTACTCGTTTGGTACAACTCGCAGAGTTGCTGTTGAGTGAGCCACATTGTCTCCTCGTTATACACCACATCAAGATGTACTTTGCCATCCTCACTTTGGTAGATTACTATGTTGTTATCTGTTTTGTCCATATGTTCGATAATCAAAGTCGATACATTATTTACATATCCTGCACTCCGTTTGGCAAGTCCTCACATAGCAGCAACTACAAATATAATATTTTTGCTGGTATCAACAAACAACGTAACAAAGCAACAAGCACAAAGGCCGTCAATGAGTAGTGTGTGTTGTTTACTGTGTAATGTTTAAAGGGCCAAATAACACATCAAAACCAAAAAACGAGGACTTAGTGAGGAAATAAAAAATTGTCCCTCTTTGGAAAGAGGGACGAGTGAAGCGGAGGGAGTTCCGATACCCTTCCTTGTCATCCCGATATGCAGTGAGGGTTCTCTACGCACCATTAACATCTATTAACACGGCAATATAGTAGCTGGAATCAGGACGTTGGAACAAGAATTCTGGTAGGTATATTTATACGCAAGGTAAGGTAGCGGTTAGCCAGTGTGGCTTCAACTTCCCAAGCTGAGGGTGCGGGTTCAGAGTCATTCTTTATTTACTTGTGGCAAGGGCTCACAAAAAGTCTTGTTCACTACCCTATCGCGCATGAGCTTCGGATTAGTGAAGTTACGGGAGATATTCTGTACTATGTCCAGATAGTTGTCCTTGCCTTGCTCGTTTACATAATAATATGGTTTAATTGAGACACAATTCTCATGCTCGAATAAAGTGTTGAGCATGGTCCTGTCCGACAACCCACATGAATGTCCCATAATGACAACTTGGAATGGTCCTGATTCAATGAATGACAGCAAATCCCTATATTTTGTTGTCTCTAAATAGCGACTTGTCTTAATATGCCTTAGATACTCATTATCATTCATCTTTTTAAGATTCTCATATTCATCATCAGACTCATCACCATAACCAAATATCACATTATTTAGTTTTTTGGGGTCAAGTTCACCATGGATATGGTTCACAATAAAACGGGAACTTCCAGGCATATACAAGTCAGCAGTTGTTGTATAATTGAAATTTAGAAGCATTGTCCTATCGGGCAACAACACGTTTTTATTAATTTCTTCAATTGAATCCAAACTGTTTTTTTTGATTTTATCATTATACTTATTTACTTCATACAAAAACAAATTTTCAAATCCTGAGCCAAAATAATCTTCTGCAAGCCGACTCCATTCATCACGTGTAAAAATAGTCCTTATATCTATAAATTGTTTCCACACCTTATCAGAAGAAACTGCAACTTCTTCTTGTTTAAATGGTGCAAGTATATGGCGCTTTATATCATCATTTATCAGTTCCTCATTAATCTCATTCTTCTGAATTTCGTTTAGATATTCAACAAGCAATTTCTGAATAACAGCAAAATCCTTATTTAACCTTTCTAGCTCATCCTTCTTCCCTTTGCGCTCGACAAGCATTGCATAATAATCGGCCTCTATATCTACCCATCCTTTTGTTTCTATTGATTGTGAAATACGCTCTAAAAAAGGAGATATAATATCGGAGAGACCACCCCATTCCCGCACCTTTTCTATATGTTTGTAAACATTTTGTTCTGTGGAACTTGTGTAAAAATAATTAGAGAGACTATCGGAGTTGTATTTCGCTCTTATCTCAAACAACTCATCTTTCTCAATTTGATTTGTACTACTATAAAGCAGCTTTAGCCATCTTTCCCAATACCAGTTTATAAAATCCTCATATTTTGTTTTAAGGCCATGCGCCAGATCAAAGCCATTTCCCGCTATAATTATTCTGTTCATGTTGTTTGTATTCGTGATTCACAAAGATAACCTCTCAAGCACTCTTTGTCAATAGAACAAAGCCAAAAGATATCAACGCTTTGAAAAATTAATAAAGAAAAAACATTTAATTCTTAAGTTTACTCTGTATTTGGTTGCAATAATTAACATCTAAATTATGATATACGGATATATAAGAGTAAGCAGTGATAAACAGACTGTAGAGAATCAAAGATTTGAGATTAATAAATTCTGTCAACACGAAAATATGGTTATTGACGGGTGGATTGAAGAAACAATCAGTGGTACCAAAGCATACAACAAAAGACAGTTAGGAATTCTACTCAAGAGAGTTCAAAAAGGAGACTTAATTATCTGTGCAGAATTATCAAGGTTGGGGCGTAACCTATTTATGATTATGGAAATATTGAATATCTGCATGACAAAAGAGTGCCGAGTATGGACAATCAAGGACAATTACCGCCTGGGCGATGACATTCAGAGCAAGGTTCTTGCCTTTGCATTCGGACTATCAGCAGAGATAGAACGTAATCTTATAAGTCAGCGAACAAAGGAAGCTTTAGCTCGTAAAAAAGCCGAGGGTGTAATTTTGGGTCGCCCGAAAGGACGATTAAGTTCGCCAGATAAATATAAACTATCAGGCAAAGAGGTTCTAATTTCTGAATTGTTGAAGAATGGAACTTCTCAACGTAAAATAGCAAAAATATGTAAGGTCGATAGGAATACTCTTGCACGTTTCATAGACTTAAAAGGGTTGGTTGCAAACTAATGAGCGATTTCGTGCAGCAACAGCATAGTATATGCAGTTTCAATTCTTCTAATAGTTGGGTGATACTATCGCCCATTGAGCAGAGTATCAAGTGCAAGATTGAGGCTGTTGGCACACCATTGAAGGACTGGAATATTCAGATTAACTACGGAATAAAGACAGGTCTCAATGATGCCTTTATCATTTCTGCGGAGAAACGCAATGAAATTCTTGCGCACTGCAAAGATACAGATGAACGTCAAAGAACGGAGGAACTTATTCGACCGATTTTGCGCGGCAGAGATATTAAAAGATACGGCTATGTTGACAATGGGCTGTATCTGATTAATACCCATAATGGCATTCGTGGACGCATCCCTCGTATCAAAATTGAAGACTATCCTGCTGTAAAAGCTCATTTAGATCAGTATTGGGAAAATATTTCCACCAGAGCAGATAAAGGAGACACCCCATATAACCTACGAAATTGTGCTTATTTGGAGGATTTTTTAAAGCCGAAGATAATGTATCCTAATATGACTAAATATATCCCTTTTTATTTTGATAAAAATGGTTTTTATCAAAATGACAAATCCTTTATGATTACAGGAGATACAGTTGCATTCTTAACAGCATTTTTAAACTCGTCAATATTTAAATTCTGTTTTTTGGATAACTTTCCAGAACTTCAAGGTGGTACCAGAGAGTTAAGAAAAATATTTTTTGACAAGATTCCAGTCTTACAAGTTTCAAAAGAGATAAATGATGCCTTTATCCCCAAAATAAACGATATACAAAAAGATTATACAATACAAAAGGCTATGGAAATTGATTCCATGCTATTTGACTTGTACAATCTTACTGAAGAAGAAAGGGAAACTATTGGTTTTATTGAGATTACATAACTTCTTTTTGTATCTCAAATATTTCCTCTTTTGATAATGAATAAGCGGAAAATATTAGTTGGTCTGCATAGGAAGCAAGGTCATCCCCATAATTTTTAGATAGTTCTTTGGCAACTTCCTCTATTTGTCTATTGTATGGCATACAAGGGAAGTTCCCAAAGAATGTATGTTTCATTCTTATACCATGTTCTCCGAGTACTCCACCTCCATAAAATTTTTTTACAGCGTAAAAAAACAGTTTACTGTTTAACACACCTAAGATAAAAGGAAGGTGACTGCCTACGATAATTCGTCCTGTGTCATTACACATATAATGAATAGTATCATCGTATAGGAACTGACTACTTTGCACTATTTCCTGAAAGATAATTTTTGGCTTATTAAAATCCTCCCAATATTTAGCACCCCATCTTTGCATAGCATACCATTCATAACGAATTCCTGTTTCTGCTTTATTCCTTTTCGATAACGGCTCCTTATATTGTAACATATGCGAGTATACTGCTGGATATTGTTCTTTAAACGCGATTTCTGCTTTTTCCGATGCTCCTTGAATGCTATCATCAAACTGAAAAGGGAAGTGCCATGGTATGTATATCAGCCATATATTAGCCCATTCATGCCCATATCTCTTGATGTCGCGACCTCTAAGAATCGGTCGAATAAGTTCAACAGTACGCAATCTCTCCTCTTCTGTTTGGCAATTAAACAATATCTCATTCCTTTTTTCTGTGGAAATAATAAATGCATCGTTATATCCTGTAAGCACGCCACGATAGATTTTAATATCCCAATCCTTAAGCGGCGTTCCTACAGATTCTATTTTCTGTTTGATATTTTGTTCTATTGGAGATAAGATGACCCAACTTTCTTCATTAGAGAAATTACAGATTGTATGCTGTTGCTGCACGAAATCGCTCAAATTTTTTACGCTATCTTTGTTTTGCTTGTTAGTGACAGCACAGATTGTTTTATGCAGGTTGTTTGATTTAGAGAGAAGTAGAATATTTGTATCGACAGTTGCACTTTCAAAAATCTTCACTCCTGCAAAATCTATCAATAGTATGGGGTTGGTCTTATTGACAAATAATTCTCTAGTCTTCTCACCATATCCAGCCCTCATCCATTTATTTGATGTTATATAGCATAAATGCCCTCTGTCTTTAAGCATCTGACAACCTTTCTCGTAGAATAGGCAATAAATGTCACCCATGCGGGTAAATGTTTTGAATTTGTAGTTTTCATACATTTTCGCCAAAGTACCGCCATTAGCCTGTAATTGAACATAAGGCGGATTACCTATCACAATATCAAAACCATCATTTACACCAAACATCCATTCACTATCAAAGAATGGCGAAGTTGCATTTTGGTCAAACATATCCCATTGTGCCAACTGACGTGCTTCGACATTACCAACTGCCCCCAACTCCTCCAATAGTGCAGCAATTTCTTTTCTCAACTCGCATACACGGTCACGATATTTACGCTTTGTTCTTACGGTTTTTGCACTAAATATCTTGTGTTTTGCAATTTTTAGCTCTTGCTCTTTTGCCTTAATAGTTTCAGTATCAAATAAAGAGACCTCTGACTTATTAAGACTCAATAGAGTATTGGCTGCAACAAACTTAGCCTCAAGGTTAGGTAATGGGCGAATACCAAAGTTATCCTCTGGTCTATTGTTTGTCTTCTGGTCGATAACAAGTGAAATAAAGAAACGCAACTTACTAATCTGAATAGCGATTGGCTGAATATCTACGCCATAGATACAGTTCTCAATCAGATAGAGTTTGCGGGCATAGTCTGGTCGATTGACACTTTCGTCAAAACTTCGCTCAATATCCGCAACCATCTCTTTGCGCTCTTCATCTGTCGCTGATCGGTAAGCTTCTGATGTTTCACTAACTGCATTGTTGAGCATCATCTCTTTCCATTGTTCATTATCAGGGTCAATGCGATTTAGAATATGCACCATCTGTTGAAGGATGCCCATAGGGAAAGCACCTGAACCACATGCAGGGTCAAGTATCTTGCAATCATACAATGACTGCATTATTTTTAGTCTCTGCTCGTCAGTCAGATTTACTTCATCGTCAGTGTAAGACAATAGTTTTCGATATTCTTCTTCTAATTCGTCACCAACCGTACGTTTTAGATGAGCAAGGAGGCTTTCGTCAATCATATACTGCACAATCTCGCGAGGGGTATAGAATGAGCCTGTCTGCTTACGGGCTGTTGTTTGTGTCTCAGGGTTATATGAAGCCAATAGATTCTCAAATACTTTACCCAGCAATTCGGGATCAAGAGACACTTCTTGGTCGAATGGAGTATTTTCCTCTACCGTAAAGTTGTATCGCTTGAGAATGTCAATGATGCCTCTTGCACTAACCTTCTTCTTGTTGGCATCTCCATAATATTCAGATAGGTCAATATTGCGACCAACCTCCTCTCCGAAGAATAGATAGTCTGGGATAATAAGGTGTTTCTGTACAATCTCCCTATCCGAGAAGCCATCGTAATACATGCCCTTATCTTTCTCATCCAGACAGTCAAACAAACCACCGTTGAGGAATGGGACTGTGCGATTAGCAAGATCAACAAAAAGTTGAGGATTCTTAAACATATTCTCATAGCGCATCAACTTGTTGTTGT
>JAGBFX010000015.1 GCA_017936265.1 Bacteroidaceae bacterium | reverse complement strand
TGTCTTGTTACGATTTACGCTTGTTTTGATTTGCAACACTAAGATAAGTGAAAAATCTGACATGGCAAAATCCTGAGCAACTTTTTGTTGCTCAGGAACTTATAAATAAAGTTAAATCAAAGTGTTGCGGAATTAAGGTTAAACAAAACAGGACAACCAAGATGTTCTTAAAAAACAGGTAACTTTCTTGCTGTTTATACTCAAAAGCACTACCTTTGGTTGTCTTGTAAGATGATAAACAAACGAATTATGAAAAAGTGCGGAATAATTTCATTGTTGCTGACTGCCGTGTTCTGCTCATGCAACCCCAAAGGCGCAGACAACAGCAAGAATGCGACTCCCTACGATGACAGCATCACAGCCTGTATCGGCAACGTTGTTGCAGAGCCACGTCCTGCGGATATTATCGGGGTCTGCGACACGATACCTATCGACAGCTACTCGCCCAACTCCCCTTCGATGAAGATAAACGTTGCGCTCGAGCCCTTGACACTCGACAACAGCGCTGCGACTGCAAGAGCCGTCAACTGCATATCATATGCGATGACAGGTACCGAGAGCGACAACCTGTCCGATGCCATTGGAATATACAGGAACAAACTTATATCGGAATACGAAGAGTTGCGCGCCGACTACATCAACATCAGAGCCAACAACGAAGAACCGTTCTGGCTCAACCACCATTACAACGTAAAGGGTGTATGCGAAAAAGGTTACAGAGGATACAAGAACTACATCCTCGAGTACGATGAGTACGAGGGCGGCGCACATGGCTATTACTATACTGCCGTGCATACATTTGACCCGACAGACGGGCACGAGGTCACATTGGATGAGATAATGAAAGAGGGGTACGAAGAACAACTCCTGCATGCCATAGCTACCGGACTCATACGCTATTCCAAGGCAAACGGCATTACAGAGCTCGATCGGCTACAGTCCGACACCGGCGAACTGTTCATATCGAAGAATGCCGTACTGCATGACAGTTGCATTACATTCATATACAACCCATATGAAATAGCGTCTTACGCTGCGGGCAGAATTGAAGTGGACATCACATACGAAGAACTGAAACATATACTGAAATAATGGAAAGCATACTGAAATACTTCCCCAACCTGAGCGACAGGCAGAAAGAGCAGTTCGCAGCCCTGTATGACCTCTACTACGACTGGAACAGCAAGATTAACGTAATATCACGCAAGGACATCGGGAACCTATATCTGCATCATGTGCTGCACTCGCTGGCTATCGCCAAGTACATAAGTTTCAAGCCCGGCACCACAATAATGGACATGGGCTGCGGTGGAGGTTTCCCGGGCATCCCGCTTGCCATAATGTTCCCCGAAGTACAGTTCCACCTTGTAGACAGCATCGGCAAGAAGGTGCGCGTTGCAGGCGAGATTGCAGCGGCAATAGGTCTTACCAATGTACGCACGAGCCACAGCCGTGCCGAGGAGATAAAGGATAAATACTCGTTCGTTGTAAGCCGCGCAGTGATGCAGCTGCCCGACCTTGTCAAGATATGCCGCAAGAACATCTCGACAGAGCAGTCCAATGCTCTGCCCAATGGAATAATCTGTCTGAAGGGCGGCGACATGACAGCCGAGACACAGGCATTCAAGAACTGCCGCGAGATTGTTGACATCAGCAGTTACTTCAACGAGGAGTACTTCAAGGACAAGAAGGTCGTATACGTTCAGATTTAAGTAAAGGAAGGCGAGATTTGCCACACCGAAGAGAACAAAAAGCAAACATCATGGAACTGAAAAGATTTGTAGTTAATCCGGTGCAGGTAAACTGTTACCTCATCTGGGACGAGAGCAAGGAAGCCGTCCTCATTGATTGTGCAGCGTGCTTCATTAGAGAGAGAAGAAGCATACTGGAATTCATCACATCCAACGGCCTCACAATCAAGCACCACCTGAACACCCACCTTCATTTTGACCACATACTTGGCAATGCATTCGTTGAGGAGACATTCAGGATAAAATCCGAAGCCAACGATGCCGACTGGTCATGGGCCGAACATGTAAAGGAACGTGCTGCAAGGTTCGGAGTAAAGTACGAAGAGACTGTTCCTGCTCTTGGACGCATACTGAACGAGGGCGATGAAGTCACATTCGGCACGCACCGCATAAAAGTCATTGCGGTACCCGGACACTCCCCCGGCAGCCTTGTCTTCTACATACCCGAAGAGAATGTGCTGTTCAGCGGAGATACCATTTTCCATGGCAGCATCGGCCGTACAGATTTCCCCGACAGTGACCACTACCGGTTCATTACAGAAATACGCAACAAGCTGCTTACATTGCCCGAGGAGACCATTGTCTACCCAGGACACGACCGCGAGACGACAATTGGCTTCGAAAAGGCATACAACATGTACCTCAGATAAGCAGATATCCATTATACATAGACAGAGAGTCTCCAGGCAACAGCCTGGAGACTCTCTGTCTAATGACGGTACAGAATCACATCATCTGTTCTTGTACATCTCATCGTAATACTTCTCATACTCTCCGCTGGTAATGTTGTCCATCCACTTCTGATTGTCAAGATACCAGCGCACGGTCTTCTCGATACCCTCCTCGAACTGCAGGCTCGGCTCCCAACCAAGTTCCCTCTGCAGCTTGCTCGAATCGATGGCATAGCGCAAGTCGTGTCCTGCACGGTCGGTAACGTATGTTATAAGGTCGAGTGAAGCGCCCTCGGGGTTACCGAGCAGACGGTCAACAGTCTTGATGATGACCTTGATGATGTCAATATTCTTCCACTCGTTGAAACCACCGATATTGTATGTGTCCGCAATCTTTCCATCATGGAAAATCACATCAATGGCACGCGCATGGTCAACCACATAGAGCCAGTCGCGTACGTTCTCGCCCTTGCCATACACGGGAAGAGGTTTCCTGTGACGTATATTGTTTATGAACAGCGGGATGAGTTTCTCGGGGAACTGGTAAGGTCCATAGTTGTTAGAGCAGTTCGTCACTATTGTAGGCATTCCGTATGTATCGTGGAACGCACGCACGAAATGGTCGCTGCTGGCCTTTGATGCCGAATAGGGGCTGTGGGGGTTGTACTTTGTCGTCTCATAGAAGAAATCGGTACCATAGGCAAGATGATGCTCTCCCGATGATGCAGTTGTAGTGAAAGGAGGCTCAATGCCCTCGGGGTGACTCAGCTCAAGAGCGCCGTACACCTCATCGGTAGATATGTGGTAGAAGCGCTTGCCCTCATACTTCTCGGGCAGAGACTCCCAATAGAGTTTCGCAGCCTGCAACAGCGACAGTGTGCCCATGACATTCGTACGCGCAAACGTGAAGGGGTCCTTTATCGAGCGGTCGACATGGCTCTCGGCTGCAAGGTGAATGACACCGTCCACATTATTCTCGACCATAAGCCTGTACATAAGGTCAAAGTCGCATATATCGGCCTTCACGAACATATAGTTAGGAGAGTCCTCGATATCCTTCAGATTCGCGAGATTGCCTGCATAGGTCAATTTATCGACATTGATTATGCGATACTCGGGATACTTGTTCACAAACAGCCGCACGACGTGCGAACCGATAAATCCGGCACCGCCGGTAACAATTATACTACGTTTCATATATATTGAAATTACATTTATCTACATTTTCTCTTTACATTCATATAAATGACAGCACCATGCATTATAATGAACAGTAGAGCGAGCAATGCTGCCATCATCCATACAAACGACATCGATGCAGGAGCGAAGTCAGGCGATACATTCGCCATAAGCTGCGCGAACATCGGATATACAATGGTTGCCGTTACCGCAGCAAGCAGCCATACGACACCGTCAGCCATGAGCACCATGCAAAGATAGACCGAGGCAATCCCCGACACAGGATATCCTATGGAATAAAGGTTGTATATAGTCTCTTTGTTCTTCTCCACAATCAGCTGTATGCCTACTGCAAGCAGCAAGAACGCCAGAACGGAGAAGAGCGCTCCCACTCCTATGACTACAAATATGACACCATACACCAAAGACTGCAGACGTACAAGCGATGAGTCGCCTTCGATGAGGTACCCTTTCTCATCAATGTACTGCAGCAACGAGTCTCCGGCATCCTTTGCATTTGTCGAGAGTATCAGTCTCGACACCTCAGGTTCCTTTTCAGGAGCATACTCACTGTTGACTGCCATCATGAAATTCCATGGAACAAGAATGGTATTTATCTTGCTTGTGAGGCCACAGACGAGAGCATCGTAGGAGACTACACCTTTGGGTGTGTCAAAGTAAAGCCGTATGGTAAACGCGCCGAGCAGGTCATCGCTTATCTGTGGCATGCCGTTTGCCGTTGCAAAACCGAAATTATACAGGTTGATGTAGTTCCGGGGCAACACAATCGGGATTCTCTTGCTCCCCACCCCTGCACTCCACTCATGCCTGGCTGTACCGACACTCTTATACTCTCCGAGAATGAATTCGTCGGGAACTGCCTCAAGGAATATCTCGGATGAGATCCTTGAACCCGCGATTGACAAAGAAGCCTTGACCTCGAACTGCGCCGCAACGAACTCCCCTACTGCCGACACAGCCGGAAGAGCCCGCAGCTCATCAATCTCCCTTTTGCTGAAATTGCGGTTAAGCCCCAGCATGCTGCCGATTGTCTGCACGGCAGTCACAGGTTTGGTTATGACCACATTGCCTTTCGAGAGAATATTCTCTGCACCGTCGGCGAATGAACAGAAATCGCGGTACCCCTGTATACCGAGCAGGACAACAAGCCCGCCAAGCAGATTGACAAGAGAGAAGCCAATCAGCTGAGGAGCGCTTACGTTGCGTCGCAACAGTCTATACAGCAATTTCATATTCAATTATAACCTTAATATATGGTCATACTCATAAGGCAACCTGTACCCTATCGAGGTCACGATTACACCTGCCCCATCATTCTGCACCCTCTTCGTAAGCATCTGTGCCATAACCAGCGCATTCCCTTCATCAATGTGGCTCACAGGCTCGTCAAGCAGGAAGAAATCGGCCGGCTGACACAACGCACGCACAAAAGCCACTCTCTGCTGCTGACCTAATGACATCATGCCGCAAGGAACGTCAAGATGAGCCTCAAGACCCAAGCGCGTAAGCATCCCACGCACCTCACTTTCATCGGCAAAGCCTGTCAGGCAACTCTTGAGCATCACATTGTCAACAGCCGAGAGATCAGGAAAAAGCCTATGCTCTTGAAACATCATAGCAATGCCGCGCTGACGCAACGCCACAACAGCGCGTTCATCTTTTGCGCTGTATTCGCAGTTACCGTCGAAGAATGAAATCCTGCCCGTGTAATCGCTGCGCAAACCACACAGAAAAGAGCAGAGAGAGCTCTTTCCCCGGCCCGAAGCAGCCTCTATCAGGTATGATTCTCCCTTACGGAACTCCACGCGGGTGTTCCACAACATAGAAGGCTCTCCCTGGTTTACAGCATCGGGTAATGCCCTCATATTGACGTTTCCGAGAACAATACGGTCAATCATCGCAATACAGGAGCTGTATCCGTTATCTCATGCGCAAAGAAAGTTCAATGGCCTTGTCAAGCGTAAACTTGAGAATATTAGTATTCTTATCCTTGGTCGTTACACGAAGAACTACCCGTGTCGGGGACTCAACCTCAAGCCTCACACTCTCTAAAGAGGAAACAAGCGACCCATATTCGCCCATATCAAAATCATCCCCCAAGGCCGAAACGAGCTTGTCGCAATCAAGGAGAGCGGCATTGCCCATCGATGAAACAAGAGCATTATCCAATGCGTTACTATCGAGAGAGACAACTCCCGCACCACTTTTCACCATATTGAATATCTGAGACGGAAGAATGAATATCTTGTTATCCAAATGGGCAACATTATATCCATTACGAGGCAAGATAAACTCCAATAAACTTGTTATCGAGTTGAAGACAGCCTGGTCATTACAATCAAACACAGCCATTATCAAAGGCATGTTGTCTGCACTTGAAACCGCAAATGTCACATCTCCGCTCATGCTTGCGAGAGATGAAGCGTTCAGCCCCAACAACGCAAGGCTGCTCTCAAGCCCGGTTCTCTCCTCATCACTCATATTCTCGATTGCAGTTTCAGTATCGATACCAAAGTCAACGACAAAGAACGCATCCTCAGGAATATATTTCAGATGCTCTTTTGTCGAAGATGCAAGGTAACTGCCGAGCTTCTCCTTCAATTCCTGCGGGTAGTCGCAGTCCAGTGCCAACTCGGCATAACCGTTCTCAAAGTTGAGAGTCATGAGAATTGACATCTCCTTAAGAATCTCGATGTCATCGGCATGCCTTACATTATACATGAAATAAGGTCCACTGGCAATAACATCATACAGTTCCGCTCCCGAAGCATACAATACCGCGTCATCATCAGCCGAGAAGAACCGATTATACTCCGCGTTATCGACGGCACACGTCTGAATGTTCATATATTCCATGACATTGGCACCTGTTTCGGCCAAAGCAACCACGAACTTGGCATCATCATACGCAACAGCAAACTCCCTGCTGTAGGTATTCACAATATTCACACCGCCCTCTGTCGTAATCTCCACATCGCCGTCCGAGAAGCAATAGAGCATATCCTCTAGTTTTTTCTTGTCTGCCACAGGAATTGTGACCACCGCCTTCAGTGGTTTGACATTCACTACGGCAAGCACTGCAGGCATATCAAAGTCAAGACCCGAAGCTTCGGGCTCCTCCACTATCTCATTGAAGAGGTCGACCATGCTCTGTGGCAGTTGGCTCGCGGAACTTGAAACCAAAGGCTTGATAATCGGATTCTCCAGAAGTTCCGATTCATCGAGGAGATTGCCGGCATTGACCTTCAGCATCGCAACCGGATTATCGGGTATCGCCTTTAGATAATTGTCTTTTGCAGGCGAACAACCTACCAGTATCATTGCAGACAGAACTGCAACAAGCAAAACGGCTCTTTTCATAAACTATTCTTTAAGGAACTTGTTATACATTTCCAAAAAAACAGACAGGTGTGCCGTAGAGCACACCCTGTCTGTTCATATAATATCACTCTTTGATGAGCTCGAACTCAGCACCCGAAGCGAAATCCTGACCGTTCTGTGAACTTGTTGCTGTGAAGCGGACATAACGTGCCTTTACAGCCTTCTTGAACAGTACAGTCTTCTTGTCGGCATTGTTCTGGAACTCACCCTCTGCAACCTGCGACCAGTTATCGCCGTCAACGCTCACCTCAAGCTTGTAACCCTTGATATTACCATTGGGGCCATCCTGACGAGGCATATACTTGAAGCCCTTGATAGAAACCTCATCGTTTGCGTCGAACTCAATCCAGTGAGGATAGTTGGCAACAGTAACCGAGTACATCGAGTGCCATATTGTAGAGGGGTCACCGTCGAGCATCCTGTCAGGACCATTACCCGGCTCTGAGCTTGAAGAAGCCTTAACGAGTACTGGTACTGATGTTATCTTATCATATGAGTATGTTGCCTTGAGGTCAGGTGTAGCCTTCTCCCAAACTGTAATGCTGCCACCGGCATTGAGGTCAACAGGCTCGGTATACTTGATAGCCTTGCCCTTGTTGTTAACCTTATAATATATCTCGGAACCAGGCTTGTTGCAAGACATCTTCACAATACCGCGGAGGTCGCGTGAAACAAGGACAGGAGTAGCACCGGATGCCTTTACATCGGCTTTTGCCACATAATCATCACCGGCCTTTACAGGACGCATGATGAAGCCCATGATATTCTCGCCGCCCTTCACGAGCTGGTGGTCGAGAGCATAGCCCTGACCGCAGCTTGCACCGCCGAGACCTGTTACCTTGGTATCGATATTGAACCATGTTCCTGAAGAAGCAGGCAACTGGTGCGGGTGGCCCGCCTCGGTCATCTCGACAGCATTCCAAGGAAGCGCGCTTGTACACATACCCTCAGTAGAAACGAACATCACACCATTACCCTGTGCATTTGTGAGCGCTGCCCAACGTACATCCTCGCGGTTTGCCATATCCTGTGGCTTGGGGAAGTGTACGAACTGATCAGCAACAGTGCTATTGAACTGCTGTACATACGCTCCGTCGCAACGGTCATTGTAGTTGTTCCATGGACCACGGCCATAATATGAATAATTGCTTAGTTCAGAAGGCAACTGAATCTCGAAGCCCAGACGTGCAACAATCTGGCTTGCCTCAGAACCAACAATAACGCTGTTGAGTTCAACCGAACCGTCGGGATATACAGTCCAGATTCTGTTGGAGATGAAGTGGAACGCATTAGGCGCCATATCATGCTCCGACTCAACAATTTCGAAGCTGCTGTTAGGCAAACGGTTGCATCTTGCCTGATGCTTTGCCTGTGTGCGTACGATATACTGCAGCACTACAGAGCCGTCCTTGTTCTTCTTGCTTGTGAATGAGAGAACGCTGTCCTGCAGGTTGTGCAAGCCAATTGCGAACCAACGGTTGAAGAACCATGTATCGTTGTCAACCGGCGCACGGAAGGCACTAAGTTTCATAGACTTGCCACCCTCAAGGATTGTTGTACCGTCATAATCGACACTGTAGAACAAGCCCTTGTTATTGTCGAATACGATTCTGAATGAGTTGTCAGCACCCGTAAGGATTGTCTGCGCTGCAGCCTTGTCATTTTCCACTGTTACCTTTGTGCCGTTGTTAGCGACATCAGCAATGAATGCACTCTTGACAGCATCCTTCAAAGGCAACTGCTCATCCATCTGGACATAACCCTTCTTTGCCCATGGCATATCCTTCTTCAAAAGGAACTCAACCTTCACAAAATACTCCTTGTTGGCAGCGAAATTTGCTTTGTTGAACTTCAGCTTTACATTCTTTGCTGTACGTGGAGCAATCTTCATGCCAGGCATGAAGTAAGAATCAATGCGCTTGCCATCCTCCCAGAGAGAGAATCTTATGTCAAGATCGCACAAACAGTTGAAGTAGCGCTTGTTGAAAATCTCAACCTCACCGTTCTCGAGCATCTTCACACCTACATTCTGATAGACCTTCTTTACCTCATAGTACTCGGGCTTTGGAGTGTGGTCGGGGAACATCACACCATTCATACAGAAAGTGAAGTCTGTAGGACGGTCACCGAAGTCACCACCATATGCATAATACTTTGACTGACCTATTGAATCGTAGTGCAGGAATGCCTGGTCGGCCCAGTCCCATATAGCACCGCCGATGTAGAAGTTGGTGCTCTCGATAGCCTCCCAATAATCGGCAAGACCACCACCGGCATTACCCATAGAGTGGGCATATTCCGAGATGTGGAAAGGATACTTTGTATATTTGCTCTTACCCTGAACGTCAGCACGTGTACCTGCGATTGAAGGATACTGGTTAGAACCCATATCCACAATGCTGTTGTTGCGCTCATACTGAACCGGACGTGAAGCATCGAATGCCTTGAGCACATCATAAGCCTTAACGAAGTTCTCGCCCGGGCCGGCCTCGTTACCGAGTGACCAGATGCAGACTGAAGGGCTGTTGATTGTTGCATGAGCCATCTCCATTACGCGTGCAATGTGAGCGTCAAGGAACTCGGGAACATGAGAAAGAGACTCCTTGTCATAGTAATACTCATGGCTCTCAATGTTGGCCTCATCCTCAAGATAGATACCGTACTTGTCACATAGATAGTACCAGTATGGAGCATCGGGATAGTGTGAGTTACGCACGTGGTTGATATTTCCCTGGAGCATGAGGAATACCTCCTTCTCCATCTGCTCGCGTGTGACATAGTGACCTGTATGGATGTTGTTCTCGTGACGGTTCACACCCTTCATCTTGATAGGCTTACCGTTCAGATAATAGTAGCGTCCTGCCAGACCGAACTCATCATCCTCGGCCTTAGTCTCGCGGATTTCAATCTCACGGAATCCCATGTATGTCGATGCTGTCTCGAGTACGTTACCCTTCTTGTCGAGCAAAGAGACAACCAATGTATAGCGGTTAGGCTCCTCGGCACTCCACTTTGCAGGGTCAGCTACAGGCATGTCAAGTTTCAAGGTCTTTGTATCGCCGGCGAGCAACTGCTCAAGAGGCATTGTCATTGTCGCACCCTCGACAATCTCGTTCTCATCACTGTAGAGAGCGTTCTTGTAAAGCTGAGCCTTTACCTGATATTTCTTTACCTTTTTTGCAGTGAGGTTACGAACGTCAACCTCAATGTTTGCGACAGCATCCTTGTACTGCGCGTCAAGGTCGGTGCGCACGCGGATATCGCGCAGCTCGACAGGGTTGGTTGATGTCAACGAAACTGTACGGAAGATACCCGGGAGACGGAACATATCCTGAGCTTCAAGGAACGAACCGTCGCTGTTGCGGTATACCTCAACAGCCACGACATTCTCGCCCTCGACAAGATACTTTGTAATATTGAACGCAGCAAGGTTGCGTGAGTTCTTCGAGAAACCCACATACTTGCCGTTTATCCAAAGATAGAAGAAAGAGTCAACACCGTCGAAATTGAGATATACCTGACGTCCATCCCAATTCTCGGGAACAACGAATGTGCGGCGATAAGAACCCACCTCGTTGCGGTTCTTGTATGTAGCCCATTCCTTTGCAGGCTCACGCATTACACCACCCTTCCAGTCGCCTACAGCAACTTGATGATGGAAAATCACCTTCTGGTTGGTGTATACAGGAGTACCGTACTTCTGTGAGCCGTCATCCTGCAAGCCGTACACGTTCCAGTTCATAGGGACCTGCACCTTGTCCCACTTTGACACATCAAAGCCGGGCTTGAAGAAATCTACAGGACGCTCCCATGGATTACCCACCCAGTTGAAGCTCCATGTACCGTCGAGCGACATGTAATACTCACTGTTTTCGGGAAGTACCTTACGCGCATTGTCTTCACTGTCAAAAGTAAAGAACCATGCCTTGGGCTGCTCTTTGTTCAAAGAGAGTTCTTCGGGAGATTCCCACTCGGCAAGACCGGGTTCTTGCCCTTTCACATAATTGTACCCACGCGGTGCCTCGACATCGCCGTACGCAAAGCCTTTCAGATTCTGCGCATTACCCGCCATTGATAGCGAGAACGCAGCCAGAATAGCCAGAACAAAGTGTTTTTTCATAAAAATTATGGTTTATTTATAATTAATTATTTGTTTTTCAGTCAGCAAATCGCGCGCGCATTACACACGCGAGCGTAAAACTTTGTAAAATTAGTCTTTATTTTTATAAAAACGAAATTTTTCAAAAGCTATTTAGAAACAAACTGCAAGGAGCCAAATAAACAAAAATCAAAAAGCTACCCATAACACCTCAGAACAGGATATATACAAGACGCGAATGCCCGGTAATATTATTTTACAAACACTCAGACATGGAAAAGGCTATAAACAAAACATAGGAAATAAGACAAAAAAAATGAAGCAGAGAGTTTTCAATGCATCATCGCACTGTGTAACGGCAGCGCATAATCCACATCTTGTGGGAGCATAGGGGAGAGACAAAAAAGCAGCCACCGTAATGGTGACTGCATGCTATAAAAAAATAAAAGCCACCGATGGTAGCTTTTATTAATGCATCTATAGGCGACTATTAGTTCTTAGCAGCCTCAAGAGAAGCCTTACGGAAAGCCTTCATAGCCTTCTCGAGCTCCAAAGAAGCCTTACGTGCGCGTGTACCTGCAGCCTTGTTACCCTTCTCAGCCTGAGCTGCTGCGTCTGCTGCAAATGCAGCGTAAGTCTCCTGAATTTTCTCAATCAATTCTTTCATAACGGTTTCAATTAATAAGGTTAATGATGCACAAAGATAACAAAATTTACAATATCAAGGCATAAATGATGTTTTTTTTGCAAAAAATCAAAGAAAAAAGTTTCAGACCAAGCCTTCATCAAGCAAAAACAGCGCCCAGATTAGCCTCAAGCACACATTTTCATCATCTTATCAACTCTATGGCAGATTTCCGGGTCGAGGAGAAAGCACATCTCCTTTTACCCCTGTAATAATGTGCCAAAGAAATGAATGGTAGCCATAAAAGAGCCACCGTTAGTGGCAAAAGAGAGCCCAAGCATGTAAAAATTCCTTACATAAGACAAATTCAGGAGCACAGCGGGAACATCAAGGCCTGCTGTTGGTTTCATTTTTTCACAGAAATCCCAAGCGCTATCAGAATATTATTATTATCTTTGCAATTAATTATTACTGAAATAACGCGAGAAACAACACTTGTCACACCCCTGAAAGTGCAAGGCATTATCATCCAAAGCACGCTATCAAACGAAGTATGAAAGAGCAAAAAACAAAGCGTAAGCTCAATAACCCAATTGACAGCTATAGCCCGAGCGAAATACTTTACCTTTTCCTGTCGCGTTGGTACTGGTTTATCCTATCAATGCTTATAACGACAAGCTATTCTGTATACAAGATTGTAACGACCCGGCCATTATACACCCGCTATGCAATGGTCCACATTGAGTCGGCCAACAAAAATAACTTGAGCGAGCAAATGGAGAATTTCGCCAATATGGGTGTGACAAAATCCTCCACAAATGCTTACAATGAGATATACACATTCAGAGCCCCTGAGACATTAAAAGAGACCGCACGCCGTCTCAAACTGTACACCGAGTACTACAGCGACGGCACTTTCTACAGCAACGACCTGTACGGGGAATCACTCCCGGCGACCATAAACCTGTGCGACATAGACATTGAGAAACAGGTTTCATTGGACATGGACATTGACGCTAGCGGAAAGTTCAGACTATATAATTTCACCAGCAACAATATAAAGGACAGCATTTCCGTCGAAGGAGACTTCAACAACGATTCAATCACGCTCGTATACACACCGTTGGGCGATATCATACTGGAGCGCAACAAGACGTGCATACTCGAGGAACAGATAACCGTCAATGTCAGACAGATTGGAATAAACGCCGCTAGTGCCAGATTAGGTGGAAAGCTCTCTTTCAGCACCGGCGGAAACTCCAAAGCCAATGACATAATAAACATATCAATAACAGACTCCTCTATTGAAAGAGCCGATGACATACTTGAGGCTCTCATTCAGGTATACAACGAGAACTGGGTACACGACAAGAACAAGGCCGCGTCAGGAACAGCTGCGTTCATCGAGAAGCGATTGGAGAAGGTCAGCGGCGAACTGAACAAGATCGAGAGTGATATTTCGGCATTCAAGAGCGACAACCAGATGCCCGACCTCAATCAGGCAATTGCCAAGAACATGACAAAGGAGAAGGAGAGCACCAAACGCAAAGAGGCCATCGACAATGAGATCGAGACGGCCGAGTACATACTCCGGAACCTCAGGAACAAGGCAAGGGAGAACAACCTGCTGCCGTTGAACTCAAGCATAAAGAGCATTGACATAAACTCACAGATTGAGGCTTACAACAGCCTGATGATACAGAGGAACAATCTTGTAAGCAAGAGCAGCGAGGACAACCCATCGGTAAAAGAAGCTGATATCACACTGGCCTCTATGCGCAACTCTATAATCTCATCCACAGACACACATATACGCCGTCTGAAAGCACAACGCAGTTCATTGCAGAGAGAGATAAGCTCAACGCAGAAAGAAATTGCCAAGAGCCCCGAGCAGACATCGTTCCTTGCAAGTGCCGAGCGCGAGTTGAGCGTCAAGGAGAAAATATACATGTTCCTTCTGCAAAAGCAGGCCGAAAACCAGCTGTCACAGGCTTTTACCGCGTACAAGACACGTGTAATCACGCCACCTACCGGCAGCACGGAGCCCACAGCTCCCGAGAAGAACAGGACAATAACATTGGCGTTGCTTATAGGATTCCTCATCCCTGGCGCGATAATTGTCCTGCGGGAAATTACCAATACCAAAGTCAGGGGCCGCAAGGACCTTGATGCCATAACAGCGCCTGTTGTCGGCGAGATACCTCGTGTAGCATCCTCTGCCAAGAGCAAGAAACAGAGCAAAGGACACAGAAGGACAAGAGAGAAACTTACCGTTGCTGTTGAAGAAGGAAGCCGAAACGTTGTAAACGAGGCATTCCGAGTACTGAGGACCAACATCGAGTTCATGACCCGCGAAAAGGGGAAAAGAGTCATCATCTACACCTCATTCAATCCTGGCAGCGGAAAGACATTCTGCATATTGAATACAGCGATAAGTATTGCATTAAAGAACGAAAAGGTACTTTTGATAGACGGCGACATGCGTCACGCTTCATTGTCAAACTACGTATACTCTCCCGAGCTTGGACTCAGCAACTACCTAGCAAAAGAGACAGAGGACATAAAGGATGTCATCATCGAGGATGAGAAGTACAAGAACCTCCATATTTTGCCTTCGGGCACCATTCCTCCAAACCCGACAGAATTGTTGGAATCGGAACGGTTTGCAGAGCTCATTGCGAGACTCGAAAAGGAATACAGCTACATTTTCATTGACTGTCCACCTATTGAGATTGTTGCCGACACCCAGATTATCGAAAAGTTCGCGACAAACACATTCTTCATTGTACGCACTGGACTGATGGAGCGCTCAATGCTCAACGAGCTGGAGGAGCTGTACAACGAGAACAAGTTCAAGAGCCTCTCAGTCATCATCAATGATGTTGAGACCAAAGGTAGCCGTTACGGATACAGGTACGGTTACAGGTACGGTTACCACTATGGAGAATATTCGTATGGCAGCAAGCAGAAGAAAAGAAAAAGCTGAAGTATACATAATAAATAACGAATATAAGAGGGATAGCAATTGCTATCCCTCTTATATTCGTTTAGGCTCAGTATTAAAAAGGTGCGGGTTCAGTATCAAGCAATGTCGATTTACATTGTCTCAATGGGCAATGATTAGCACTAGTAATTTTTTTTTAAACCGGCACCGTTAAATTCCACAGCTTAATCCTGTTTGATTTTTGGAAAAAGTGCGAGGCCTGTTTGACCGCTAGTTACACGTTTGCTTGCAAGCGGGTAACTGAGGAAGTCCCGCAGCACCCAAAAATCAAGCAGATAGATTAAACGGCAAAATCTCTTTGACTGAAGGATATTGCTTCAGCAATTCCTGAACAAAAAAGAGATTGACTGGAATTTCCGTGTGCCGGGACCTTTTGCATACTTTTCAGTCATGAAAAGTATGTGACAGAACGACAATAATAAGAATACACGGCAACAGATTAAGGGTAAAGTGAATCAAGGAATAATAATTCTACTATTATACCAAAGTTGTGTTACCACAGTAAATTTCTACCGAACCAATTTGACCGCGAGCCGACACACAATCATATATAATCAAACAAAAAAGCGAGTGCTATGCACTCGCCTATGGGGTGGGTAAGCTACCTACATCGCGCCGCTACAACCAACTACCTTTGCTGCGGTCAAGCCCTGGAGGATTCGCTAGGAGCTGGCCGTATAGGACTTACCCATACATTTCAAAATCTTTTGCAAAGATATGAAAAAATTACGATGCAACAAACTTTATCCCCTATTTTTTATGCCAGCACCTTAACAACGGCCATAAGAGCAGAAAGGTTTTTGCATTGGATATGAAATCCGAGGATTTTTATTACCTTTGCGCCAAGAAATCAGCCAATCGGTCTGTCGCCGTTGCCGTAAGGCAAAGGAGGAAAGTCCGGGCAGCACAGAGCACTCCACTTCCTAACAGAAAGGTGCCTGCGAAGGCAGAGTAATGCAGAAGAAAATAACCGCCTCTCTTCGGAGCGGTAAGGGTGAGAAGGTGGGGTAAGAGCCCACCAGCCGTGCAGCGATGTACGGGCTGTGTGTCTTGGAGGCTGCAAGTTCATGTAAACCGATGTTTGAAGGTTGCTCGCCTGAGTCGGAGGGTAGAACGCTTTAGCATTGTGGTGACACAATGCATAGATGAATGACAGACACCCCGCAAGGGGCACAGAACCCGGCTTACAGATTGACTGTTATACAATTGGAGCGTGCCAAGGCACGCTCCAATATCATTTCATCAAATCCGTTTGCTTTCAAGCCGCTGATAGCACCCGTTTTCAGCTTTGACTTCGTCGAACCTTGGCTGCACTCGCGGTGCAATTGCAAGCACGCTTGCATTGCGCTCGTTTGCACAAGCTTTCAGTTTTATGCAACCTCTACATCCGAACTTGCGACCATCAGCAGGTGGTCACCCTCGGATAGTTTCAGCGAGCCGTCGGGTACCATATATCTGTCGCCACGCTTGACAAGCATCACAAGCACCCCTTTGGGCAAGCCCAAAGCCTGCAAGGTATTTCCTTTCTCCTCAAGCAATTCGGCAGTAACCGTTATCTCACTCAGTTCTCCTGCCTCATCAGGCAGTTCAACATCAAAATGGCTCTTTGCCTCGGGAGGCAACAGAAGATTCATCTTGCTTGCAGCCATAGCGATTGTTCCACCCTGCACGACCATTGAAAGCAATGTTATAAAGAATACGATATTGAATATATCGTTACTGCCAGGTACATTCTCTACAACAGGATACATGGCGAAAATGATAGGCACAGCACCTCGGAGACCCACCCACGATATGAATGTACGTGAGGCAAGAGTGATGTTCTTGAACGGCAAGAGCGAGATAAAGACACTCAACGGACGTGCGACAACTATCATGAAGACACCGATTAGGAGCGCGGCAACAGCCGTCTTCCACATTTCGCCCGGGTTGACAAGCAGACCGAGCAGAAGGAACATGCCTATCTGCATAATCCATGTAAGTCCGTCAAAGAATGCCACCACCTGTTTGCGGTTCTTCATCTTGTTATTGCCGACAATGATACCGGTAATATACACTGCAAGATATCCGTTTCCGCCAAGCATGTCGGTCATCGCGAAGGTAAAGAAGACAATGCTCATCAGCATTATCGAATAGAGCGGTATATTATTGAGGTTCACCTTCTTCATGCACCATAATGTCGCAAAACCCGCACCGGCACCAATCATAGCTCCGGCAGCGAACTGCTGCACCAGAACCGTCAATGAACTGACAATGAGTTCGGGAGCATTCAACGTCGAGAGTTCGGCATCCCCTATGGTAAGCGCCAGCTGTATAAGCACGATTGTAAGTATATATGCCATAGGGTCATTGCTTCCGCTCTCAAGTTCGAGCATCGGTTGCAGATTATTCTTCAGCCTCATGTTCTTTCCGCGAAGGATATTGAACACCGTTGCCGAGTCGGTAGATGACATTGTCGCGGCAAGCAGGAAACAGGTAACCAGCGGCAATTGGAAAGAAAACAACTCCCATTCCGATATACCGAAAATGAATGCACCTGTAAATAGCGTTGTCAGTAGCACTCCCACAGTAGAGAGCGTCAGTCCGGGACCTAACACAGGTTTTATATCGCTTATCTTGGTCTCGACGCCGCCGGTGAAGAGAATGACGCACAACGCTACCATACCGACAAACTGTGCCTGCCCCACGTTGTCGAACTGTATTCCAAGACCATCCTGCCCGAAGAGCATTCCGGCTACAAGGAAAAGCAAAAGGGTCGGCATGCCGAAGCGTCCACCGGCCTTTGTTATGAGTATACTGCAGAATATGAGTATGGAGCCTATGAACAGAATGTTTCCCGAAGTGAAGAATATCATAATATTTACTTTTTGTCTGCGAAGATAGTAAGAAGTGAGAAAAAGGCAGCAGATTCTTCAAAATAAGGCATACTGCCAATCAAACGACAATGGCGGCATGTGCCGCCATTGTCGTTTGATCAGTAGATTTGTATCAACAGCAATCCTGTTCCTATCGCAACTGCCGTAGCAACAAGTCCGGGCATCATGAACGAGTGGTTCAGCACCCACTTGCCTATTCCTGTCGTACCTGTACGGTCGAAATTAATTGCGGCAACCAGTGTCGGATAGTTAGGGATGAAGAAATAGCCGTTCACTGCGGGGAACAGGGCAATGAGCATCATCGGAGATATGCTAAGCGCAACGCCAAGCGGCACAATGGCACGCACTGTTGCAGCCTGACTGTATAGCAGGATAGACATCACGAAGAGGGCTATTCCGAAGAGCCATGGCATCTCGGTGACAACACCCTCGATGGCGCCTTTCAGTTCCACGATATTTCCGCTGATGAATGTATCGCCCATCCATGCGATACCGAATATTGCCACCACAGCCTGCATACCGGCCGAGAAGACGCTCCCCTGGGCCGCCTTGAGACCGTTCGTGCGTGTGACGACAAGTATAACGGCAGCAGTTGAGAGCATGAGCATCTCAATAATCAGCGGCATGCCTACCTGTACACCGTCGAACGAAGGACGCAGCGAAGGAATCGAGCCGAAGAGCACAATGAGCAACGTAGCACCGATGAAAAGAGCCACCGAAGCGCATGCTTTGAACTTGTTCTCGGCACCTTTCAGCTCCACATGGTTCGTATCAAGCTCTCCTGCCTGCAGACGACGCTGGTATTCCGGGTCATCAACGAGGTTCTTGCCCACTCTCATAGAGAAGAAGGCACCTACAAGGACACCCACAAGCGTAGCGGGGATACTGATTTTTAGAATATCGAAAAGCGTAATGTCAAAGCCCGCGAGCAAACCGAGCAGGGCTACTGTAGCCGCAGAGATCGGAGAAGCCGTAATGGCCTGCTGCGATGCAATGACAGCGATGCCCAGCGGACGCTCGGGACGTATCTTTGTCTCGTTCGCCACCTCAGCAATCACAGGCAACACCGAATAGGCCACGTGACCGGTACCTGCAAGAAACGTAAAGGCATATGTTACCAGCGGAGCGAGAATTGTCACATACTGCGGATTAGAGCGCAGAATCTTCTCGGCAACCTTGACCATATAGTCAAGACCGCCGGCAGCCTGCATGCAGGCTGCCGCGGAGATAACTGCAGCAATCATCATCATCACATCAATGGGCAGTTCGCCCGGCTGAAGCCCGAATACAAATGTCAACAGGGCAACACCAAGACCACCCATCACGCCAAGACCGATACCGCCAAGGCGTGCACCGATGATTATGCATATGAGCACAATCAGCAACTGCAAGAGTACCATCATCAGTTACATTCAACGTGACGCTCCCTAATCAGAAGAGCGGCAACTGGTAAATGAATCCCAATGATACTCTCTGGGTGCAATAGTCACTCTTGCCGATAGCCTTCGCCCTCTCGGTAAAGAAGTTGTTCTGTCCTACATAAGTAAGGAAGAAATGGAGATTGGTATCCATCGGATAGTACTCTACACCTGCTACATAACCGAGTGATGTGCGGTAGTTGCCCTCGGCTACATTGTCGCTCTCCTTATATATACCTGCCGACTCAAGCATACCCTTCACAAATACGTTCCATTTTGGCTTTATGCGGTAGTTGAACTTCGCCACAAGAGAGTTATACATTGCATTGTACATGTTGTGACCACCGAAATTGGCCTGGCCACCGAAGATATTTGTCATGATGCCCTTGCGGTCGACCTGTTCGAAAGAACTCATGAGGTCGACATACATGTTGCAGCGCTCCGAGAAGTTGAACTGGTTACCGAGAGCAAAGTAATACATGTACTTTCCGTGGGTCTCCTCCATAATTGAAGCCGACCAGCGTGTCTGCCATGCGTTGTCGAACATGTTAGCATTCCAGTTGAGGGTATACACAAGCGGCAGACGGCTCTCCTCAAGACCTGCGCCATAAGTATCCTCCTGCGAGTTGTTGCGGCTGTCGAGAATCTGCAGCTGCCACTGCTGGGTTGGAGTCATGTCATATGTAAGGGTAACACCGGTCATGAAGTTACTCATGTTGTTGATAATCTCACTGTACTGGTAGATTTCGATGGGGTTCGCATCGAACTCGAAGCCACCGTATGCGGCACACTGCTTACCCGCTGTCAGCGAGAACTTTTCATTGAGCTGGACACCGATATATGCAAGGTCAATGGAGTTCGGCAGATTGTCGACCATGCCATTGCCATTATTGTCGCGGTTCAGACGCTGGCGCCAACGGTATGAGAGCCAGTCATTCACGCGGCCTTTAGCCTCGATACGTAACTGACGCATATTGAACGCGCCCTGACTCAATCCGTTGCGGCCGTCCTGGTTGAACTTTGCATCAAAAGCCCCATGCATGTTCATGTAGAGGTTGAACCAGTCATTCTGTTTCTCTATCTTTGATATACGCTCATAGAGCGACTTCTCATTGGCAGGAACCTGCGCATTGCGCGATGTAACCTGGGCCGAAGCGTAACTTGCCACAAGAAGCAAGAGCGCTAACAGAGTGTTTCTCATCTTCATAGTTGATTGTCATTAATAGTTATTGAAATATTTCTGAATGGTTTTCCAGTCATCGGTCTTTGTAAGGGCAAGCATAAGAAGGATGCGCGCCTTCTGAGGATTGAGGCCCCATGAAGCTACGAATTCATACTTGTTGTCATCGACCTCGGCGTCAAGTGTTGTAGCACCGGTGGGAACACGGCTTGAACGCACAACGATTATACCGTCCTTACGTGCCTTCTCAAGCTCGGGGAACACATTCTTGTGGATGTTTCCGTTACCCACACCCGCATAGACAATACCTTTGTAGTCCTTCTTTATCATCATCTTCACTACATCGCCCTCCACATTCGAGTAGCCGTAGGCAATACCTACCTTCGGCAGAGCCTTGAGACCGTCAATATTGAAATAAGGAGCATCGGTCTGCTTTGCAGCCGGACGGAAGTAGCGTACCTCGCCATTGTGGACGTAGCCGAGAGGACCTGCATTCGGAGCCTGGAAAGTCTCTACACTTGTAGTGTTGGTCTTTGTCACATCTGCGGCACCATAAACCTTGCCGTTCATGCAAACGAGCACGCCACGGTCAAGTGAAGCCTTTGACGCAGCAGTAACCACTGCATTATAGAGGTTTGCAGGACCGTCAGCGCTGATAGCTGTAGAAGGACGCATCGCACCTACAAGCACAACAGGCTTGTCGCTCTTGACAACAAGACTGAGGAAGAAAGCCGTCTCTTCCATAGTATCGGTTCCGTGAGTGATTACCACGCCGTTCACATCGGCACGTGCAAGAAGCTCATTCACTCTCTTCGCAAGCACCAGCCATACCTCATCGCTCATATCCTGTGAGCCGATGTTGACAACCTGCTCGCCCTCGACATACGCAACATCATTGATTGCCGGAACTGCATCGAGCAGTGTACCTATTGCCACCTGACCTGCCGAGTAGTTGCTCTTTGTAGCCGAAGAGCCTGAGCCTGCAATTGTTCCACCTGTTGCAAGGATATACACCTTTGGCAACTCCTGAGCCATCATCGCCACTGCCACGAGCATCATGACAGAAAGCACGCTAAATCTTTTTAGAAAATTCATAAGTATAAGTTTTTGTTATGGTTAGTATTCAGAACCTGTTTATTACTTGTTACAAGAACACTCATGGGCATTGTTTTGTTGACGTTGTACCATTGTTAGAAAATAGACTCGCTGGTTATTGTCGTCAGCTCCTCGAGCGCCTTCATGCCCATTACCGAGTTACCCTTGCTGTTCAGCCTTGGGCTCCACACCGCCACCGAATAGCGCATGGGACAGATAGCGGCTATGCCGCCTCCCACACCACTCTTTCCAGGCAACCCCACAAGGTATGAGAACTCGCCCGCCTCATCGTAGAAACCACATGTCTGCATAATGGCATTCATGCGCTTTATCTGTGAACGGGTAAGTTCGATGCCCGCGTAACTGAACGGTTCGGCATGGTTGGCGAACGCGAGGAAAGCCTTCGCCAGTTCGTGGCAGTTCATCTCGAGCGAGCATGTGAGGAAATAGAGCCTGAGGACCTCTTCCACATCACAATCAATATTCTTATGGTATTTGAGCAGATTGGCAATAGCCGCGTTGAGATATGCTGTCTCGCGCTCGGAACGCGCCACCTGCTCATTGTAGCAGATGTCATCTTTGCCGCAGAGCGCGCGCACGAACTCAAGATACCTCTCGGCGGAGTTGTCAAATGATGTAAGCAGGATATCCGCAACCACCATAGCCCCGGCATTGATGAAGGGGTTGCGGGGGATACCATGCTCCACCTCGAGCTGTATCAACGAATTGAACGCCGTGCCCGAAGGTTCCTTGCCTACACGCGACCACAATGCCTCGCCCTTGATTGAGAGCGCCATTGCAAGAGCAAACACCTTCGATATACTTTGTATCGAGAAACGCTCGCCTGAATCGCCTATTGAATGGACTCCGCCGTCAATTGTATTGAGGCAGATGCCGAACTTGTCGGGGTTTACCTTCGCCAGTTCAGGAATATAATCGGCGACCTTGCCGACGCATGAATATGGCTGGACCGAGGCGTGTATATTCTCTAAAATAGTCTTGTAATCCATCAAAAGAATCTTTGAGATATGCGAAGATAGCAAATTTTCGGAACAAGAAGCATTTTAAATACCCTTTTTGACAAAAAGGAGATGCAAGAGTTTGCTATCGGGAGACAATATGCCTATCTTCGCGATATAAAACCGAGCAATGGCAATAATAGAGATTACATCACTTACCCACCCCGGCGTGGAGATTTTCAGCACACTTACCGAGGCGCAACTGCGCAAGGAGCACGACAAAGAGCAGGGAATTTTCATTGCCGAGAGCCCCAAAGTCATCAATGTGGCACTGAAGTCGGGATACAGGCCACTCGCATTGCTGTGCGAGGAAAAGCACATCGGGGGAGACGCCGCCGATATAATCGCGCGGTGCGGAGAAATCCCTGTATACACAGGCGAGCGTCAGTTGCTTGCAAGCCTTACAGGATACACCCTGACACGCGGAGTACTCTGCGCCATGGAGCGCCCCGCAGAGCCTGACATTGAGGAAATATGCCGCAATGCCCGCCGCATTGTTGTCATAGAGGGCGTAGTCGACACAACCAACATCGGGGCAATCTTCCGCAGTGCGGCTGCACTCGGCATTGACGCCGTGCTTCTGACGCGCAACTCATGCGACCCGTTGAACCGCCGCTCGATACGTGTTTCGATGGGCTCGGTCTTTCTTGTACCCTGGACATGGCTTGACGGAGGCGTCAGCAAACTGAAAGAACTCGGTTTCACTACAGCAGCCATGGCATTGAGCGAAGAGTCAATCTCTATTGCCGACCCGTTGCTGACAACCATACCCCGCCTTGCGATAATTATGGGTACCGAAGGCGAAGGGTTGCCCGCAGAAACAATATCGGCAGCCGACCACACCGTAAAGATTCCGATGTCGCACAATGTCGATTCGCTCAATGTGGCGGCAGCCGCGGCAGTCGCTTTTTGGGAACTGAGGAGCAGAGAATGAGGCCAATTCCTGAATTAATTAAAATTAAGAGCCAATAACACATTTTATACCAATAGAAAAACTTATATTTGCAAAATGGACGATTGAAGAAAATTCCATTAACATCAAACTATAATTTTATGAAGAACAGAATTTTATTCCTGCTGGCAGTTATCTGCTTCGCTTTTGTGGCAAACGCATCTGCGGCCGACAAGAACAAAAAGCCTTTCGTTATCCCTGAGCTCCGCGAGTGGAAGGGCGCAACAGGCGAGTTCCAGATTTCATCAGAGACAAAGATTGTCTATCCCAAAGGCAATGCCGAGATTGCCGAAGTTGCAAAGCAGTTCGCTGGCGACTACAAGAAAATGACAGGCGTTGAGCTTCAGGTAGTAGAAGGCAAGTCTGCAAAGGGCGACATTGTTTTCGCAATCAAGAAGAACAAGAAGCTCGGTAACGAGGGTTATATAATCAACATCGGCAACAAGGTAGACATCACTGCTACGACAGCACGCGGTGCCATGTGGGCAACACGAACACTGTTGCAGATTGCAGAGCAGAACGCGAATGCTCTTCCAAAGGGTAACATCGTTGACTACCCCGACTATGAGATGCGTAGTTTCATGCTCGACTGCGGCCGTAAGTTCATCCCCATCAGTTTCCTGCACGAGTATGTTGACTTCATGGCATACTACAAGATGAACACATTCCACATCCACTTGAACGACAACGCTTTCAAACAGTACTTCAACCACGACTGGGCAAAGACTCCGTCAGGTTTCCGTCTTGAGAGCGACTTCTTCCCCGGCCTCACATCACGCGACGGCTACTACACAAAGAAGGAGTTCATAGAGCTTCAGAAGCATGCAGAGCGCGTTGGCGTCGAGATTATACCTGAGATAGACGTTCCCGCTCACTCATTGGCATTCGTTCACTACCGTCCCGAGCTCGGCAGCAAGGATTACGGTCTTGACCACCTCGACCTCTTCAACCCTAACACATACACATTCATCGACTCACTCTTCATGGAGTACCTCAGCGGCGATGAGCCAGTGTTCCGCGGCCCACGTTTCCATGTAGGTACCGATGAGTACTCTAACCGTGACACAGCAGTCGTTGAGAAGTTCCGTTACTTCACCGACTTCTGCATCCGCACAGCCGAGAAGTACGGCAAGCAGGCTTGCGCTTGGGGTGCACTCACACACGCAAAGGGCAACACACCTGTAAAGGTTGACAACGTGCTCATGTATGAGTGGTACAACGGCTATGCCGATCCAAAGGAGATGATGGCTCTCGGTTACGACGTAATCAGCATCCCCGACGGCTTCACATATATCGTACCTGCCGCAGGTTACTATTATGACTACCTCAACTGCAACTACCTCTACAACAGCTGGACACCGGCCGTAATCGGCAACCAGACCTTCGAGGAGAAGCACCCGCAGATCAAGGGCGGTTCATTCGCAGTTTGGAACGACCATGCAGGCAACGGTATCAGCTGCAAGGATATCCACTACCGCGTATTCCCTGCTATGCAGACTATGGCAGTGAAGATGTGGACCGGCGCAAAGCCAACCGTATCTTATGAAGAGTTCGACAAGGCACGCCTTGCACTGAGCGACGCTCCCGGCCTCAACATCGCAGGCCGTTTCAGCGGCGAGAAGAGAACACTCGTTGAGGTTCCCGCACTCAAGCCTGCTGCAAATCTTGTAAAAGAGACAGGCATCAGAGAGGTAGGTTACGAGTACAGCGTATCATTCGACATCGAGGCTGCAAAGGAGTGCCCTGGCACAGTATTGACAAGCTCACGCGATGCAGTGTTCTACCTTGCAGACCCCGTCAGCGGCAAGCTCGGTTTCTCACGCGACGGCTACCTCATGACATTCAACTACAGCTTCTTCCCAGGCGAGAAGGCACACGTTACAATCAGCGGTAACCAGCAGGTTACAAAGCTCTTCGTTAACGGCAAGCTCGTTGAGACACTCGACAAGCAGACACTCTACCACAACGAGGGCGGCAAGGACAAGATGTACTACGTGCGCACACTCGTGTTCCCGCTTGAGAAGGCTGGTAACTTCAAGAGCAAGGTTACAAACTTCAAGGTCGAGAACCGCTGCAAGTAACAATCAATACTGCATATATATTAAAAAGGTCATTGCAAAAACGCAATGGCCTTTTTAATTTGTTTTTGCCCTACTCCACCGAATTACTAATAATAAAGGTTAAATCTTTTGCCAAAGCAGATTTTTAATTACTAAAAGTTTAGATTTCTAAAAACTTCGTTTTATATTTGTCATGTGAGAAGTGCAGAACTGATTAACAAACATATAAAGTGACATAATATGAAAAGGAGTATTTTAGTTTACATGCTTGCTCTGCTGCTGCCATGCAGTACATTGGCACATGACTTTATTGTTGATGGCATCTGCTACAACATTACATCGGAAACCGATTTCACCTGCGAGGTTACATTCAACAGCGATGAAAAGCCCGAGAATGTGTACGTGAAGTTCTACAAAGGCATTGTCAATGTACCCGAGAAGGTCAGCTACAATGGCAAAGAGTATACCGTTACCGCAATCGGCGAAAAGGCCTTCAGACATAACGACGAGTTGCAGTCCGTTGTTATGCCGTCAACAATCGTATCCATTGGGCATGACGCTTTTGCCTGTTGCCCCAACTTCAAGAGCCTTACAATTCCTGAGAATGTCAAGGAATTCAGCAATTTCTCATTCCACGCCATGCCATCGCTGGAATATCTGGCAGTAGATGAGAAGAATGAGTATTTTGACAGCCGAGGAGGATGTAACGCAATTATAAAGACAAAGACCAACACTCTGTATGTAGGTTGCAGAAGTACCGTAATCCCCGAAGATATCAAGGCTATTGCCAATGGTGCGTTTGTCAGCGGTTCTGGAATACCCGGGCATGTCACACCATTTGAAATAACAATCCCCAAGAGTGTAGAGACTCTTGAGTCTCAGGCATTTGCAGGATGCACAAGTCTGAAAGCAATCACACTCTCCGAAGGTGTGAAAAGCATCGGAGGTTCAGCATTCAATGGTACCTCAATAGAACGTATTGTCATTCCGGCCTCAGTTACCGAAATCAGCGAGCGTGCCTTCAGAGGCTGTAATCTGCTGAAAGAAATCAAGGTAAAAAAAGGTAACAAGGTATATGACAGCCGCAAAGGATGCAATGCCATAATTGAGAGCGAGACAGACAAACTGATTGTCGGCTGTGCCAAGACTTACATCCCCAAAGGCGTAAAGAGTATAGGCTGTGATGCTTACACCGGATGTCTGATAGAGAATGTTGACATTCCATCTTCAGTTGAGCTCATTGAAGAGTACGCGTTTGCCAATTGCCGCAACCTGAAGCATATCGTAATCCCTGGGAATGTCAAGGAAATTGAGAGTAGCGCATTCTGGGCAAGCGGAATAGAGAGCGTAACAGTTGAGGAAGGCGTGGAAAAGATTGGCATAGAAGCCTTCAGTCATTGCAGAGAGCTGAAACAAGCCACTCTTCCGGCATCGCTTAAAGAGATTGGAGAAAGCGGATATGGCGGCATTTTCAGTGGATGCCGCAAATTAGAGAAGGTACGTCTTGACAATGACAACTACACCTATTACTGCAATGGTTCTGTCCTTATTGAGAAGAAAAGCAGAACAGTTATTGACGGTTGGGGTATTGACCATTGTTATACAGGAAACGGATATGTATCCCTTAAAGCAAAGAGAATCGGCAGAAATGCATTCCGCGGACATGAGCTCCTTGCATCTGTGGCTCTGCCTGAGACTCTGGAGGAGATTGAGGCAAATGCATTCGAGAACTGCAAGGCACTGCGTGTCATTGAGTGCAATGCCGTGGTGCCGCCAACTGTCGGCAAGGATGCATTCAAACTGAATTTGCCTCGCAATGGTTACGTACTGCCATTGCAGGAGAGAACTGTGCTGGTTGTTCCTAAAGGCTCATTAGAGGCATACAGGAATGCCCCTGGATGGAAGGAGTTCAAGCATATCAAAGAGGAAGTTACATTGGAGAATTAACAGAAGCAGAACTGTATATGAAAAAGAGTGATACACTTACAAAAGCCGAGATGCAGGTAATGAACGCCTTGTGGGAGATGCCAGAGGGAGGATGTATACACGACATAATTGCGCACTACCCCGACCCGAAGCCCGCATACACCACAGTGTCGACGTTCCTGAAGATTCTCCTGAACAAAGGGTTTGTCGAGTTCCGCAAGCTGAGCGGCAAGACACATACCTACTACCCGCTCATAAGCAAGGAGAACTATACCAACCAGGTAATGAAGGATGTAAAGGAGTCGTTCTTCGGCGGTTCGGGTTCATCGCTCGTGAAATTCTTTGTAGAGAAAGAGAAGCTGAGCGAGAGCGAGATAAGGGAACTCATTGAGATTATAAAGGAGAACAACAAGTAACCATGAGAATAGCAAGATGCATAACGGCATTGGTTGTCTGCGCCATGGCAATCGGCACCATGCAGGCTCAGGAGAGCGGTTCAAATGACAAGACACGTATCATTGAAGCGTTCCTCGATGACACGCCCGCAATCTATGGCAGCAATCTCAATTTCAACGATTTCTTCTCCGAGTCATATGTCACAGCAAAGGTTTATGCCGATGATGACAGCATTGTCACGAAGATAAAAATAAAGAAATGCAGGACATTGCCGTCGGGCAACTGTGACCGGTACTCTATGAAGACAGCCGAGAAACTCCTGAAAGAGAGTAGCAAAGGCGCAATAAGGAGTCTTAAATGGAAGCCGGGCAAGAGCGAATGCGGAATCATCTGGAAGCCCAGGCACAACCATATTATAGAAAAAAGAGAAGCGGATGCCGGGTTGATATCATTCATCACAGGACTTATTACAGATGAGACCAAGATAATGCTGTACAAGTACGATTGCAGTACATTCATAAGCCTGAGGATTGACTCCACCGGCACAATTCTCGACACCGGCCATGCAGGCAATATATTCTGGGGAACAAAAGGAAACGGCTCCACGCAGCACAGCATGATGTTCAAGCCGCGATTCCAGGCGCCAAGATACATGAGCGAATGGAAACAGGGATTGTACAAGGCCAACAAACAGTTGGGTAATAACGTACAGCAGATAGCCGGCGAGCTCAACGGCAGGCAGTTCAGCGGACTCGCAGGAGGGGAGAAAGATATATGCATAGAAATAAACATTGACACATCGGGTATTGAGATAGAAGAGAGTGACCCGGTCTACCCTGGCGGAACAACAGCGCTAAAAGAATACTATACCGAAAATTTCAGATACAACAAGGTGCTGCGCAGGAATAAAATCAAAGGAATTGTCAATGTAAACCTTCTCATCGGGAAGGACGGCAAGGCAAAGTTCATGCACATTGAGATGCACGAACCGACATTCGCTTACGAGGGAATGGAACCATGGTACAGGATTGAGAAATATGTTTGGGATGAGATCAAAAGAATTACAAAGGAAATGCCCAGATGGACCCCCGGCAGATACAACGGCAAGGAGATAGATACCGAATGCTCATTCCGTATAAGGATAAACAACAAGAACGATTAAGAGATTATGGCAACAATTCTTATTTACATACTCAAGTGGGCGTTATGCCTTGCGCTGCTTTACATTCCCTTTGCGCTGTTGTTGCGCAGAGAGACCTTCGCTACATTCAATCGTTGGCTCCTCATAGGGATTATCGCAATGTCGGCAATACTGCCGACAGTAACGGTCACATACCCTGTCGAGGTGGAGATTGTGAAGTTCATTGATGCAACAGGCAACACCGTGGCAAACGGGGAGATGCAGGCACCTCAAGGAAAAACCGTAGTCGGGGCCGCCGAAGAGGGATTCAACCGGCGAGACCTCTTTACAATTGAGACACTCTTCATAGTATATATAATAGGTGTTGCCGTAACCATTGTACTGCGCATTGTTGAGATAGCAAGGATTGTAACGGGCATAAGACGCGGAACGGCACACGGCAGAAAGTTTAACGGCATGACGCTTCACTGCCACACAGGGGAGACGGCGCCGTTCAGCTGGTTCGGACATGTGGTAATGTCGCAGAGCGACTATGAAGAGTGCGGTTGGGAGATTCTGCTGCACGAGGAGGGCCATTTCCGCAACAGACACTCATGGGACATGCTTCTGCTGAGCATTGTGAAGTCGCTCCAGTGGTTCAACCCGTTTGCCTACATGCTTGCCAACGACATGAAAGAGATACACGAATACGAAGCCGACAGGCATGTGCTCAGAGAGCATGGCGACACACGCGCCTATCAGCTTTTGCTGTTGAGGAAGGCTGTGGGCGATACAGCATTCAACCTTGCCAACAACTTCAACCAGAGCAGCGTGAGGAGAAGAATAATTATGATGGCACGCAAGCCCTCGGGCCGGATGAACAAAGGCAAGGCACTCTCGTTCGCCCCTATGGCACTTCTTTTCCTCTTCATATTCGCCGAGCCTGAATATGTATACAGCATCATCGAGAAAAGAGCATTGCCGGCCGCAGATGAGAGCGTAACGGAGGAGGCACACATGCATGCACCGGCAACATTGGAGAGCACTCCCCTGCCCTTGCATATGCAGCCTGCCCGAAAGCCCTCTGCACCCAAGGAGATAGAGCCGATAAAGGAGGTCCCGCTCAGTGCACAGGCTATAAGGCTTGCCGAGAAATTTGAGGAGCATGCCACCGAGAGTTATTGCGAATACATTGATATCGAGGGCAGCGGGCTTGGCAACACGCTCCGCGGGATGAACGTAAGGAGATGCAGCGTTAAGGTACAGTTCATTGTCGACAAGAACGGCGATGCACACAGCATAACCCCAATGGGGTGCAACCTCTCGATATCAGGCGGTGCCGACGGCTACATCGAGGAGTGCAAGAGTATCGCAACCAGAGCAGTCACGGAATATATCCTTGCAAAGAAATGGCAGGCTACGATGAAAAACGGGAAAGAGATATGCACCATATACGATGCACACATGATACTGAATTTCGGAGAGACACGCATTGATGACAACAGCAGCCATACCATGATGGCCGGTTCAACACCTATCAACTGACAAGAATGATGAAAAGGATTATACAACTTGCATTTACCATAGTACTGATGTCACTATGGCAACAGGCTACGGCACAGACAGAGAATACCGAGGACAAGATTGAGCGTGACCCTCTTGACAACCTCATTGTACGCACAGCGGTAAAGCAGAGTCTCTTCCCCGAGGAGCGCGTATACCTACACTTCGACAACAGCGCCTACTACCTTGGCGAAAGCATGTGGTTCAAGGCATATGTCATGAGTGGCGTGGACGGCACCGCGACCGAGATGAGCCGCGTGCTGTATGTGGAGCTGGTTGCTCCCGAGGGATATGTGGTACGCACCAACAAGTACAGGATCGGTGAGGACGGCACATGCTACGGCATGTTCGAGCTGAACCAGCTGCTGCTTTCAGGCTATTACGAGGTGCGTGCATACACACGCTACATGCTCAACCGCGGAAAAGAGGCTGTGTTCAGCAGAGTATTCCCGGTATTCGACAAGGTACACGCCGACAACTGGGACTTCAAGAACATGCTCGACCGCCGCAGAGGCTTCCTCATTGACGTCGAGCAGGACAGTTCACGCCAAGGTCTTGAGAGAGAGGTCGAATGGATAAGCGCCCGACTGCCGAAAGCCGACCTCAAGTTCTTCCCCGAAAGCGGACACCTTGTCGACGGCGTCGAGAGCCGCGTCGCATTCGAGGTATTCGGAGCTGACGGCATCAACAGCAGCCGCAGCATAACACTCCTTGCCGACGGCAAGGAACTGCTGAGCACCACACCGTCACACATGGGAATGGGAACGTTCACATTCACTCCCCAGGCCGACGTAAAATATACCGCCATAATGATGGACGGCAAGAAGAAGATGAAATTCAGCTTGCCCGATGTTGAGGATGAGGGCGCTGTCATACGCGTAGGCGAAACATCCGGCGACATTATCATAAACGTAAAGAACAATCTCGTCCTTGACTCGAAGATAGGCTGCGCCATCCTCTACAGGGGAAAGACTCTCTTCTATGAGAGCTACCCGTCAACCGACAGGGAGATGACCTTCGCAGTCGACAAGAACAGCCTGAATGAAGGAGTGAACCGCGTGGTGCTTTTTGTAAGCGACAGCATACCGCTTGCCGAGAGGATGTTCTTCGTTACATACGAAAAGGCTCTTGCCGAGGACCATGAGAGCGCTCGTCTCACTGTCACAAGCAGCAGAGGCAGCATTGATTCCCTCACCGTAGAACCCTATGAGAAGATATCATTAAGCATTGGACGCGAGGACGGCAAGCCCATTGAAAATGGAAGTTTCTCGGTATCGGTCAGTGATGCCGACCACCGGCAGGAGACATCCTATTCGTACAACATCTACACATATATGCTGCTGGGAAGCGAGGTCAAGGGATATATCCCCGACGCGGCACGATATTTCGACCCCGCCAATGCCGACCGCGCCACCGAGCTCGACCTTGTCATGCTCACACACGGCTGGACATCGTACGATTGGAACAAGCTGAGCCGCAAGGATGCAAAGCTCACACAGCCAATAGAAAAAGGCATTACGGTAAAGGGACGTTTTGTAAAGAAGGTACCGAACCGTAAGATTGGATTCCTGGACAAGATGATTGTCACCAACAAGCCGAACATCAAAGTGAATTTTGACATAACATACAGCGACAGCATGCTCACGAAGTATTACTTCACGACCGATGCCAACGGCGAGTTCCGCATACAGACAGGCGAATTCTTCGGCAAGCGCGTTGCCAAGCTTACACCGGCGACAAACACATACAGCAACCCGCGTGACAGTCTGTTTGCCTTCGTTCTCGACCGCTACTTCTCGCCCGAGATGCGCCTCTACCACTATTGGGAGAGGAACGTTGGTCACGCCATGACAGCCGAGGAGCTGAAGGAGCATAACGAGGAGATGATAAAGATAAACCCGTTCGAGTACCTTCTGTCAAACGTAGAGGTCATCTCAAAGAGGAAAAAAGATGCATTCTATCGCCCGCCACGCAGCGAGATGAGGCTCGACTTCCTCGATGAGTGGGAGTATGCCCAGGATGTGACATACCTTAACAGGAAAGCCACATGGCGCCCCACCAGCTATGGCGGAAACAGAAGCGCCGACCAGGCCTGGGGAGCACCTTCTCTCAGTGACAGCCCGGGACTATCCAGCTTTGACATATGGGCTATGGGCAACAGCTATATTGTCGGCATCGGGACAAACGACCATACAGGCATAACCGACGGTTCATACAACCCGTACAGAATAGGTAGCTCAATACAATCGCCGATGAGAATCACAGACCCGGCATTCAACCACACGTTGAGCGCATACGACATTCTGCGCAGTGCCTTCTGGCGCCATAACTTCAACTGGTGCTACTGGATACAGAGCATTGTCGTTGACGGCGAATACTCATCCGATTCTGTCCCGGCAATTGACTATGATTACATCAGGGGGATAGACCCTGTGGGAATGACAAACTTCAAGGAGATTGTCATACGTTCCGATGAGAACACGCGTAAGCGTCACGAGATGTGGGAGTACAAGAACAGGAACCTCAGCGCAATCACGATAAGGGATAAGAATGAGAAGAACGATGTTGAGAACTACTCGCACAAGACAGACTACAATTCGGACAACGCTGCAAGATACAACGGCTACTACGACAACAAGAGGAAGCAGAGAGGCAACTACTCATACTCTTCATTCTATGACTCGTTCACTGTAAAGAAGAGCATTGGCCCAAGAAACGGAGATGTGAACAGTGCTCCCGACGCCATACAGTACCAGGACTACGTATCAGGAGGCCTGTACGAAATGAACAACAACAGTATCCCCAACTATGTTGCATGTTTCATACCGAACAGCGATGAGGATACGGCAAAAGGTATAGTGCCGGAACTTGCCCGCTACACCACGGCGCGCTATACAATGGTATATGGCTATACCGAGAGCAAGGAGTTCTATGCCCCCGACTACAGCACCATGCGCCCCGACAGTACCACACGCGACTACCGCCGCACGTTGCTCTGGGCTCCGGACGTTACCGTTACAGACGATGGCAGGATTGAGGTTGAGCTGTACAACAGTACACAGACCAAGAGGATAGCCGTCGATGTAGAAGGTTATGCCGACGGTACATTCTATGCCAACAACGGGAACATCGCCACACACGAAGCCGAGGAAGAGAGATTCGCAGAGATAAGGCGAGAGGAGGTGACGCCTATCATCGGCATACACACTCCCGAACTGCTTGCACACTGTTTCAGGCTGACCGAGGACGGCCGCACACGATACATTCAGAAGGATTATGAAAGAGCCTTCGAGCTGTTCAACGAGGCAGCCGCGCTTGGCTACTCCCCTGCGATGTACAACGCAGCAGTATGCTACCTTAACGGAGATGGTGTAGATAAAGACAGTCTTGCCGCATTCCATAATTTCCGCAAGGCTGCAAACCTGGGCGAAGAGAATGCGCTCCACAACCTTGCCAGCTGCTACATGAGAGGAATAGGAACTGCAAAGAATGACTCTTTGGCAGTACACTACTATACCATGTCTGCCAACAAAGGTTCTGCGATATCACAGTCCATACTGGGTCACATATACATGAATGGTAAAGGCGTAGAGCAGGACAGCATCAAGGGACGCGAGTGGTACAACAAGGCAGCGGAGCAGAACGAGCCCACGGCACTGTTTGCATTGGCATCGATAATGGAGAAAGAAGACTCCATGGCAGGTTACAGCAAGCGCCAGCTACGCAAACGCCAGACAATAGTATACCTGACAAAGGCTGCCGAGAAGGAGCACCCCGAGGCACAGTACAAACTCGGATGCTACTACGAGAGCGGCAAATATGTAAGGAAGAGCAAGAAAAAGGCCTTCAACTGGTATCTGCACGCGGCAAACCAAGGGCACACCGATGCCATGGAGCGCGTAGGCTACTGCTATGAGAAGGGACGCGGCGTAAAGAAGAACGAGCCGAAGGCTGCCAGCTGGTACAGGCTCGCCGAGCGTGGTGGCAATGAGACCGCAAAGAAGAAAATGGCGTGGTACAACATGCTGCACTTCTTCGAGGAGTAAGATTTGTAACGCGAGTCGCGTTCTGTCAATGTGTAATGTTTAACGTGTAATGTTAAATGTTACTTGTAACATCGACAGCATGAGCAGCGATAGGTCACGCGAAGCACGGGAGTAATTCGTGCCGCGTGGGTCGCGGCCAGCGAGTGCTGTCAATGTTTAATGTTTACCATGTTTGGGCGGGGTCGACCCGCCCAAACATGGTAGTTCTTATATTCCATCATTCACTTACCATTGACCTGTTTTCTTGTATTCTTTTTATTGTCGTTCTGTCATGTACTTTTGTTGCGCAAAAGTACCAAAACGCCCGGCACACGGAAAAAGCAGTCAGGCGGCTCTTTGCTTACAAGTCGCATGCGACATTCTTCGGTCGAGCCGCTTTTGGCATTACAGCCTGTCCGTCTGTTGCAGGGTGCTGCGGAATTAATTTTATTAATCGATAATGCTTGCAGCAAATGGTCGCGCGTAGCACAGACATAGTTTGTGCCGCGCGGGTTGCTAAAAAGCAAGCATTATCAACTTGA